>JBOHGD010000146.1:0-1847 GCA_050699955.1 Pseudonocardiaceae bacterium | reverse complement strand
GAACGCGGCCCGCCACCGCTCGTCCAACTCACCCCGCCGGGTGAGGCCCTCCACCATGCACTGACGCAGCGCGCCGGAGTCGGCCACTACTACTTGCCGCCCTTGTCGGGGAGGTCTGGCGTGCCGTGCTTGCCGGGGTCCGGCGGTGGAGGCGGCGGCTTGCCCGGCGGGAGTTGCCCGTCCCCTGTCGGATCCGGGTCCGGGATCGGCTTGTCGTGAGTGCCCATGTGACACACTGTGCCGCCCCGCCAACGCCTCGCACAACGATGCGCAGGACCTTGACCATCGTGTCCCCCCGGGGCTGACCGTCGAGTTGAGTCGATGGCACCGACAACCTCTTTGAGATGATCCAGGGGATCTTGCGGTACCGCTAACCAGTCTACTGATCTTGCGACCGGCGTGGTAATGCGTTGCGTCACGGTTGGTGGTGGGTGTTGCGGGGGTCGAGCTGCCCTTGCCCGTCGCCGGTGATCACGGGGGCTCGCTAGGCGGCGACAAGTCGTTCACGAAGCTCGGAGACACCCGGGCTGAAGCGCATCAGTTCCAGGACGGTGCCCGCTCGGCGCGCCTAGCGGACTGAACCACAGGTGCAGTCGATTGCTACTAGGCGGCGGTAGCCACCAGGCGGTTCCGAAGTTCGGCCACACCGGGGCTGGTGTGCATTGGCTCCAGCACGCTGTGCAGCAAACGCAGTCTGTCGTAGGCCCGGGGGGAATACACGGCGATGACCGCGTCCACCGCGTCGTGCCCGACTGTGACCGCGGTGTCGACGTCCCCGGCCAACGCATGTGCCCCGGCGAGATCAGGCAGGTTGAGCGCTGACGATTTCGCGTAGCCGACACCGAAGCCATCCACGGCCTTGCGCAATAGCGGCACCGCCCGCTCTGCGGCGGTCGAGTCCCGACTAGTGAGTGTCAGCTCGTAGTGCGCCCTCCCCTGATAGGCGGCGAGCCCGGTGTTGTCAAGGCACCCACCCCATAGTGGTGCCGTCGTGCGATCAATGGCCGTGAAGTGCTCCTCGACTCGACCCAGCATCCGATCGCAGGCTGCCGTATCGCCCAGGGCGGCGTGGGTGCGGGCCTGGATACCTACCAGTGCGCAGGTAGTGGAGGCGGATACCGATTGTGAGTTGACCGTGGCAACCTCGCCGACCCGGACCAGGTTCAGTGCTTCCTTGGGGCGACCTAGATGGATCGCTTGTAGCGCCATGTCGTAGAGCAGGTAGACGGTGAGGTCGCTGGCCTGGGGGTGATCGGAATGACGAGCCAGGTCGAGTCCGATCATCCACAGATTCCGGGCCGCGTCATGCTTATTGGTATCGAAACTGGTCCATCCCGCGATCATCGCGAGCCCTGCGGTGGCAAGCATCAGCCGGGGCCGCACTTCAGGAGCGACCTGAGCATTCAGCAGTGGCAGCACCGAGTGCAGCTCTGCCACGGCGGCCTCTCGGATCAGCCCGCTACCGTTCGCGTCGTCTTGACGCACGAACGCAGCGGTGAGTTGCTCGATGGCTACGACGTCGGAGGTGCCGATGTGGCGGGTGCCGGTGGGCTCGGCCTGGGGCAGCAGCGTGAGCAGCCGGTCCAGGTCCAAGCCGGCCGAACCGGCAATGCCGAGGGCTGCGGCGGCGACGTGCTGTACGAAGTCTCGTCGGTCCATCCAACTCACAACCTTCCGCCCGTGTGGACCCCCTGCGGCAACGGTAGCGCCGGTGCCGAATCCGAGGTGCCCTGGTGGGATCAGCAGCCTGCTGGCGACCCGGGCCGCGATCCGCACGTCACGCAAGTGGCGGGTGCCGCGTTCGATCGCGGAGATCTGTTCCCGGTCGAGGCCGACGAGTTGGCCGA
>JBOHGD010000145.1:0-1878 GCA_050699955.1 Pseudonocardiaceae bacterium | reverse complement strand
CAGGATGGTCAGCGGGGTGTGGTGCAGTACCAGCCCGAACACGAAGATCACCGGTATGTGCAGGGACAGGATGATCAGCAGGAACTTGTGTCGTTTGTGCCACACCGCTTCGCTGAGGCCTTAGCGGCACGATAATCATCTGGGTTCTCACTCACGTGTGCGATTCAGCCCGCGGCAGGTTACTGCCTGCAGAGCTTTCAGGAGTAGGCGAACAACTCCCGATCGAGACCGATCATGGGTGGTGGACCTCCCGCCACCCAGCCCGCGGTCGGGTCTGCGCAGCCCTTGACAGACTGTCCGGGTGGACGCGAGCGGTTTCTACGACCTTGTGCACCGTCGGCGCGACGTCCGGAGTGAGTTCACCGGCGCCCCGGTGCCCGACGACGTGCTGTGCCGGATCCTCGCCGCCGCACACGCCGCGCCCAGCGTCGGGCTCAGCCAGCCATGGGACTTCGTGCTCGTCGGTGAGGTGAGTACCCGCGCCGCCTTCCGTGATCATGCGCAGGCGGAGCGTCAGATCTTCGCGAGCCGGCTCGACGGGGAGCGGGCCGAGACCTTCGCCCGGATCAAGGTCGAGGGCGTGCTGGAGTCGAGTGTCGGCGTCGTGGTCACCTATGACCCGGAGCGCGGCTCTCCCGCGGTGCTCGGGCGGCATGCCATCGCCGACGCCGGCTTGTACTCGGTGTGCCTGGCGATCCAGAACTTGTGGCTGGCCGCCACCGCTGAAGGCCTTGGTGTGGGATGGGTCAGCTTCTATCGGGAGGAGTTCCTGCGTGAGCTGCTCGGCATCCCAGCGCACATTCGTCCGGTGGCCTGGCTGTGTCTGGGCCCGATCCGGGAGTTGGCAGCCACACCGGACCTCGAACGGCAGGGCTGGCGGCATCGCGCACCGCTGGCCGACGTCGTGCACGAGGAACGGTTCGGGCAGCGATCGCGGCCGTCTACTCCTCTTTGAGGATACCGTCCAGAGAAACAGGATGACCGGTCGCTGCCAACCTCGTCATTTCTTCCACCATCGTAATCGTGTGGCAGAATGTATCGATCGAGACCTCTTTATCCCCCAGGCTCTCGAGCCACTGGACAGTCACCGGGTCCCGCATGGAGAGGCCGAGGTCCTCGGCCCAGGCCTTTGCCGATCTAGGGTCGGTCATGCTGGCCATCATCTGGGACCGATCGTTCTCCGTCCGAGTTTCCTGCACCTCTTGCTGAGCGGACCGGATCTGAGCGGGCAGCCGGAAGTCATCAACGACGCGAAGCTCCGCGGTATCGGTCTTGAGCCACCCGGCAAGAGCGTCCCGTATACTCGTTCGAGCCTCGGCCAGGCTAGGGCAGCGACTGTGAACGTGGGGCTCTTCGGCGATCTTCGCCACCCAGGCTTCGTCGTCTCGTTCGTATACCGCGGTGTAGCTCTCGCTCACTTGAACCAGTCCTTCCCGATACCCGGCTCCAGCTCCGCTGTCGGGGGCTAGTCTAGCCCCGATCTTCGCGACCGTAGGTAGGCGACCGCTGACGTGGCGTCACGGCTACGTCGGCGAGCGTGCGGCTGCCTGTGACAGCTGCCCTGGGACTACCCGGGAGCACCACCAGCCGGGCCCGGCAGCCGACGTTCGGCATCAAGCTGTCCACAGCAACCGGCGCGGTCCAGCAGACTGTCACCAACCGGGTGCACGGTATCGTAGTCGCGAGTAGCTTTTCGGGTGCTGTTCGGAGCTGAGTCGTGGTCGGGGGATGAATTTCGTGGGAGTTCAGTGGTGTTGGTTGAGTGTTTTAGGGGGTGGTGAGGGCGGACATGGTTTGCCAGGTGTTCCAGGGGATGGTCCAGTCGTAGATGTCGCCGTCGGCGGGGGTCATGGGGGTGGGGCTGTTGGTGACTTCGAC
>JBOHGD010000144.1:0-1974 GCA_050699955.1 Pseudonocardiaceae bacterium | reverse complement strand
CGTAGGGTGCGCCGGGCGGGTGCCCGTAGGCGCCGTCGCCGGTGATGACGGTGACTGGCCGGTCGGCGGCCGCCAGGTTGACGCGGGCCTGCCGCGCGATCACAGGATCGACCTCGATGGTGGTCACGTTGCGCGGCCCGACCCGGTGAGCGAGCAGCGCCGCATTATACCCGGTGCCGGTGCCGATCTCCAGCACCGCGTGCCCGGGTCGGGCGTCGAGCTGGTGCAGCATGAGTGCCATCACCAACGGCATTGACGACGAGGAGGTGGCGTCCCCGTCCCCGCCTGCGGTCCCGTCGTCGAACTGGGTCACGATAGATTCGTTCGAGTAGACCGCCGACCGCCACATCTGCGGGTCGCTGGCCCGGTCTATGGGGGTCTGCACGTCCCCGTCGTGGACCCACAGCGCCTGGTCGGGGATGAACAGCTCACGCGGGGTCGCGGCGAACGCGGCTCGCCAGGGTTCGGTCAGACAGTCCCGGAGCAGGCCGGTGAGGTGGTCCAGCTCAGCAGTGGTCACTTGTTGTCGCCCTGACCCTGCTGACCCCGTTGTTCACCCCGGTCATCGGAACTGTGTTTTCCGCCGCCAGCGTCCTGGACGTCCTTGGTGTCACGAGGGTCGGTCTGCCCACGCCCGTCACTTGTGATCTTGTCGTCATGCTTGCCCATGAGCGTTCTCCCCAGCGTCGCTAACTAAACGCACCCGACTCGTCACGCACCGTACCGCGAGTGATCATGCGGCGACCAGGCGTTCGCGGAGTTCGGCCACACCCGGGCTGGCGTTCATCGGCTCCAGCACAGTGCTGAGGGATCGCAGCTTGTCGCGCGTCCTGGGGGAGTGCACCACCTCGACGGCTTCCAGCGCCTGATGCCCGACGGTGACGACGGTGTCGGTGTCCCCCGCGATGGCGTGGGCCCCTGCGAGATCAACGAGGTCGCTTGCCCGGACCCTGGCGTATTCCGGGCCGAAGCCCTGCACCGCGCTGCGCAGCAGGGCCACCGATCGGTCAGCCGTCTTCTGGTCGCCGGTGGCCAGGGCCAGTGAGTGGTGCACACTGCCTTGGCAGGAGGCGAGATGAGTCTCGCCTACGAAACACCGGCCCCAAGGGGAGAGGTTGTTCTGGTCTATCGCCTCGAATCGGTCTGAGACCTGGCCGAGCGCGCGGTCGCTGGCCGCCGCCGCGCCTTGCGCAGCTAGTGCCCTGGCCTGGATGTAGGCCAAGGCAGAACTGGTGGACCCGGACACCTGGTGCGCACCGAGGGCCGTGGCCTGACCGATCTGGGCCAGCCGAAGTGCTTCATCAGGGCGGTCCAGCTCCACGGCCTGCAGCGCCATGTCATAGAGCAGGTACGAGGACAGGTCGACACCTTGAGGGTCGTCGGTGTGGCGTGCGACATCCACTCCGATCGTCCACAGCCGTCGGGCCGCTTCGTGCTGGCGCACCTCGAAGCTGATCCAGCCGGCCATCATCGCCAGGTACCCGGTGGCCAGGAACAGCCGAGGCCGCACATCGGGGGCCATCTGGGCCTTGAGCAACGGCAACACCGAATGCAACTGCGCGACGGCGGCATCCCGGAAGTACGCGCTGCCCTGGGCGAAGTCCTGCCGGGAGAACGCCTCCGCCGACTGCTCGATGGCCGCCACATCACCAGCTCCGACATGGCGCGTGCCGGTGGGTTCTGCCTGCGGGAGCAGCGCTGTGAGCCGGTCAACATCAAGCCCGCCCAGCGCCTTGGCACCGAGGGCCAAAGCCGCGACGTGCGACACGAAGATCCTGCGGTCCATCCAACTCACAACCTTCCGCCCGTGTGGACCCCCTGCGGCAACGGTAGCGCCGGTGCCGAACCCGAGGTGCCCTGGTGGGATCAGCAGCCTGCTGGCGACCCGGGCCGCGATCCGCACGTCACGCAAGTGGCGGGTGCCGCGTTCGATCGCGGAGATCTGTTCCCGGTCGAGGCCGACGAGTTGGCCGA
>JBOHGD010000143.1:0-2063 GCA_050699955.1 Pseudonocardiaceae bacterium | reverse complement strand
CGACCAGACACCCACCCATGTGGCCAGCGACAACAGCCATGTGGCCACCCCACCCGGTAACCTGGCCGGTGGAACGACCCTCCCAGCAGTGCCGGATACCGGGCCGGAGATCGGTGAAGAGATCGTCGTTCCAGCCCGCACGTCTGACGGAAGGGTTGTGTTCGTGTCCGTCCCACGCAGGGTCTTCCTCCAAGGCATCAGCTCGGCCGCCATCGGCCTGGCCGCAGCACCGGCAGCAATCCCCTCCGCCACGCCGCACCCGGACGTCGACGATGTCCATCCGATCGAGCATTTCCAGCAACTGCGGCAGGTGCTCATCGAGAACGGCATGCTGTTCGGTCCGCAGCAAGTGATCCCTGTCGTGCGCGAGCAGATCGCCATCATGCAGCAGCTTCGGTCGAAGTGGCGCGGCGCCGATCAGCGCGCGCTGGTACGAGTGCAGGCCCAGTACACCGAGTTCTGCGGATGGCTACACAAGGATTTGTGTGAACATCACCAGGCGGAGCTCTGGATGGATCGTGCGCTCGGCTTGTCCCACTTGACCGCCGATCACGATCTCACCGTCTACATCCTCGTGTCCAAGGCAGAACTGGCGGGCGATATGCGGGTAGGCGCCGACGCGATTGGCGCGGGTGAGCAAGCACTCCGGATGGCCCCACCGGACAGTCGGATCGCGGCCCTGGCGGCTACCCGCGCCGCGCGCGGTTACGCGATCAACGGCGATCAGGCCGTAATGGAGCGGACCTACGACCGGGCCCGCGAACTGCTCGACACCAGCGATAATGACCCCAACTCGCCGGGCGGGCAGTGGCTAACCGAAGATCGCATCACCCTCAGCCAGGCACATAGCTGGACGTTCCTGGGCGACTACCACCGCGCAGTCGAGAGCTTTCAGGGTGCGCTCACAGAGGTGCCCGACAGAGCTCGGCTCAGTCGTGGTGCCTACCTCGCCCGGGCCGCGCTGGCCCACGCCGGTGACCATGAGATAGAGGATGCTGCCGAACTGGGGCTGCAGGCCCTGACCATCGGCGCAGACACCAAATCCGGACGAATCCTCACCGAGCTGAGCCAACTGGATGACGTCCTCGCCCCCTGGAACACCGTGCCCGCCGTGACCGACTTTCGCACCGCCATGAAGGACACGGTCCTGCACCAAGCCTGACCGCCGACAGCTATCTCGGAGGACCGGTCCCACAGGCAGGCCAGGGTGCCACTCGGACTACTGGCGAAACTGGCGGACTTGCCGACCTGCGTGGTCCTGCCGTCCACTCAGCCGGGCGACCGCTCGCCCGCGCTCGCCGTCCGGTGCCGAGACGAACACCGAGGCACATCGTGGGCTATCCTGTGGCCATGCGACTGCACATCACGCTGGATGACGAGCTGGTGAGGGATCTCGACCGCACCGTCGGCGCACGTGAGCGGAGTAGTTTCATCTCCAGAGCAGTGCGGCGGGCCATCGACGAGCTCGAACGTACCGAGGCGCTGGAGGCCGCGCTGGGCTCGATCCCCGACTCCGGTCACGACTGGGACGCTGACCCGGCAGCATGGGTGCGCGCGCAGCGCACCGACCGCGAGCAGCTCGCCGGCTGATGTGTGCCCTGGTCCTAGACACCACCGTCCTCATCGATGCGCTCCGGGGGCGACCAGCCGCCGAACGGATCCGCAGCCTCGTCGCTGAACGCGAGGTACTGCTCACCACCGCAATCAACGTCGAGGAGATCGTCCGCGGCTTGCGGCCGAGCGAACACACCGCCGCGGACGCACTGTTCACCGCGATCCGCGTCCTCCCAGTGCGGGAACCCGATGCTCGGCGAGCCGGAGAATGGCGGCGGGAACACGCCATGCGCGGCGTCACGCTGCACCAGGCCGACTGCCTGATCGGCGCGGTCACGGCCGGGTTCGGCGCCCGACTGGCTACGGGCAACACCAAGGACTTCCCGATGCATGAGGTCACCGTGGAGGAATGGCCGCCCGGTTCGTGAGTGCCGGCTCAGTACTTTCTCCCGCGGGGGCGGCGACATGATAAACCGGCTGACATGCTGAAGTGCCGTCACGTCGAAACG
>JBOHGD010000142.1:0-2251 GCA_050699955.1 Pseudonocardiaceae bacterium | reverse complement strand
CGATACCGTGATCCGCTGACCCGCGGCCGATACTGACCCCGTGCTCGCCACCGTGTACCCGGCACTCGAGCCGGTCGTCGATGGCGCACTCCAGCCCGCCGGCACGGCGACGGTAGCCGATCCACCCGACAGGCCTCCCGCCGCTGCGGTGTAGGTGAGCGTGATGGTGATGCCGCTTGCGCCGTTGCCCACGCTGGCCGCATCGGAGGTGAGAGCTCCCGACCCATCCGCCGCGTTCACACCGATGCTCGGTGATGTCGGGAGCGCGGTCAGGGTTCCGTTGCTGGTGGACTTCCCCCTGGCCGTCCAGGTGGCAGAGCCAGAGCTCGATGGCGCGGTCGCACCCGAGGCGCCTCCGCCCGAACCGTAGGTGATCGTGCAGGTGGCATTCTGCGCCAACGTCATTGAGGAGACCGTGATCGTCCACGGCCCAGTGCCGCTGAACGACGGCGTTCCGCCACAGTTGGACGTGGTGTACCCGCGTGTCCCTGAGGTTCCCTGGGGCGCACTCCACACACCCGGTACGGCCAGGCTGAGCCCGCCGTTGTGGGTGCCGCCTGAGGCGGTTTCGGTGTAGGTGAAGGTGATGGTGTTGCCGCTGGAGCCATAGCCGACATTTGTCGGCGAGGCGGTCATGGTGCCCGAGCCGTCGGGAGCGAAGGCGAGTACGTGAGCGGGGCTTTCGACCAACCCGCCAACCACGACGACGAACACCAGGACGAGCTGCAGCACACGAATCCAGGGGGATCGGTGAGACGAATGCGAAGGTGGTGTCGGCGAGTGCGAGCTCTGTCTCACCTGGATCTTCTTTGCGTCCGCGCACCTATTGATCGCAATCTGCTCTGCCCGGGCTCCATCCCGGACTCAGGTGTCGCGGAAGGACTCGAACCCTGACCTCCGGGGTGCGAGTGTACGCGCCCTCGTGGGCCCCTAACAGGGTGTTGATTTTCGATCCCTGAGACCCACCCGCTGGTGACTCGGGTGTGCGAGTCTTCGGGTGACGCCGTCAATGAGCCCCGGAGATCCAGCATGCGTGGCAGCACAGATCCTCAGACGACGATGTTGTCCACGCTCACTGCGGAGAGCATGATCCCGCCGGACCACCCGATTCGCCGGATCAAGAAGGTGGTGGAGGCGGTGCTCGCCGAACTGGACCCGGAGTTCGACGCCATGTATGCGACCACAGGGCGGCAGAGCGTGCCCCCGGAGCAGCTGCTCAAGGCCAGCGTGCTCATGGCCCTGTACTCGATCCGCAGCGAGCGGCAGTTCTGCGAGCGCCTGCAGTACGACCTGCTCTTCAAGTTCTTCCTCGACCTCGACATCGACGCCGAGGCCTTCGACCACAGCACCTTCTCGCGGAATCGGGAGCGGCTGCTTGACCATGAGATCGCCGACCGCTTCTTCGCTGCGGTGGTGCGCCAGGCCCACCTGCGCCGGTACATCTCGGGCGACCACTTCAGCGTGGACGGCACCCTGCTCGAGGCCTGGGCGTCGCACAAGAGCTTCCGGCCCAAGGACGGCGGCAAGGGCAACGGTCCGTCCGGCCCGGGACGCAACGCCGAGGTGAACTATCACGGCGAGCACCGCAGCAACGAGACGCACCAATCCACCACCGATCCGGAGGCTCGCTTGGCCCGCAAGGGCAACGCGGTGGCGGCGAAGCTCAGCTATGCCGGCCATCTGCTCATGGAGCACCGCAAGGCCCTGATAGTGGGCATGGACTTGACCCAAGCCACCGGGTACGCCGAACGGGAAACGGCGCTGACCCTGCTGCGCAGATTGCCGCGGCGGGCCAGACGGCGAACCGTGGCTGGAGACAAGGGCTATGACACCCGGGACTTCGTCGCCGGCTGCCGCGAACTTGGCATGACCCCACACGTGGCCCAAAACGACACCAACCGCAGCAGCGCCATCGATGGCCGGACCACTCGACACGATGGGCACCTGGTCAGCCTGCGGATCCGGAAACGCATCGAGGAACCCTTCGGTTGGATGAAGACCATTGCCGGCGGACGCAAGCTGCGCTACATCGGGCTGCAACGCAATCGAGCCTGGTTCCTGATGGCCGGAGCCGTGTACAACGTGATCCGGATCGCTGCCCTGGACGCCCAGGCAGGCTGATCCGGGGGTGACGTCGGGCGGGACCGCTCGTTCCGTCCAGAAACCCGCCGAAGAAGCCGCCCACTTCGCGCCGACGTCGGATCACCACCTGGCGCTGGACCCTTTCGGGTCGAAGATCAACGCCCTGCTA
>JBOHGD010000141.1:0-2403 GCA_050699955.1 Pseudonocardiaceae bacterium | reverse complement strand
GCCGACGGTCATCGGCGGCCCGCGGCGGTGTGGACCTATCTCAGGAGCTGCCCACGATTCGGTACTGCGTACGCGCGTCATCGATCTTGTTCTGCGCGTTGAAATGCAGGATGCCGTAGCTGCCGCTGCCCGGCTCCCCAGCAGGCGTGAAGTTCAGTGCACCCGTCGCGCCGACGTAGGCGGGGTTACCGCCCTTGTCGATGACGTCCTTGCACTGGGCGAAGCTGGTGCACTTCTCGCCGTCCCTGGTGATCCCGTTGATCTGGGACGCGATGTCCTGGCCCTTGGTCGACTTCGCCTGCTCAGCGGCCAGCGCCGCGATGATGACGGCGTCGTAGGACTCACCCGCGTAGTTGAAGTCCACCAGGGTCGGGTCCTGTGCCTTCAGCCGCCGCTGGAACTCGCCGGACAGCTTGGTCAGCGGGGTCGTGCCCTTCATACCGTCGAGCAGACCTGACGGCAGGCCCTCACCCAGT
Organism: Pseudonocardiaceae bacterium; assembly: GCA_050699955.1. Classification (GTDB taxonomy): domain Bacteria; phylum Actinomycetota; class Actinomycetes; order Mycobacteriales; family Pseudonocardiaceae. The sequence goes on along the minus strand of JBOHGD010000141.1, from coordinate 1,927 downwards.
GCGTTACCCATGTTCCCGTCGGTGCCATAGACCAGCTTCTTTCCGGGTCCGATCTGCACCTCGCTCATCCTGGTGAGGATCTTCTTCGACTCGTCGAAGCCGATCACTACGATCGCATCCGGGTTGAACTGCCGGACGATGTCGATCTCGGTGTTGTAGGAGGTCGCGTTCGGGTCGTAGATGATCTTCTTGATCTGGTCCTGCGGGATGCCTGCCTCGATCAGGTTCTTCTCGGTGTTGTCGGCCAGGCCGCTGCCGTACGGGTCATTGCGGGCCATGATGGCCACCCGCTGCGCCCCGTCGCTACCGATCAGCCCGGCGAGCGCCTGGGCCTGCAGGACGTCCGGCGGAGCGGTCCGGAAGTAGAGGCCCCGGTCCGCCCAGCAGGTGAACTCGTCAGAGGTGTTGGCCGGGGAGAACTCGACCACACCAGCGCCGGTGATCTTGTCGATGACCAGCTTGGTCACCCCGGAGGCGGCAGCGCCCACGATGACCTGTGCACCCTGGCCGAGCTCGCGGTCCACGGTCTGGTTGGCGGTGTCGGTCTTGTCATCCCCGGAGTCGCCCCGGATGTGGGTGACATCGTGACCCAGCACACCGCCCGCGGCGTTGATCTCCTTGATCGCCACATCGACCCCGGCGAACTCGGGTGGACCGAGGAAGGCCAGGCTGCCGGTCTCGGGGAGCAATGAACCGATCTTCAACGGGTCGGTGCTCGGCTGCCCGGTCGGCTTGGCCTGCACGGGCTGACACTTCGTCGCGGACGGTTTACCGGTGGCGGACTGGGTGCCTGAGGCGGTGGTGTTGCCACCGCCGGAACCGCAGCCGGCCAGGGCGACCGACAGAGCTCCGAGAACGGCCGCCGCACGGAGCACGGTGCGCTGCGCCATGCCTGTCTCCTTTGAAAGACGGGTGCTGCGGGCAGCCTAAACGCCGACAACCCGCCGTCCGATCACCAGACCGTAATCCCGTCGGTATCGCGGCGGGCGCGATCAGTTGCTTGTCGTGACGAAGATGTGATCCCTGTGATCCCTGTGGTCCCGCGCCGCCCGAGCGCTCACGCCGGCCGACGCTGAGAGGTGACCGAATGTCAGACCTGGATCACGACAGGCTCTCGATGACCGCCTGCGCCACGACTTTCATGGTGGTCCGGCGGTCCATCGCGTTGCGCTGGATCCAGCGGAAGGCCTCGGGTTCGGTGAGTCCGTGCCGAGCCGTCAAAAGACCCTTGGCCCGATCCACCACCTTACGGGTCTCCAGCCGCTCGGCAAGACCTGCCACCTCGTTCTCCAGGGCGACCAGCTCGCGAAACCGCGACACGGCCAGCTCCACAGCGGGCACCAGATCCCGGCGCCCGAATGGCTTGACCAGGTAGGCCATGGCACCGGCGTCGCGGGCCCGTTCCACCAGGTCACGCTGGCTGAACGCGGTGAGGATGACCACGGGGGCGATCCGCCGCTCCGCGATGATCGACGCGGCGTCGATGCCGTCCATCTTCGGCATCTTCACGTCCATGATCACGACATCCGGACGCAGCCGCTGCGCCAGCTCGACCGCCTGCTCCCCGTCCCCCGCCTCGCCGACCACGGCGTAACCCTCCTCGGTGAGGATCTCCACGAGATCCAGGCGGATCAGGGCGTCGTCCTCGGCCACGAGCACCCTGGGTGAGCTGGGAGTCAGGTCAGGCTCCGTGGCCTGAGGACTCGCCTTAACCTGCTGGGTCATCGGAGACCTCCGTCCGTGCACACCAGTTGCATTGGCCGAAGAATAACGGCGCTGGGGCACCATCGGAGAGCCGTGGGCAGGCCCGTACAGTGATCCTGCAAACAGCCTGGGATCTTGCAGGCCACCTGCCCCCGTAGCCCAACCGGCAGAGGCAACGGACTCAAAACCCGTCCAGTGTGGGTTCGACTCCCACCGGGGGCAC
>JBOHGD010000140.1:0-2482 GCA_050699955.1 Pseudonocardiaceae bacterium | reverse complement strand
TGCATCGAGCCTTCCGCGCGCTTCACCCTGCTATTCAACCGCAAACCACGGCGGATGTCCAGTTTTTCTGTGACTACACGGAGGCCAGGTGGGGCGGCATTGTTCCAGCTCGGCACCGTGATCATCGTCCAAGATCAAGTAAGTTCGGGCTAGAGTTGACCGATGCCGAGCGGGATCAGTTGACGATCGGGTCGAGGACGTGCTGATCGCCACGCTGAAACAAGGCCCGCCGAACGCGACGCACTGGTCACGAACCTCAATGGCCGCCCGCAGCGGCCTGTCACCCTCGACGATCGGGCGGATCTGGCGGCAGTGTGAGCTCAAACCCCACGTGCAGGACTTCTTCACGCTCTGCACCGACCCGCAGTTCGTGGACAAGGTCGTCGACGTCGTCATCGGGCTCTACCACCACCCGCTCGAGGCCGCCGTGGTGTTGTGCGTGGACGAGAAGTCCCAGATCCAGGCTTATCTGGGGTGAGGTCGGGCCCGTCTGTTAACGAGGACGAGTGATCTTTTGGCTGGTCCGCGTGTCAATTGCGGACTGGTTATCTGTGGTTCCTACGGTGCGGGGGGTGACGACCGCAACGGTAGTGGTGGACTCGTGCCGGGCGCAGCGGCTGATCCTTCCCTCGGGTGGGTGCACGTGGACGGTGCTGGGCAAGGACCATCGCGTGGTGGAGCCCGCTGAGGGATATCTGGAGTATCTGCGGGCCCAGCAGGCGTCGCCGAACACGGTGAAGTCGTACGCGCGGGCGCTGGCGCTGTGGTGGCAGTACCTGGATGCGTTCGGTCTGCGCTGGGACGCGGTGACGGTGGAGAACTTCGGGGCCTTTTTGACTTGGCTACGTACGGGGGACGAGCCCGAGGTGGTCTCGATTGAGCGTCGTCCGGCGCGGTTTGCCGAGTCGACAATCGCCGCGCGGGTGCGGGCGGTGGTCTCCTGCTACGACTATCACCTGCTCAACGGCGTGGACGTGGGCCGAGATCTGCACCGGATCACCGCTCGCGGCGGAGGTCGGTACAAGCCGCTGTTGGAGCACGTCGCTCGCCGCAAGGGGCGCCGACAGGCTGTGGTCCGGGTGCGTCAGCGGCGCCGGGCGGCGCCACCGATCTTGACGCCTGGGCAGATCGGGCGGATCTGTGAGGCGTGCGCGAGCTGGGACACCGAGACCGGGGAGTGGGGCGGGTCGGTCCGTAACAGACTGCTGTGGATGCTGCTGGCGGAGACCGGGCTCCGGTTGGGCGAGGCGCTCGGGTTGCAGCATCGCGATTGGCACACCGGGCGCGGCGATACCCCGTTCATCGAGGTTGTGGATCGAGAGCATCCGCACGGGGTGCGGGCCAAGAGCGGCTACCGGCGGCTGTATGTCTCCGACGAGTTGGACCGCCTCTACGGCGAGCACGTGTGGCGGTTGTGCGAGGCCGGTGGCGATCTGGCCACCGATGATTTCGACACCACCTATGTCTTTGTCAACCTCGGCCGGGAGCCGAGGTTCGCGCCGTGGCGACCGGAGTCGGTCTACGACTTGGTGGAGCGGCTACGCCGCCAGCTGGCCGGGCAGGTGCCGGAAGCCTGGACCCCGCACTGGATGCGGCACAGCCACGCCACCGCGTTGCTGATGTCGGGGGTGCCGGTTCATGTGGTCAGCCGCCGGTTAGGACACAGCGACGTGCAGACCACGCTCAACACCTACGCGCACGTGACCGAGGACGCGGAGATGCGGGCGGCCGCGGACTGGAAGGCCTTCACCGCGGGGTGGCGCACCCGCGTTCCCGGCGCCGGACAGACTGGACCGTGCTCGTGAGCGGGGCGCGGCCCGACCCTCTGGCCGCCCGTGAAGGCGCGGTGGGCGGCTACCGGCCCGAGGTGCTGCACGCCTTATGGGAGTCGGTCCCGACCGGGATGCGCTTGACTTGCTTCAGTCCGGATACCGTTCCGGAGGAGTATCGCGGCGGGCTGGGCGAGAAACGCGGCCGCAGCACGGGGCTGGATCTCTCGGCGTTGCCGGAGCCGATACGGACCGAGCTGGCGTGGTGCGTGTTCCGCATCATTGACCAGGGCGGACGAGTGGACATCGGCCATATGCGGATGCTGGCGCGCAGGTTGTCTGACGTGATCAGCGACCTCGGTCCAGCCGGTCCGGCCTCGTTGACCGCGTGGTCGGCCCGGGACTGGGAGCACCAGATGGCCCGGGCCAGGCAGCGCCGCGCCGGTGTTCTGCCGGCGCCTGGCACGGTCAGCGACCTGTGTCAGCAGCTCCGGCGCTGCTATCGGCTGCTGTCGGTGGCCTATGACCCGCGGCCGTGGTGGCAGCGGGAGATGTGGGACCCGAGCATCGACCCCCGGATCCCGCAGCGGGCGTGTCATGGCAACCGTGTAAGCCACGGATAGGCCAAGATCAGCCGTTGTGATCTCGACGCGGCTGGGAAAGGAACTATCCGTGAGTCAGGACATTGGCGATCGCGAAACTGAGGCATCGGC
>JBOHGD010000139.1:0-2832 GCA_050699955.1 Pseudonocardiaceae bacterium | reverse complement strand
GAGCTGGCTCGGTTGCGCACTTCGCCCGCCAGTTCCGCGCCGCGCACGGCGAGACGCCCTACTGCTACCTGATGACCCGCCGCATCGAGCGGGCGAAGGCGTTGCTGCGGCGCGGCGACCGGACCGTACCGGAACCGCCACCGCCCCCAGCAGGCCAACCACGTTGACGAGGACCACAAGCTGATCGTCAAACTGCGCCGGGATGTGACTCGGCGATAGTGCCGGGGTGACCCAGTCAAGCGTGCCATCCAGCCTCATCGCCCTCTCGATGATCCGACCTGGCCCGACCTTCCACGAGGTGGGCGGCTTGATCACCACCCTCCCGCCGAACACGAACACGTCGATCTCCATCGCGTTAACTCCCACCGGAAAATCCACTGTTTCGTCGAAGGTGACAGTCATGATCCCGAGAACCGCCATCACGGCCAGCTTCGCAGGCCTGCCGATCCCCGCTGCGCTGGCCGACCTGCTCACCGGAGCTCAAGAATGATCCAGGTCACCGACGTCTCCGATTGGGGATGGCGCGCGACGGCGCTGGCCGCCGAGCTAACGGACGCAGGATTTCTTATCGACTCCCGCTGGCGTGCAGCGATCGAACAGACTCCTCGGCATCTATTCGTCCCGCGCTTCTACCGCGACGACGACACGATAGTCGATGGCGGCGATCCGGCTACCGTCGGTGAATGGCTGAACGCGGTCTATAGCGACACCAGCCTCGTTGTCCAGTGCGCCATCGCGCCCGGTACGGACATCCAATTCCCCACGAGTTCCTCAACCATGCCCAGCCTGATGGTCCGCATGCTGCAGCTGCTCGACGTCATCGACGGTTCGAGTGTGCTGGAGATCGGCACCGCCACCGGCTACAACGCCGCACTGCTCTGCCACCGCCTCGGCGCCGACCACATAGCGAGCATCGAGTTGCACCCGGGCCTAGCCGCCGACGCGGCCGACCACCTGCACTGTCTTGGGTATGAACCAGCCCTGTCGGTCGGGAGCGGCGCTGGCGGCATCCCCGACCGCGCACCGTACGACAGGATCATCGCTACCTGTGCGGTGCCAGCTATCCCCTCGATGTGGATCGATCAACTCGCGCCTGGCGGGCGAATCGTCACGGACCTACGGGGAGAACTGGCCAGCAGCCTCGCCATACTCGACAAGATTGCCCCCGACACTGTGCAGGGCCAACTGCTCGACTTGCACGGCCACTTCATGTGGCTCCGCTCCACTCCGAACAGCCCATTGTCCAACGTCGACCGCTTCAACCTCGTGATCAACCTCGACGACGCCGAGACTACCGGAACCGATCTGGACCCTCGGATACTCGACGAGCCAGGCTTGCGCGTCCTGCTCAGTATCGTCGAACCTAATCTGGGGCCAATCACACATACTCAGCGCGAGACCCACGACAGGTGGTGGCTGCGTGCTGACAGCTGCTGGGCCGAGATCACGATTGGCGCCAACACCACCGTCACCTATGGCGGACCCCGCAATGTCTGGAAAATCATCGAGCACATCGCGGCCGAATGGCAGCGCATTGGCCGCCCAGGGCGTGGACGCTACGGCCTTACTGCTAGAGCTGACGGCACCCATCATTACTGGCTCGACCAACCTGATCGGCTCCTCTTCGCCGACATCACCGATACGTTAGGTCTCTAACATGTGTGCACCCCTTCACCGGAGTTTTTCGCCCTGGGGTCGCTCCCCGGGGCCTCGGTGAGGGGCGCTGGCTCCGGTGGATTGCGTGGTGCTCGATGGACGATGTGGACTGATCGCACGATCGGCTGGAAGCTGCAGCGGATCCGCGACGCCCGGGGCAAGACGCTGCGGGTGGTCGCCGGGCTGGCCGGGATGAGCACGTCGACGCTGCACCGGATCGAGCACGGCGAGCCTGCCGTGACCCTCTCGGAGATCGTGGCCCTGGCCAATGCGCTGGAGGTAGCCCCGAGCGAGCTGACCAAGCTGCCGGTCCCCGCGCCGGCCAACGGGCACACCGACGCCACCACCGAAGCGGTACGCCTGGCGCTGGACGCCATCGACGTTGAACGCCCGGGCGGGGTCGTGCTCCCGGTTACGGTGGCGCGGGATCAGGTGGCCAGGATTCACGCCCAGCGGCGGACGTGCCGGTTCGCCGCGGTGGCCAGGGCAGCACGGTGCCGAGCGCGGGTCCGGCGTCGGTCATTGAGGCATCACCTGCGCCAGTGTTGCCGAGCTGCTCACGTGTACGTCTCCCAGGCGTGGTAGCTGAGGTCTTTCGCGGTGAGGGCGGTGGGGTGCAGTCGAAGCCAGACTGTGCCGCGTTCGGTCGGGTCGTCGTGTAGATAGCGGCGGAAGCGGTTGTCCCAGCGTGTTTCGTCCGGGCCGAGGTAGCGGCTGAGTTTGCGTCGTCCCCTCGGGATGTCGAAGGGGAGTAATTCGGCTTGCCCGCGGCCGATGACTTGTCTGACCAGGCCGGTGGCCGTGTCGCAGACGTCGACGGTGATGGCCAGGGCGGGGTCGGTCTGTACCCAGCCGAGCAGCTTGGCCCACGGGCCGGTGAGGATCCAAAACGCCTGGTCATCCCATAGGTACCAGGTAGGTCGAACGGTCGGGCCGTTGGTTGCGACGCGAGCGGTGAGCGGCTGGTCCAGGAAGGCGTCGATGTCGAAGTCTGCTGTGGTCACCTGGTCGATTGTGATCTGTTCACCGGTCGATTGTGATCTGTTCACCCGGGCGTGTCATGGCAACCGTGTAAGCCACGGATAGGCCAAGATCAGCCGTTGTGATCTCGACGCGGCTGGGAAAGGAACTATCCGTGAGTCAGGACATTGGCGATCGCGAAACTGAGGCATCGGC
>JBOHGD010000138.1:0-2842 GCA_050699955.1 Pseudonocardiaceae bacterium | reverse complement strand
CCGCCATCTCCACCCCCAGCACACCCCGACGGCCTCCGCGGCCCACCCCGCACCGACCGACCACAGCAATCCGGACCAAGCCGCAGAACCGCCAGCGGCGGACCCTTCACGCCCCAAAACAACAAAACGATCACCGGCCCAGAGAAACGATCACCAACAATTTAGCCGGTGGATCGAGGCTGAGCCGTCTCGAAGAAACGTACTCATCTGCCGCGAGTCGCGCACCTCTGCCGATGTGAGGGCGTTTTGCATCCCGATGTGGCCTCATTACCCTGTTCTCGCCGGTCGTCCCTGCGTGGTTGGGGCCAACCGGCTTGTCGCCGTCGTGCGCAGGGCTGTGCTCCGACTCACCGTGCAACGGCTACTCATCTGGATGAGCGGTCCTTGCGCCCTCGGTGGCATTGAGTTCCGGCCCGTCGAAGGGGTCCTTGACCATGCCACCGTCGCATCACCCTGGTCGTCGGTTGATGGCCACAGGAGTGGTCAGGCGTGCTGGGAGACCGCGTGGCCGGAGCGCGTTGGTGCTCATGGGCGCCGGCACTGCCGCCACCTTGTTCGCCGCGCGGGTTGCCGGTTGAGCATCTCTGTGGTCAGACCGATGGCGGCAGCCAGGAACACCAAGGCGTCACTCACGAGATTGATCAGCACGAGCCAGGTGCTCATGATTTTCTTCCCCCTTTGTCGCAAGAAGGGTGAGGTCGATGACCCGGTATCGCCTCTCGGGGTGCTCGGGAGTGGATCCGTTATCCCGTTCGCCGCTTAGTGGGCAGTTCGATTATTTGGTGGACTCTGGGTTGAACAGGGACGACGGTGGTCCTGGATAGAGGACAGTGAACGGTCGGTGAACAGGAACCGGAACCGATGATGAACAGGGGCGGTTCGGGACGATTCCGCCGATGGTCGAGCGGCCCAGCATTCAACCAGGCGTAGCGTGAAGTTGTCGGATTCCTCCGGCAGGTGCATCAGAACAACGATGGGCGAGGTCGTGCTGAGGTGGCCATGCGCGGGGGGCTGAGTGCCACGTCGACATCCCGGGCTGAGCACGCCCCTGGTTCATCCGCCACGCCCGGTCGGCCGCGGGGTGGGGTGTCTGCGTACCTGTGTTGGCGAGACGCCAAACAGTTGTTTGAAGTCTCGGGCGAACTGGTCGGGGCGGGCATAGCCGTGCGCGGTGATGAGGTCCTTGATGGGTGTCGTGGCCTGCGCTGGGTCTTGCAGATGACGGTGGCATTCCTGCAGGCGTAGCTGTTTGAGCAGTTGCATCGGGGTGAGTTCGGCGCCGTGGAAGAGCTGGTGTAGGTAGCGTGGCGAGATGTTGGCGGCGTGGGCGATCTGGTTCAGGTCCAGCGTGGGGTTGTCGACGTGTCGACGGATGATGTCGCGAATGTGTGCCCTGTGCAGCTGTCGACGGGTGTGGGGGGTGATCCCGTTTGGGTGGTCGAGTCGCTGGCGTAGCAGCCCGACTGTGCACTCGTACAGGGCCTGGGCCAGATCCGGGTCGCCGGTCAGCTCGGCGGTGTCGGTGAACCCGATGAGGAACTGCGCGAGCAAGCCGCGTCCCGGCATGTTCCTCGGGATGAGGGTCCCGATCAGCGGCCGGACCTTCGCGCTGGCGATCGGCACCAACGCTCGCGGGAACGTCAGCATGACCAACCGCATCGATCCTGGTCCCATCGAAAGCGTGGCCTGCCAGGGATGAGACGAGTCGTAGAGGGCGATGTTCCGAGCGCGGAAGTCCACCTGGTTGCCCGCCTGTTCTCCCCGTATTTTGCCGTTGACGTTCAGGAACAGCCAGTAGCACTCAGGATCGCAGGTCCGGATCAGGCGTTCGGTCCGCTGGGGCGTGTCATGCCAACTGTGTAAGCCACGGATGGTCCAAGATCAGCCGTTGTGATCTCCACACGGCTGGGAAAGGAACTATCCGTGAGTCAAGACAGCAGCATCGAGGATCGTGAGGCGGAGGCGTCCACGCGGTTGGCGGACGTGTTTGATGCCTCGATGATTGATGCGTTGCTGGCGGACGCGATGGCCTCGGGCACGCCGGTTGATGGCGTGGATGGGTTGTTGAATCAGATGACGAAGGCGGTGCTGGAGCGTGCGCTGGAAGCGGAGATGACCCACGAGCTCGGGTATGAGCGGGGTGATCCGGCTGGCGCGGGGTCTGGGAATTCCCGTAATGGTCATTCGACCAAGAGGATCTCGACGCCGAACGGGCCGATGGCCATTACTGTGCCGCGGGATCGTAATGGTAGTTTCGAGCCGCGTATCGTGCCAAAACGAGCCCGGCGGCTGGGGCAGATCGACGAGATGATCCTGTCGTTGTACGCCCGGGGCATGACCAGCCGCGATATCGCAGCGCATCTGCGTGAGGTGTACGGAATCGACGCGTCCCGGGAATTGATCTCGAATGTCACCGAGGTGGTGGCTGATGAGGTCGAGTTGTGGCGCAACCGGCCGGTCGATGAGGTGTACCCAATCGTCTATGTCGACGGGATCCGGATCCGGGTGCGGGACAAGGGTGCGGTGACGGTGAAGGTCGCGCACCTGGTCATCGGGGTCGACGTCGAGGGCCGCAAGCACGCCCTGGGGGTGTGGATCGCCGAGGCCGAGGGGGCGAAATTCTGGCTGTCAGTGTTGACCCAGTTGCGTAATCGGGGGCTGCGCGACATTCTCATCTGCTGCTGCGACGGCTTGTCCGGGCTGCCCGAGGCAATCACCACGGCGTTCCCGAACACGGTGGTGCAGACCTGTGTGGTACACGTCATCCGGAATGCGATGAAGTTTGTGTCCTACGGCGACCGCAAGAAGATCGCAGCCGGCATGCGAGCAATCTATACTGCAC
>JBOHGD010000137.1:0-3275 GCA_050699955.1 Pseudonocardiaceae bacterium | reverse complement strand
GAGCCATAGCTCGCATCGCCACTCACGGGTTGTCCACAGTCTCGGGTGAGGCGCCGGGCGACGGTGTCCCTCCTGGTGCGGCGCAGTGACTCGGCCTGCGCCCGGCCGCGGCCCTCGGCGACCGCCTCGGCGAGGTTGGCGAACAGCACCGTGAACCACAGCCAGGCCGCCACCAGGATCGCGAACACGCTCGGGCGCACCACGGCCATCACGGTGACCAGCACCGATCCGACCCACACCACGAACATCACCGGGTTGTGCACCTGGATGCGCGGGTCCAGCTTGCGCAGCGCCCCGGGCAGTGCGGACACCAGCTGGCGGGGGCTGAAGGCGCCGGCCGCCACCCCCGCCCTGGCCGCTCGCTTCGCTGCCCCGACCGGCCGATCCTGAACAAGGGTCATCTCAGTGCCTCCGCGAACGGACCGAGCGCCAGCGCTGGGACGAAGGTCAGCGCGGCGACGAGCAGGACGGTGCCGGTGACCATTGAGACGAACAGTCCGCCGGTGGTCGGCAATGTGCCCGCGGTGACGGGAACCGCCTTCTGCCGGGCCAGCGAACCGGCCAGGCAGAGCACCGCCAGAATCGGGACGAACCGGCCCAGGGCCATCGCGATGGCGAGGGTGGACTGGAACCAGCCGGAGGTCACCGTGATCCCGGCGAACGCACTGCCGTTGTTGTTACTGGTCGAGGCGTAGGCGTAGAGCACCTCCGAGAGGCCGTGCGCCCCGGAGTTGTGCAGCGCGTTCACGGTGGACGGCAGCGCCAGGGCCGCGCCTGCGCCGAGCAGCACCAGGGTGGGCATCGTCAGGATCGAGATCGAGGCGGCGGTGACCTCGCGGCGTCCGAGCTTCTTGCCCAGGTACTCGGGGGTGCGTCCGACCATCAACCCGGCCAGGAACACCGCGATGACCGCGAAGACGAGCAGGCCGTACAGGCCGGCACCGGTACCCCCCGGCGAGACCTCACCGAGGAGCATGTGCAGCAGGGCCACGCCACCGCCCAGGCCGGTGTAGCTGTCGTGCATCGAGTTCACCGCACCGGTCGATGTCCCGGTGGTGGAGATGGCGAACAGCACGCTGGCCGGGATGCCGAACCGGGTCTCCTTGCCCTCGAGTGCGGCGCCGGCGGCCAGCGTGGCCGGGCCGTTCGGGTGCGTCTCGGCCCACCAGGCGGTGCTCAGCATGGTGGCCCAGAGCAGCCCCATCACCGCGACCAGCACGTGGCCCTGGCGGACGTTGCCGATCATCCGGCCGAAGGTGCGGGTCAGGCTGACCGGGATGACCAGCAGCAGGAAGATCTCCAGCAGATCGGTCCACGAGGTCGGGTTCTCGAACGGGTGCGCGGAGTTGGCGTTGAAGATCCCGCCGCCGTTGGTGCCCAGTTCCTTGATGCTCTCCTGGCTCGCGGCAGGCGCCAGCGCGATGGTGCTGGAATGACCGTCCAATCCGGTGGCGGCGACCCCGGCGTGCAGGCTCATCGCCACGCCTCCGATGATCAGCACGATCGCCCCGAGCACGGAGATCGGCAGCAGGATCCGCACCACGCCGCGGGTGAGATCGACCCAGAAGTTGCCCAGCCGGTCGGTGCGGCTGCGTACGAACCCGCGGACCAGCGCGACGGCCACCGCCATGCCCACCGCCGCGGAGAGGAAGTTCTGCACGGTGAGCCCGGCCATCTGCACGAAGTGGCCCATCACCGTCTCCGGCACGTAGGACTGCCAGTTCGTGTTGGTCACGAAGGACACGGCCGTGTTGAACGCGACACCGGGCTCGACGTCGCCCCGCCCGAGGCTCAGCGGCAGGAAGCTCTGCAGCCGCTGCAGCAGGTAGAGCGACACGACCGAGACCGCGGACAGGCCCAGCACACCGGCGCCGTAGGTGATCCAGCGCTGGTCCGACTCGGGATCGACCCGAATCAGCCGGTAGATCATCTGCTCGGCGCGCAGGTGCCTCTTGTCGGTGTAAACCCGGAACAGGTAGTCCCCGAAGGGGCGGTACACAGCGGCGAGCAGCGCGAGAAGTAAGCCGACCTGGAGCAGGCCGGCGGTGGTATCGGACATCTCAGAACTTCTCCGGACGGACCAGCGCCACGAACAGGTACCCGATCAGCAGCAGCGCGAGGACACCCGCGAGGACGTTCTCGACCGTGGCCGCCAATCCGGCGAACCCGCTCACAACCGCTCCAGACCGCGCAACGTGAGCGCCAGCACCAGGAAGATCCCGATGAACACCAGCGCATAAGCCAGGTCAGCCATCAGCGGACACCCTTCTCCCCGAGCGGCCGGCTCGCTCGCGGGAGCGACCGTCCAGACGATGGTGCGTCCACGCTGCACCCCGGTGGCGGTGGCCTTGCGATCCCCTGACGGGGCTACCCCGGTTGTTGACACATCCTTGACGCCGTCGCCAAGACCCACCGGAGCCAGACTCCTACGATGACCTGCCGCCGTTCTGATCCGGTGCGTGCGGCGAGAATGACGATCTCGGATACAGGAGACATGACGACGCCGCACGACATCGCCTTGCTCAGACTCGCAGCCCAGCGCATCGCCGGACCCGGCTTCGCCACGGCGACCGAGGCCGTGCGCTGGCTCACGGCTATGCAGGCGCAGGACTATCCGGGGGCCGTCACCTCGATCGCGCTGCGAACCGAGCCAGGAACCCGGCAGTGCGTCGAGGCGGCGCTGAATGCGGGTGAGGTCGTCAGATCGTGGCCGATGCGTGGCACCTTGCATTTCGTCTCGGCCGAAGACCTGCCGTGGATGCTCAGCCTCACCACCACGCGATTACTCGCGGGGGCGGCATCGCGGCGCGCAGCACTCGGCCTGGACCTGCCCACGATCGAGCACGCCGGGCAACTCGCCACGGATGCCCTGGCAGGCGGCCGGCAACTGCGCCGGGACGCGCTGCTGGCCATCTGGGACGACGCCGGCCTCCTCACGGTGAAGCAGCGCAGCTACCACTTCATCTGGCACCTCGCGCAGACCGGAACACTCTGCTACGGACCGGTACGAGACGGCGAGCAGCACCTTGTGCTGCTCGATGAATGGGTCCCCAACCCCAAGCGCCCAGAACGCGACGAGGCACTCGGCGAGTGGGTGCTACGCTACTTCCGCAGCCACGGACCGGCCACCGCCAAAGACTTCGCGTGGTGTAGGGTCGGGAACTGGCGCGGTGACTGTGATCAGCGGTAGGGCACGGAGCCGTTGGTGTCTTCCCGGTTTCCCGTGGAGGTTGTTCTTCTCCGTGGCCATGGTCTGAATCGTGGTTCCGTTTCCA
>JBOHGD010000136.1:0-3348 GCA_050699955.1 Pseudonocardiaceae bacterium | reverse complement strand
CATATTGATCGTTTCTGTCCATGTTCTGGCCATTCATGTCGCTGCTGGCGCGCTCGGTTGGCAGGTCCTAACCAGTTACTATCCCCGAGGTCGGCCGATGCCCGCACACCCGACTTGCTGTTCCGGGGTGCCGCAGGTTAGCAACGGCTAGCCCCGTCCTTCGCACATGAGGGAAGTTGGGGTCGACTGGGCGCGTCGTGTTGATCATTCTATCGGGTGGTGTCATACCCGTTGGATGCGAGGTCAGTGGGTCAGGTACGGGCAGCCGTCGGTGGAGAAGGCGCTGGGTGCGCTGCCTGTGGTGGCGGAGTACTGCCGGCGGTTGGACCTGGCGGGGATCGTCGATCGGGCGTGTCCGATCCGGAAGGACGTCGCGATCCTGACCCACGGGCAGGTGATCGAGGCACTGGTGGCGAACTGGCCAACTTCGCCGACGCCGCTGTGGCGGGTGACGGACTGGGCGCGCGGGTGGGCGGTGGACGAGGCGTTGGGGGTCGAGGCAGCCGCGCTGAATGACGACCGGATCGGGAGGGCGTTGGACGCGATCGCCCCGGAGTTGGACCACATCGTCGGCTCGGTGGGGGCGCAGGCGATCGCGGCGTTCGGGGTGGATGTGTCGCGGCTGCACTGGGACATGGAGGGCTATTCACGAGCACTGATAAATGATAGATGAGTCGTCCACGGCGCGCCCACTTGGGCGACGGTCCGCTTCTCGGAAGAATTGGGTTACCGCACTCAATTCGAAAGAAACGGACCGCCGAAAATGTACCATACCACAGGGTTGACCAAGGATGAAATCATTGACCTGTGCGCGATGGTTCGATCTGCCGAGCTGGAACCGGGCATCAACCATTGGCCGCCGATCCTAGGCTTGTATAGGTCCATGGTTATCGCGTTGACATACCTTCGCCGCAATCGAGTTCAGGTAGAGCTGGCAGAGACGTACGACGTGTCCCAGTCGACGATCAGCCGCGCGATCGCAGGAATAACTCCACTGCTGGAAAAAATCCTCAGAAAATATATCCCGACCGCTGACGAACTCAACGACAAGCTGCAGTACATCGTGGACGGTACTCTGCTTCCGTGCTGGTCGTGGGCCTCGCACCCGGAACTATACTCGGGCAAGCACAAGACCACCGGCATGAACGTACAGGTAGCCTGCACTTTGAGTGGCAGGCTCGCATGGATCTCCGACCCGATCAACGGACACCGTCACGACTCGTACCGCCTGAGTGAGTCCGAGGTCCTCCGAACACTTGATCCCGGCAACTGGATGGGCGACAAGGGGTACATCGGCAACGACATGATCACCCCCATCAGGAAACCCGCCCACCGAGAACTCCTGGACTGGGAAAAAGAGTTCAACACACAGATCAACAAGATTCGTTACGTCATCGAACAGGCAATCGCCAACTTCAAGACCTGGAGAATCATGCACACCGACTACCGTCGCCCCCTTGCAACATTCGCGACAACCATCTCAGCCGTAATAGGCCTGCATTTCTACACGGCCGGCTGAATAACCCTCATGACCTCGATTTCGCTGTACGGGGCCTATTGCGACACCGACCCGGACCATCCCGCGCCGTGGTTCGGGCACCCGAAAGACCGGCGCCCGGACTTGAAACAGATCCAGACCGGACTGGCCGTGACCGGTGATGGCGCGGTCCCGGTGTTTCACCGCGCCTATAACGGCGGGGCCGGTGAGGTGTCACAGGTGACTGCGGCGATGCGCGAGTGCCAGAAGATGGCCGGTCGGCGGCGGTTTCTGTTGGTTGGTGACTCGAAACTGGTGTCGTATCCCAACCTGCGTGACATGGTCGGCGCCGGTGTGGATTTCATCGCCCCCGCATCCAGAACCTACGTCAGCGCCGCGGAGTTGGCCGCCCTGGATCTGGACGCAGCGCTGGAGGTGGACTACGTGGCCGCCCGCGACGCAGACAAACCCGCCGGCGCCCGGGGCCGCTGGCGGGTCGTCGAAGACACCAAGACGATCACCGGGCGGCGCAAGCGGGACCCGCCGCTGACGCTGCGGCGGGTGTTCGTGCACTCCAGCGCCCGGGGTGGGGCAGCGGCGACCGCGCGGGCCAAGAAGCTCGCCCGGGCCCGCGACGATCTGGACCGCCTCGGCCGCGGGCTCGGCTCGCGCCACTATCGGGATGCCGACGCGGTGAGTCCGTATCGTCGTGATCGCCCGCGAACGCAGGGTCGGCGCGTATCTGCGCACCGAGGTCGGCACCGATCCCGTGACCGGGAAACCCACCCTGTCCTGGTATTTCGACGAAAACGCCCTGGCCGGCGAAGCCGCCACCGACGGCTGGTATGCGTTGCTGACCAACCTGCCCGCCGACATCACCGCGACCGAGGTACTGCGCCGCTACAAAGGCCAAGAAGCCGTGGAACGCCGCTACGGCGCATTGAAAGGGCCACTGGCCGTCGCGCCGATGTTCCTGCACAACAACCGGCGGATCACCGCCTTGATCACCGTGATCTGCCTCGCGTTGTTGGTGTTCTGCCTCGTCGAACGCACCGTACGCCACGCGATCGCCCCAGCCGCGACACTGGAGCGTCTCCAGGTGGGGCGCCCGGCCATTCCCACCGGGAAACTCATCTTCCAAGCACTGGCCGGGCTACGGCTGCTCCCCGCCACCGCGGGCCGGCCCGCGACCACCCCACAACCCGACCCGCTCCAGGCACGCCTGCTGCACCTCCTTGACGTCGACCCCACCACCTCGCCATGATCAACAGTGCCGGCCCGGTCGCCCACCCGACTCCACGTGCGAAATACCCGGCTGGCGTGGCGAGCACGGACAGTGGAGGCGGGCTGGCGGTGTGGGAACGATCGAGCGACGGTGCGGGAGCAGCGGCGCCGCGGGTGTTCATCTGCTACGCCCACGAGCCCGGTTCCGACGCCCATGCTGGCGTGGTGGGGCAACTGTGGTTGTTCCTGTGGGGGCGGGGCATTGACGCGTATCTGGACTTGATTGCGGCGGGGCGGCGGCAGGGCTGGGTGTTGTGGAGGGCCGACCAGATCCGCGAAGCCGATCACGTCCTGGTCCAGGGCTTCGGCGTAGTCGGGTGGCGTCTGATTTGTGTTCAGGCGAGGCCGGCTTCGGCAAGATCGAGGCGGTGCGCGTGAACGCCGTGCCGTGGGAGGGGGCGGCGGCGTCTCGCCACGGCGCGAAACCGCCGCCCACCCTCCGTCCCAGCCCTTGCTCGACCTATCGAAGTTCGATAGATTCCCATCGCAACTCGATGGAAGGATGGAGGTATGGGAAAGCTGACAGTGGGTGCGCTGCGGGCCGTGCTCGTGGTGGTGCTCGCCGGCACCGTGTTCGTCCAGGCATT
>JBOHGD010000135.1:0-3388 GCA_050699955.1 Pseudonocardiaceae bacterium | reverse complement strand
CCATAGCGGCGGGGAAACGCCCGGACCCATTCCGAACCCGGAAGCTAAGCCCACCAGCGCCGATGGTACTGCACCCGCCAGGGTGTGGGAGAGTAGGACACCGCCGAACACAAACCCACACCACACACAAAAGACATCCCATGCGCTTGGAAGTCAAGCAGCATGGGATGTCTTTTTTCTATTTGCGGTGGCGGTGACTCGAGACTGTCCCATGTCTTGTCTGATCTGCCGTGCGCATCGGGCCGGCCGCGGCGACTGTCCGTCGTCGGTGCTGAAGGTACGAACTGGTGGACGAGCCGGAGCACCGCAGCGGCCCCGTCCTCGCGTGCAAGCTTGGCGCTCACGACCGCTGCGGCGTCTGTGAATGCCGAGTCGATGGTCGCGTCGGTGAGCGCGTTGGCCAGCCGGTCGGCGCGCAGCGTCTTCGCTGGGACGATCCGCGGCGCAGCGCCCAACGCGACCAGGCGATGTGCCCAGAATGGCTGGTCCTGTGAGAACGGGACGGGTACGGCCGGTCGACCGTAGCGCAGCCCCGCGGCAGTAGTACCAGCTCCCGAGTGATGGATGACTGCCGCGACCCGGGGGAACAGCCATTCGTGCGGGACATCGTCGTCGACGACGACGTCAGGCCCGGATACGGCGAGTCCAGCCCAGCCACGCTGCACGACGGCGCGGTGGCCGCTGCGTCCTAGTGCGTCGGAGACGATCGAGGACAGCCGCGGGCCTTGCGTGGCCCCTGCGCTGCCGAACCCGATGTAGACCGGCGCGGGACCGTCGGCGAGGAAACGCTCCAGCTCCGGCGGTGGCGCCCAGGTGCTCGGCGGCGGCCACCAGGCGCCGGCGAACTCGGCGGTCGGACCGTAGTCAGCAGGCCGGGGCAGGATCGCGGGAGAGATGCCGTGCAGCACGGTCAGGTCCGCGGGGCCACGGCCCGGTGTCGGGCTGTCGCCGAGCCCGAGGTCGGCGCGCAGCGTGCGGACGGTGCCCGCGAACGCACGGACCGCCATCCGGCCGAGCAATTCGGCGGATACCTTGTTCAGCCATCCGCCGAGGTTGCGCCCGCCGAGCGCGATCGGACCGAAGGCCCGGGTGGGGATGGTCGGTTGCAGAGCCAGGACGCTGCACGGCACGCCACGGGCTTCGGCGATCGGCGCGGCGAGCAGGACTGTGGCCGGTGTGCAGAGGATGACGTCTGCCCGTCAGCTGCCTCGATCATGGCCGGGATCGGCCTGCGCATCGCGTCGGCCGCGGTGCGGATGAGGGAAACGGTCTCACGCAGGCCGGCGCGGCCGACGGCCTCGCCCTCGGCGGTCGCGGCTACTACCCGCAGGTCGGGCCCGGGTAGGTCGTGGAAGTTCAGGCCCGCGGCGGCGATCAGTTCGGCGCTCGACTCGTGGGCCGCGATCCGCACGTCGTGGCCGATGGCACACAGCCGCTCACCCAAGCCGATGTACGGGACCACGTCGCCATAGCTTCCGATCGTCATGATCACGACGCGGGCCATCGATCCTCCAGTCTTCGACGAGGGCGACAGCTAATTTGCGATCGCTGTTCACAAAGTAGTGCTTGCGTACTCTGTTCGCAAGCGCGCGTGGTCGGACCGTCAGCCGGCAGCCCCATCAGCCAGGATGTGGGGATGACCCGCCAGCCGATCTGGTTGCGCCCCGGCCCGGAGCCGGGCGTCGGCCGTCCGCCAGAGTGGAGCTGTGAGCTGATCACGACGGCCGCCGTCGCCGTCGCCGACGCCGAGGGCCTGGCCGCCGTCACGATGCGGCGGGTCGCGGCCGAGCTCGGGGCCGGCGCCGCATCGCTGTACCGACACGTCGCTACCCGCGACGACCTCGTCGACCTGATGGTCGACCGGGCGCTCGGCGAGATGGACCCAATTCCCGACACCGGGCACTGGCGCGCCGACGTGGTTGCCGCTCACCTCGCTCGACTGCGGTGCCTGCGCCTCCGGCCCTGGGTGCTCGACGGCATTCTCTCGCGCCCGCCGATCGGGCCGAATTCACTGCGGATGACCGAGGAGACCCTGCGCTTGCTCGCCCCGCACCCGGCGCCCGGATCGGCGAAAATGGAGGCGATCACGGTGCTGGCCGGGTTGCTGAACACCATCGCCCAGCACGAGCGCCCGCGCCGGGGCATCCCGGACCACGAGTTCCTCGCCGCCCAGATGACCCTGCTGCACAGGGCGGTCTCTGACGGCGCGCACCCACACCTGGCCGCGGCCTTCGCCAATCCCGACCCGCACTCCAACGAGGCGCCTGACGAGCGCCTCGGCCGCATCTTGAACCTTGTCCTCGACGGTCTACTCCCCGAGCCGTGACGCCAGGCGAGACGCCGCTCACCGCCTGCACTGGGTCCGCGACGTCACCTTCGACGAGGACCGTTCCCAGATACGCACCGGCAACAGCAAGTCCGGAACAAGATCAGCGATCATACGCGTCGGGATGTCACAAGCGAATTGCGTCCACAGCGGACACGCTCATGAGGTGAAGGGAGCTCGATGCGGCTCAACCTTTCGCTGTCCGCCCTCTCCGCGAACGAGCCGTCAGGGTTGGGCAGCTCAGGCGGATCCTGCGCCCATGACCGGAGAATGAAACATCAGCGACGCTCGCAAATGGATGAGGCGTACGTGTCGGTCGAACGGGTCATACCTCAGGCGCACCTCCGACCGAGGACTCCGCAGCTGGTCGATCTCGTTGCGTCACAAGCAACGTGATCACCCTTCTCGGCTCCTGCGCAGGCTGTCGGTACTCGCCGACGTTTGCGGCTCTCCTGAGTGTCCTCCTGAACCCGTCGGCTCGAACCTCGTCGAGCCGCCGGCCGTGACCCAATGTCCCCGGGCCCATTTGAGCTGAGATGGATCCGGCCACAGGGCTCTGTGGGGGCTGGCGCCCGGGGACCGAGTCCGGAGACTCCATCGCACTCAGAGCATCTGGCCAAGATCGTATCGAAGTCTCCTAGCAGTGTGGTCGGGGTTCGGCGACCGCGACCCGCCGGACTGTCCCGCAGGCGTCCAGCACCCCATTGTGGCCCCGCTGACCAGCCGATTTGACATCGGTAGGCGATGGTACGTACGTTTTCCTCGCCGCACGGCAGCCTGGACGACACGGGAGTGACACCCGATAATCGTCAGCCAGCTGAAGCCCCTCGTGGTTCTTCGCGAGAAGGGTGCGGTGCGACTCGGGCCCACGCGACTGGACGTCGCGTTGTGGACCGTGTACGCTGTACAAGTTACCCCGGATCGAGCCACCATTCCGATGGTTCGTGATGGTGTGTGTTTGTTCTTTGAGAACTCAACAGTGTGCCGAATGTTAGTGCCATGTTTGTTTGGCCCCGTGGCCTGGCTGGGTGTTGTTTGTCTGGTTGGGTTTGGGGTTTCTTT
>JBOHGD010000134.1:0-3716 GCA_050699955.1 Pseudonocardiaceae bacterium | reverse complement strand
TCCCCTAGGAGGCTGGTGTCGAACGGTCCGTCATAGGGACGGCTGCGTCAGGAAGGCCGTCGGATCGGGCTGTGATCGTTTCGAGGTTGAGCGTCGGTAGGATCCACGCGGGATCTCGGCGCTCCGTTCGTGGTGGGGTTGTCGGCGTGCTGGGGGCAGTTCTGGGCGCTGCGGGTGGGCTGAGTTGGCTGGGAGCTGTGTTCCGGCTCAGGTGGTGGCTACCGTCCAGCTTCCGGCGCTGGTCGAGGTGAGTCCGAGCTTGCCGAGGCGGGCCAGGTTGACCGCGGTGGCGAGCAGGGCGAAGTCGGCGGCGACCTTGGCCAGCCCGCGCATGCGGGCTTGGCGTCCGCCGTGCTTGCGGCGCATCAGGTGACCGATCTTGCGTTCAACCTTCGGGCGGGTGGTGGTGTAATCGGCCTGCCACGCCGGGTCGGTCTGGAGGGCCCGGGCGCGGGCCAGCTCGGCTTCATAGGCGCTGACGGTGACGGTGCGACCGGCCTGGGAGGTGGTGCACCCGGCCCGCAACGGGCAGCCGGCGCAAGCCGCGCCGAAGCTTGCGGTGCCTGCGCCGTCGGTACCGCGGCGAATCGGCGTCGTGACCCCGTTGGGGCAGGTGACCGTGTCACGGTCCAGATCGATGTCGAAACGGTCCTTGGTCAATAGCCCACCCGGGCGCGGCGCGGGCGGCTGGGTCTTGCACCCGGAGTCGATGCCGTGTTCTTCCAGGATGGACTGGAACTCGCCACTGCCATACGCGCAGTCCCCGAAGACCTTGCCCGCCTGTTCGGTGCCCGCCTGTTCGGTGCCCGCCTGTTCGGTGCCCGCCTGGTCGGTGCCCGCCTGTTCGGTGTCTGGCTGTGCCGGGTCCGCGGGGTGGGCCGGGTCCGCGGAGAGGGTCTCGGGGATCAGGTCGGTGATCAGGTCGGCGGCCGCGCCGCCGTCCCCGGCGTTTCCCGGGGTGACCGTGGTAGCCGTGATGATCTCGGAGTCCGGGTCGATACCGACGTGGCCCTTGTAGCCGTCGAACCCGCGCGCGGCGGTCTTGTGCCCGTGCCGAGCCTGGGGGTCCACCGTGGAGATGACCCGATCCTTGGCCACCCGCCGGGCGATCCGAAACACCCCGTCGGTGGTGTCCTCGTCGAGGTCCTGGCCGACCACGGTGGCCAGCAACGCACCCGCCTGCGACACCACCGCGACCAGCTCACGGCCCTCCAGCACCACCAGCAACGCCATCGCGTCCCGGGCCAGCGCATCGACCAGCGCCTCCCGCGCCTCCTTGTCGTCGTAGTCACACACCGGCTTGCCCGCGACCCGGTAGTCGTCCTCACGGCGCAACACCACCCGCAACGCGGTCTCCAGCCGCGCGTCGGCGACCGCGAGCAACCCACGGATCGCCGAGCGGATCAGCGTGACGGTGTCCATCGTGGCCACCGCGTCATAGAGCGGGGTCGAGTCCAACACCCGACGCCGCCCGACCAACCCAGCCCGACGCGCCACATCCAACGAAACCTCAAAGATCCGGTTCGGCCGCTTCGACCGAGCCAACCGGGCCCGCATGTCCACCAACACCGTGTGCACGAATCCCGGATAGTCAAAGGCCAACCCGCCCGCGGCGTACTTCCACCGCACGTCAAAAGCGAACCGGTCGACCGCCTCCCGATCCGAGCAACCCTCAATACGCTGCAACACCATCACCACCGCCACGATCATCGGCGGCACGCTGCGCCGACCCACATCAGTGAACAGATCAGCGAACATCTCATCCGGGAACAGCCGGAAACACTCCCGGTGCAACACCCCATAGATCGACTCCGGCGCCACCCGGCCCTCGCAATAGCCCACCGTCGTCCGCAGCAAATCCGGCTGCCTCGGCGCCCGACCCAACGTCACATGATCATCATTCCACAGCCGTCCGCTCTACCGGGTCACCGCCACGCGAAAAACACCAGCCTCCTAGACGCGCACCAGCAGGGCACCCGGGTCCACCCGCATCTGCAACCCCCGTACTTCACCCACGGGATCGCCGTCGAGTTGGGCCAGCTGTGGAGACTCCGCGCTGATGATGACGGTGCGGCCCTGCCAGTGCTGCACGATCCGGTGGCCACGGCAACGGCGGGTCAGCACCCGCGCGGTCACCGCCAACCATCCGAAGATGTCCCTCGGTCCGATGGACACCACATCCAGCAGCCCATCGTCCACCCCGGCCGCGGGCATCAACACCAACCCGGCGAGAAGCCTGCCGCAGTTGCCGACCACCACCGTGCGGACGTGATGGGGCGGCGCGATTCGGCCATCCACGGCCAGAGTGATCGGGAATCGGGGGCCCTTCAGCGCGATTGCGCCGGAGACGAAATACGCCAGCGGGCCCAACCGAGCCTTCCAGTCATGCGGCGCGCCGGCCATGATTGCCGCGTCGAAGCCCACTCCGGCCATCACCAGAAACACCTGTTCCTGCGTGCCGTCGATGATCACCCGGCCGACGTCGATCGCGCGGTTGTTCCCGGACAAGGCAATCCGGGTGGCTTGGGCCGGGTCATCCAGCACAATGGCGAGGTTACGAGCCAGCACATTGGAGGTACCCGTGGGCACCAGGCCCATCGCGGTGCCCGATCCGGCGAGGACCTGCGCTACGTGACGGACCGTGCCATCCCCACCGCAGGCAAGCACCACATCGGCGCCAGCGGCCAGCGCGATTCTGGCCTGACCGCCACCCGGGTCCTCGACGGTGGTCTGAAGCCACAGCGGTGGAGCCCACCCCAACTCCGCGCACACCCCCGTGATCTGAACATGCAACTTCGCCCAGTCCTCGACGGTGTTCGGATTGACCACCACTGCCGGCAGCGGGCAGTCCGGCAGCGAGTGCGGGGCCGTGCCTGTCTTGGTGGTATCGCTGGGAGCTTTCGTGCGGGTGTGCCCAATGCCCCCACGGGCGCGCACGTCAGATGGTCCACTGGGTGCTCGCCGAGCTCCGACTACGTCACGTGTGCGCATCAACGGGGTCGTGCCGGGGTTGGTGGTGCGCACCGACGTCATGTCGGTGTTCCGTCCCGGCATACACGACAGCGGGTGTCATGATGCGGCCGAGAACGACGCGGGGCGAGGATGTCGGGCGTGCGGAGAGTAATCGGTCAAGGCAAAAATATTACCCTCAATTGGTTCACTACGCCAGCGGTGTGAGTCGCCTGTTCACCCCAAACCGCGCGGTACGCAGCTCGACAACAAGCATTCCCTTTTTTCATTCAAGCCCGTTTCCAGCCGATCGGGACTGCCTGAGCTGAGATGATTGGGGCACGGAATCAGCTCCAGTTGACAGGGGTCAGTCCCTGAGATGTCCTCGATGAGATCAAGAGCGCACCTGCGGCTGCGCGGTGGTGGATGGCCCGGTGGCGTTATGATCCGTCATCGGGGCAGGCTTGCTGATAAGGCATGCCGAGCCCGCCTGATGTATTGCCCGCTCGCCGGGAGTCCGTGGCCGATGCCGATGACGGTTGCTCCGTGCCCAACCCAGAGCAGCGCGTGGCGCGTGCGGCGTGAGGACCCCGCGAATAACCCGCTCACGGCGTAGGCAGCCATCGCGGCATTCTGAGCCGCCATCGCGCGCTTTCCCTCGGCAGTGGGCAGCAGCCCAGCAGGGCCGCGATCGTAAACACCGGTGATCACCGTGCTCACCAGGTTGACGGCATTCTGGCCGGCGATCGCCAGCAGCGCCAGCAGAG
>JBOHGD010000133.1:0-3970 GCA_050699955.1 Pseudonocardiaceae bacterium | reverse complement strand
AGTGGTGTGCGCATCATCAGATCCTCCATAGGGGTAGGGGCGAGGGGGTCAGACGGGTTCCGGGCCAGGGCCCAGGACCCGCTCCCATGGCTCCTTTTTTCGCTGGTACCACCGTAAGAAATGCCCGAATCACGGGAAGTGCCCGCATCGCGAGGAGCCACAGGCGCGGGTCCCGGGAGTAGATCAAAACTACGTCCAGCACCCGCCCCCTGTACCCCCTGTCCCATCCGTCCCATTGTCCCATCGGTCAGCCCTCCAATTGGGACAGTGGGACAGTGGGGACAGGGCTAGGGGGGATGGCGTAGAGGCCGCGGGCCAGCCGCACCAGGCGCCCGGACTCGGCGAGTCGAGCGAGGTAGCGGCGTGCATCCCGGCCGAGCTTCTGCTCGACTTCATTTGCTCGCACGCCATCCTGGTATTCACCAACGAAGGTCACGATCTCGGCGCTGCGGTCCCCGACTCCTGCGGTGGCGCGGGCGGCGGCCGCGCGGGCGGCGGCCGCAGAGAGGGTGGGGCCGTCCAGGGTCCAGGTGCCGGCGTGCTGCAGCGTCACCGCGTACTCGGCTTCTGCGATGTCGCGGCCGGTGACCTTGAGCAGCCCGCAGGTCTCGCCGCGGCCGCGGGCCAGGACCAGCACGCTGTCGGCGCTGCCCGCCAGGCCGTGGGTGCCGGACACCGAGTCGATGAAGTCCTCGCTACTGGCTTTGCGGTCGTGGTGCACGACCACGAGGGAGGTGCCGCGGTGCTCGTCGCACAGGCGTTTGAGCTGGCCGCCGATGCGGTAGTCACGCTGGTAGGCGGACTCGCCGGCCAGCGCCGGGGGCATGACCTTGCCGAGGGTGTCCAGCACGACCAGCGGCGCGCAGGCGGGGTGCAGTGCGAGCCAGGCCGCGATGGTGTGCTGGACCGCGCCGCCCTCCACCGCGGTCAGGTAGTGCAGCCCGGTCGGGATGGGATCACCAGCGAGCAGGGCACGGCACCGTTCTTGCATGCGCCGGTCCCCGTCCTCCAGGGCGAGGTACAGCACGGGTCGCCGGTCGACCTGGATGACGCCGAGCGCGCAGCCGCCGGAGGCGGCGGCCAGGGCGACGCCGAGCACCAGCCACGACTTACCGGCCTTGGGTGGGGCTACCAGCAGGGTGAGCCCCTCGGCGACGACCCCGGGCACGGCGTATTGCAGCGGTGGGAACGTCTGCCGGTCCAGCCATCCACCATCGCGCAGCTTCACCAGCAACTCGGCGGCGGTGGTGTCGCCGTTGCCGCGGGCAAGGGTGCGCAGTGCCTCGGCGGACACCGCGGGCGGCTGCGGGATCACGCCGCACCCCGGCAACACGCACACGACCGGCGCCGCCACGCGGCCCGGACCGACTCGGGCACCTGCCAGGACCCGAACAGCTCAAGGCCACGCAGATGCCCGGCCGCGGCCCCCCAGGACTCCAGCTCCGCGTCGGTCCAGCCGGCAGCGTGCCAGTCAGCCCACGGGTCACGGTGGCCACCGGCCAGCGGCTCACACCGCCAGGACGCTGCCCGACGTCGGCGCAACTGCTCGGGAACGGAACGAGAGAACTCGGCGGTAGCATCCAAGCCAGCCCTCCCGGCTGACTCGACGCGCCCGCCCTCCGGGGCGGGCGTCGTCATGCGCTGGTCGCCCGGCCGCTGCCGGTGGCCGCTTTGCGGCGGCGTGCTGGCCGTGGCGCGGTCCGCCCGGCACCAGCACCCGTGGCCGGTGGGCATAGGCGCAGAATCGCGGCGATCCGTTCGAGGGTGGCGGGGTCCTGGATGGTCGGCGGCAGGCCTTGGGCGGCCCGGGTGGCGATCACTTTGGCGTGCACTTCTTCAGGCGACACCTGCCGCCTCCTGATCGCCGGAGGTGACGAACAGGTCCTCGATCCCGACGCCGAGGACGTCGGCGAGGTGGGCCAGCACCGGCACGGGGGGCAGCCCGCGGCCCAGCTCGTAGGACTGGATCGACCACGCCGACCGGCCGATGGCGACGGCGACCTGTTCAGGGGTGAGGCCGGCGGCTAACCGTGCGGCCTTCAATGCGGGGCCGGAGAATTGACGGGACATGAGTCAGGAAAGCCACCTCTCCACAATCGTTCTGCCCCGAATCGCGCCCTGTGGTGGTGGCCGTGAGACTAACTACATGGATGATTCTATGCAAGCCGTGGGTAATTAAATGCGACTGCGCCGAAGCGTGGCCTCATTTGTGTACCCACGACACCGAGAGACACCGAGAGACAATGAGCGACAATGGCCACACATAGGAGGGAGTAGGCGGCCGTGGAAGAGCGACATATGCCGACACCGAGTGACACCGAGCGAATTTCGCAGCCGTCCGCTTAGGCCCGCCAGATCGGCTCGAGCCGGTTGGGGTCGAACTGTCCGCGCACCGCTGCCGGGTGCACGATCACCTTCTCCAACACAGCGGTGACCACAGCCCGGCGCTGGCTGAGGTTCGCCGCTTCCCACCGGACCAACATCTCGTCATAGCTGCCCACGAACCCGTCGAGCGCGTTGGTCTGGGTGCTGGTGGCGAGGCGTTCCCGGGCGGCGTCGAGCCGGGCCACGATGGGCGCGCGGGCCGCTTTCCACTCGGCGCGGCTGATCTCCCCGCTGCCACGGTCGGCGGCGAGGGCTTCGAGCTCGTCCTCGTCGTCCCGGATCCGGGCGTGCAGGTCATCGGGCGCCTGGTCGCGGTGGCGGAGGCGTTGCACGAACTCAGGAGAGTTCAGCGTGTCCAGCAGCAGATCACGGATGTGGTCGTCGGTGTGTTCCTGGTGGATCATCATGCGTCCGCAGCCGACCGCACCCGGGTCGTTGCGGCACAGGTAGCGGGCGGCGCCCTTGCTGGCATCCGAGCGCGGCCGGGCCACCATCGGCCGCCCGCACTCGGGATGTCCGCAATGCAGGATGCCGCTGAGCAGGTACTTGCGACCGGTGCCCGGCGAGGTGCGTCGCGCGGGGTTGGACAACAGCGTGCGGAGCCGGTCGGAGTCGGCCGGGGCGATGATCGCGGGCCAGGCGGCCACGTCGGCGGTGATCTCGCCGAGCAGCGGCCGGCCCCCGGTGTAGGAGCCGAGGGGTTTGATCTCCCGGCGCCCGGAGATCCGAGCGGAGGCCAGCATGGACCGCAGACTGATGGTCTGCCACGCCTTGCCGGTGGTCGTGATGATCCGGCGGGCGTTGAGGTCGCGGCACACGCTGTTCAGCGACTCACCGCCCAGCAGCCGGGCCGCGCACTCTCGGATCACCACGGCCTCGGACTCGATCATCGTGACCCGGTCGGCGGCGTAGCCGAACGGGCGGTGCCCGCCCCCGGCGACCTTCCCCGCCTCGGCGGCCTGGCGGACCTGGCGGCGCTGCCGCTCACCCTTGTGCTCACTCTCGTGGCGGGCGGCGGCACCGAGCATCCGGGCCACCATGCGCCCGGTCGGGGTGCTCAGGTCGATGTCCCCGGTGCATGTGGCCAGTGCGAGCCCGTGCCGGTCGGCTAGGTCGATCACGTCTTCCAGCTCCCGGGGGGACCGGGTGAGCCGGTCCACGTGCCAGCAGACCACCGCGTCGAGGGCACCGGCCCGGACACCGGCTATGAGCCGGTTCCACGCCGGTCGCGGCTTACCCGAGTACGCGGAGGTGTCGTTGTCGACGTAGACCTCGGTCACCGCCCAGCCCAGGCGCCGCGCCAGTGCCCGGCCGTCTTCCTCCTGGCGGGCGACGCCGAGCCCGGCGCCTTCCCGGTCCAGGGAGATCCGGCAGTACAGCGCGGCACGCCTGGTCAGGCCCTGCGCAGCATGCTTGGTCAGCGTCCGTGTCGTCATAGGCACATATTGACAGACTCGGGTTGTGCAGTTTCGTTTCGCCTCCGTCGAGCCACGACACGATGTGGTGGGCCTCGCAGTAGCGGGGCGGGCGCCCGCAGGCGGGGAAGGCACAGCCTTGGTCGCGTTCGCCGAGGGCGTCGCGCAGC
>JBOHGD010000132.1:0-4019 GCA_050699955.1 Pseudonocardiaceae bacterium | reverse complement strand
TGCGCAACGCCTCGATCGCCAGGTGGGGGTTGCTGGCCTGCTGCGTCTTGACCATGAACTCCGGGTTGAGATCGCTCAGCGTGGGGGTGGGCATCCCGGCCGCGTGGTAGATGTCGAGGACCTCCCCGGAGGCGGTCGACTCGGCTGTGACCGTGCTCCTCCTCCAGCCGTCGGGGTGTCTCGGGGCCTGGGTGCGCATCCGGCCCCTATTCATGGTGAAGGCTCCGGTAGTCGTGGGCGATCTGGTGCAGGATGTTCTGGGCGGCGTGGCCGAATGAGGCGAGGTCGACGAGTTGGTTGAAGAGGCCGCGATAGTCGGCCAGGCGGGCGTTGTCGTTGATGATTGCGGTGCCGTCGCGGGTGGCCACGACGGCGGCGGTGTCGTCGTAGAGGTGGAAGGCGGTATGTGGGAAGACCTCGACGGGCGTGCGCCAGTGGATCACGCCGAGGTCGATGTGTGGGGTGTTGCTGAGTTCGATGAGGTGCTCGACCTGCGCGGCCATCACCGTTGGGGAGCGGGCCTGCCAGCGTAGTGCGCCCTCGGTCTGGATCAGGGTCCAGCGGCGACGACGGTCGGCGATCATCTGCTGCTGGCGAGCCATCCGGCCGGTCACCAGAGGGTCGTCCTCGCAGGTGCCGAGCACCGTGGCCGCGTAGGCAGGGGTCTGCAGGACGCCGAGCACCATAACCGGGTTGAACGCCCGGATGTGCACGGCGCCGTGTTCCAGCCGGGCGAAGCGCTGTTGCAGGTTCGCGGTGTTACCGGCTTGCAGCACCACCCGGGCGTCCACATATCCGGCTTGTGCATCCCGGGCCTGCTGGATCAGTGCGGTCCGCTCGGCGCCGGTGACTCCGTAGATTCCGCACAGCACCTGGACAACTTCGGGGGTGAGCCGGCCGGCGCCCTTCTCGGCGCGCGATAGCGCGGGCTGGGAGAACCGGGCGTCCGGCAGCGTTCGCTTGACCCGCTCAGTGACCTCGACCTGGTTGAGGCCGGCCGCCTTGCGTAGTTCGTAGAGAGTCCGCGTCCGGTCGCTGCTGTCCTGACCCGGGAGCCCTGTGCTGTCCGGCACTAACGTCAGGCCGCCTGCTTGTGGTGTAGCTCGGGGTGCCGGGCCCACCAGGCGCCGAACGGCTCAGCTGCCCCCCACGCCTGATCGCGGGTGCGGAGATGATCGCGCAGCTCGCCGGGGTCGGCCACTTGTGCACCGTCCAGCCGGCCGTGCTCGTCGTAGTACATGGTGATCACGATCGACTCCCCGATGAGCCAGAAGTCGCGTTCGATGAGGGCGGCCGGGATCGGGTGCTCGCCGCGGTGCAGCACCCGGATGTCCTCGTATTCGCCGTTGTAGCGGTAGCCAAAGCCGCAGGCGTATCGCTCGTAGTCACTGACCTGCTCGGAGAGGATCCGCACCCGGCTGGAGACCTGATCGTTGTCGCGTTCGCGGCACAACGTGTCCAGCCACGGCTGCTTGCGGGACCAGGTGGGCTCGGTGGCGCCCGCCAGCCAGCGCCGGTAGTCCTCGCCATCGGAGGCGACCTCGTAGGCCGGCAGCACCTCCATACGGAACAGGCGATCACCCGGCTGGTGGTAATGCTCCTCGATGAAGCGACCGAGGGCCTGCGCGTCCATCACCTCACACCCCCGGAAGCAGCTCTGTGGGTACGTAACCGAGCTGCTCGTCATCAGCGATGAGGTGAACGAAGGCGGCAGCCACCGCGGGATCGGTCACCTTCTTCGTGACCAGGTACCGCCGGTGGGGTTCACCTGCAACCGCGTGGATCGACGGGCACGAACGGGTGTCGGGACACAAGGTGTCAGTCGTCCGCAACGTAGTGATCTTGACAACGGGCTCCATCGGGATCCCCTCTCTGCGAGTTGAACCTGGCGCACCAGCTTCCCAAGCAACTGGAGCTTCGGTCAAGGAGAACTTGAATATCCAAACTATATGTGTATATTGCTCGCATCGCCGTACGCCAACGAGGTAACGAGGGATGGAGCGGGATGCCGGAGGAGTGGATCAGTCAGACCGACCGCGGGCGGGTCGCTGTTGAGGGTCGGCTGGCTGCTGGTGGGGGTCCGTGCACGGTGCTGTTCGTGCAGGACGGTGCGGGCTGGGTGGTGCATCCGTTCGGTCTGGACCAGGGGGCGGTGCGGCTGACTGCCAGTGCCGTGCACAAGTTGGTCGACGGGCTGGGCGGCCAGCGGTGAGCCCGGTGAACGAGTGGCTGGCTCTGTTGCGGTGCATGAGGGTGGGGTGGCTATCCGGGATGGGGAGTACCTGAACCACGGGCAGCCGGTGGCCGGTTACCTCGCGGACGCATTGGACGAGCTGCTTCGGACCGAGCATCTGGCACTGGGCCGGACGTCGCCGAGCGGGCACCAGCAGGTCTGCGTCACCCAGGCCGGGCAGTCCCGCTACGCCGACGCGAGCGCACCTCGTCGTTGCTCGTCCCCGGTGGCGCGCTGGTGGAACGCCGCGCCGCCGGTGACGCGCTCACCGTCCTTAACGCGGTCCTCACCTGGGACACGACATGAAGGAGAACAACCATGAGCAAGGACAAAGACAAAGACGACGACAAGAGCCGCGACAAGGGTGACGACAGGCGCGGCAAGCACGGCCGTGAGGACAACACCGCTGACGCCGACCGACGTCGTCAGATACCAGATCGTGCCGACCCCAACAAGCACGACCGGTGAGCGAATGTCGCGCTGACCCGGCCGAGCTGCGGGCCGGGATGGTGACGCGCCTGCAGGCGATGGACGAGCTGGCCCGGTGGAAGGAGGCGGTGGCGCCATGGTGGCCGGCGCTGGCCACGGTGCCCCGGCACCGGTTCATCCCGGACACCGTCTGGATCGAGAATCCGCAGCCGTGGCCGACGTTGGTGCCCGTGCACCGCGGCGAGGACCCGGACCGGTGGCTGGTGCTGGCCTATGCCCTCGACGATCCGGTGGTCACCCAGGTCGACGACGGGCATCCGTCTGGTCCTGGCCTGGCCGGGGCGATGCAGACCAGCTCCGCATCCGCGCCGGGCATTGTGGCGATCATGCTGGCCGCGCTCGACGCCCACGAGGGGCACCGGGTGTGCGAGATCGGCACCGGCACCGGGTACAACGCCGCGTTGCTCGCCCACCGACTTGGCCCCGAGCACGTGACCAGCATCGAAGTAGATCCCGCCGTGGCCCTCCAGGCACGCAGAGCATTGTCCGACACCGGCTACCGCAAGGTCCGCACGATCACCGGAGATGGGGCACTCGGGTATCCACCAGGTGCCCCGTTCGACCGGATCATCGCCACCGCAGCCGTGCACCACATCCCCTACCCGTGGGTGAACCAGACCCGGCCCGGCGGACGGATCCTGCTGCCCTGGGCGAACAGCTACACCGGAACGCTGGTGAGCTTGACCGTCGACGAGCATGGCACCGCGCACGGCGGCATCGTCGGGGATTCCTCCTTCATGTGGCTGCGCGACCAGCGGGTGCGACGAGGACCGATCCGCGATGTCGTCGGCCAGAACGAGGACCGGGCCGAGACCAGCATGAGCGGGCTGCACCCGTCCTGGGTCAGTACCGGCAACCAAGGCGCCCGGTTTGCTATCGGCCAGCGCGTACCGCACTGCCAATGGCGCTACTGGCCCTACGACGAATCCGACGGGGTCGGGGTGTTCTGGCTACTGGACTTCCAGTCCCGGTCCTGGGCCAAACTGACCCACGCCACCCGGGACGCCAGCGAGGACGAATTCCCCGTCTCTCAGTACGGGCCGCGTCGGCTATGGAATGAGGTCGAAACCGCCCGCCAGTGGTGGGTGCAACAAGGCAGACCAGGTGTTGAACGCTGGCGATTCACCGTGACCCCCGAAGGCCAGCAGATCACCCTGCACTGAGTCAGTCGGCTCATGTGCGGTCGGCTGCGTATCGCGGGGCCAGTGATTCCATCTGCTCCAGTACGAGTTTGATCGCGCCGGGCTGCTGGTCCGGGGGGTAGCGGTGCTTGATGAGCAGCCGCTTGATCGAGGAA
>JBOHGD010000131.1:0-4023 GCA_050699955.1 Pseudonocardiaceae bacterium | reverse complement strand
CGCACGTGTTGTCCCTGCCCGAAGCAAGCATGTATCACGAGTTCCACGAGCAGCCGCTGTGGGAGCTGGTCGGGCGACTCAACGAGTTGTGGGCGGGCACCGACGTCTACTACCCGTTCCTGTCCCACCCAACGGCGCTGGTGGTGACCTCGACCCGGCTCGCCAACCACGCCACGCGAGCCCCAAACCAAAGGCAACTCTCGGGGAGGTCGGGCGTGAGGACGGCGCTAATCCCCGGCACCTACCTTGACCAGGCCAGATTCCGGCAAGGCAGCGTGGTCCCTCCGGTGGGTGCCACCGGGCGGGGTGTCGGGGGTGTCCGGTGAGTGGCGCGGCTCTTGTGTTGTCGGTGGTGGATGCCCGTACGGGGGAGTCGCATCGGGTGGCTGTTGAGGCGGCGGCGTTGCATCGGCGTTCGGGGCGGTATCCGGCGCTCTGTGGTGTCGAGGTGATCACGGCCAGTCTGACGGCGGCTGCTGTTCGGGAGTGCCGGGGTTGTGTCGCGCAGGCGGTGGGTGGTGGCCAGGGTGGAGGTTTTCAGCGAGGGCCAGTCCGATCGGGCGGTGCTCGTTTTCCGTGGTCTGGATGGGTGCGCCGCGACGGTGATCGTGATGCGTAGACGTGGCCAGGTGTGGCTTGTGTTCCATGGTGCGGAGAAGACCACCGTGGTCATGAGCGACACCCAGGCCGCACAGTTGATTGAGGCATTTGGTGCGGCGTCTCGGGGGCCGCGATGAGCGACACTCTCATTGTTTCTGGTGGGTTGCGTGGCCCGGAGCGGGAGCGGGTCGCTGCAGTGTTGGCGCAGCGGTTCGTGCGCGGTCGGGTGCCGATTCGGGAGTTGGCTGCCGAGGTGGGTCGGCGACCCAGCCTGGTGCGTCGGCTGTTGACCGAGGCCAGTGTGCACACTGAGGACACGTCCCGGGTGGGTGGCGCCGAGACCGAGATTGTGGCCGCACTCGTGGCCCGTTATCGCGAGGGTATCCCGGTCGAGCGGTTGTCCCGGGAGACCGGCATTGATCGCCGGGTCGTGCGGCGGCTGGTGGCCGAGGCGGGGGTGCGGATGCCGATCCGACACCCGCTGCCGGTCGATCGGATCGGTTGGGTGGTCGAGCAGTACCGGACCGGTGCCAGCCTGCGCGGTCTGGCCGAGGTGACCGGCAGTTCGTACAGCACGATCCGCCGGGTCCTGTTGGGCGCCGGGGTCACCTTGCGGTCCCCGGGGGTCCGCGCCATACGTACCGGGGAGACCAGATGAGTCCCCGCCCTGTGGCTCCTGGCCCGTGGTCTCCTTCCCCGCCACGGGTCAGGTCCTTACTCCGGTCCGCCGCCGCGCACGCCGACCCCCGGCAAGTGCGATGCACGCGGTGGCGGGCCGGACCCTGCCCTGACCGGTCGCTATGGCACCCCGACGCCATGGCCACCGGCCAGGCCCCCTTTTCCCTTTTTCCGGCGACTGGTGAAGCCCCCGGATTCAGATGATGAATGAGCACCTTCTGATTCGTAGACCGTGCACGGCGAGCACGACACGCGATCTGCTCGATTGTGATTGTGGTTTATGTGACCGATGAGATGCAGATCCGCATCCTCACTGAACGCGATGACCATGCTGCGCATAATCAGGAAAGAGAACCGGAATAATGAATAAGAGTTGGCAGGGGGGACGGTGCGCAGCCGGTCGGCTGACGCGCCCGATGGCCGGGCTGGGTGTGGTTGTGGCCGTGGCGGGGACCGGGTTCCTCGACGAGTACTACGGCGGGTGGTGGTGGCTGCTCCGGTGGCCGGTACTCATCGTCGGCCTCGCCCTGTGGGCCAGTTGGTGGTCCGCCTGGCTGACCAAGCGCCGGGCCGCCCGGATCGTGGGCAGCGCACCGACCCACACCGGACCTACTGAGGTGCTGGTCCCGCCCTGCCCAGGCCAAGGCAAGGGGCAGCGATGACGGCGACCAACGGCCACAACGCCGGTCACGGGACCGGCCCGGCTGTGGTGACCGAGGCCCGGCCGATCGTATTGCTGCGCTATCGCCCCGGCATGGCACCGGAATCGGCCCGGGTGGTGCACCTCGTGCCCCTGCCCCCCGAGGGGACCGGCGCGGTCAGCGCGCTGTGCGGTGCCCTGATACGCCCGGAGGAGTACGAGACCGTCACCCCTGGCTATGGGATGCCGTGTTCGGGGTGCGTGATCAGCCATGTCCAGCGTAGCGACCCAGCACCTCTCGACACTCCCGAGATGACCCCGGTCACCGGACCCGCCCCGGACCCGACCAGCCCCGACACCGGACCGAGGGCGGCGATGCTGGGTTATCGGGCGTGGGGATGGCCGGTCACCCTGCACGGCGACCACGTCTGGCTCAGCGTGGACGGGGATGTGGTGGCACTGCTGCTACCTAGTCTGCTGGCCGCCGAGGTGACCGCCATCCTCGCCCGCCGCCACTGCGCCCCGGCGGTACTGGCCCACCCCTACGCCCCACAGCATCGGGTACTGCTGTGCGGGGAGCGTTTCGGGACGGCGCTGCCCTGGCCCCCTGACGTACACCACATCACCGGCACCCTGCTACTGCCGCCCACCGTGACCCCCCGGGGGCCGCTGGGCTGGATACACCCGCCAGTGCCGGACTCGCTGCGGCTCTGCCGCGAAATCGACATCATCGCTGCGGTGCGGGTCGCGCTGCGCGACCCCCCACCCGCATCCGGACCGATGCACTTCTAACCGGGCCCACCAACCTCATGAGCTAGGCCACCCCGGAGAGCCGGGCACGTTATGAACAATTATGCGCACAGCAGGGCTACCCGCCGTATCCCGATCCCATGTCAGCGGTTGACGGGTGGCGATTCTAGGTAATGCCTAAGTACCGCAGAAGTTCCAGAACAAGCGACATGGTGAAGCGCCACATCGTTTACGTGGACGGCACTCAGCCTGCCGGGCGCCCCCAAACTCTGACCATCCCGGCAGCGAAAGGCGTGATCATAGACGAAGAGGTCGTGAGGACGCGCGTCAGCCTCATAACGGGAATCCCCCCGGCGCACGTCCGAATCATCGAGATCCGCGATGCCGACAAATGCGAGCGGAAGGGGTGGCGGTGACCGAACCGGTGAGTGAACCCGCGCCGACGGCTGAGATCGTTCCGAGCGTCGCCGCGGTGCAAGAGTTTCTCACTGCGCGCGGCCGGGGAGCCGACATTACCCCGGAAGCGCAGACCACAACGGCCGAAGAATCCGAGACGCTCAGGTCACAGATTCCCGAAGACGGACCGCCAACCCATACCGATCTGCTGGAAGATGACGAGTGTCCCGGGCAGTACTGGCAGCACACCTATCCGATGGACCCCGTGGTCACCGAGGGAATCATCACCGCGCGGCAGTGCGACGGCTGCGGATACGAGCAGACCGCCGTGACGGCGCCGAACACCACCACGACCCTCCCCACCGTTGCCACGCAGCGTGATCGTCCACGGTCGTCCACGGACGCGGATGTGGCCCAGCACGCGAGACCGTGGACGGACGAGCGGTCACTGATGGTCACGACGCCGGGATGTCCGGAGCTGAGGCCTCAGCTCCCGACCCTATCCGGTGCTGATCAAGAAGGTAACGGGAGAGGTGGGCATTCAGTGACCGGACCTAGGGGTGCGCTGCGTCGTGTCGCGTGGGAGCTCGGAGTCATGCGGCCGGATGAGCTGGGGCCGGTGCGGACGGTGCTGTGGTGCGTCGTCCTCGTCGCCGGGATGGTGCTGTGGGTGGTGATGCTGGCCGCGTTCTGGTGTGCGGCGTGGCTGGACTGGCGGGAACGGGGCACCGGTCAGGCGCTGATCACGACCGGGGCCGCGCTGCTGTTCACGTGGACCCTGTGGCCAGCCGCGGTGCAGGAGACGCGCCGCCGCCGGGAGCGCCAGCAGACCAATCGTGACTGACGAAGAGCTCAATGACAAACCCAGGAATGGTCCGGCAGTGACAACCCAGCACATCCGACTTGGGACGTTCAACTACAAACGAGGCGGCTGGTCGGACTCGCGACGGCACCACGAT
>JBOHGD010000130.1:0-4124 GCA_050699955.1 Pseudonocardiaceae bacterium | reverse complement strand
GGTGAAGTAGTACGGCACGAAGGCAGGACGCGTGTGTGTCAGAAGTGGAGCGGTCCGGAGGCGGGTGGGGGGTCGCGCAGCGCGACCCGCACGGCGGCGATGACATCGATTTCGCGGCAGAGCCGCAGCGAGTCCGGCACTGGTGGATGCACCCAGCCCAGCGGTCCCCGGGGGGTCACGGTGGGTGGCAGTAGCAGGGTTCCGGTGATCCGGTGGATGTCGAGGGGCCAGGGCAGGGCCGTCCCGAAGGGCTCTCCGCAGAGCAGGACCCGATGCTCGGGGGCATACGGGTGGACCACCAGTACCGCCGGGGCGCAGTGGCGGCGGGTGAGGATGGCGCTCACCTCCGCGGCCAGCAGACTGGGTAGTAGCAGCGCCACCACGTCCCCGTCCACGCTGAGCCAGACCTGGTCGCCGTGGGTGTGGCTGATCACGCAGCCTGAGCAGGGCATTCCCTGGCCGGGGGTGAGGGTCTCGTATTCCTGCGGGCGCAGCAACGCCCCGCAGAGTGCGCTGACCGCACCGGTCCCCTCGGGGGGCAGGGGCACTAGGTGCACCACCCGGGCGGTTTCCGGTGCCAGGCCGGGGCGGTAACGCAGCAGCACGATCGGCCGGGCCTGGCTCACCGCCGCCTTGCTGGTCCCGTGACCAGTGTCGTGGCCGTTGGTCGCGGTCATCGCTCCCCCTTGCCCTGACCTGGGAACGGCGGGACCAGAGCGTCAATGGTCAGTCCGGTCTCGGCGGGTGGTGGGTTGCTCACCATTCGGGCGGCCCGGTGCTTGGTCAGCCAGGTGGACCACCAGGTGGACCATAGGGCGAGGCCGACAATGAACACCGGCCACCGGAGCAGCCACCACCACCCGCCGTAGTACTCGCCGAGGAACGCGGTCCCCACCACGGCCACGACCACGCCCAGCCCGGCCGTCGGGCGCATCAGTCGGCTGGCTACGCACCGTTCCCCTGGTTGGTTTCTCTTCATTACTCGGGTTCTCTTTCTTGATTTTGCGCGGCGTGGTCATCGAGTTCGGTGAGGAGGAAAAAGGACGGCCCTGGCCGGTGGCCATGACTTCGGGGTGTCATGGCGACCGGTCAGGGCAGGGTCCGGCCCGCCGCCGCGTGCATCGCACCTGCCGGGGGTCGGCGTGCGCGGCAGCGGGGACCGGAGTAAGGACCTGACCCGTGGCGGGAAGAAGACCACGGGCCAGGAGTCACAGGGCGGGGACTCATCTCGTCCCCCAGAGCGGGTGGTGCGGATCGGAAAACCCTCGCGATAGCGAGCCACGAGCGCAGACACAAGCTCGGTCTCGACGGCACCCACCCGGGACGTGTCCTCGGCATGTACACCTGCCTCGGTCAACAGCCGACGCACCAGACTCGGCCGCTGACCCCACCTCAGCAGCCAACTCCCGAATCGGCACCCCACCGCGAACGAACCGCTGCGCCACCACCGCAGCGACCCGCTCCCGCGCCGAGCCACGCAACCCACCAGAAACGAGAAGAACATCGCTCATCACGGCCCCCGAGACGCCGCACCCAGGGCCTCGATCAACCGAGCGGCGTGCGTGTCGCTCATGACCACGGTGGTCTTCTCCGCACCATGGAACACAAGCCACACCTGGCCACGTCTACGCATCACGATCACCGTCGCCGCGCACCCATCCAGACCACGGAACACGAGCACCGCCCGATCGGACTGACCCTCGCTGAACGTCTCCACCCCCACCACTCCCCATTGCCCGCGTGACACAGCCCCGACACTCCCGACCAGCCGCCGCCGTCAGACTGGCCGTGATCACCTCGACACCACACAGCGCCGGATAGCGCCCCGAACGCCGATGCAACGCCGCCGCCTCAACAGCCACCCGATGCGACTCCCCCGTACGGGCATCCACCACCGACAACACAAGAGCCGCGCCACTCACCCCACGCCCCCGGGGTCCTGCAGGTCTGCGACTGACGCTTGCACTCATGATCGCAAGCTATCACATCAGGTATACCTATATCAACAGGTATGACGTCTGCACTAGCCGCAGAGATGCCGGTACTGTCGCGCCAGTAGTGACCAGCTCTAACAGGAAGGCGCCCCTGTGCCCGCCCACCCGAAGCACCGGCAGATCGCAGACGAGCTGCGCGGCAGGATCAATCGTGGTGAGCTGGAACCTGGCGACACGCTCCCCAGCGAAGCCGCACTCTGTGAGCAATACGGGGTCTCCCGCACCACGGTGCGCGCCGCGCTGTCGGCCCTATCCAACGAGGGCCTGGTCACCAGCGAGTCCGGTCGAGGATCGTTTGTACGCCAGCGACGGCACCTCATCTACAGGCCCCAGGCGGAGTTTCGTCCACGTCCAGCCTCGCCCGAGATGGACCAGTTCATGACGGAACACACTGCCGAAGGGCGGAAGCCCTCGCAGACGATCGAGGTCGCGATCGTCACGCCGCCCAGAGAAGTTGCGCGACGGCTTGTGCAGGGTGAAGACGCGGTGACAGTGGTACGGAGACGAGTCCGCAGCCTGGACGGTGAGCCCTACTTCATCAACGATTCATACTTCCCGCTGGAGCTTGTCGACGACTCCGAGATCATGTCCCCGAACGACATCGCCCGAGGAGCCAACCGGGTGCTCGTTGAGCTGGGTTACAACCAGGTGAGAGCGCTGGACGAGGTGTATGTCCGGATGCCGACACCTGACGAGGTACACCGCCTCAAGCTCGGTCCCGGTACACCAGTCGCTGTGCACATCATCACCGGCATCACCGTGGAAGGAAAACCCGTCCGAGTGGTGATCAACGTACTGCCCGGTGATCGTCATGTGATCGCATGGGAACGGCAGCGACCCACAACGGAGACCAACGCGGAGTGATCCGTGACATTGTGCCTTGCAGGCCCATCTGACACCCAACGGGTCATCGCGCTATACCGCGAGGCGGTGTCCTGGCTGGCAGCCCAAGGGCTCGATCAGTGGCAGAACATGCCCGGAGTCGAGGCACGCATCGCGGCCGACATCGGTGCGAGAGAAGTGTGGGGCGTCAGAAACGACAACGGAGAGATCACAGCGACGATCAAGCTGGACTCCCGAGCTGACCCGGAGTTGTGGCAACCGGAGGACGACCCGGCAGCGGCGCTCTACGCACACAGGATGCTGGTAGCCCGCTCCGAGGCCGGCCGAGGTATCGGTTCGGCGATGCTGGACTGGGCAAGTCAGCGCGCGGCCGAGGCAGACAAGCCCTGGCTGCGGCTCGACGCCTGGGCCAGCAACGAACGGCTACACGAGTACTACCGGCGCGAGGGGTTCGAACTGGTCCGGCTACTTCGGTTCCCCCACCGAGGCAGCGGAGCGCTGTTCCAACGCCCGACCGGGTGGAACGAACATGCGTGCCGAAACTGCGGCCAAGATAACGTGACTCAGTGTGGCGGAGGCCCGCCCGCATCCAGAGCTGCCAGACCGGGTCGCCCTACCACAGCAGCAGCGCCCACCGGACAGCAGGAGGTCTCCCAAGGAGGCAGCATCTAGGAACGCAAGGCACTCGCCCGCACTCACCGGCTGATCAAACTCATCGAATGCCAGCCCCGACGTGGCCGAACTCCGCGAACGCCTGGTCGCCGCCTAGCGCAGACCGTTCGCTACCACATCAAGGCGCCTTCCGTAAGACCACATTGCGCCACCGCAAGACAGACTCACGTTCCGGGCACTGTGTGCGTACCACTTGACACGGTGAGTAACAACCCGTCCCGGGGGGGGAGTTTCGACGTGATGCGCTCGTTGCAGGCTGCCGTCGCGGCCGCGTTGTTCGCTCAGGCTGGACCGGACTCGTGTGCGCCGGTACACGATCCGAGCAAGGCGTGTCATGCGGAGTTCTCCGCCACCGGCCCCAAGGTCCGCGCGGACCTCGTTTATGACACCCTGAAAGTCTGGTGCACCACCATCCCCGCCAAACACACCGTGGTCATGAAGATGCGATACAAGAACCCGTCAGCCGGGGTCGGCGCATGGACCCCCGTCGTCACTGAACTTCCCGTGACCACCCTGCCCGACGCTGAGGGCTTCACCCTCACCGTGCACTACGCCTGCCGTGCAGGCGGGTCATACCAGGCCAGGGCTGACATCACCGCCACCGACGCCGAAAGC
>JBOHGD010000129.1:0-4256 GCA_050699955.1 Pseudonocardiaceae bacterium | reverse complement strand
CGAACTCCTCGGCGCGCCGATTCCGCTGGGCCTGGGTGGCCGGTAGACACAGAGTCCTCCCGGCCAACCAGCAAAGCCCCAGCTCAGGATGCTTCCACGGCCACTAAGATCAAGTAAGTTCGGATTAAATAAGCTGTTCCAGGAACAGGTCGGCCATGTCGGGGCCGATGACGCCCGCGTGCGCGAGCGCAAATACCCGGGCGTCGTTGCAGTACACGGCCATGGCCTCGGCTGGGCCCCGGGCGATGGCCCTGTCCTTGCACAGCAGCACCTCATCGTGGCGGGCGGCCTCCCCGATCCAGTCGGCGTCGCTGACTGGATCGGCTGCGTTCTGCGCCGTACCGCTCGTCCATCGTGGTGAGCTGCCACCCCCGGGCTCGCAGGGCACCCGATACCACGACGGAGCCGAGGCCTCGATCGAGGAAGAACCACAGATCGCTGAGGTCTGCGGTTCTCACCGTCACTGCGCCCAGGCGGCGAGTGGAGCGATCTCCTGCGGGTCGAGCCGGTAGTCGTGGGCGACGTCTTCAGCGGACTCACCAGCAGCCAGTCGCGACACGACGTCAGCGACCCGGATGCCACGACGTGCGACGGTCGGTGTTCCCGAGTTGATTCGCGGGTCGACGATCACGTCGACCATCTGGTACTGGGGGAGTCGGATCTGTTCGACGTATCCCTCCTGGTAGGACACAGTGCGCAGGTAGTCGCTCACCACGGGAACGAAGACGCGCTGCTGGTTTCGCACCACGACAAGGTCCTCGACTGCGCTGGCGGCGTCGGGTTCTGCGGAGGCGGATTGGCGGCTGAAGTCATACAGAATCTCGGCACCGTCGGTCTTCAACCGTTCGCTGGCGAGGGCGGCAGGGAGCCCGATGTTCTGGTCGAGCCAGTGGATGGCGGGACGGATTCGCTGCATCGGAACCCCAGCCGCCCGGAACGCGGCGAGAATGTACGCCTCGGCGAGGCCGAGGAACGGCAGCGACGGGGCGCGGGATCTGCCGGTACGCGTCGTCGTGATCAGCGGGAAGGCCTCGACGACGCCACTGAACGTCTTGTAGGAGTAACCCTGCATCCAGTTCCGCAGGGTCGCCGGAGGAACCGCCACGATGCGCGCAGCCTGCGGCGGGGTGTACAGCGGCAGCCGGTACACGTCACGCTCGATGGTGCTGCTCGTCATCCGCGTCTCCCTGATCCACGAAGACCGTAGCCGCTCGGACCGACTTCCTGTTGCGGCTCGCCCTACCTCGACGGTTGCGTTCAGTACGCCCGTCGAGGAGTGAGGCCATGAACCTCGCGGTCAACCGCGAGGACGAGCTGGCCCGGCGGGGGCCGGGTCCGTCGCATCTGGCGAGCAGCGTGCGACCGGACGCCCCGGGACGCCACGCCGAGGGGCCCGCGGGCCGCAGGGCACGCCGCCGCGCGACATGATGGCAGCGACACCGCAGAGAGGGGTCGAGCATGAAGCTCCCTGTCACGCGCATCCAGGCGCGGAACTTCCGCTCCCTGGGGCGGGTTGACTTGCGGCTTGGCCCGCTGAACGTTCTCATCGGGCCGAACGGCTCGGGCAAGACCAACGTGCTCAACGTGCTGCGCTTCCTGGCCACGACAGTGCGCTTCGACCTGGCAGCAGCGCTGCAGGAGTGGAACGGTTTCGACCACATCCAGCGCCAATCCGCCAAGCCCGGGGCCGTCGAGCTCGTCATCGAGGGTCTCGTCACTGCCAATGCCAGCGAGAACGCACCCGATCGGTACCGGTTGCGGCTGGCAAGGCATGGCAAGTCAATCTCACGCCAGGAGGAGTTCACCTTCAAGCGCAGGGGCGGCCGTGGCCGGCGCATCAAGGTCAGCGGCGATCGGGTAACCATCTATGAAGACGAGCAGGAGACCTTTTCCCGCAGTCTGGCGAGTAACCAAACGACCGGGCTTGCGACTCTCCCGAAGTTGTCCGACAGCGAGGGTGGGCT
Organism: Pseudonocardiaceae bacterium; assembly: GCA_050699955.1. Classification (GTDB taxonomy): domain Bacteria; phylum Actinomycetota; class Actinomycetes; order Mycobacteriales; family Pseudonocardiaceae. Next base: position 2,292 of record JBOHGD010000129.1, on the reverse strand, counting down.
GGGCATCCGGAGTTTTACCGATTTCCTGTCCAGAGTCCTCGTGTTCGAACCCGACGTCTCAGCAGCGCGCCAGCCTGCCCGCGAGTACGGAGCGACGATCGCGCAGGACGCCAGCAACCTGGCTGATGCGCTGAACCGCATCAGGATGCGCGACCCGGATTCGTGGGAGCTGCTCACGCAGGAGCTTGCGCGCTGCCTCCCCGGGCTGCAGGGCGTGCAGCTCGTACCGGTCGGAGGAGCTGCGAAAGCTGTGTCCGTGCAGCTCCGTGAGCGCGGTGTGGCCGGACCGATCGACCTGGCGGACGCCTCGTACGGCACCGTGCGATTGCTCGCGCTGCTCGCGGCCCTGCACGAGCCGGACCCGCCTCCGTTCATGGCGATCGAGGAGATCGACCACGGCCTGCACCCCTACGCGATGGATGTCCTGCTCGACCGGCTGCGCGCCGCCAGCCGCCGGACCCAGATCCTCGCGGCGACACACTCGCCGACGCTGGTGAACCGGCTACGCCCCGAAGAGATCATCGTCTGCGACCGCGACCCGGAGACCGGCGCCTCCCGCATTCCCGCCGCCTCAGCCGACGAGATCGCACGCGCGGTGCAGGCCTCCGACTGGGGTCCGGGAGAACTGTGGTTTTCGGGCGTCATCCGCGGCGTCCCGGCATGACGAACAACGCCCGCCCGAACAAGCAGGGAGCGGTGCTCGTATTCGGCGAGAGCGTGAACGACTCGCAGAGCATCACGCACTTGCTGATCGGCGCCAATGCGTCGCTCGCCGGCCGCGTCCGGTCCCTCCGCCGCCCGGTATCACTGACCCGTGAAGCGAAGCCGAATGCCGTTCGCGACTGGGTCGACGAGTTGCGGCGCACGGTACAGGCTTTCGAGGCCAATGACGGCCACGTCGCAGCGGTGGTCGTGCACCGCGACGCGGACGGACACGATCCCGACGGCGTCGTCGCTATGGACCTCGCGAGGCAGCTCACCACGATTGGCGGACACCCCGTGGTACCCGTGCAGGCCATCGAGGCGTGGTGGTTCCTATTCCCGGACGCGGTGGAGGCGGTCCGGCCTCGCGCCTGGAGGGACAAGCTGCCGCGTGAACGTCGAGACGTTGAGCGCATCCATCAGCCGAAGAAGGCCCTCCAGCAGGCGACCCGAGTCCGGCGTGCACCGGAGTATACGGAGTCCGACTCTCCGACGATTGCCGCCTACATCAGGGAGAGGTCGCTTACCCCACTCTGTCCGTGCAAGTCGTACGATCGCATGGTGACGCTGGCGGCTTCCATTGTCTGAGCCGCGCCCGCCTGCTCGATCTCGCACGTGGAGTAACGCCACTACGATCCGGCTTATGTGGCTCGTGGACGTGCGCCCGGCTCACGGACGCGTCCGGGGCTGGCCCGCGCTGTGCTCGGCGAAGACCGAGTATCTCTTCGGACCGCAGGTTGAACGGCCCCCCGTTGCCTGAGCCCACCATCGACCAGCGTCCGACGCGGTGCATGCACGACGCGGGAACCGCTAGTCGTCGACGTGGTGGTTGATCACCCGGAGGGCTTGGTGCAGGGCGAGCCACACCTCCGGTGCGGTACCAGCTCAACCCCGCCACCCTGCCCTCACCCAGCCGCCACGTCACCTACCAACCCAGCCACCACCTCGGCGGTCCGAGGCGAAGCCTCTTTAGGGAAGGGCGTCGTACAGCCGTGGAATCGCGTCGTGAACCGTGCTCGAGAATGAGGTGAACGGAGTGGCGAGCACGGTTTGCTCGGCGCCGCGACCGGTTCGCTTCCAGGTGCCGATGACCTGGCCGTCGGCGATGACGGTCGGCTGGAACATGCCGTTGTTGCCGGGGACGATGCGCTGGGCGAACTCGCGGGGCAGCGCCGCGCCGCGATCCTGGTAGCCCAGCAGGTACTCGTCGAAGCCGGGGAGCAGGAAGACCCCCTGCGCGCGGCTGCGGTATGAGTCGAGCAGGGCTGGTGTCTCCGGGTGCATGAAATACTCGACGCCGTCGACGTCGATCCGCTCAAGTTGGGGTCTGGCGATGGCGAGACCAGTCTTGACATCGGCGGCGATGAGCTTCGTCCGTGCGCCCAGCAGATAGGAGGTTGACTGTGTAGGTGGTTGATCTTCTGTTGTCAGCTCGTCGTCGCTTGCCGGTGTGAGTCCGGTCCGGGTAGCTGCCAGGAGGCCCGGTAGCAGACTGGCGGCTCGGCTTGGAAACGGGTCGGGTCGAAGCCCAGTGTCGAAAGCCCTTGATGGGGGAGCGACTGAGCGGTCCGTAGCATGAAGCGAAGCCTG
>JBOHGD010000128.1:0-4515 GCA_050699955.1 Pseudonocardiaceae bacterium | reverse complement strand
GAGCCCTCAACCACCCCAGCCTCAACCACCCCAGCCTCAACCACCCCAGCGCCAGCCCGAGGCACCGGCCCGGACACCCCAGCCGACCCGCCACCACCCCCCACACCCACCGACGGAGCAACCGACGACCCGCCCACCCCCAGCGTCGGCACCACACCTACCCCAGCCGACGAAGACCCCGCCGACGACGGAGACGACACAGAAGAACCAACAGCCGACCCCGGACCAGCCCCCACCACCCGCGCAACCACCGGCTCCACCACCGACCCACCAGAACCCTCAACAACCCCCGCCGCAACCACCCCAGCCTCAACCACCCCAGCGCCAGCCCGAGGCACCGGCCCGGACACCCCAGCCGACCCGCCACCACCACCCTGCACACCCGCCAACGGGGCAGACCGCGACACAGGCGCCAACGGGGCAGCCGACGACCCGCCCACCCCCAGCGTCGGCACCTCATCCACCTCCAGCGTCGGCGTCTCATCCACCTCAGCCACCGGCGACGACTCCACCTGAGGTGGCGCATCAGCGGCCTCGGGTTGGGCCTCCCCCGGGGTCTCCGTCATGGCCGGCGGTGTGGCGATCACGGGAAGTTCGAGGACCGGCATAGCCGGGGATGGCGCCCGAGTCATCGACACAGCACCAGGCGACACGGCACCAGGCACGGAGCGCTGCACCGGTGCAGCCTGTGCCAACTGGGGGGCAGGGAGCGTGACAGGGTCGGCCGACGGCGGTGGCGTGACCAGTTCGGTCTCACTCCGATATGGCTCCATATTGGGTGGTTCGGGCTCCTGGCCGGCCCGTGACGAGGCCGCCGCGAGCATCCGTTGGATGATGTTGCCCGACGGTGCGCGTCGCCGAGCCGGGTTGGCGAAGGTCAGCTCGGCGTGGACCGGGGCGGAAAGGGTCGGTGCGGCCGGCTCGATCAGCCGATGGATCACACCGGCCGGGGCATCTGCTGAGACGAGATGGCCCAGCGGGGCGAGCAACGACGGGTTGCGCCAGGACACCAACGAGTCGCCGAACTCCTGCTGCGGTGCGACCGGGCGCATGGCGCCGACGCTGCGCTGGATCGGCGGCAGTGTCGACCACTCGGCCCGACGTGCCGCCACCGGTGCGGCCGGTGCGGCCGGACCTTCAGCAGGGTGCCCGGTGGGCCGGTCGGCCTGCCGCATCCGCTGCCATGGCCACATGCCCGCTCACCGGCCCTGATTGATCCGCGTGTTGATCTTGCCGATTTCTGCCGCATACCGATGACGCTCGGCATGTTCCATATCGAGAATGTCGTCGAGCCTCCAATGGAAGTGATAGGCGATGTACGCGACCTCCTCATGGAGCCGCTCGGCCGCGTACGTCACGATTCCCCCAGGCGCCCACCAGCGATGTCCACCGTGAATCGATGCTGGCAATCCGGGCAGGTCACCGCCGCCCGGGTGTGCCCCTCGGTGTTGATCCGGCGGTAGAAATCCTGCAGGAATGCGAGGTCCGAGGCGAACAGGTCCTCGATGACTCCGGCGTGGACGTCGGTGACGCTGCCGAGCCGGGTGATCACCCGGCCCAGCAGCACGACGGTGAGGAATGCGGGGTTCTCGCGGACCCGGTCATCGCGCAACGGGACCAGCTCATCGCGAGCCGTGGCCAGCCGCATCACTCCGGAGCGGTGCACCGTTCCCGAGCCGTCCACGTAGCCACGGGGGAGCTCGAACGGGAACTCCGTGCACATCGTCTCGCGCTGTTCCTGCTCGGGGACGGGTGGGCCGACACGTACCTCGCCGCTGTCCCCGTGATTTACCGCGCTCAGACCTCGGCGCATCACTCGACGTCCAGCTCCTCGTAGGTGATCACGAGCTTCTCGGTGAGCACGCTCGTGTCCCCGGCTTTCAGCGTGCCGATCTCCAGGCTCTTGGGCCAGGCGTTGGTCAGCTTGTAACGCTTGATCGCATTTCCCTCGTAGTCGAACACGATGATGGCGCCGCCCTTGCGGGCTTGCGGCATCTTGCCGAAACGCGAGTCCTTGATCCATTTTTCGAAACTGGTATCGGCGGTGAGCCCACGGGTCAGCGTGACCTCACCTGCCTTCGGCCGACCGGGCAGCTTCTTGATGATGTACTTACCATCAGCGCTGTTCTGCTTCAGCTCGATGACATCCTGCTCCAACTTTAGCCCGCTGACCTCGGTGATCTCCTTGATCACTACTCCGTCCATGTCGAGGCCGAAGGAATGGCCGACCGAGGTATCAAGATCGGGGAGTGGCATGGGTGCCTACCGCCTTTCGCTGGTCACTCACTGACGATGCTGGTGCCGCCGGAGAACTGCGCCAGCCGGAAGATGACGAACTCAGCCGGCTTGACCGGCGCGACACCGACCTCGCAGACCACCTGACCGGCGTCGATGCCCTCAGCCGGGTTGGTGTCCCGATCGCACTTGACGTAGAAGGCCTCGTCGGGGGTGAGCCCGAACAGCGAGCCCTTGCGCCATTCCATGACCAGGAAAGCACCGATGGTGCGGCGGATCCGCGCCCACAATGCGTCGTCGTTGGGCTCGAAGACCACCCACTGGGTCCCGCTGAGGATGGACTCCTCGAGGTAGTTGAACAGCCGTCGCACGTTGAGATAGCGCCAGGCCGCATCCGAGGACAGCGTGCGGGCGCCCCAGACCCGCAGCCCGCGACCGGGGAAGGCCCGCAGGCAGTTCACCCCGATCGGGTTGAGCAGGTCGTGCTCCGCCTTGGTGATCTGGGTTTCCAGCGCGATCGCGCCGCGGATCACCTCATTGGCCGGGGCCTTGTGCACACCGCGGGTGTCGTCGTTGCGGGCCCAGATTCCGGCCATGTGCCCGCTCGGCGGCACGTGGATGTTGGTGCCGGTGGAAGGGTCGAACACCTTGGGCCACGGGTAGTACAGCGCGGCGTATTTCGAGTCGTAACCTGCGGTGTCGACCCGCCATTCCTTGATCTGCTGCGCGTTGAGGCTCGGCGGCGGGTCGAGAATGGCCATCCGGTCACCCATCAGCTCGCAATGCGCGATCATCGCGACCTGGACGGCTTTCACGCCCTCGGCGTCGATGGCGCCCTGCTGGTAGGCACTCATCAGATCCGGCACGGCGAGCATGGTGATCTCGTCGACCGCCTCCAGGCCGCCGAACCCGGTGCGCTGCGCCACGTCGCCGACGTAGTCGTCGGCTCGCAGGCCGGTCGGGACGGGCGCGGGGGTCGCGCCGGGCTTGAGCGTCACGCTCACGTTGTCCGGCTTGGCCAGCGCAGCTCCGGTCGCACTCTCGGTGATCTTGATCAGCTTGGAACGCTCGTTCACCACCGTGACCACGTTGTCCTTGCCCCGTGCGGTGGTGACCGGGTCGAAGGTCTCCTCGACCTTGTTGCCGCGCTTGACCTGGAGCTTGAAACTGCCCTCCGGCGCATTCTCCGCACTCGTGTCGGACACCTGCACGGTGATCTGCGGGGTGCCGCTCGCGCTCTCCAGCGCACTCACCTGAAAACCACCAAGGCTCGCCTGGGAACCCTCGACCAGTTCCTTCTTCCGGCCCGCCGACCCCTTGCCCTCGGCCGCCCCATTTCCGCCGATACGCACGATATAGGCGGCACCGCCGCCGTTGAGGAAATAGCCGTACACGGAGTGCGCGAGGTAAGAACCCTCGACGAACTCACCGAATGTCTGGGTGAACTGGTTCCAGTTGGTGACCAGCGTCGCTGTGTTGAACGGGCCCTGCGCAGCGAGTCCGACGAAGGCGGCCACGGCCGTGCCCACACCCTCGATGGGCCGGGATCCGGCCTCGACTTCCTCGACGTACACGCCCGGCGAGAGATACGTGGGCATTCATGCCTCCTCATCGAGCCGGATCAGACAGGCTCAGAGTGGCTGCGTCGCGCGGCCTGGATAACGGCTGCGCGGCCCCCCTTACGGGAAAGCATCACTGCCCGAAGAGGTAGTCACGTGCGATCGCCCCTTCGGGCACCCGAACATGCCCGGTCGGGTGCACGGCGACCGCTGCCCCGAGTTCAAGGGCCTGGGGCGAGCTGCCGCCCATGAGCGTCAAGGGCATCGTCGCCCTCCAGCGCCTCGTCGGCAACGGCACGGTCCTCGGCTCCTCGGTGACCACCGGCAATCCCGACCGGTCGTGCAGCGGGAGACGTACGACCTGCACGACAACACGACGATCTACGCGACCACGACGACCAGCTCCACGGCATGCTCTCCGGCATGCGATCGATCAAGGCACAAAAGGCGTGGCAGACATTGTGGAGAGCGAGCTGATCCGCACAATGGGATTCCGGCTCCCCGGATTCGGCGACCACCGCCATGGGGGCGGTGCCGTGACCGTCGTCCTCGATCCGGCCGTCCGCCCTGGGCCGTGGTTTCCGGTTCAGCCTGCTCAGATCAGGCCTTCGCGGACCGCGTAAGCCACCGCCTGCGCCCGATTACGCAACTGCAACCGAGTCGTCACATTATGAATAATATTCTTCACAGTACGCTCCGAATACGCCAACTCCCGCGCAAT
>JBOHGD010000127.1:0-4518 GCA_050699955.1 Pseudonocardiaceae bacterium | reverse complement strand
CTGCTGCGCTGGGAGGCCGACAACGCCGCCGGCTGAGGCCGGCAACGAGGTCGGCCGCCACGACATCGGTACCGAGCCGGCGCAGAGCAGGGAGTTGACCTGGTGCATGCGCGTCTGGTCCTGGTGCACGCGCCGCACCGCGCCAGGGCGCTGACCGCCATGACTGCCGCGCTACGGCCCGGCGGCTGGCTGCTGGTCGAGGAGACGGACCCGACGATGCGGCCACTGGTCTGTCCGGACGAAGCGGGTCCCCCGCCACGGCTGGCCAACACACTCAAACGCGATGTCCGCGCGCTGCTCTCCCAGCGGGGTGTTGATCTGTCCTACGGGCGCACCGTGGCCCGGCTGTCGCGCGAGGCCAGCCTGGTTGACGTGCAGGCCGGTCCGAGCGACGTTCGCCGTGACTCTGGGGACAGGGCCACCCGGCGGCATTACCGTGCCTCGGGCATCCGGGTTCGCGTCTCTCGCCCGCCTGCTCAGCCTAGGACCACACCGACCGCCACCTATGCGTTCGTGATCATGTCGCCGAGCTGATCACCCGCCCGCTGCCCCGGGGAGAGCCGTTCCCCATGGGTGAGCGCATCGCGGCAGCTGGGCTCATGATCCCCTCAGGAACCTCAGAGAGAACGCCGCGAACACCACGACGATACCGACGTTCACCAGCAACCGCTCCCAGAAGTGGTTCCTGAAGAACAAGACGTCCACACAGACCACGACGGCCACCATCGCGAGCACGTAGAACACGACAGCTGCCTGTCTTCCCATCCTCCCTTTCTACTACGTGCGGTCGCAGCAGGAGTGGAACCGGAGCCCACAACGCAGTCTTTGACCACAAGCTGGGCGTCACGACACCGGCCCGGGCCCAATGCCACGTAGCCTAAGTTGATCATGCGGCTCGGGGTTGGAGTGTGTGGATCCTTACCGATGCCGGGCTGTGGTGGCGGGTGCTGGCGGGCTCGTCGGGTTTCTTGACGCGGTAGTTGTTGTGACGGGCACGTTTGACCGCGCGGGGGCAGGTGCGTTCGCGGCGCTCAGGGATGAGCAGGTCGGCGATCTGGGCCAGGTGGACGGGGAATTGGTCAGCCTAGTCCTGAGGGGGGAATGTCCGCCGTCCCGGTGGCAGTGCGGCGGATCAGGCGCAGGGCCTTGGCGAAGGAGATCGAGTCGGGGTCCGGGTCGGCGGCCGCGGAGGCGTGCGCGACCAAGGCGCTGATCGCGTGGTGGACGATCAGGTAAGCCCAGATCTCTTGATGTACTAGGTCCGGCAGCCGCGATCTGAGCACTCGGCCGGGGCCGCGTAGGTGGGTCTTGAGCTGGTCGTTCGCGGTCTCTTCCTCCCACCGCTGAGGATAGGCCGCGGCCAGTTCGTCGGCTCGGGCGTCACCGGGGTCGAGGATGGTGGACAGCAGGACGATCAGTTCACCGGTGCCGCTGCCCACGCGGTCGGGCACGTCGTACTCGATCACCCGGGCCAGGTGCACGACGGGGCGCCCGCGCTCGTCGAAGGCCTCGGGGACGGCGTGGATGTCGGCCAGGTCCGCACCGTCGCGGGCAGCGCCGGGCAGACGTTCCTGCCGCGGGCCGCGAATGGTGGGCTTGGTCAGCACCGTGAGGTAGGTCCCGTCCGCCAATACGCGCACGAGGGGCAGTTGCAGCTGGGTCGGGGCGCGCCACAGCAACGCCGCGCCGGTCGCGCTGGCCGAATCCCACCCAGGCCAGGAGTAGAAACCCCGGTCGGCGGTGAGTAGCTCATCGGCCCGCAACCGTGGATACAGGCGCGCGGCGAGGGTTTTCTCCCCGACCTGGTAGGCGTCGACCTCGGCGGCCACGAAGGCGTGGGTGCCGCACTCGGCCAACGCCACCACCCGCGCCTTGGGAAACGCCGACCGGTTGTCCCCCGGGTGATGTCGTGTCCGAGGCAGAGGGGATGAGCTATGACCGTGGTGCGGGCCGATGAGGAGGGACTGTTGCAGGTCGGGTGGGTGCTGGATGCGGGTATGCCCATTGTCGTGCCGCTTCCGACACCGCTTCCTTACGCTGTCGGTGGGTCTGATGCTGGGGCGGTCAATGTGGTCAAGGGGCGGCCTGTCGGACAGGTCACTGGTGTGGTCGTGGCCGATTTCGCCTTGGTGAGGCCGTATGTCGACCTCGATGAGGAGACCCTCGTTTTCGCCCGGTGGTTGTCGGTTCATGAGTTGTGCAATCTGTTGTTGCCGGTCGGGGAGGGTGGCCCTGCCTGGATGCGGCCGTCGATGTCGAGGGGATGGCTGGGGGTCATGCTGGGCTGGCTCGGTCAGGTCCGGTCGTTGTTGGACGAGCGGGGTCATCTCTACCTCAGCAGTGCTAACCGCACCGGGGGTGAGGTGGCCGTCACGGCCGCGAGCGCCGACATCGCGTTCGGTGAGGAGCTCCTGGTGATCGACGGCGACGCGGCGCGAGATCAGTCCGTCGCCTCCGGGTCGGCGGTGATCGTCAAGGTCGGGTCGCACCGGCGGGTCGAGGTGGTTCGGCACGGCATCAACGACGTGGGCTTCGCCGGCGACACCGACCGGTTCCTGCGGGAGCTGACCCGGCGCTGGGAAACCAGCCGGCGATCCTGACCTGCTCCCGCGCCCCGCCCTGCTCCCGCGCCCCGCCCTGTTCGGGGACGTAAGCAACACGATGGGTTGCGTACCCGGTTCTCGAACAGCTGCACCTGCTCGACAGCTCAAAGCTGCAAGCCGCGGCGCGCTTTGGGTAGTGCGGCATGCGCCTTTCCCTGGACTCGACCACACTGCATTCACCGACGAAGATTGCGCAAACATCCGCTATTCGGCAGAAGAGCGCGTTGGGCTGGCACTGTGAGCGCCAGACCCTGTCAACCTCGCCGGAACTGGCGCTCACATGCGGACTGACTCGCGCAGGTCCCCTTGACAGGCATCGGAGTATCAGCCACGTCGACTGGTACGTCGATCGGGTACTCGCAAAATCGAGAATTCACCGTGGCAGACTACTCTGAGCTCACCCACGCCGGAGTCGGCATCGCCGCCTCCCTTGGTCGTAACAGAAATCCGAGTCGAATGTGCCCAAGCCGACGAGCGGATCAGACCCCGACGGGCGCCGTCATCCATGATCGACCTGTTGGCCAGAGCGAGCGCAGCCAGCACGTGACCGTCAAGAGAACTGTTTGCCCGTGTTTACCCTGGCCATCGGCTTAATCGCGTCTGCAGTAGAGCTGCAACCCTTCACCATGACGCTGACCCGTGGGCTTCCTTCCATCGCTGTTGTTGGTATGCCTTTAAGCTGCGCCATAGGATACCCGACTCCCGAAGGTAGTCATTTGCTTGATCGACCAGTTGCCACCAGGCCGGTGAGTTGACATTGAGTTGGAGCGTGTGGTGGATGGTTTCGCAAGCACCGAGCGCAGCCGCAGAGCCATGTCCAGCGATTTCCAACGCCATCGCGTCGACGAAGCCGTCAGGATCTTCGGACGCAAAGTCCATTACATCAAGATCGGCAAGATCACTTGGGTCGAAACGTGGATTCTGTCCTACGAGGTGTTCTCCCCATGCCGCCAACCCGCGCCCATATCCCAGGGGAAGGCTACGGCCCTTCCTGCGGAACAGTGCCACGTTACGGTCCTTATCGGTAGTTCCGACCCGAGTTCCCAGCTCGAGGTGCTACCTAGTAGTCGCCTTCCACAGTCAGGCCGTTACTCCTCTTCCTGTCCATTGGGCCTTGCACGGACGAGTCGGTGTCGAGGCAGCGCGGGCCCGCTGGTTCGCTGAGCTGACCAACCGCAAACTGCGCCGCTCAGCACACCGCAGCGTCACCAAACTGGAAGCCGAACTGCGACCACCGAGGGCCGGGATCGTCCCGCGGAGTCACTCGCCGTTCTCGCTGTCCTGCCGCGCACTGTCGGCGGCTGAAGAGTGCGTTCTGACCTGAGTGCTTGCGGTGCTGTGATCATCGGCTTCGGCCTGTTCGGTTCGTCTGGTGCGGCGTCGTCTACCTGGCTCGGCAGATCCGGTGAGGACGCTGGGATCGGGGTGTCGAGATTCGGTCGTTCTGTTCGTCATCCTCTTTGACCGACTGTGATTCGGGTGAGTGGAGGAGCTGTGTATTACATGCTGCTGATCTACAGTTGCGAGCGGTCTGAACCGGGTGATCCGGGTTTCGCTGAGGCCCTGGCCAGGGTGAACGCGTTCGCTGACGAATGCCGCCGCCGCGGCGTGTTCGTCGCCGGGCATCCCCTGCGGCCTGAGCACACCGCCGCCACCGTCAGCGTCCGGGACGGTGAGACGCTGATCACCGACGGCCCGTTTGTCGAGACCCACGAGTACCTCGGCGGCGTCTACATTCTCGACTGCCGCAACCTCGACGAGGCCCTGGGACTGGCCGCTTTGTGCCCGTTCGCCGGGCAGGGCTCGATCGAGGTGCGGCCGATCGTCGGTGTGCCGGATCTGGTCCATCGCTCGGTGAACTTGGCGGCTACCGGCGAATGAGTCCAGGGCTGGTTCTGCAGGGGGTTTACCGCGA
>JBOHGD010000126.1:0-4523 GCA_050699955.1 Pseudonocardiaceae bacterium | reverse complement strand
TCATCCCGCGCAGGTCGAAGATCTCGGCCGTCCGTGGCTGCACGCCACCGCCCTTGACCTGGCCGCTGGGGGCCGGGAGCGCGTCGGCCACGACCGTGGACACCCCCGCCAGCCCCAGCTCCGTGCCGAGCATCAGTCCGGCGACGCCGGCACCCACCACCAGCACATCGGCTGTCGGCTCGGTCCGCACGCCCCACCTCCTGGCGCGAGAGTATCGGCGTCGACCAGGGGCGACGGACTCAGCGCGGGGTGGCCTCGGTGCGGGGCTGGGGGATCCACCGGGTGGCCTCGCCGTGGGTGATCGTGGCCGGTTGCAGGAGCAGCACGGCGCGCCCGCCTTCGAGCACCGGGCGCACCCAGTCGCCGAGTTCGATGACGTCATGGGGTGCAGGCCGGTGGCCGTCGTCGTCCCGGGCGTCATCGACGGGGACCCGTGCCCGCAGCTCCGCGTAGCTGCATCGGCCGCCGAGCTCACGAATCCCCGGCATCCAGAGGAACATTCCGTCGTTGCCGGACAGCCGCAGGCAGGCGGCGGCCAGCGCGCCGAGCACGCCGTCGCCGGTGCCACCGTGTGCGGACAGGTGCAGACCCCAGCGCTGGGCGAGTCGCGGTGCCCGATCACGGGGGATGACCGCGACTTTCGCCCGCTGGCCGAAGTCCACCAGCGCCGCCGTTGCGGCTGCGGGCAATGCCGCGGGCCGGACAACGGCGAGGCCAGGATCGGATCCCGGCGCGCTGTGGCGGGCCAGGAAGGTCCCCGCCGCCGCGGTGATATCCGTGGCACTGGTTCCGGGGGCGGTACGCCAGGCGATGCAGGCGCTGCTGTTATGGGAGGTGTAGCGGATACCGGGGTCGGCGAACAGCTCGTGACGGGTCGCGCCCAGCGGGATCCCGAAGCCGCCGGTGTGCAGGTGGGCGAGCAGTTGCTGACACAGCTGTCCGGTACCCCTGCTGTGCAGGTTGTCGGTGTCGTCGATACCCAGCAGTAGGTCGGCGGCCTTTGAGCTCGCCGTGACCAGGCTGCGCACGATCATCGACTCCTCACCGCAACCTCGGAATTGTCCCGATCCCGCAAATGCGGGACCACAAGAGGGATTGTGCCGTACCGGCCTTGTCACCGATAGTATCTGACACAGCCCAAGGAGGTGACTTTCCGCCTCCCCTAACGCGGGGGGCGCACCCGGGGGGGCGCTCCGGAGCCCGGAGAGTCACAGCTGCCGAGGCGCCCGGTGGGTGTCAGAGCGGGAAGAAACGCAGGGCTTCCTTGAGTCGCTGCGCTGTCTCCGAGTTCAGCACAAGCTCGATGGCGACCTGCTCTCCGGCGCCGAACACCCGGCCGTCGATCGACAGCGTGGGGGTCTGCCTGCCCTCGACGAGATCAGGACTGAACAGCTCACCGCTGTTCATCCGGACGTCGGCGTCGACGACGAGGCCGTAACCGGCCAGTTCGTCGCCCATCAGGATGCAGCCTTCCGAAAGGGTGGAGCCGACCCCTTTCAGTCGCCGTCCCGGCACCCACAACCACGGCTCACCACCGTCGATCCGCAGCCAGTGCTCGGCACACACCGGCCGCGCGGACCACCCGGCGCCCTCCTCGGGGGTGCTCACGTGGTGCCCGGGGTCATTCCGGTGGCCGGTGCAGTGCAGCACCATGCACGTCGGTGAAGGCATGGCTGTCATCCTGCCAGCGGCAGCGCCGCTATCGGCGACGCCCGTCATCAAGAATCTGCGATAGCGTGACTGTGAGCTTGCGATATCAGTCTTTCTGGCAGCGCAGGACAAGCGACAACTCGAGACGGCGTGTCTGCCGCCGTGGCTGTTTGCAGTGTGCGTTAGAGTGCGGCACCTTAGACTTCGACAACGTGAACGAAGGAGATTCATCCATGGCACAGAAGACCGTAGTCACGATGATCGACGATCTCACCGGTGAGGAAGCCGAGCACATCAGTGCCGTCGAGTTCGCGCTCGATGGTGTCACCTACGAACTCGATCTCAGTGACGAGAACGCGGCGAAGCTGCGCGATACTCTCGCGCACTACACCGGAGCGGGCCGCCGGATCGGTGGTCGCCGTCGGGCCGGCCGCAGTGCGAGCGCTGCCAAGACCGGCGGTACCGCCGGCTACAACCGCGAGACACTGAAGTCGATCCGGGTGTGGGCCAAGCAGAACGGCCACAGCGTCAGCGATCGCGGCCGGTTGTCGGCCGAGGTGCTGCAAGCCTGGGAATCCGCCCACGCAAGCTAGTCGACGCGCAGGCTGGTCGACGTTGTGGACCCGATGTTTCAGTGCGCGTCGGGATGCACGCTGTCCTGGCCACCCATTGCGCCGCCGGTACCAGTGCCACTGCGCTGTGCGGGGGTACCGAACGCGGCCGTATCGCTGGGAAATCCCGATGAAGCCCGATTCTCGGCCACGTCACCCGTCCGCTGGCCGCGTCATCACACCCTGATCGCCGTCTGGGTGCCGGGAACGACACGAATTGTTGTTCTCCGCACCCAGACGGTGATCCATCGATAACCCCGCGCGGCCCGCTGAATGTGTCGTGGCTCGCCGGACGTGAGGGGCCTCACTCTTGCTGCGCCGCCGAACTACCCGCCAGTAACATCGGCTGGGTGGTAGGTATAACGGTGCCCTGCCTGCGGCTGGGTAGCACTGTTCACCGCAGCGCTCGCGCGTGTCGCCGAGGAGGTCGGAGAGGGTCATGAACATCGTTGTTCTGATCAAGCAAGTGCCGGACACCTGGTCTGAGCGCAGGCTGTCCGACTCGGACCATACCCTTGATCGTGGTTCGGCCGATGCTGTGCTGGATGAGATCAACGAGCGCGCCGTCGAGGAGGCGCTCAAGATCAAGGAGGCGGGCGAGGGTGAGGTCACCGTCGTCACGATGGGCCCGGATCGGGCCACCGACGCGATCCGCAAGGCGTTGTCGATGGGTGCGGACAAGGCGGTGCACCTGCGCGACGACCGGCTACACGGGTCGTGCGCGGTGCGGACCGCCAGGGCGCTGGCCACGGTCATCGGCACCCTCGGCGATGTGGACCTCGTCATCGCGGGCAATGAGGCCACCGACGGGACGGTCGGCGCCGTCCCCGCGATGGTCGCCGAGGTGCTCGGTCTGCCGGAGCTGACGCACGCCCGCAAGGTCACCGTCGAGGGCGGCACCGTGACGGTGGAGCGGGAGACCGACGATGCGGTCACCGTGCTGCAAGCCGACCTGCCAGCCGTCGTCAGCGTGAACGAGAAGATCAACGAGCCGCGCTACCCCTCGTTCAAGGGCATCATGGCCGCGAAGAAGAAGCCGGTCAGCACCTTGTCGCTGGCTGATGCGGGTATCGAGCCGAACCAGGTGGGGCTGGCAGGTGCCACCTCCACGGTGGTCGAGTCCGCGCCACGCCCCTCGCGTTCGGCCGGGCAGGTCATCACCGACGAGGGCGACGGCGGAACCAAGCTCGCCGAGTATCTCATCGGCCAGAAGCTGATCTGACCCCGCCTCGGAACCGGTCGGAAGAGGAGACCCACTCATGGCAGAGATTCTGGTCCTCGTCGAGCACACCGACGGCGAGGTCAAGCGGGTGACCGGCGAACTGCTCACCGCTGCCGCCAGGCTCGGCGAGCCCTCCGCGGTCGTCGTCGGCGCGCCCGGTACCGCGGGCAAGCTCAGAGACGCGCTGGCCGCCCACGGCGCGGCCAAGGTCTACGTCGCCGAGTCCGACGAGGTGGGCAACTACCTCACCGCGCCAGCGGTCGGGGTGCTGGCGTCGCTGGTCGAGTCGGCCCAGCCGGCCGCGGTCCTCATCGCGGGCTCACCAGACGGCAAGGAGATCGCGGGCAAGCTCGCCGTGCGCACCGGATCGGGCCTACTCTCCGATGTCGTCGACCTGGCCGCCGACGGCACCGCCACGCATTCGGTGTTCGGTGGCGCCTACCTGGCCAAGTCCAGGGCCACCACCCCGGTCGCCGTGATCACTGTCCGGCCCAGCGCGATCGATGCGGTGGCGGCCCGGGGCGCGGCGAGCGAGGAAGCCGTGCAGGTCCCCACGGTGGACGCGGCGAGGACCGCGAAGATCACCGAACGCAGGCCGATCGAGGGCGGCGAGCGCCCGGAGCTCAGCGAGGCCGGCATCGTGGTCTCCGGTGGCCGTGGTGTCGGCTCCGCGGACAACTTCGCGGTCATCGAGAAGCTGGCCGACTCACTCGGCGCCGCGGTCGGCGCGTCCAGGGCCGCGGTCGACTCCGGCTACTACCCACACCAGTTCCAGGTCGGGCAGACCGGCAAGACCGTCTCACCCCAGCTCTACATCGCGCTGGGCATCTCAGGGGCCATCCAGCACCGGGCAGGCATGCAGACCTCCCGGACCATCATCGCGGTCAACAAGGACCCCGAAGCGCCGATCTTCGAGATCGCCGACTTCGGCGTCGTGGGCGACCTGTTCACCGTCGCGCCCCAACTGACCGAGCAGGTCATCGAACGCAAGAGGTGATGGGCCGCGCCTTGTGAGTGGCGATGCGAGCCCTGACTCGCAT
>JBOHGD010000125.1:0-5044 GCA_050699955.1 Pseudonocardiaceae bacterium | reverse complement strand
GTCGAAGTCACCAACAGCCCCACCCCCATGACCCCCGCCGACGGCGACATCTACGACTGGACCATCCCCTGGAACACCTGGCAAACCATGTCCGCCCTCACCACCCCCTAAAACACTCAACCAACACAAGTAAAACCCTTCCCCACAAACCACGACTCAACTCCGAATGACAGTGCGCCACATGCGGCGGGTAGGTTGGTGCGGGACTTCCTCCGCACGGGGGCAGCTGATGCGGTGGGCACATGGACTCCGCATTGATCTCGAAGGAGGTAGGTCATGGGTAAGGTGCTGTATTCGGTCACCATGTCGCTGGACGGCTTCATCGCCGGCCCAGGTGGTGACATGTCCTGGTTGACCGAGCACCTCGGACCCAACCCGACGGTGGACGAGGTGATCGGCAAGATCGGCGCGCTGCTAGTCGGCAACCGCACCTTCCGCGGCGACGATCCGCACAAGGGCATCGAGGGCAAGGAAGGCAAGGCGTTCGGCGGAGGGTGGACCGGGCCACAGTTCGTGCTCACCCACCACGCCCCGGACACTCCGGTGCCGGGTGTCACCTTCGTCGATGACCTCGACAGCGGCGTCGCCGCGGCCAAGGCCGCCGCGGGTGACAAGTACGTCAACGTCCTCGGCGCCAACACCGCCCAGCAGTGCCTCGACGCGGGTGTGCTCGACGAGATCCTCGTGCTCATCGCGCCCGTCCTGCTCGGCGACGGCGTCCGGCTGTTCGACCGCCCGGGCGGGACCAACGTCAAACTCGAACGCCTCAGCGTGACTCACGCGCCGAGAGCGACGAACCTCTGGCTACGCGTCGTCAGCTGAGCCTCATCGGACAGGCGCACAAGTCCGCCCAAGCCCGATCATGGGCTGGCCGACTCTAGCCCTTGAGCAGGGCACGGGCCATGACGACCCGCTGGATCTGGTTGGTGCCCTCGTATATCTGGGTTATCTCTCAGCCGACTGGGGCCGATCAGGCAAGTTACCGCTGATCCGGGCCTTGACGAGCCGAAACACATCTCTGTGGTTCTCGGCGGTTCCTACCCCTACCCGACCTCGGACGGCCTGAAGACGGCCTGATCTTGACGCTCCTTCGAGCGAGAGCTTGCGATCAACAGGTGCGAGCGGCCCCCTGATCGGCGTGCGCCACGTGGGCGTGCGGGGTGGCGCTGGGTGGTGGCTGAGGGTGGTTCAGTGCTGCTCGTTGCGGTCAGAACTGCGGTCAGGCCGCGCGAAGATCATCGCGGCAGGTTCCTAAGCGTGGCATTGATGCAGGTCAGGGTCGGTATGGAGGCGCGAACTGGGTAAGTTGTGGATCTTTGGAAGATCACCAGCTGGGGGGTTCCCATGATGATGTTCATCGATGCTGGTCAGACTCGGCGTGTCCCGGGTAGGGTTGCAACGAGTAGCCCGATGCAGAGGGCATAGAAACCGGATCACTTGCCGGGCAGCAGCACGTCGACAGCTTTGTTGCAACGAGTAGCCCGATGCAGAGGGCATAGAAACGGCGGAATGTCACCGACCCAGATGCTGCCCTTGAGCGTTGCAACGAGTAGCCCGATGCAGAGGGCATAGAAACGAACATCGCGCGGAGAAGTCGCAGTGCATCCGTATCGACGTTGCAACGAGTAGCCCGATGCAGAGGGCATAGAAACCTGTGCAGTCGTCCGGCGTAGCGATCCACCCCATAAAAGTTGCAACGAGTAGCCCGATGCAGAGGGCATAGAAACATGGCTTGGTCTCCTTGGTCTGTAGGTCTGTGCGGGGTTGCAACGAGTAGCCCGATGCAGAGGGCATAGAAACGCAAGGCCGTGCCCGAGCAGTACCCCGACGATGCTGTTGCAACGAGTCGCCCGATGCAGAGGGCTTGTGAGGGTTGCCTCCCTCTTGAAGCGGAGGGCCTTCGTGCTATCCCGTCGACCTGGCAGCGCCCTACCGCGCCGTGTCAAGGGGGCGTTTCCGGCTTGGTCGGGGATGCGTGGCGAGCTCGCCCCCTTGACGCGGTGTGGTAGCCCTTCGGGAGGTCGACGGGATAGCACGAAGGCCGCACGCGTACCGCAGCATTGCTCCGATCAGGCCATCCCGGAGACCTGGCCAGCGCCGAGCGTCCGCCCTTGATCTATAGCGTGCTGGTTACCGCCCGGCCTTCATCTGGCCGCTGGCGGGTCGCGGGTGCCGAAGGCGGGTCCCGCGACCCTTGCCAGAGCGGCCGAGGGCGCAGCGGCCGGGCGGCGCCGTAGGCGCCGTCTTGATCCCATAGAGGTAAATTCGGCAGTACTTCCATGCCCGCACTCTGGGTGCGGTATCGTACTATAAGTGCGTGTTACTGGAAGGTGGTTGTATGTTCGCGCTTATTGTGCGATTCGAGCTGCGGGATGTCGAGTCGGCGGCGGTGTTTGATCGTCTGGTGGCTGAGACTGTTCCGGAGATTCGCGGCGTGGAGCCGGGCACGTTGATCTATGTGGTGCATCCTGTGGAGGGTGCACCGTTGGCGCGGGTGTTCTATGAGCTGTATGAGAGCCGGGAGGCGTTCGAGGTGCATGAGGCGCAGCCGCACACGAGACGGTTCCTCGGCGAGCGGGAACAGTATTTACGGGACACGCGGGTGGAGTTCTTGGGCTCTCCGGTGGGTAAGGGCGTGTGAACTAATGGCAAGCGGGGACAGTGCCGCATTCGGTCGGCGGGTCGCGTTCTACCGGAAGAAACGCGGTTACTCTCAGCGCGAGTTGGCCGCGATGATCGATCGGTCGGAGACCTGGCTGAGTCAGGTTGAGCGCGGGGTGCGGAAGATCGATCGAATGTCGGTGTTGGAGCGGCTGGCCGAGGCGCTTGATGTGCCGCTTGCTGAGTTGGCGCCGGAACAGAACGTTGTCGCCGCGTCGAGTGAGACTCCGCAGGCGGCGACGACGCTAAGCCTTGCGTTGTCGTCGAGTGAGGCGTTGGGGGCGGTTCTTTCCGAGTCGGTGCCGGTTGATCTGGCCCGGTTGGATGCGCGGTCGGCGCGGGCGTGGGATTTCGTGCACGGCTCACGGTATGAGGAGCTGTCCGAGCTGTTGGTCGAGTTGCTGCCGGATCTGGAGCGGGCCGAGCGGCACACCGACGCGGAGGATCACCGGCGGGCGAGCGTTGCGAAGGCGCGGGCGTATCACGCTGCGGCGGCGGTGCTGTCCAAGCTCGGGGAGACGGCGGCAGCCTGGGTGGCGGTGGACCGGGCGATCCGGGCCGCGGAGGAGGCGGGAGATCCGCTGTTGATGGCGGAGGGCGCGTTTCGGCTCTCCATCGTGTTCCAGAACGCGCGGCGGTTCGACCTGGCGATGCGGGCTGCCGGGTCGGCGGCCGAGGCGGTCTCCGGACTCGTCGCGCAGGGAGACGAGGCGGCGGTGGCGATGCAGGGTGCCCTGCATCTTCAACTGGCCGTGGCGGCCGCCCGCCGGAACGACGCCGACGCGGCGTACGGGCATCTGGAAACGGCCCGGCGGGCCGGTACGCGGCTCGGCGAGGACCGCAACGACTACGACACCGAGTTCGGACCCACGAACGTGCTGCTGCACGAGGTCGCGGTGGCCGTCGAACTGGGGGATGCGGGTCGTGCGCTGCGGGTCGCCGCTGATGTGGACGCGGCGCGGCTCTCGCCCGAGCGTCAGGCGCGGCTGCTGATCGACGTAGCCCAGGCCCACGCCCAACTACGACAGTCCGAGGCCGTCGTGACCGCGCTACGTGAGGCGATGCGGATCGCTCCAGAGCAGATCGAGAGCCACAGCCGGGTACGGGAACTGGTCGCTGACCTGCTGCGCGGCGATCGTCGCGGGTCCTCGGACGTGAAGGAGCTCGCCTCCCGACTCAAAATCGCCTCCTGACCCGCACTCGGTGTGCTGACACGCACACCACGTGTTGATTCGTACTTTTAGTGCGGGTACTGTGGAGCCTGTCCAAGGGAGCGGTGGCCGCTCCGGAGTTAGCGACAGGGAGAGCAGTAGATGGCGATCAATGGCAGGTTCCGGGTGTCGATGGCGGATGTGTTCCCTGCGGGGGCGTTCGTGGTCGGTGTGGTGGACGCGGTCCGGGACTTCGAGAAGTCCACGCCAGAGAGATTCGTCCAGCAGCGGGATCGGGAGACCGACTTGCCGCTGTGGTCGGTGTCGGTACTCGACGCCGACCCAGGCGCGCGTAAGGGCGCGCAGACGGTGGTCGTGAAGATCCTGGACACCCATCAGCCGGTACCGCCCGAGGCGGTGGTCGTGGCGGGGCATGAGTTCCGGCCGGTGGAGTTCGACGGTCTGACCGTGACCCCATATCTGGACGACAAGTGCAACCGGGTGGCCTACAGCCTGCGGGCACGGGCGATGCGCGCCCCGGCCAAGGGCACCAAGACGTCGGGCACCCCGGCCAGCGTGGACGGGAAGGCCGCGTAATGGCCGCGAACGAAACCGCTAAACCCGGGAACCGAGAACCCTGATTCAGGCTCATGAGGCATTGGTGCGGATTCGCCCGAAGCGGGATGCGTCTCCTGGGCAGTGGCGGGTGTTTTATGAGCGGTCGGTGGCGTTGTATTTGGAGATCGCCGAGATTGATCGGGGTCACCATCACGAGGCCCTGTACTGGGCGGAACGCGAACAGCTCAAAGCTAACGAGATCGTGGTCCCGGCCCGCGTGGAAGAACCCCAGTAGCGGACCTCTACCGGACGGAGAAAAGGGGGTGATGGTGATGGGGTTGGGCCGGGGCTGGGCTCGGCTAGTCGAGCGGCGACGGGAGTTGAAGCAGTCACGGCGGCGGTATCGGCGGTTGCGGGGGCGGCGGGTCCGGGTGAGCTGGCAGACCTGCCGCCTGTGCGGGAGCGGGTCATTCATACCAGCCGGTAGCGACCGGGTCTGCGGGGGCTGCCTGAGCCTGCAATAAGCACACAACGCACAGGAACTCAAGGCGGTTTCAAGCGGTGGATGCGTCACCTGCTTCCAAGAGTATAGCGTTGAGTTTCTCGGTGGGTTTGAGCCAGCCGAGAGTTTGTCGGGGTCGTCCGTTGAGCTCGAAGGCGACTGCGTCGAGGTA
>JBOHGD010000124.1:0-5175 GCA_050699955.1 Pseudonocardiaceae bacterium | reverse complement strand
GCACCGGAACACATGGCTGGAAAGTCGCACTGAATACCTTGGCCGTCCTCTTCCCAGGACGACTTTCCCTGTGATAAAGTAACAGCATTCGTTTTCCGTGGCTTACACGGAAAACATGACAGGCTCCCCGCAGCGCCTGCACGAGCCACGCGGCCGCCTCGCCTGCTACTTCGACCGGATCGCGACCGGCTGGTTGCGTCGTGGTCTGCAGTGGTACTGCAAGGTGGGCCTGGAAACCGGCGAGATGGCCTGGGGAACGGTGAAGTTACGCATCGACGCCGCCGCGGTGTTCGACGCGTTCCTCCCCGGCCGCGACGTCCCCGGGCCCTGGCTGGCTGAGGGACCCGACGAGGTCCGGGCGCTGCTGCTGGGCTTCCTCGGACACGTGCGCGGGCTGCGGGTGCAACAGCCCGGACCCACGCACGGCCGACCGCTGTCGCAGTCCCGGATTTCCGCGCTGCTCAACGGAGTCGAGCAGTTCTACCTGTTCATGCATGACCATCGGGAGACTGCCGCCACCAGCCTGACCGAACCGGGCTGGCTGCGACTGGGCCCGCAGCATGCGGTGTTCTTCCGGCGCGGCGAGAAACCACGGCGGGCTCGGCACCACAGCCATGAGCGTGACGTCATCGATGCCGACGCGTTCGCTCAGATCGTGGCCGGCACCGGGCTGCTCGGCACGCCGGCCGGCGAAGGCGGGCTCGGTGACGAGCAAGCGATGCGCATCCTGATGTTGCTGGCTCGCACCGGACGGCGGGTTAGCGAGATCTGCATGCTCGACCACGATCCGCTGCTGCCGCTGCACCAGCCCAGCACCACGGACGATGCGGACGGGTTCGTTGCCCGGCTCCGCTACCAGCAAACCAAGATCGATGGTGCTCCCGACACCATCCTGGTCGATCGCGAGATCGTCGCGATCATCCGCGCGCAACAAGACTGGGTGCGTCGCGTCCGCACCGAACCAGCAGCAGCGGCGCCGAAATACCTGTTCCTCGCCGCCCGGAGAAACCGCAACGGCGACCACCCCTACTCGGATCGGCGACTGCGAGAACGGGTCGGCGAGCTGGCCCGCCGGCTCGACATTCGCGACCCCACCGGCGCGCAAGTGGACTTCCAGCGCACTCACCGATTCCGGCACACCAAGGCCACAAACCTGCTCAACGCTGGTGTCCCGCTGCACGTCGTGCAGCGCTATCTCGGGCATGTGACGCCGACCATGACCATGACCTACGCGCAGACGCTGCAGTCCACCGCCGAGCGGGAATTCCTGCGCTACCGCAAGATCAGCGCCGATGCCCGCGACATCGAGATCGACCCGCGGGACCTCTACGACATGCTCGAGTTGGACCGGCGCACCGACCGGATCCTGCCCAATGGTTGGTGCCTGCTGCCGCCCCGCCAGTCCTGCGTCAAGGGCAACGCCTGCCTGAGCTGCGACAAGTTCGCCACCGACGCGACGTTCCTGCCCGAACTGCAAGACCAGATGGCCCGCACCGGTCAGCTCATCGACCAACGCTGCGCGGCGTTCCACACCCGCACCGGGCACCAGATGAGCGAGGACAACGTCTGGCTTGCCGGGCGCCGCCAGGAACACGACGCCCTCGGCCGAATCATCGTCAAGCTCGAGCAGGCCCGGCTGGCCGACGGCACCGTCCAAGCCGTGCGCGGTGCCGGTATCGCAGCCCGCATCGACGCCCTCACCGCAGAGCGGGACAACAGCTAATGCGAGGCAACCCCGACAACCTCCGCCAAGCCGCCGCTCGCAAGAGCGCCGCTGCCAAGACCAGGGCCGACCACGGCCTGCGCGAACTGATCCGCACCGGGCAGCCGATCACCTTCCGCGGACTCGCGCAGACCGCCGGTGTCTCGCTCGACTTCCTCTACCGCACCCCGCAGATCCGCAAACGCGTGGAACAGCTCCGCTCCCAGCAGCAGCGAACAACGCCACCCGCGCCACCGGAACACGTCGAGGACCACCCCAGCAGCGTGATCCGCACGCTCACCGCCCAACTCGCCGAGCTGCGACGCCGTCACCGCGACGAAGTGAACACTCTCAAACAAGCGCTCGAGACCGCCCACGGCGAGAACCTCGAGCTACGCCGCCGCCTCGGCGACCAACCCACGTCGTCGCACAGCAAAACACCCTGACCGCTTCCCTTACGGACGCGTCCATAAATGCTCTACCTGCAAAAACAAGCCCTTGAAGATCATTTACTCCGGATAACCAGGCCCTCGACCGCGCCCAACCGGTGCTGCCGATGATGCCCGGCATGCCCGAGCGCGCCACCCACAACTACGTCCGCCACGGCACCTCGAGCCTGTTCGCGGCGTTCACCATCGCCGACGGCACCGTCATCTCCGAACTGCACCGCCAGCACCGGGCGGTCGAGTTCCGCAAGTTCCTCACCAGGATAACCGGAGAACGGGAGGGGAAAGCATCCGGAGAAGCGGAGAAGTCTCCCCCCTCCGGCGCCGCTCCCAACTCCCCACCTGACCAGCCGCAACCCCTGCCGGCGAAGCACCCCGGCGGTCGGTTCCGAGCCCCGAAAACCGCCAGCACAGACCGCCCTTTGTGCCCCTGGCGCCCTTCCCCACTTCCCCGGTCCGCGCTCGTTGCCCTAGCAGCAGCTGGAGCGGAGGGGGATCACTGCCCACCTAGGCCGCGAACGGCCCGCCGGCGCCGAAGGCCAGCGCCGCGAACCGCTCCCCATCAGCCGGTGGGTCACCGCGTCCGGGTGCAGGCGGTCGGGCAGGGGCAGTTCGGGGGCGTCCGCCTCACCGTAGAGCTCGCGACCGTCGAGCAGGTGCAGGTGCGGGTCCTCGGCCGCCCGCTGCTCCACGCTGCGGGCGAGCTCCTGACGGATCACCCGCAGCGTCAGCGATGAACGGGTCGAGCATCGCGCTGCCGCTGAACCCGAGGTTGACCAGCTCGACGTCCCCGTGTGCGGCGGCGAGAGCCGGCCAGGTGGTCGTGGGACTCGCGGCATTGGACCCCTGGCTGATGGAGCTGCCGTGGTGCAGCCACACCGGTCGCCCCGGCCCGGGCGGTACGGGTTCGACGGGCGCGTCGGTGCGCAGGGCGACGAGCTCGGTCCGCTCGTAGTGCGGCAGCCAGATCTCGACGTCCTTCTCCCGAGCGGGCAGCCCGGCGAAGCGGACGGTCCCGACAGGGCCGGTCCGGGTCTCGGCGTCGCCGGTCGCGACGACGCCCCGGAAGGCCATCGTCGTGCGGTGGGTGTCCAGCTCCACGACCCTCGCTCGGGGGTGCGGAACACCAGCCGCACCCCCGAGGGCTGGGCCTCCGCCATGACGAGCTGTCGGTCGGCCTGCGCCCGGGCCCGAGCGGGCAGCCGGTGCGGCAGCACCCCGTGTCCGGTGTACTCCAAGTCGAGCGCGCCCCGCAGCAGGTCTGCGGTGACCGGGGTGGTGATGAGATCGGTGGGCGGGGTCGGATCGGGCACGAGCCCATCCTGGACCTCGTGAGGCGCTGTTGCGTTAGCGGAATGCGGGCGCGCCTGGCCTGTGGGGCTGCTTGATCAGATGGTGAGGGCGAGTTCGGCGAAGGCCGCCGGAAGCCGATGCTGTGGATCGGTATCTACTCCGAGTTCGTAGTGGCCGCGGCGGAGGTTCTGGACGAAGGCGTGCCCGGCACTGATCACGCGGGCCGAGCGGAGTCGTGTCAGGCCGCGCATCGGCCGCAGCCGGGACTTGAGCCGTCCATGATCGGACTCGATCGGATTATTGGCGTACTGCTCCATGACATGGCACGCAGCGGGCAGCAGCTCGTCGAGAACCCGCGGGTAGGCCGGTGCCCGGTCGGTGCTGACCTCGCTCGGGCGTCGGCTGTGCTGCAGGGCGCGGGTGACGAACCGGCGGGTGGCCGCCAGGTCCCGTTTCTCGGCGACCAGTACGTCGATGACCTGGCCGCACTGGTCGATCGCCCGAGACAGATACACCCACCACCCGGCAACCTTCACCTACGTCTCCGCAACTCCTCGTCAGAAGTAGTAATCCTTATACCTGTGATCGAGCGTCGGTGGGATATACGAGCAGCCTGCTGCCCGGTAACGGGCTGACACGACACTGCGGGGGATGGGCAGGATGGTGGATCTGCGTGGGTGGTGGTGGCTCAGCGAGCTGGCTGTGGGGGTTCAAGTCCGTGGAGGGACGTGCACACTAACCACACGCCTTCCGCTCTCCGACGACAAGTGATTCGACCCGCGCGATATGGCCCATCGCCGAATATGAAACCTCAGGTCACAACCCTGGACCGAGTTCTGGAGCGGTACAGGGGCTGTTGCCTGGGATGGCTGCTCACCATCAAGACGCCGATGGAGAAGACTGGCCGGTATCGGCCACAGATCGGAGACCGTAGTGACCGGGCAGCCCCTGCACTCACACACCCCCGAGCTTGCACCTCGAGTTCCGCGCACCATCGACGGCATCGCCGATGCCCTGACCGGCGCCCGCCGCATGGAGTTCTACCGCGCGGTCGGCCGGGCCGAGGCGGGTCCGGAGCTGCAGCACGTTATCGCCACCTGGTGGGGCCAGGCCATGCTGGACACCGACCCGGACCGGGACCAGATCATCGCCGCCGTGCAGGCCGGCACCTTGCCGACCACCACCATGGCCGAGGTTCTGCGGCGTCGACGTGCTCACGGCGGCGCGATGCCTGGTGAGTGAGGACGACGACCTCTGGCCGGTCGAACCCTCCCAGGTCGTGGCTGATGCCCTGGCTGACCCGAGGCTGCCGGTCGACCAGTTCGCCCGGATTGTCGCCCTGACCGTCGCCATCGCCCAAGACCCCTGGCTCCCCGGCAGCCGCCCGGCCGAGCAGGGCGAACCCTGGCGCACCGCGAACTGGGCATATTCGTGGATCAGCCCTGCGCTGGGTCTGTTGCGTGACCTCCGCACGTCTCACGTTCCGAGCGCTGCCACCGGACGCGACGACCGACCCGACCTCGGAGGCATGGCGAGGACCAGTGCGAGGGCTCCGCAGTGCAGCAGGGAGCGGATGCGCGAAGCCGCACCACCGAGTCGACCATCGCCGTTCCGAGCGCGACTGCACTACAAGCGTGCCTGCTTCGCTGAACGGCGATCCGGATACCCCGAGTGCCCGATGATACGAGAGGAGAAATCGGTGTCAGCGAATCAAGAGGCCGAGCGTCAAATTCG
>JBOHGD010000123.1:0-5321 GCA_050699955.1 Pseudonocardiaceae bacterium | reverse complement strand
GTCCTACCATGCGCCTCCGGGTGTCACCTGGCGTGAGAAGAAGGCGCAGCAGGCGGTGGGATTTGCCCGTTGGCTTCAGGGAATTCAAACTCCCACCGTCCTCGGAGGTGACTTCAACACCCCAGAGGTGGACGGACTCGACTTCGGTCGTACCCGCACGCATTTGCACACCGGTCACCGCTGGCTCGGGGAACTGCCGGGAGACGACCTGCTTGTCGGGCCTGACAAGATCCATGACCTCGATGATGCTCTTCGACTGTGGATCGAGAAGGATCCACGCCGGTTGGACGACGTTCGCCGGATCCGGCCCAACGGGCCGCTGGCGATCTCTTACCGCACGCTTCGACGTGGCGGTAAGCCACCGACTCCGTGGAGGTTTGACGCCGTCTGGGTAAGCGGGCACTTCGTCGTCCACGACGTGCAGTACCCGTACGAGCAGTCAATCGCGGCGCGGTCGGATCACTCGGCCGTTGTGTGCGACCTCACAACCCTTATGGAACAGAGCTGATCGCTGAGAATTACGTAGGGGTTTCAATTTGTCAAGCGGGCCGATCTTCCTCGGTCCGAATCTGCTGAGGAGTCACGGGAAATGGGATAGGCAACGGTGATTGCTACGATTGCTGGTGCTGTGTCGGCGATGGCCGCGGCGGTTGGTTTGGTCTTTGCTGGATGACAGCTGCGGATAATACACAAGTGCCGCGGAGAAGATCATCGCGTCGCCCGCGAAGGTGTCGCAGTATCGTGGCGACCCGTGCTGGCAGGTAAAGTGCCGCCCCGTTGACGGATGCCGGTGAGGTCCTTCGGAGCCTGCTTCCTGCGAGCCATACAGAACAGCGTAGAGCGCAAAAATGGACAGTCCGATGGACAAAGATCATGACTGGTAGGCGGCCATGTGGCGCGGGGCCGGTTCATAAGCGTCGAGCAAAACGGTAGATTGATCATGCAGCGTGGGGTCGTCGGCCCGCGGCATATTTTCGACGGCGAAATCGGCGGGGCGTGACCACTGCGCTACCGTGACGCAGCACTATGAGGCCGAGTCAGGCGTACCACCGCTGCCCTCGCCGTCGGCGAGTCCGAAGGATCGTGCCGACGCGGTCGAGGCTCGCCCACTCGCTCGCGTCGGTAGTGTTCCGGGCCTGGATGACCACCGCCACGCCTACCCCTCGTGCGGCGCGCCCTGGCCAGGGATGACGAGATCCGCCAGCTGCATCCTGTGGTCCCGTGATCGGGCGGCAAGGTCCTCGACGCATCTGCACTCGCCGAACTCGCGCGCCGACCCGCGGTGTTCGCCTGGCTGCGCACCGCCCGGATGCTGAACATCACGTTGTACGTGCCGCTTTCGCCCTAGCCGAGATCCGCGCCATACGGCCAGACGCGGCAGGGCTGCTGGCCGACTTTGCTGACGCACCCAGCGCGGGCACGCCCCGATGCGGCTGAGTGGTCGTCCGTCTTGCTCTACGAGAACTTGATTGGCACGAGCCGACGGCTGTCTCGGGGATGAGCCGCCCTGGCGAGGCCGCGGATTATGAGGCGTGGACGCAGCGTAACTGTTGCGTCTCATCAGGCGACATACTGGGTTGTCAACGTCTTCACGTGGGTCGCCGGATGTAGAGGGGGATTTGATGGAGTACGCGGATGGTGACCGTCCGTCTACTGTCGAGGGTGCCCTTCGAACCACGTTGGAGCAGTTGGTTCCGGGTGCGCGGGCGAGTGGCGTTGCTGGAGATCACGCTGTCGATGTCGTGTCGGTGAGGTGGTTCGGGGCCAACTACATTGAGCTGACCTACCGGCATGATCACGGCGGCACCGGCCAGGCCATGGTGGGACGCGACCAGGAGACGCGGATCCGGCTGGAGCAGCGCGGACGGACGCACGCCTTCGACGGTGACGCTGAGGCGTGGCGGCTGGCTGCCGAAGGGCTGCGGATCTGCTACGCGGCCCTGTTCGACCCGATGCTCGCGGTGACGTCGAGCGACATGGACCCACTGCCTCACCAGATCAAGGCGGTCTACGGCGAGTTGCTACCCCGCACCCCGCTCCGGTTCCTCCTGGCCGACGATCCGGGCGCCGGGAAGACGATCATGGCTGGCCTCTACGTCAAGGAGTTGATGCTGCGTGGTGATCTCGCGCGCTGCCTTATCGTGGCGCCGGGGAGCCTGGTCGAGCAATGGCAGGAAGAACTCTACGACAAATTGGGCTGCGGTTCGAGGTGCTGAGTCGGTCCATGATCGATGAGTCCCTAGAAACGAGCGTCTTCGAACGGCACCCGTTGCTGATTGCGCGGATGGACCAGCTGTCCCGGTCCGAGGTGCTATCGGAGAAGCTCGAAAGGTCCGACTGGGACCTCGTCGTCGTCGACGAGGCCCACCGCATGAGCGCCCACTACTTCGGCGCCGAGCTGAAGACGACGAAGCGTTACGAGCTGGGCAAGCGCCTCGGGGGCGTGACCCGGCACCTGCTGTTGATGACCGCGACCCCGCATGCCGGTAAGCAGGAGGACTTCCAGCTGTTTCTCGCGCTGCTGGACGGTGACCGCTTCGAGGGCAAATTTCGCGATGGAGTCCCCACCGGTGTCGACACGCCGACCTCGGCCGCGGCGTCCTCGCTGGTGACCCCGCTGGCGACTAACCGCCAGAACGCGCGCTCCACCGCACGAGATGGCTCTGGCCGTCCGGGAGAACGCATCGGCGGCCGCAACGCCCGATCCGCCGCCCACTGCCGACGACCACCCGCGGCCCGCACCGTCGTCGTCGCCTTGTTTGATGATCTTGATTGTGACGCCACGGACCACCTCCAGATCGAGGTATTGCGACGACCACTGGAATTCGCCAACCAGCAACGAAGCTCCGGTGGCAACGAGAAGTCTGTGAAGGGACCGCTCGTCCTACCGGAGCTTCGTTCACCCACCGGCCCGACACGCCGAAGATCGTCATCTCTGTCACCAGACCGCCTCATCACCCCAAGCGATCTTGGAACGCCCGTGGAAGCAGAGCTGAGGGCGGTGGATGTGCGTTGGGTAGGTCATGTCTTGGTCAGGAGGACGCTGGTGCTGCCGTGGGGGGTGTTGGTGATGATGAGGTCGTCGACGAGTTGTCGCGCGGCCCACAGGCCCATGGGGTCCCATGCGTCGTGGTTGTGGTGGCCGGATGTGTTGGGGTGGCGGTAGCCGGTCAGTGGGGGGAGGGTTCCTGGTCCGGAGTCCACGACTTGGCAGGTCAGGGTGGTTGATTCGGCCCAGTGGGCGAGGTGGACGGGAGATGCGCCGTGGGTCAGGCCGTTGGTGATCACCTGGTTCACCGCGATGAGGAACTCCTCGATCGCCTGTGGGGGCAGGGCGCTTGATGCTCGGGCGCTGGTCTTGATGAGGTGTCGGGCCGGGGTGAGATCGGCGACATCGGTGAGGGTGGTGACCACGGATGGTGGGAAGTGTGGTGGTTGGGGCGGCTGTGCCAGCGGGTGGGCGAGGAACGCGGCCGGGTCGTGGTACTGGGGGTTGGGGCTGCTGGTCTGTCCGGTGCTGATGGTGGGGTGGGTGGCCTTGGCGGCCTCGATCACCGACTCCGGCAGGGTGCGGGTGTCGTAGGTGCACAGGCCATGCCATGGGTAGGCGATCAGGGCCTCGTTCAAAAGGGACTCATAGCGGGCCCAGCCGGATTGCGTGGCCGGGTCACAGCCGAAGGGCACCGTTCCGGTTGCCCATACCTCGGTCGGTTCCGGGTTGTGCGCCAGCTTCCGCTGGTAGGCGAACAGGGTCCGGGTCGGCATCTGGTAGAGATCCTCGTCGAATCCGTACTCAAGCTGCGGATGAGTGCCCAGTACCTCGTGCATGAGGGCCACTCTTTGTCTGGTGCCGTGGACCAGCACGATGCCACCGGAGGCCAGGCCCTGTTCGACGAACGTCTGAGTGGCCGTGATGAGTTCGTCGTCGTTGTGATGAACAAGCACGTCGTGGCTGAAGCTGCTGGTGAGGCAGGAGCTGTGGGTGAGGCTGAAGTGTCGCCGCATGGTCTTATCCCCCTCCCGCTAGCCGCGCGGCGTGGCGTAACCCGCGATGATCTGATGCCGGGTGGGTCTCATGTCGGCACCTGGACTCGAACTTCGTCGAGATCGATGATGTCGATCACTCGCGCTACGCCGGGAAGATTGGCCAGCAGCACGGCTGTGGCGTCCCAGTGCCGAGCGTGGTCTGCCAGCGCGAGCAGGCTGCGGTGGTCGATGAAGGTCAGTTCTGTCGCGTCGATCACTAGTTCGCCGTCGGTGGGCCGCGGATCCGCCCACCGCAGGGCCATCGGGAAGAGACGCAGACTGGTGGCGTCGAGTTCTCCGCTCAGTGCGGCCGCGGCCCCGTCGGTGGAGGCGTGCAGCCGAAACGGCGGGGGCACGCCGTGGACCGTGGGGTGTAGGCAGGCGAGTTCTGCGATCGCCTCCTGGCCCAGCTCGGTCCGGTTGAAGCCGCACAGCCCGGTGAGCGGCCGGCGGATCATGTACTGGTCGAACAGGTAGTCCAAGCGGGCGAAGACATCACGCTGCGCCGAGGTCCGCACGAGCGGTGTGGCATCAGCCGCGACGCGCAGGCCTGTAAAACCCGCCGCCAGGGCATCCTCCGTTGCTGCCGCGAACGCCTCCATGTGACGGACCGGCGCTGCCATCTGGCCGGGGTAGAATTCGTCCAGACGCAGGAGCTGTGTTGCGTCTTTTCGGCCGAACCCATTGTGCTTATCGATGCTCCGAAGCCGCTTCGACCATTGCTTGGTGTCCCCGCTGGTGATGTAGCAGACGCGCTGGCCCTGTGCGAGGCCATCAGTCAGGAACTTCATGACCGGCGAGTGGAACTCGCCGGGCTCGTCAAAGGCCCAGCACACATGATCGTGGAACCCGAAACCCTGAGCGGTTTCGGTCACCGCTGACCGCCGCACACGACCAAGCTACGCCGGCTCGGCCTCGGCGCAATACGCCATTCGCCCAGGCCTGATCACAAAGATGAACGAGTTGTTGCCGAGCGTAGACGCCAACAGTCCGCAGGCGGCTGCCATGCGCCACCGCCGCGCGCGAGATCAAATGATCCGGCCGGGTGTTGTGGCGGGCGTATCTGCTCAAGGAGTCACTGCGCGCGGCGTTCGTCGGCGACTTGGACCCCGCCGACACGAAAGCCATGCTGGCACGCTGGTGCTGCGAGAATGCTGCAGAATACTACGGGTGCAGCGCTTCTGAGGTGTGAAGATCAGATTGCGGGGATTACCCCCTTCTCGTAGCAGACTTCATGTATCCGGTGTTTTTCTTGGGTGAGGTGGTAGTTCCAGTAGTCGTCGAAGTCGCCGTTG
>JBOHGD010000122.1:0-5485 GCA_050699955.1 Pseudonocardiaceae bacterium | reverse complement strand
GTCGACAGCCCAGTCTTCCGGCTGCGGATCTTTCAGGTCCCAGCCGGCCACGCGGAACAGCGCTTCGGTTCCAGCCGGGTTGCACACCGTGAGAATGTCGACCGTCTCCGATGTGAACAGGTACGCGTGCGGCACCCCGCGAGGCAGGAACGCCGTATCGCCCGAGCCGAGCTCCCACCTTTCGTCGCCGGCCCAGAAGATGCCGCTACCGCTCAGCACGAACACGGTCTCGTCCTCGTGGTCGTGGACATGCACCGGAGACGCCGCGCCGCCGCTCATCGACGATCGGAACGCGGCGAGCCGGCCATCGGTGGCGTCTGCGTCGAGGACGACGTGGTGGACGCTGCCCCCGACCCATGCGATCTGCTGCTGTGTCGCGGCACGGGCGACCCAAGGAACGCTCACGTGATCCCCTTCTGTCGGACTGGTGATACCCGTCGCAACTGCGCACGGGAATCGGAGCCACACCGGTTCAGCCAAGCCTGCTACCGGTTCAGCCAAGCCTGCTACCGGTTCGGTGAACCTTCTTACCGCTCGGTCGCGTGATGGCTCCACGGCCGCTATCAGCCGAGAGGGAGGAACAGCATGGTCAATCCGATCGATCACCCGACGCCGGACCTGCGCCCGACCGAACAGCCGCAGACGCCATTGCATGATCCACGGCGTGCGGCTGGAGAAGGGCCGTGCCGCGTGGTACCGGAACCGGTGGGTTCGCACGCGCCCATTCATCGACGGCGGCGGGTCGGTGTACGGGCCGCACGGCGAACGGGATCTCACCATGGCGACCTCGAACCGCACGTGGTCAACCATGCCGGTCGCACGCTGGCCCTGGTGGAGACCGCCCTGCCCTACGAGATCGACCTCGAACTGTGCACCCTCGGTGCGTACGACTTCGGCGGTCAACTTGCCAACTCGATGACCACGCACCAGAAGATCTGCCCCACGACCGGCGAGTTGCACTTCTTCGGCTACGGGAGCCGCACCGAGCCGTACATGACCAGCATTGCGTCGCTGTAGCGGTGGACGATCGACCTGACGACCGGTCGGGTGGACGAGGGGTCGGGTGGACGAGGGGTCGGGTGAGCGGTGACTCCGAGGATGTGCACTGTGCGGGTGCGTACCTCCATCACGAACAGCACATAGAGGCGGCGCAAGGTGATGGTGTCGAGGGTCAAGAAGTCGGTGGCCAGCAGTCCGGTGGCCTGAGCGCGCAGGAAGGTACGCCACCCGGTGTCTGCTCGCCGGGGTGCTGGGCCGAGTCGGGTAGCGGCCAGGATCCGGCGAATCGTGCCGATGCCCAGGCGGTGCCCGAGCCCGGCCAGTTCTCCTTGCAGGCGGCGGTATCCCCAGGAGGGATTCTCCTGGGCCAGGCGCAGCACCAACTCGCGGACCTCGTCGCTGATCGGTGGGCGACCTGTCCGGTTCGGGTAGGCCCATCGTCGGGTGATCAGCCGACGATGCCAGGCCAGCAATGCGGCTGGGGTGACGATCCGGTGCCGACGTAGGTGGTGAGGGAGCAGCCGAGTCAGGCCGGACAGAATCGCCCGGTCCGGCCAGGTCAGATGAGGTCTGCACACCTGATGGCGCAGCAGCGCGACTTCGTGGCGCAGGATAAGGATCTCCACGTTCTTGGCCGCGGGCCCGCTCGCGAAAAGCCCGAGCCAGCCGAACAGCATGATCGTGACCAGATACACCAGCCGGAACAACACGATCCACGATCATTCCATGATCACATGATGCCACCGAAACACCAGGTCACCGCATGTGTCACGAGTTTGGCACGGCACAGGGTTTGACATCGCGGGTCAGGAGCTCGCGTAGCGATGGCCGACAGCTGACCACGCTGCCTCCTGCGCCGGTCGGCCGGCGCTCGCCGGACGACCCTTGCCCGCATTAGTCCGAACTGCCGAAGGACTCTCCAAAAAGGACATCACCCGCTGCCTGAAACGATACATCGCCCGCGAGGTCTACCACGCCATCCAGGCAGACCTCGCAACCCTCCACGACCGTCTCACACCCCCAACAGCCCCTTGACGATCTATAGGGTCATCACGGCACAGGTGTTACCCCGATCGGGTGGCCAGGTCAGGAATCGGTCCTCTGTGACCGGTTCGCTTCGCTACCGTCCGGTTGCGGACAGTGGGTGGCCAGCGGGGGTCGGCATGGGTGAGCAGGTCAGGACTGTGTTGCGGGGGTTCCGGCGGCGGGCGGGGTTGACTCAGGAGGAGTTGGCCGAGCGTTCCGGGGTGTCGGTCAGCACGATTCGTGGGTTCGAGACCGGCACGCGGCGCAATCCGCAGCTGGCCTCGGTGCGGCTGTTGGCCGGTGCGCTGGGCCTGGCACCGGGCGAGCGTGAGCATCTGGTGGCTGCGGCTCTGGGTGACACCTCGGTTCCCACCGTGGCGTCGGTGCGGCGGGTCTGGAACGTGCCGGCCCGCAGCCCGGCGTTCATCGGACGCGACGAGCTGCTCACCGCCCTGCAGACTGTGCTGCGGGAGGAGCGCCCGGCGGTGGTGGTGCAGGCCCTGCACGGGATGGGTGGGATCGGGAAAACCGCGCTGGCCATCGAGTACGCCCACCGCCACGGGACGGACTGCGACGTGGTCTGGTGGATCCCCGCGGAGGAACCCACGCTGATCCCGGACCGGCTGGCCGAACTGGCCCACGCCCTGGGGCTCGCGAGCGTCACCGACCCGACAACCGCGGCGGTGGCCCGGCTTCTGGGAGCGCTGCGGGACCGGGACCGGTGGCTGCTGATCTTCGATAATGCTGAGGATCCCGCTGGGCTAGCCCGGTATCTCCCCGGCGGCGGCGGGGGCCAGGTGCTGATCACCTCTCGCAACCCCGGCTGGCAGGACCTGGCCACCCCGCTGGACGTGACCGTGTTCGACCGCAACGAATCCATCGCGCTGCTACGCCATCGCGCACCCCAGCTCACCGACGGTGAGGCCGAACGGATCGCCGCAGCCTTGGGTGATCTTCCGTTGGCGCTCGCCCAAGCCGGCGCGCACCTGGCCGACACCGCCACCAGCGTGCAGGATTACCTCACCCTGCTCGCCGAACGGACAGCTGAGGTCCTGACCCGAGGCAGCTGCGCAACTTACCCGGTGTCCTTGACCGCGAGCTGGACGTTAGCTCTGGATCGGCTTGCCACCGAGCACCCCGCAGCGCTGGAGTTGCTGGGCGTGGCCGCACACCTGGCACCAGAGCCGATCCCACTGAGTCTGTTCACCCAGCACCCCGAGCAGTTGCCCCCGCGGCTATCGGCTGCGACCGCGAACCTGCTGGCCTTCACCGACCTGACCGCAGCCCTGCGCCAGCGCGCGCTCGCCCGGGTCGAAGCCGACAGCCTGCAGCTGCACAGGCTGCTCGCCGCGATCCTGCGCACTCAGCCCGACCAGCACCCCGACCTGCCCACCCTGGTGATTCGGCTGCTGCGTACGGCGGTGCCGACTGACCCACACAACCCGCATACCTGGCCGGCCTGGCGCCAACTCCTCCCCCACGTCCTCGTCGCCGCCGACTCCCACCGCACCTTGCCTGGAGCCGAGGAACATGTCGCCTGGCTGCTCGACCACGCCGCTCAATTCATCCAGTTCCGGGGAGAACCCGTCTCCGCGCAGCCGCTATTCGAACGCGCCCGGGATCTGCGTTACTGGATACTGGGCGAGGACCATCCCCACACTCTGAAATCAACCAGTAACCTCTCCAACAACCTGTGGACGATGGGGCGATACGAGCTGGCTCGCCAGCTCGCGGAGGACACCCTCACCCGCTGCCGCGAGGTCCTCGGCGAGGACCATCCCCACACCCTGGAATCAGCCAGCAATCTCTGCCTCACCTTGTGGGAGTTGGGGCGATACGAGCTGGCTCGCCAGCTCGCGGAGGACACCCTCACCCGCTGCCGCGAGGTCCTCGGCGACAACCATCCCCACACCCTGCGCTCAGTCCACAGCCTTGCCTATTCCCTACGAGAATTGGGTCACTATGAGCTGGCCCGCCACCTTGGCGAGGACACCCTCGCCTCCTGTCGTGAGGCCCTGGGCGAGGACCACCCCCACACTCTGAGCTCAGCCTTCAGCCTCGCCCCTACCCTGCGGGCGCTGGGACACTACGAACGGGCTTACCTGCTCGGGGAGGACGCCTTCACCCGCTTGCGCCGAGTCCTGGGCGAGAACCACCCTTATACGCTGCGCTCGGCGCACAGCCTTGCCGCCTCCCTGCGGGCGCTGGGACAACACCAGCGCGCCCGTCAACTCGCCGAAGACACCCTCACCCGCCGCCGCCAGATCCTCGGCGACGACAACCCCCTCACCCTGCGCTCGGCCGACAGCCTCGCCGTCACCCTACGAACCCTGCAGAACTACGAGCCAGCCCGCCAACTCAGTGAGCACACCCTCACCCGCATGCGCCAGGTCCTCGGGAAGAACCATCCCGATACCCTGCGCTCGGCGCACAGCCTCGTCACCACCCTACAGGCGCTGGGACAACACCAGCGCGCCCGTCAACTCGCCGAAGACACCCTCACCCGCCGCCGCCAAATCCTCGGACACGACCACCCCCACACCCTGCGCTCGACCGATAGCCTCGCCGCTATTCTGCAAACGCAGAAACGTATTGAACAGGTCCGCCAACTCGCCGAAGACTGAGCTTCCCCCCGCGGCCGCGTTCGGGTCTGTCGAAATCGGGGTGGAGATGACCCGGTTCCCCACACCGGCGCACCTGGCGTCGTGGGCCGGCTTGTGCCCGGGCAACAACGAATCCGCCGGCCGGCACCGATCCGGCAAGACCCGCAAGGGCAACCAGGAACTCTGCCAGATCCTCACCGAGTGCGCCTGGGCCGCTGGGCGCACCAGCACCTATGTCGGTGCCCAGTTCCGCCGCTTTCACCGCCGGTTCGGCAACAAGGGCGGACGCAAGGCCGCCACCGCCCACACCCTCATCGTGATCATCTGGCATGTACTCGCCGAGACCACCGCCTACCGCGACCTCGGCTCCGACTACTTCACCCGCCGCTTCGACAACCCCGACGCTCACAAACACCGACTCATCCACGAACTCGAAGCCCTCGGCCACAAGGTCACCATCGAACCCAACGCCGCATAACCGGTCACCAGCATCACTCACCGACCAACCCGGCACCCAGCCGGGTCACCAACCCCTGCGTCCGGAACGTGCCTGGTCACCACAGTTTCGTCTCAGCCCGACCCAAAACACCACCCACGACCCCGGCCCCGACCGGGATCGACTACACCCGCCTCGTCGCCGCCACCCATCAGGCCGAACTCGCCCACCGGGTCAACTACGCCGCCCTCGCGCAGCGACCTCTGCCCGAGGGTGGCGGTGAGCTGCCCGGGCCGCTCGACCCGCTCACCGGTGACCACCCGACACCGGCCACATCCACCGCCCCCACGACGATCGACAGCGCCGAGGCCACGTCGTGATCGACCGCCTGCAAGGCTTCTTCGGGTTCACCCGCACCCCC
>JBOHGD010000121.1:0-5670 GCA_050699955.1 Pseudonocardiaceae bacterium | reverse complement strand
CAGGGATTATTCTGGGCGGCCGGATGGTTGAAGAATAATGCGGGGTCCCAGGCTGCGGCGAGGCCGTGGCAGATGAACGTGAACACAATGTTCCACATGAACGGCACCCAGTCCTGATACAGCGCGATCAGGCCGATGATGACGAAGAAGTGGAAATGCGCTTCGATCGCGCCGTGGGAGAGCAGGACGAACGCGGCCGCGGTGTAGACCAGCCCGACGGTGACGAAGAACGACGCCCACCGCCGGCGCTGGATCTGGGCGCCGAGCAGTACGCACACCGCCGGGGTGATCATCACGTACAGGATGGTCAGCGGGGTGTGGTGCAGTACCAGCCCGAACACGAAGATCACCGGTATGTGCAGGGACAGGATGATCAGCAGGAACTTGTGTCGTTTGTGCCACACCGCTTCGCTGAGCGCGGAGCCGCGTGGCAGGTAGTCCAGGAGCTTCGTCAACGTCACTGCGGGGCCTGCCCCTCGTTGGCCAGTTCGGCCGGTCGTCGAGGCCTTATCGGCACGATAATCATCTGGGCTTCTCACTCACGTGTGCGGTTCAGACTGCGGCATGCTACTGCGGTATGGTGTCATCGCGAGACCTGAGCGTTACGCCGAGTAGGTGGTTCACGCCCTGTTTTACAGCAGAATGACCAATGCGCTGCGCCGAATGGCGCAACTCTCATTACTCAGAATCGTGCGGGCGCAATATCCCATGGTCGCGCATGGTCGCGCCGAACACCGCAATCTGGGTGCGGCGCTCCATCTGCAGCTTGGCCAGCAGCCGTGACACGTGGTTCTTCACGGTCTTCTCGGCCAGGTAGAGCCGGGCGCCGATCTCCCGGTTGGACAGGCCGTCGGCGATCAGCGCCAGCACGGCACGCTCCCGGTCCGACAGTGCCTCGAACCGTGGGTCGGTCGCAGGCGGTCCCTCGCGCAGCCGGGTGAGCACGTTCGCTGTGACGGCTGGGTCC
This sequence comes from Pseudonocardiaceae bacterium, assembly GCA_050699955.1. Lineage (GTDB taxonomy): Bacteria > Actinomycetota > Actinomycetes > Mycobacteriales > Pseudonocardiaceae. Next base: position 4,703 of record JBOHGD010000121.1, on the reverse strand, counting down.
AGCAACGACTGGCCCCGCGCCACCCGGTGCACCGCGTCGACCAGGTCGGTGCCACGGATCTGCTTGAGCACGTAGCCGGCCGCCCCGGCCATGATCGCGGCGAACAGCGCCTCATCGTCGTCGTAGGAGGTGAGGATCAGGCAGGCGACCGAGGGCAGCGAGGACCGGATCTCGCGGCAGACTTCGATGCCGCTGCCGTCGGGTAGCCGGGCGTCCAGTACCGCGACATCCGGACGGACTGCGGGGATGCGGCGCAGTGCCTGGTCGGCCCGGCCTGCTTCACCCACCACTTCGACGTCGCCACCCTGCTCGAGCAGGTCGCGTAGGCCGCGTCGGACCACCTCGTGGTCGTCGAGCAGGAACACCCGCACTACCCTGCGGACGGCATCGTGCTGGTCCTCGGCCACGTCTCCATGGTGCCCCGTGAGCTGGGCCGGGGCCACCGTGCACACGGCCGGACGGCGCGGCCGAGCACTCCAATCGGCGGTGTCTTATCCGGACATTTCGAGTAACTTGCTTGAGGTTGCGGCCGGACGGGTGGGGCTCTCTGGTAGTCCGGTGTGCAGGACCGGTTGGTCGAGGAGGCGGGGTCGTGGGTGAGGTCAGCATGCGGTGCCAGGTGCGCAGCAGCTCTCCGATCGGCTTGATCGAGTTGGCGGGTACGTTGCGGTGCGACACCACCCCGCGATTACGGGAGGCTGTGCTGAGGGTGCTGGCCGACCGGCCGGACGCGATCGTGCTGGATCTCGCGGGGCTCGACGACGTCGAAGACGTGAGCGTCGGGGTGTTCCCCGCCCTGGGGCGTACGGTCGCCGCGGCGGCTGACGGGGAGCTGATCCTCGCCGCGGCAGGCCCGGTCACGCGGCATGTACTGCGCAAGGCTGCCCCGTTGTTCGTCCGGGTGTTCGACACCTGCGGCCAGGCCATGGAGGCGGCGGCTCGAGCTCCGGCCCGCCGCCGGGTGACCCGGCAGCTACCGGCCGACGCGCATGCCGGGCGGACCGCGCGTCGCGTGCTCGACGAAGTGTGCACCCGCTGGCGGCTGACGGGGCTGCGCGAGGCGGCATTGGTGATCGCCACCGAGTTGGTCACCAACGCGGTCGACCACGTCGGAACCCCGATCGAGCTCTGCGTCACCGTCCGGCATCGGGTACTGCGGATCGAGGTGAGCGATCACAGTGACGTGCTGCCCATCCCGCTGGACCTCTCACCCGGGGCAATCCAGGGGCACGGTCTGCGGCTGGTGGACAGCCTGGCGACTCATTGGGGGGCCATGAACACGGCCTGGGGCAAGACTGTATGGGCGGAGCTCGTGACGGCCGTTCCCGAGCAGCTCCAGGTCCGGCAGACCCGCACCGAACTCAACTGACACCGGCACGTCAGACGATGTACCAGCCGATCGTCCAGCCGATCGTGCTGCCCACCACCGTCACCGGCGTCCACACCAGCAGGGCCGTGAGCAAGAGACGTCGTCGCCGTGACATGGCCGCGACGGGCACCGTGAGGTGCGGCAGCTTCAGCAGGTCGGCACCGTGCAGGTGCAGGTGCTCGTCGAGTTCCTGCTGCCACAACGCCTGATCGGTCTTCAACATGATGTTCGGCCCTTCTCGCCGTGTCGATCTCACCGTGTCGATCCGCAGTAACCAATCGGAGCCAACCACACTGAACTGCTCTTCCGGACCCGTCTCGCTCCCTCGTAACTCCTGCGTACTCGATCATCACTCCATCTACGGATGAGTGGCGGATTCGGATCGCCGAGATGCGGCAGATCCTGCCGGGTCCTGGCCGCAGCCGCGCCGGGCCATGGTGTGCGCGGACCTTCGTCCCGACGGCCGCCGACTTCGGTCCCTACGGTCGGACCCGCGCGCTGCGGGACGGTGGAGATCGACCAGGGAGGCGATCATTGGATACGGTTCGCGCTCCGGGGCCACTGGCCCGGCTGGCGCGACGGCGTGGGCTGGTTCGCTCGCCGTTGCGACGCACCACCGACCACGTCGAGGGCGTGACGTTGGTGCTACTGATGCTGTCGGCGCTGGTTGTCGTACCGCTGGCGGTGGCCATGGCAATGGCGGTCTACCACCGGGATGCGGCCGATGCGGCGACCGCAGCCGCCGAGCGGACCCCGGTGAACGCGGTGCTGGCCTCGGACCCGGCGCTGGAGCTGCCGCCTTCGGAGCAGCGCGGCACCCAGCCCGAGGCGACCGCCCTGGTGCGCTGGCAGCTGCCGGACGGGCGCGGGGGCAGCGAGCAGGTGCCGGTCGCGGCTGATCGGCGTGCCGGGGACCAGCTGCTGATCTGGGTGGACCGGATGGGTAAGCGCGTCGACCCGCCGAGGTCGCCCGGGGAGACCCGCACCGCGGCGCTGGCCGTCGGGGTGGACCTGCTGCTCGTCGGATGGGTGCTGCTCGCGGTGCTGTGGTGGATCACCTGCTCGGTGCTGAGCCGGATCAACACCACGCGGTGGGATGCCCAGTGGGCCCGCATCGGGCCCAGATGGAGCCGTCGATCCTGGCAGTAACGAGGACATGGGCAGTCACGAAGGACCTGGCAGTCATCAGGACACAGAGGGAGCCGGAGATGCGCGTCGGTGACGTCATGACTCGATCCGTGGTGACCACGACTCCACAGGCGCCGGTCAAGGACGCCGCGGTTGTTCTCGCCGGGCACGGCGTCACCGCGCTGCCGGTGGTGGACGAGACCAGCCAGTTGGTCGGTGTGCTCACTGAGGCGGACGTGGTGCGGGGGCGGATCCCCCCTGACCCTCGCCGCCGCGCCTGGCGGGGCAGCCGGGCGGGCAGCACCCCGCCCGCGAGCGTCGCTGAGGTCATGAGCAGCCCCGCACTGACCGCGAACCCGCAGACCGACGCCGCTGACCTGGCCAGGATGATGATCGACCGGGGGTTGCGCAGCGTGCCGGTGGTGGACGAGGGCCGGGTGGTCGGCATCGTCACCCGCCGGGACCTGGTGCGCACCATCGCCAGGGACGACTCGCTGATCGCCGCGGACATCCGCAGACGCTTGGAGGCCTACGGTGGCCTGGACCGGTGGACCGTGCACGCTCAGCAGGGCTCGGTGACCATCACCGACGCGTACGCTGATCCGGCGGACCATCACGTCGCCCTGGTGCTGGCCCAAGCCGTGCCCGGGGTGGTGCACGTCGAGGTCGTGCACACCACATCGCGAAGGGCCTGAGCCACCCTCTCATGACCACGCAACGAGCCTGGCGGGTGCAACGTCATGGGCCGGTCAGTGGCCACCCGCTGCGCCGTGCGGCGGAACCGGTGCCCGTTGCCGGTCCGGATGAGCTGCTGGTGCGAGTTCTGGCCTGCGGGGTGTGCCGCACCGACCTGCACGTCGCCGAGGGTGATCTGCCGGTCCACCTGGCCGGCGTCGTTCCCGGGCACGAGGTGGTCGGCGAGGTCGTCGAGGGCGGAGTTTCCGATGCCGGCGAGTTCACGGCGGGGCAGCGGGTGGGTATCGCATGGTTGCGCCGCACCTGCGGCCGGTGCCGGTACTGCGTTCGCGGGGCGGAGAACCTGTGCCCGTACTCGGAGTACACCGGCTGGGACTCCGACGGCGGCTACGCCGACTATGCGACGGTGCCCGCCGACTATGCCTACGCACTGCCGTCCGGCTACCCCGACGTGGAACTCGCCCCGCTGCTCTGCGCGGGCATCATCGGGTGGCGGGCGCTGCAGCGGGCCGCTCTGCCGGCTGGCGGGCGACTGGCCCTCTACGGTTTCGGCGCCAGTGCCCACCTCACCGCCCAGATCGCCCTGGCCCAGGGCGCCACCGTGCACGTGCTCACCCGCAGCCCGGCCGCCCGGGAGCTGGCCCTCGCGCTCGGCGCCTCCTCCGCGGGCGAGGCCGCCGACCGGCCGCCGGAGCCGGTCGACTCCGCCATCCTGTTCGCGCCCGTCGGCGAGCTCGTACCGGCTGCGCTGGCCGGCCTGGACCGGGGCGGCACGCTGGCGGTGGCCGGCATCCACCTCACCGACATCCCGGTGCTGAACTACCAGCAGCACCTGTTCCAGGAGCGGCAGATCCGCAGCGTCACCGCCAACACCCGCCAGGACGGGCACGACTTCCTGGGCTTCGCCGCCGAGTACCGGCTGCGGGTGGTCACCACGCCCTATCCGCTGGACCGGGCCGACGCGGCGCTGGCCGATCTCGCCGCCGACCGGGTGCGCGGCGCCGCCGTCCTGCTTCCCTGACCCGAGCGGGCCGGTCGCCTTCCTGCCGTCATGCCACATGCGGGCGTTGCTCAACTGCCGTTGCTCAACTGCCGTTGCTCAGGGGCCAGCAGTGGTGGCTGTCGGGGTCGTCAAGCCAGACGTACTGCTTGCCGGGGACGTTCAGCGCGGTGACGCCCAGCCGGGTGGCGTCGGGTCCGTCGAGTGCGTCGAACGCCGCGACGGCGTGCTCGACGGTGTCCCACAGCCGGTAGGGGCCGTGCTGCCGGACCGCCCACGTGCCGTCGGTGAGCGGCTTCAGGTCGACCTCAGCGCGGGCGGCGCCGCGTTCGGCGACCACCACGCCATGCTCCGCGCCGCCACCGAGCCGCAGACCCGGGGCATGCAACCACAGGAACAACGTCAGCTCGCGGCGAGCGAGCAGCGCAGCGGGGTCAACGGAGGTGGTGCCATGATGTGGTATTCCAGCCGGAGCCGACGCCGGTCCCCGATTCGGGCCGTACGGGGTGT
>JBOHGD010000120.1:0-5781 GCA_050699955.1 Pseudonocardiaceae bacterium | reverse complement strand
TTCCACGGCGTGCCGTACACCGCGCCGCTGGGCCGTACCCGGGAGCTGGTGGAGATCTGCCGCAAGGTCTGGCGCCGGGAGCGCCTGGTCTACCAGGGCAGCCACTATCAGATCCCGCTGCCCGCGCGGCTCGGCACCGGTCTGGGCAAGCCACTCAAGCTGATCAACCAGCCGGTGCGGGACCGGATCCCGATCGTGATCGCCGCGATCGGCCCGAAGAACGTGGCGATGACCGCGGAGATCGCGGAGGGCTGGCAGCCGATGTTCTACCTGCCCGAGCTGGCCGCCGACGTGTGGGGTGACTCGCTGGCTGAGGGGGCGGCCAGGCGGGACCCGTCGCTGGGTGATCTCGACGTCGTGGTGTCCGCCCCGCTGGCGATCACCGAAGATCAGCACACCGCCGGCAGGCTGCTCGACGCGGTGCGCCCGATGATGGCGCTCTACCTCGGCGGCATGGGCGCGAAGGGCCGTAACTTCTACAACGCCCTGGCCCACCGTTACGGGTTCGGCGCGCAGGCCGAGATCATCCAGGATCTCTACCTCGCGGGAAAGAAGGAGGAGGCGGCCGCGGCGGTGCCCGACGACCTGGTCCGGCGGACCTCGCTGATCGGGTCCCCGGGATTCATCCATGAGCGGCTGGCCGCGCTGCGCGCCTCCGGTGCCACCACGCTCAACGTCACCCCGTTGGCTGGGACGGCGGTCGACCGCGTCGGGCTCATCGAGCGGATCCGGGATCTCGCGGGCGACCTGTGAGCTCCGGGACGACCGCCTCAGGCGTCGAGGATGACGCGAAGCTGGGCGAGCAGTTCGGGACGGTCGTCGGAGCCGAGCCGCTGGCGCATCCGAGCGACGTGATGTTCCACCGTCTTGGCCGAGATGAACAGCCGCTCGCCGATCTGCTTGTAGGGCAGGCCGGTCAGCAGCAGCGTGGCGATCTCCCGTTCCCGCTCGGTGAGTGCGCCGACGGTCGCAGCGGTCGTGGAGCCCTCGGGGGCTGGTGCGCCGTTGCCCGCCGGGCTCGCGGCACTGCGGTGCAGGCTGCGGGCCAAGGCGAGCAGCGCTGACATCTCCTTGCGGTCGGCGGTCCGGATGGCGGCCTGTCCGGCCAGGTGGGAGCCCTCCCAGGGCAGGCCTGCGGCGTGCAGACCGCGGGCCGCCGACTCCACCGTGGCGGAGTCGATCACCCCGCTCACGACCTGCAGCCAGCACCGACCCGCCGCGGCCAGCACCGCCGGGTACGGGCCGTGCCGGGCGGCGCAGGCCAGCGCTTCCGCGTGCCGCTTGGCCTCCGCCGGCTGCGCAGCGGTGATCGCGGCGTGCAGGCCCTGCCAGTGCAGCGGCGTGGCCCACAACGGCGGGTTGCCGAGCCGGCCGAGCAGCTCCTGGGCCTCGATGAGGTGCGGCGCGACCCAGCCCTGGTCGCGCAGTCGGGCGGCGCCGACCGCGAGCTCCCCGAGCGGGAGCAACGCCAGCAGATCGACAGGATGACGGACGATGGCCTCCCTGGCCCGGCGCCAGGCGTCGTGCAGCGCCCGCAGGTCTCCCTCCCGCCGGGCCAGCCCGACCTGCAGCGCAGCGGCGAGCAGTTCGTCCCGTGGCTCCAGCTGCCCGTCCTCCGGGGTGCTGCGCTGCAGCAGCGTGTGGGCCAGCGAATGGTCCCCGCGCAGCATGGCCGTCCAGGCCTGCAGGAGGTGGTGGCGGGTGCCGGCGAGCGGCCCACCGAGCCGGCAGGCGACCGCCCGGTCCAGCACCGACTCGGCGACGTCGAAGTGCCCGATGTGCAACGCCACCAGTCCGGCCAGCGCGGCCGGTGTGTCGGGGAGCAACGCGATGTCGCCGGCGGGTTCGAGCAGGGTCGCTGCCCGGGTGAGGGCGGATAGCGCGGCGGTCGGGGAGCCGGTCACCGATTCGTGCAGCCCGCGAGCCATCAGGGACTCCGCCCCGGCCAGCAGCGTCGGTGGCCGATACCCGATCTCCTCGGGATGGTCGAGCAGCCGGCCCGCTTCGCCCAGCTCGCCGGTGCCCAACAGGGCCACCACCGCGAGCGGGACCGACGTGCCCAGCCGGGCCGAGCCCAGCCACCGGTAGAGCTCGGCGCTGCGGGCGAGCAGCCCGCGATGAGCGAGCACCGCGGCGGCCACCATGGCGCCACGGGCCCGATCCGGGGCCGTGGCGTCCGCGATCACCTGATCGGCCAGCCGCAGGGCCTCGTCCAGGTCACCGGTCAGGGCGGCCGCTTCGGCTCGGCGGGCGGCGAACCGCGCGGCCGACCCGCCTGCCGAGCTCGTCCGGGCGTGTGAGGTGATCGCGTCGCGGGCCAGTGGCACGACTGAACCGTCCGGGCACACCAGCCCACTGGCCTGTGCGCCCTCCAGCAGGTCGGACACCGCCGCCGGCTCCAGATCGAGGATCTGCCCGAGCACATCGGCATCCGCTCGGGCCCCCAGCGCCCTGACCAGGAGCAACCGGAGCACCGACGAGTCCAGGGCGGCCAGATCCTCGCGCAGCCGCTCGATGACGACCGATTCCAGCTGCGGTGCCGGACGCTCGATGTCACCGGAGTCCCGCAGCGCCAGGACCAGCTGGTCGACCAGCCGGGGCAGGCCCGCGGTCCGGACCCAGAGCCATTCCAGCACGGCCGGTGTCGGTGTGCTGCCCAGCAGAGCGCCCGCCCGGTCCTCGACCTGGGCGCGGTTCAACTGCCCGAGCACCACCGGATCGGATGGGGCCGTACCGGTCGGGTTCACCCGGCCTGGCCCGTCGGCGGCGGGCCGGTCGATGACCGGTCTGCCGGTGGCTGGTTCGTCGGTGGACTGACGGTCGGCTGGGTGGCTGGAGGTGGCCGATCCTGCGGCGGCCCGGCTGTGGGTGGCGCCGGGGTCGGGTCCGTACCGGCTGGGGGTGGAGTGGGTGTTGGTCCTTGACTGGGTGGTGACGGTTGCTGCGGTGGCCGGGTTGGCTCCGGGGTGGGCGTCGGCGCCGGTTGCGAGGTGGGCGCGGGTTGGCTGCTCGCCGGTGTGGGTTCGGGCCTCGGTGGCAGTGCCGGCACGGGGAGGACCGGTGGACTCGATGCCGGATGCCTGGTGACGGCAGGGCGGGTGGGCGAGGTGGAGCTGGGAACCGGGACGGCGACGCGCCCGCTCTGGGCGCCGCCTGGTTCGGACGGGCCGGGCATCTGCCAGGCCGGTCCGGGGTCCGGGGTAACGGCCGGCGGGGTGCCGTCCCGGCCGCGCGGGGTGCCGGCTGCCCCCCCGGTGCCCGCCTTGGCGCGGTCCCCGGGGCCGGGAACCGCGTTACCCGGTACGTGCGTCGTGCTCGGCGCGACAACCCGGAAGATGCTGTCGAGAGTGTCGAGAGTCGGGAAGAAGCTGCCTTGGGCCTTCCAGGCGGACAACATCAGCAGTGAACTGGCGACCAGCCCGACCGTGACGATGCTGAGCAGCAGGCTCGGCCGCATCCGGCGGCGCGATGGTGCGGCGACCGGAGCCGGTGCGGGGGTGGGATCTGAGGTGGGCTTGCCGCCGGGGGTGAACTGGCGCTGCGCGGGGATCAGTGGTGGCCGGTCCGGCTTGGTATCGCGGTCGGCGCCCGTGGCCCATTCGGAACCGGCCTGCGACGGGAGTGCCGCGGTGGTGGGGGTCGGCGGCACGTGGCCGGCCATCGACAGCGCCGCGCCGAGCGCGATCGTGGATTTGGGGTCGGCGTCCACCGCGACGGGACGGCCCAGCCTGGCGGACACCAGCTGGGATACCAGCGGCACCCGGGAGGATCCGCCGACCAGCAGCACCGACTCGAGGTCCGCGCTGGTGAGGTCCGCCGACCGGATGGCCCGGGACAGTGCGTCGACGGTGTCCTCGACGGCGTACCGGATCATCTCCTCGAACTCGCCGCGGACCAGGTGGACCTGGGTGTTGATCCCGGGCAGCAGTACCGGGATGGACACCTCGGTGTCCGCCGAGAGCGCCTCCTTGGCCTCGGTGCACTCCCGGCGCAGCCTGGCCAGCCCGCTGAGGGTGCTGGGGTCGTCGGGGTCCAGCGCGTCCATCTGGGCGCCGAGAGTGGCCTGCACGTGGATGAAGACGGACTCGTCGAAGTCCGCGCCGCCGAGTTCCTCGATGCCGTCGGCGGTGCCCAGCAGGGTGAAGGAACCGGCGCCGGTCTTACGCACCACGGCGGCGTCGAAGGTGCCGCCCCCCAGGTCGTACACCGCGATCGTGGTCTCTGCCTCGACCCGCGACTGGCAGGCGTAACTGACCGCGGCGGCTTCCGGCTCCGCCAGCAGGGTCAGATCGTGCAGACCGAACGTGCCCAGCGCGGTGCGCAACAAGTCCTTCTTGTAGGGACCCCAACCGGCCGGATGAGTGATCGCGATCCGATCCGGCGGGCCGCCCTCGCGCTCGGTGACCCGGTCGACCACCCAGCGGACCAGCATCGCCGCCAGATCATGGGCCGCGTGCGGCTGCCCGCCCACGAACACCGGGGTGTCATCGCCGATCCGGCGTTTGAACTCCCTGACGACCCGATCGGGGTCGGTCAGCGCGCGGCGCTCGGCAGCGTCACCGACGACGACGGACCCGTCCTCACCCAGGAAGAGCACGGAAGCGACCGAGGCACCGCGAGTCCCCAGCGGCACCACTTCGGCCGTGGTCTGCTGGAGCGCGTCCAGGCGCCAGGTTGCCGCCGCGGTGTAGCTCGTGCCGATGTCGATGCCCAGTAGGTACTTCAACAGCGAACCACCTCCCGGATTCAGCCACGCGGGGTCACCCTAGAGTTACTGTGCGCGGCTGGTCCACGCCGGGGGTAACCCCTCCCTCGAAGGGGGGATCCCCTAGTCCCCCAGGTGCGACACCGTCCCCACCCCCATCCGAGGCGCTTGAGAACCGGGCGTGATCCCGGATGGCGGGGGCGGGCCCACACCCTAGCGTCGTCCCCGCACGCCGACCGGCAGGTCCGGCAGATGACCTGCCAGCACCCATCCACCGGACACACCCCCCTGGGAGACGATCAGTCATGAGCTCACTTCTGGACGTCGTTCTCCGTCTGCTCGGCGGCGACGAGGAACTGACCACGGCCTACCACCAGGACCCGGCGGGATTCGCCCACCAGTACTTCGGCGACCTGTGCGGCGACGACTGGAAGGACCTGCACCTGGTGCTCGACCAGTCCGGAGTGGTGGAACGCCACCCGGACACCGGCGGCCACGGCGAGCATGGCGAGCCTTCCGGTCATTCGGAGCAGAACGTCATCCACAACGACGGTGACCATGCTGTGGCGCAGCTGCACAACATCGTGAACAACTACACCCAGATCGACGACCGGCACACGATCACCAACCAGTCCAACACGCAGGTGATCGACACCGGCGGCGGCGACTTCTGGCAGAAGATCGACTACGCCTCGACGACCGCTTCCGGCGACGGCGCGGTGGCTGCGGGTCACGACGTCAACGGCGACGTGGACACCGGTGACTTCGACAGTTCGGACAAGTCCGTCCACAGCACCGACAGCCACGACACCGTCGCGCACGGCGACGGCAACCTCATCGGTGACGGCAACCTCATGGGCCAGGGCAACCTCGCGGGTGACGGCGACAGCGGCAACGCCGTGGGTGAGCACAACAAGGTCGACGACTCCGAGCACAAGGACGTCGACGTCACCAAGGACCACGACGGTGGCGAGAAGCACGACGGTGGCGAGAAGCACGACGGTGGCGAGAAGCACGACGGTGGCGAGAAGCACGACGGTGGCGAGAAGCACGACGGTGGCGAGAAGCACGACGGT
>JBOHGD010000119.1:0-5842 GCA_050699955.1 Pseudonocardiaceae bacterium | reverse complement strand
GTGCCGATCACCACCCTGATGGGCCTGGACGAGCAGCCCGGGGAGCTGGTCGGCCACGGCCCGATCCCCGCACCACTGGCCCGGGAGATCGCCACCGAGGGCACCTGGCGGCGGCTGCTCACCGAGGTCAACCAGTTTTCGTACACTAGGTCTAGAGCGGCGTTAAGCAGGCAGGACGGGTGTGGCCGAACCTGTCACGCGAGCCCGGCCCCAACCCGTCACGCGACTGTGACGGGTTGGACAGTTGTGACGGGTTGCTTCCCCGTCGGGGTTCGTGGACGTCCTAGACGCGGCATTGGCCTCGGGCACGTCCATGGCCCGGTCTTATATGGTCCTCTGGGCTCAACCACAACCACGATTGGAATGACATTAAAGACGTCTCCAACTCAAAACGTCTCTTGAAGTGACGCAACTGGCAAGAACGTCATCCAGGGGCTTACGGCCTCATGTGACGAGCAGTACAATGTTTGCGTGTCCTTGACGTCTTGGGCAGAGACCAACGCAGAACGCCTCCTGTCTCCTTTGGGGAATCGGTGGAGGCACGTTCAGCAAGTCGCGGAGCAAGCACGCCGGGTTGCCGAAGCTGTTCCGTCAGATGATCGTGATCTTCTTGTGGCAGCGGCGTATCTACATGATGTGGGGTATGCGCCTGCCTTGGCAGTGACCGGGTTTCATCCGCTAGACGGGGCACGATGGGTCCGTGATAATGGACCCGGCGGACGTTTGCCGCGCCTTGTCGCGCATCACTCATGTGCTATTTATGAGGCACAGGTCCGAGGATTAGTTGATTCTCTGCTCGCAGAGTTTGAGCCCGAAGAATCGGCCACATATGATGCCCTGGTTTTTTGTGACATGACAACTGGGCCGACGGGTAAAATAGTTAGCTTTGAGGAGCGGATAATAGATATCTACCAAAGATACGGGCCAGACCATGAGGTGACCAGGGCACTAAAGTTGTCCCATTCTTATCTGGCATCTTGTCATGGCCGCACACTCGCACGCTTGGAACAAGGCGCGAATTAGCCAATATAGGGCTCGGTGCGCCGTTCTAGGTAATGTCGAATACGTAGGCGTACCGACGGATGAACCCTTAGGCGCTCGATAGCTTCAGGAGGAGCGAACCTAACCTCCGAAGACTCGTTGCTTGTTTGCATCGTTCCGCCTAGCATTTTAGTTATGAAACAAATTGAAAACTCTTGGCGGACTTCACCATCATCGTAGACCGCAACATGATTCGGGTCAGAATAGATTCCAACTAATCCGGTAACTTCGCAATCTATCCCGGTCTCTTCTTTGACCTCGCGTGCCGCTGCATCCCTTACGGATTCCCCTGGCTTAACACCACCACCTGGGATGGACCAATAGTTGTTATCAGTTCGCAGGATCAGGAGAACCCCATCATGGTCGTCGGTCACGATAGCGCTTACTGCTAGCACGACACTATTTGCCTTAGGTGCGTCCGGATTGTTCAGGTAGTCGATACGTGCCATATCATGAATCGCCTTCCAGGTCGAGCAAACGACTGTTGGCCCAAATTCGTTCGAAGGATTCGGTATATGTCCCAAACAACGGACCATCCTCGATTCGTCGCAAGTGAATAATTGGTGCCCGGAAAGCTGGCATGCCATAGATGTGCGGATTGACTAGCATCTGATCATCGAACCGCAGGATTGAATTATATAGAACGGTTGAGTGAAACGCGATGCTCAAATTTGGGCTACCGAAGGTCGGGCGGTGCCATGTCAGAGCATAATTGATGCGAGCCGCTAGGCCCTCACCTACACCCTCCTCATCACCGCGTGCGCGAACTTGCGGCGATTCGGGATCACCAAATGCAATGCGCACGTTAACCGACTCCCCGCATTTCTTGGCAATCTCTTGCGGCCATGCCGGGTTCGCCTCTGGAAGGTGTAATCCAGCATATACGAGAATATCAACGCTGTCGGTCGCCGCGCGCAGAAGAGACAACCACAAAGAGTTCGGAACGCCGCTTCGCTCCGTATAAATGGTAATGATCTCTCCGTGTGTCTCCTCGCTAACTACACGTCTCCCGAAATCAGGCCACAGATAGGCGGGGTCTTCCTTGAGTAGCGTTGCAGCTGCAATCGCAGTCTTGCGGTGCGGTGTGCGGTCCTTGGTGATCCATCGCTCTACTGTCTTCTGATCCACTCGGAGCGCGTCGGCGAAGCCCGACACAGTCCAGCGGTCACGAGCGAGTGCCGTACGAAGCCGCTCATTGGCCATGTCGACCTCCAACGTCATCAGGGACGTTTCCAGACTACAACGTCCCTGATGTCCTGCTGTGGCGGTGCCGTGTCCCAGCCATCCACGGGAGTCTTAGGGAGGCAGAGACCTGGGGCAGTCGCCCCCGTGTCCCGGTCGGGTCCGCAGTGGAGGAGGTGATTGGCATGGCGCAGGACTGGTTTGTGGTCTGCGGAATCGTTGTGTTCCTGCTGTGGCGGTGGCAGCGGCACCTGCGCCGCTACCCGGATAAGGGATGCCGACGCTGTAAGGGGGTGGGGCGGCTGAGATCCAGCGGGATGTTCGGTGTCGTGGTGTCTGGGCTCTGTCCTCGTTGTGGTGGGTTGCCGTGGTCTCCCCGCCGTTTCGGGAGAGGTGTTGAGCATTGATTTTCATGGTGCGAGGTGTGATCGATTCCGCGAGTTCCATCGCCTTGAATGCCGGGGGTCTGGTGGGCTTAGTCGTGGCGTTGTTGGTGGCGTATGGGGTGGTGATGGGTGCGGTGGTGTTGGTGACCGGTTGGCATTTGTTCCGCAATACGAGGCCGCTTCGGTTTCGGCGGGGTGTGGTGGTCCCTCCGGTGGGCGTCACCGGGCACCACGGCGACGGGGACGTGCGGTGAGTGGGGTGGCTGTGGTGGCGGTGACGCCGCTGGTGGACGGGCGGACCCGCGCGGTGCATCTGCTCACCGACACCGACGCTGCGGCCGGGCGTGCCCAGGGTGGGCGCTACGTCGCGGTCTGTGGTGCGGTGGTGGTCGCGGCGAGCCTGTCCACACCGGAGGGTGAGGCGTGCCGGTGGTGCGCGGTGTGGGCGCGGCAGCGGAGGACACCGTGACCGCGATGGCCAACGGACACGACAACACCCGTACCGGGGGAGTCGCGCTGCCCGGGTCGCGGCCGGTGGTGTTGCTGCGCGCCCGGCCCGGCGTGATTAGTGAGTGCGCCCGGGTGGTGCACCTGGCCCCCTCGGTACCGGACACGGCCGGGTTGGTGAGTGCGTTGTGCGGGGAACTGCTGCATCTGGCCGTGCACGAGACGGTGGCACCGGGCACCGGGATGCCGTGCTCGGGGTGCGTGGTCAGCCACGCCCAGCACCTCACTCCCGACCCCACCGACGCAGACGAGGACCGGGCCGCACCGGCCCCGGACCTGACCGATGCGACGCCCCGGAATGCGGGGCGGGCCTACCGGTCGTGGGGATGGCCGGTGACCGTGCGCCGAGGACAGGTCTGGCTGGCTCTCGGCGGGGCCGTGGTCGCGGTGCTGCTGCCGACCGTGCTGGCTGTCGAGGTCACCGTGCTGCTGGCGCAGCGTCGCTGCCCTCCGGCGGTGCTGGTGCATCCGGATGCGTCGGATCACCTGGTGTTGCTGTGCGGGGAACCCTTCGATGTCACCGCGCCGTACCCGGCCGATGTGCATCGGGTGACCGGCACGGTGCTGCTCCCGCCGACCGAGACCCCGCGCGGGCCGCTGACCTGGGTGCACCCCCCGAACGCGCAGGCCCTCCAGACCTGCCGCGAGTTCGACATCGTGGCTGCGGTGCGGGCGCTGCGAGAGCCGCCACCGGCCTCGGCACCGACGGTCTTCTGAAGAGGGATGACTTATGCAGAAAACTAAAACAGATAAACGTATAACGTCTTTGAGGGAAGGGAGTGGGTATCGATTGGGAACACCAATTGGCGCCGAGCGTGGCTCGGATGTGTGGCGGCAGCGGCTGGGGTTGCCGCCTGGTGACCGGAGGGACTTTATCGCGCTGCGCCGGGTGTGTGGGCGTGAGGATTCCCATGTGGACCGGGTCGGGGATCGCTATTACTCTTCCGAGCGGCCGCTGGTGCCTTGGGTTCAGGATCAGGTAATCGCGTTGGTGGCGGCCGGATATGTTGTGGTCGGTGAGCCGGACCCGTCCAATGGGAACCGGAAGCGGGTCACGGTGACCGCGTCGGGGCGGGCGCATTATGAGCAGTTGTGCGAGCGGCAGGGTATTCGCCCGTATCCGGTTGTCGTTGTGGGCGGTGGCGTGGCCACTACCCCTGGATCTGAAACAGGTGAGCGTTGCGCGTGAGGAGCGAGACCGTCAGAAGGGTTCTGCGGGTGGTGGGAATCGGGGTTCTTGTGGCGGGCGGTAGTGCGCCGGTCGCGGAGGCGGCGGTGTCGTCGTATCCCATTGCGGCGCCGGAACCACACGTCATGGTGGTGGCCGGGGCGCCGATTGCGGACCCGGGTGCGGTGGTGGCTATCTCGACTGCTGATAAGGGTTTCCGGTGCGGGGGCACCCTGATCGGTTCGGCTGTTGTGGTGACCGCCGCGCATTGTGTGAGTGATCTGCCCAGTCGGGCCGATCCACCGGGTGCCCGGCCGGTCACTACGGAACGGTTCACGGTCCGGGCCGGGAGTGTGGACCGTTCCGCTGGGGGCGAGGTTCGGTCTGTTGCCTGGGTCGAGTTGTACCCGGACTGGACCTGGGCCACCCAGTCGGCCCGGCCGATCGCCGACATTGCGGTGTTGGGCCTGAGTACCCCGGTCCGGGATGTTGTTCCGGCCCGGGTCGGCTCTCCGCAGCCGGGTCGGCCCGTGACGGTGGTGGGCTGGGGCTACACCGTGGCCCCCACCTCGGCCGTAGTGGGCGGGGTGGCGGCGATGCTGCCCACCCCGGCCCCGGCCCTGCCCACGGTCCTGGACGTCCCGTTGCCGACCCGGCTGCACAGCATCCCGATGCGGGTGGTGGACCCGTCGCACTGCCGCCCGGCCGCGCCCGGCACGCAGCGGGGCCAGGTATGCCTGGCGCCGGACGGGCCGGTCGGCGGCCCGTGCTTCGGCGACTCGGGCACACCCGCGCTCCAAGACGGACACATCGTCGTGGGAATCGTCAGCCGGGGCACCGACCCGGTGGTGCAGTGCGGGGTCGGCTACGCGGTGGTCACCGACCCCGGCCAGTACCGGGCATGGATCACCCAGACGATGACCCGACACCACCAGTCCCTGACCGATTCCCGGCCGGTGGCCCGATGAGCGGGGGGGCGGTGGTGAGAGTGCGCGGGGTCTGGTCAACGGTGGGCGTGACTTGCCCGTTGCGGGTATTCCGCCGTTGGTGGTCGCACCGAGTATCGCCCACGCCCGGGGTGCGTGGTAGAGCGGAGATCGAGTATGTCCGGGAGCTGTTCGTGGCGACTGGTGATGATTCGCCCGCGATCAACACCGCAGTACGAGACACGCTGTTGTGGGTGCTCGGGGGAATCACGGCCCTGGAGTTGATGGAGCACTACCTCGTGACCGGTGCGGACCATCATTGTTTCACCTGCCCCGCCAGAGGGCCGGAGCCGGAAGGATGACAGCGAAACGGCGGTCACGGAGTGGTGGTGTGAGTGCTGGGCAGGTGCAGCGCAGCATTGTCTACCTCGATCACCACCACCCGCACGACACACGATCCATCACGGTAGTAGTCCCGACAACAGAAGTCATCGACAAGAAACGTGCTGCTGGGATTGTCGCGCTACGCACCGATACCGCGTACGAGGATGTGCGCGTGGTCAGTGTCCGCCCACCAGTCCCGCAGGCGCAATGAAAGGCCCCGGGGCGGTCACCGGCTGACCAGGAGCCAG
>JBOHGD010000118.1:0-6251 GCA_050699955.1 Pseudonocardiaceae bacterium | reverse complement strand
ACACAGCGATGGGATGGTCCACCTACCGCCGTGAGCACCAAGCCGAAGCCCGCCGACACCACTTCAGACGGCGCCTCAAGATCCAGTATCTAGCCCTGTAGTACTAGCTCGGTCAAGGTGCTCGACGTGTGTCGGTCGGTTGTCCAATGGACTGTCCAATAACTGGGGTTCACCAGGTACCGCTGGGAGCCAACTTGAGGCAGCGGAGACCGTAAAGCACCTGGTAGTGCTAGTCCTATCGGGTGAACTTTGAACTGAAAATCGGAAGGTCGGCGGTTCGACCCCGCCCCTGGCCACCGCTGTCCCATGACGTCCATCACGGCTGTCGTGTTCGCGCTTACGACGGGCCCTGACCTCGGTCGGGTGGGGGGGCGGATCGGGACGGTTGATAGCAGGATCACGCCGTGCCGGACTCTACTGATGACGTCGAGACCCGGCTGGTCACCCTTGAGCACGAGGTCGCTGCCCGGCTGCGCGAACAGGTCGCCCCCACCAGCTCCGACGTTGCCGGCGTACTGGCGGCCGATGCCCACCATGAGGTGTCGGAGGCTCGCGCCCACACTGGGATGCTGTTACGCAGCCACGGTTGCTCAACCGCGGACCATCAGCGAAGATCACACGTCACAACGAGTCAGAACCCGCCGCCCCCAGGTCGTTGCGCAGAGCCCGCAAGGTCGACCACAGCACCGAAGGACGACGATGCCACCTACCGACATGATCCAGCGGGTGAGCGACACCCAGGGCCGGCCCGCCTGGCTCGTGTCCGGGCACGGGCGGGTACGGGAACTGCTGGCTGACCCACGGCTGTCCCGCTCGCACCCCAACCCGGGGCACCCGGTGCGCCTCACCCAGCCGGGTCTGTTCGGGGGGGTGATCCCCGATCCGGAAGGGGAGCAGGCCGATCTGCACCGGATGCGCAAGCTGCTGACGCCGTCGTTGTCGCCCCGGCGCCTGGAGAGCCTGCGGCCCCGGGTCGAGACGATCGTCGACGCGCTGCTCGACGAGCTCGCCCGCAGCGGTCCCCCGGCCGACTTCCACGCCGTCGTCGCCTTCCCCCTGCCCGCGCGCGTGGTCTGCGAGCTGCTCGGAGTGCCCGGCGAGGACCGCGAGGACTTCTGCCGGTGGCAGGTCGAGGCGAAGCAGGTCAGCAAGCCTGCCGTCGCCCGAGGAGGCCTGCAGTCGCTGTGGCGCTACCTGGGCACCCTGATCGAGCGCAAGCGCTGGGTCGCGGGCGACGACATCCTCTCTGATCTGCTCGCAGCCGCCGAGTTCGCCCCGGAGCTGACCGACGACGGGATCGCCCATCTCGCCGCCGGGATCGTGTTCGCCGGGCACGCACCCGCCGTCGCCATCATCGACCGGGGCATGCTGCTTCTGCTGACCCACCCCGAGCAGCGGGAGGCGCTGCAGCGCGATCCGGCTCTCGCCGCCCCGGCGCTGGAAGAGATCTTCCGCGTCGCCAGTCCGATCGAACGGCAGCGAGCCGCTCGGCGGGGCGGCCTGACCCGGTACGCCTCCGTCGACGTCGAGGTCGACGGCGTCACCATTCGCGCGGGCGACACGGTGATGTTCGCCGTGCAGGACGCCAACGAGGACGAGGGCGTCTTCCCCGATCCGAAGCTCTTCGACATCACTCGCGAGCACAACCCGCACCTCTCGCTGAGCCACGGCGCGCACTTCTGCGTCGGAGTCCACCTGGCCCGGATGGAGCTTCAGTACCTGTTCCTCCGCCTGTTCGAGCGTTTTCCCACCCTCCGGCTCGCCGTCCCGCTCGACGAGATCCAACCCGTCCGCGAAGCCGTAGCCGGCGCCGTCAGCCACCTTCCCGTCACCTGGTAGCCCGATCTCTCACCAGGAGCCATTACCCGGACCTCGGCCCTTATCGGTTTCCCACCCCAGGTGGCGCTCAGCGACCGCAGTGGCTGGACGTGGCGGTGACCGTCCTGCCACCGCTGAGCCCGATCATCGGGGCTGCACGTGTACTGCTCATCTGCGAGCCATCTCCTGCCTCTGCTGGGCACTGCCGATCAGCGGAGGCATGCTGGTTGTGGGCTTGGTGCTGTCCGACGGAATGGATAATTTCGCCCGAGTGGTGGGACGTGGGCTGGCCGAGCGCATCATCCAGCAACCGGGCCGCTATACCCCAACCGGTGTTGCTGTACAGCGCTGAGGATCTCCGGCTCGACCCGGCCACGGCGACCCGGCAGGAACTGCCCGGAGAGGAGCACGCCGCATACCGCTACCGGTACCAGGGTTTGCGATTGGCCTTCGCCGACGAGGGCAACTACTTCCTCATCGGCCGAACCTGGCAGCAACGTGATGGCACCCTGATAGTGCTGCCTCATGACGGGATCAGAATCGAGTTCTCCCACTACACAGGTTAGCCATCCGACCTGATCGATCTCGATCTTCCTCTGCCGGTTCGGCACCGCAGGCGGGTCGTCACCCGGTGACGACCCCGGCCGTGCGCTTGTCCTCAGGTGGATGGTGCTGCTTCGACGCGAGCACGAGGTGCAGACAGCACGTACACGGTGCGCAGACAGGGCGTACAGGAGGCGCGGACACGCCGAGGGGGAGGGCTGGTCGAACCGTATGGCTTTCGCGGGGGAACTAAAGAGGGACGGGAAACGACTTAGACCCAGAAGAGGTCGGGTGCCGGTGGCCCCGGAGCGGCGGCAGAGGCGACGGAGAGAGGTGCAGAGCGTGCGCAAGCTGCGGGTTCGATGCCGGACATGCACGCGGCTCTCGCTCAGCGCTGCCCGGGGCGCCCGGACCGAGCCGGTGTGAGTGCGATGGCGGGCGTGGTGTGGGTGCGTTGGGTCTTCGTCGCGGTGTTCGTCGCGGTGGCCCTGCTGTGCGTGGTCCGGCTGCTCGCCCATCGCCGGGATGCCGCGCGGAGTGGTTGTGGCACCGACCGGATCTCGGATGCCTCGCACGGGGTGATGGGCCTCGGCATGGCCGCGATGTTCTCGCCCTGGGGTGCTCCGGTGCCTGCGCTGTACTGGCAGGTGCTGTTCGGGGCGCTCGCCGGGGTCTTCGCCGTCCGGATGATCCGCCGAGGGACGCGCCCGGCCGCCATCCGGCAGCCGGGCACTGATCTGCATCACGTCATCGGGAGCCTGGCGATGGTGTACATGCTGGGGGCGATTCCGGCCGGCCACAGCATGGCAGCGGACATGAGTATGCCCGGGATGGCCTCGACCGGTATCGCGCTGCCAGTGCTGGCTTGGGTGCTCGTCGCGTACTTCCTGGTGTATGCGGTGCGGCTGGGTGCCCGGTTGGTCGAGCCGGCGAGCCCCGTGGCGGCGACCTCCGCCGGCGCGGTCGCGGTGGGTGGTGGCCCGCGTGGCGTGGTCACCTCACCTCACCTGCTCGGTTCGTGCCTGATCTTCATGGGTATCGGGATGAGCTACATGCTCGTGACGATGCTGTGACGGCGACGGGGGGTGGTTGTCTGGTGATGCCTGTCAGCTGATCTCCGTCCCCCACAGGTATCGCAGGTCCTCGGGACGATGGTTTTCCTGCGCCCGCCACGCAGTGGCGCCGCGCCTCCCTCATGGAGTGACTGAATAAATGTCGAAGATAAATTGGCGCCCCGGACGTCGTGTCGCCGCTGTCGGCGCCGTCTGCACCGTTGCGTTGTTCGCTCTCGCCGGCGTCGCTTCGGCGCACGTCACCGTAAATCCCAATACCGCCCAGCAAGGCGGCTACGCCAAGGTTTCCTTCCGGGTTCCCGATGAGCAGGACAACGCCTCCACGACCCAGCTCGAGGTGGATTTCCCCGCCGATCATCCGATCGCTTCGGTGTCGACCCGGGCGGTTCCGGGCTGGACGGCGAACGTGCAGAAGGTCACGCTGGCGAAACCGATCACCACCGATGACGGGCAGGTCACCGAGGCCGTCTCGAAGATCATCTGGACCGGCGGCAAGATTGCGCCCGGATCGTTCGAGGAGTTCGACGTGTCGCTCGGGCCACTGCCGACCGACACCGATCAGCTCGTCTTCAAGGCGTTGCAGACCTACGACAACGGCCAGGTGGTGCGGTGGATCGACACGACCTCGCCGGGCGGCCCCGAGCCCGCACACCCCGCGCCGGTGCTCACGCTGACCCCGGCCGGCGCTGCGTCGGGCGCCACCCCAGCGACCGCCGGCGACTCGGATTCCGGAAAGGCGACCGCGGGTGTGGTCCTCGGCATCGTGGGCACCGTGCTGGGCCTGGTCGGGGTTGGCTTCGGCCTGGCGAACCGCAAGCGCGGACATAGCCCGGCAGGGGGGTCCGACCCGGCGTGATCCTGCCGATGTGGCGTCGGCGAGTGTCGCGAGCAGGTGCGGTGACGTTGGTCTGCGCCGCGCTGCTGGCACTCGTCGGCGCCGGATCGGCCTCCGCCCATGCGGCGCTGATCTCGACCGATCCCGGCCAGGGCGCGGTGGTCGCCACCGTGCCCGCCACGGTGTCGCTGACGTTCGGCGAGTCGGTGGTGGTGGCCGCCGATGGGGTCCGGGTCTTCGCTCCGGACGGTACGCAAGTGGACACCGGCCATGCCACGCACCTCGGCGCTGCCTCCATGGTGGGCGTCGGTCTGCGCGGTGCCACTCGACCCGGCGGCACCCGGCAGGGCACCTACACCGTCGCCTGGCGGGTGATCTCGGCCGACTCGCACCCGGTGGCCGGCGCCTTCACCTTCTCGGTGGGCCATCCTTCGGCCAGCCGGGCACCCAGCACGACGGAGAGCGGGAGCACCACGGTCGGCGTGCTCTACGGGATCACCAGAGCCGTCGAGTACGCCTCTTTCGCACTGCTGGCCGGATCGATCGCGTTCGTGTTGCTCTGCTGGCCTTCGGCGATCGCCCGGTGGGACGTCCGCCGCGTCATGCTGGTCGGCTGGGCCGCCCTGGTGGCGGCCACCATGGCCGCTCTGGTGCTGCAGGGTCCCTACGGTTACGGGCTGGGTCCCGGGCACCTCTTCGACTCCGCGGTCTTCTCGGAGACCCTGAGCAGCCGGTTGGGCACCGCGTTGCTGGTCCGGTTCATGTTGCTGGCCCTGACGGGTGGTTACCTCGTGCTGTTGTGCGCCTGGCTGGAGCACTACGCGACGCGGGGACGCGGGTGGTTCGGCGCGCTCGGCGTGGCCTTGGCGGTCGGTCTCGCGTCGACCTGGTCGGCCTCGGGTCACGCCGCCGTGGGGATCCAGCCGGCATTGGCGTTCCCGGTCGACGTCGTGCATCTGTTGGCGATGGGTGTGTGGCTGGGTGGGCTGGTCACGCTTGTGGCGGTGTTGCGGAACCCGGTCGCGGCCGGCGTTGAGGTGTCGAGGGCGGTGAGCCGGTTCTCGTCGATCGCGACCGGCTCGGTCGTGGTTCTCATCGGCACCGGTAGCTACCAGTCGTGGCGCCAGCTCGGCAGCTGGGCGGCGTTCGTGACCACCGATTACGGCCGCCTGCTGCTGGTCAAACTCGGGGTCTTCGCGCTGCTGCTGAGCGTCGCCGCGTTCTCCCGCAGGTGGATCATCCGGCATCGGCGAGCGCCGGCTCCGGTCGGGGCGGCACCGCGATCGTGGCCCGCCATGTCGACCCTGCGTCGTTCCGTGTTGCGGGAGGCCGCGCTGGGGGCGTTCGTGCTCGCCGTCACCGCGCTGCTGGTCAACGCCGAACCCGGGCGGACAGCGACCGCCGCCCCGCTGGGGCCGGTCCATCGTGTGGTCAGCTTCGACACCGGAGGGCCGGGCGGGCGGGGCCAGGTCGCCGTCGACGTCGAGCCCGCCGCCACCGGACCCAACACGATCCGGGTCACCGTCGAGGACCCCGCTGGGCGCCCCCATGACGTTCCCGAGGTGGGCACCAGCCTGACCCTGGCCGCGCGGCAGATCGGCCCGGTCCCGGTTCCGCTGCACCGCACCGCGCCCGGTGTCTACGTCGCGGACGGTGTGCAGATCCCGAACAACGGATCCTGGCAGCTCGCGGTGACCGTGCGTACCTCCGACATCGACGAGACCACCGTGGCCGCGCCGATCGATGTCAGGTGACCCGTCGAGTGTCTGGCGGGGGAACTGCCGACAGGCGGGTATCGGCGCTCGACACGATTGGTGTCCGGTTTCTTTCCTGGGGCGGTGCGGGCGACCCCAGGAATTGTCGGTGGTGGTTGCGAGAATGGGTGTGTGAGCACGGTTGAGCAGGACTGCGAGTTGGCCCGGATCGATGGGTTGCTCGGTGTGCTGCGTGAGGCCGAGGTCGAGTTCCGGCGGTCTTGTTCT
>JBOHGD010000117.1:0-6385 GCA_050699955.1 Pseudonocardiaceae bacterium | reverse complement strand
CACAGGACACCGCATCGCCATCGACCATCGGACCATCCTCATCACAGCACAGCATGAGCGCAAGATCAGCACAGATGATCACAATCGTGGTGCAGACACGCCGACAGATCTAGCCCTGTAGTACTAGCCACGGTGTTGGGTGCGTGGGCACTGTGGTAACGGGGCATGCTTGTCTCATTGTCTCGTCTCACCGCGCGGATGTGGTCCTACGCGCGTAGGCGCGCGTGAGGCGTGAGACAAACCGTGAGACAACGACGGTTACGCTTGGTCACAGCGTGGAAAGTCATCGACGCGCGTGTCACGCGGCCTGCTGGGAGTTCGGCAGACCGACCAGGAATGAGCGTCTTCGCAGGTCGGTCCGTGGTGTATGAGCGAGGCTTGACGGGTCCACCGTGATGCTGCGCTCGGCTAGCAACTCCTCCACATGCGGTACGAGAACCCATACCGCAGGTACCAACGCACCGCCACCAGGATCACGTCTGGTGGGAAGCGGAACTCCAGTGAAGCTTGACCTCGGCGCGGGGACGCGGGCAGGGCGACGACGCATCAGCGCAGCCTGCCCGAGCCGGTGACCGTCAATTGCAACAGACCCACGGTGGGTACAGACCTGCCGCCGTGAACTCCTGGACCGCACCCTGATCTGGAACCAGCGACACCTACTCCACGCCCTTCGCGAGTACGAACAGTTCTACAACTCCCACCGCCCCCATCAAGGCATCGCCAACGCCCGCCCACTGCGCCCACTGCCCTCACCGATCACCAACCCTGATCCTCACAGTTGCATTTAGCGCCACCACGTGATCTCGGCAGAAAAATCTTCGGCTGGGCAGTGCCCTGCCTTTTCGTCAACCTTCGAACGCGGCCATCTGGATCCCGGAAACAGTGTAACGAATGCGTTCGAAGCCCGCGACGTCCACTCGTTCCTGTATCGCTTCGCTCAGGTACATCCGCCCGGGCCTACCGATGTCTTGAGCCATCTTGGAGGCGATGTTCACCGGCATGCCGGCAATATCCATACCGCCGCCAGAAAGTTCTCCGAACAGTACCGGGCCGTGATCGATGCCGATGCGGCAGACAATGTTCCTGGCGGCCAACTCCTGGCGGAACTCCTGGGCGAAGCGGACGGCGACAGCCGGTTCATCGAAGAGGTAGATCCCGAGCGGGCCGGCAACTTTGACCTCTATGCCGTCGTCCGGCGGTAGGTGACGCAGGCCGACGTCCTTCATCATCGCCGACAGTGCCAGCGCATCCAACAAGGCTGGCCGCTGGGTCGCGGAGCCCTGGGCCTGCCGTTCGATGAGTACCACTGTCTTGTGACGCATATACTTGTCCGCCAACTGCTGAGCGAATCCCGTGTCGTCGAGGCAGCGTTCATAGGAGAGCAGATCGGTATAGAATTCCTCTGAATACGGTAGTGGGTACTGCCCGTCCGACGGTTGCACATCGACCAGCGGAGGACCGTCGAGCACTCGGTACATGGCACCGACGGCAGTCGGCACAATGTCCTTCGGTTCGAGGGTGAAAGAGTGGTCGGGTGGCAGCCGATCAACCACCGACTGGCTGACGGCGATCTCGCCGCCCGCGGTATCGTTCTCCGCGATATCCTCGATCGCGTCGGCCTCCACGCCGTACAGTCCGCCGCTGAGGTGGTAGAAGTTGCCGAAATGCGCCCCGATCCCGATGCGGACCTGGCAGCCGCGCGTGATCTCGTCCTGAACTGTCAATAGAGTGGAAAGCAGGATATCGGCGCCTGTCGAAGCCGGATAGAGCATCTGGGTGTTGTCAGCGGCCCAGATACCCACGCCGTGACCGCCGATCGCCGCACCGTAGGCGTATACGATCTCCTTGGGTCGATTGATCAGGGCGAGTATTTCCATCAAGCCTTTCCGGCCGGTCAAGCTGGTCAGACCGGCCGAGTCCGAGGAAACACTGTAACCCTGGACCTCGTACTCCTTCAGCAGACGTACCGCATCGTCATCGGCCCGCTCGGTGTCCAACCATCGCTCGACGAGTTTGATCGGCAGCCCACCATAAACGTCCCGGGAAAGGTCGAACAGAGCTGGCGAGTACTGCTCCTTAGAGATCTTTATCGCCATATCATGTCGCTCCGAATCGATGAGGCGAAGCGCTAGTATGCCGAGAGGGAAGACGGGGGCACCCGATACTGCTCAAAAAGTCATCGTAGCAGGTCAAACCCGCGTATCGATAGTCGTTGATGAGCCTACCTAGGACGCGAGTGGGTAACGGCTTGCAGGCGTTGGCCCCATGCGTGTGGGTGACGAATTGGTCATCCACGTCATGCGACCTGGGCATATTCGTGGATCAGCCCGCCGAGCCGATCGCGACGTCGGAGGTGAAGGCCGGGCTGTGACGAGGGCGGGGGGAGTGGCTTGAGCGGCGCAGCGTGATGCAGGGCGCGGTGGGGGCGGTGCTGGTTGTGAAGTCGGTCCGAGGCGCAGTTCCGGTCTTTCGGCCGGTCCATTTCCTCGGACCGCTTCCCGCACCGGCCCGGACGGGGATGGTACTGGCCGGCCGCTACTATGGGACAGGATCGCCGCACCCGTGCCCGCCGGGGCGATCAGAGATTCGGGTCGTGACAGGCCACTCGCCGGTAACCCTTCGCCACAATCCGGTCCATCGCTGCTTTGACCAGACCGAACGGCTCCGTTGCGTTGGCGGATGACCCACTCGGGCAGACTGTGCTGATGCATCGTCGGCCTGCTCGTGTGCCAGCACCACCGTCTAGCTTCGCGGGGTTCCGGTTCCCGCCGGATGTGATCACGGTGGCGGTGCGTTGGTACCTGCGCTACGAACTCTCGTACCGCGACGTCGAGGAACTGCTGGCCGAGCGGGGTATCGCGGTCGATCACGTGACGATCTATCGGTGGGTGCAGCGGTTCACCCCGCTGCTGATCGACGCCGCGCGGCCCTGCCGGCACGTGCCAGGGGATCGGTGGTTTGTGAATGAGACGTACGTGAAGGTCGCGCGGCGGTGGGTGTATCTATACCGGGCGATCGACCAGTACGGGCAGGTCATCGACGTGTTGGTGTCCGAGAAGCGGGATCTGGCCGCTACCCGGCGGTTCTTCACCCGCGCCCTGGAACATAGCCCGCGACCCACCGAGGTGACGACGGATCGGGCAGCGGCCTACCCGCGCGTGCTCGACGAGTTGCTCCCCGCTGCATGCCATGTCATGGAGCAGTACGCGAACAACCAGGTCGAGGCTGATCATGGTCGATTGAAGGCTCGGCTGCGGCCGATGCGCGCTCTGAAAAGGCTGCGCTCGGCCCGCGTGATCAGCGCCGGGCACGCGTTCGTCCAGAACCTCCGCCGCGGCCACTACGAACTCGGCGTGGATGCCGACCCGAGGCATCGGCTTCCGGCGGCCTTCACCGAACTCGCCCGCGTCATCTGATCACAGCGCCACCGCGGCTACATCTGCCTGCACCCGGTCAACGCAACACGCCCGCCGACGGTCACTGTCCACGCGGCAACCCCCAACCGATACGCACTTCGGCGACCTTGACGTGCTCGCGCAGGTCAACGTCCGCACTGAACAGGCACAACTGCGCAGCCTGTTGGCCGGACAAAGCCGGACCGCGCCCTGCGCCCTCTGCGGACACGAGTACCCCATCGACTTCCTCATCGCCGCCCACATCAAGAAACGCGCAGCGTGAAGCATCGACGAACGCCGCGACCTGCACCACGTCGCCATGCTGGCCTGCACCTTCGGCTGCAACACCCTATACGAATCCGGCCGGATCACCGTCACCACAACAGGACGCATCCAAACCGCACCACCGACCAGCGCACCCGACGGCAGATTCCGAGACCAACAACAACAACTGGACGGACTACGATGCACAGCGCACAACCAGGCATCGAAACCCTTCGCCCGGCACCGCAGCAACAAGTTCCGCAGCCTGCCAGGCAATCCTCCCGCTCATCGACCGAGTTGCACCAGGGTAGGGAGGGCGTGCCGGCTGCTCTCGCTCAGCGCGGGTCGCCGACGGCTCGGTGACGAAATGTGACGGACGTCGGCAAGTATCAGCGGATTGCATCCGGACGCTCGGAAGTAGCAGATACACGCGGACATGCGCGTCGCGTGGCAGTTCCCGTTCCTCCGCGATCCATATCTGCGATGATGTCATACCTCAGTCGTCGGGCTCGGCGTTATCTATCGCGCGGAAGCCAACGATTTTTGGGTACTTCGACGCAACCAATGGGGGCATCTCAGCCGGAGTCAGGGCGGTTTCAAGTGGTGAGTGCGTCAGTGCGTCACCCGGCTTGACCTGGGACCCTCGCGAGGGCTCACATCGGGCCTGATCAGGGGCAGGTAGGACCTGCCCGATCCGCGAGCGAGCGTACGAGCCCTCGCCCCAGGTCAAGCCGGGTGACGCACTGATCAGTTGAGGCCGCCCAGCCTTCGGTTTCTGAAGAGCTCTTCACGCAGCTCGTCCTCATGACGACAGAACGATAAGAAACCTGCGTAGAGATCAATTTCATCTGCCGTTTCGGTCGGACAGTAAAAGTAGAGACGGACCAGATCGTGGTACCCGGTGCGGAAGCCGAAGCACAGGCTCAGCATTGGAAGCATTGACAAGACCCTTGGTCTGCTCCCGCCTCCACGGCGGTAGGTTGGCTCCCAACGCCGGCGAGCGCTTCGTCGAGACTGGGCAGCAAATCGGCGAATGAGGCAGGGATCGCATGGCCCTTCCCGCGAATATGCGAAACTGGCAGCACATCCGTTTCGAAAAGCACACGGAGGCGCTGACGACCCACCGGTCCACTGTAGTCAGCTGACTGCCACAAGGTATCAAGGCGTTTCCGCATGCCGTTCTGTGCGTCGATACGCGAGGATCCCTGCACGAACATCGTGTGGTGCGGAAAACTGCCGTCGCCCACCGACTCCCGATAGACCTTCATCGCTCCGGTGAGCACGAACATGTCCATCGAGTCGCGCAGGCCTTCGTCGTCGGAGTCGACATGTCGTACGTGTGACTTCTCCCGCGAGGTAGCGAAATCTCGCTGCTCCAACGGGATGGTGTCGTCAAGGTCGTAAAAGTCGCGGGCGCCCAGGTAGCCGTCCGGGCGTGGTAGCGACACGACGAAGTCACGTGGGAAGAGGTCCTCGGCGTCGGCCGGATCCACGAAGGCGTCCACGATGGGGCTCGTTGCGTAGGATACGTATTGTGCTCTCGGGAGGATCCTTAGAAGCATCGAAACCCGCTCGGCGACCATCGATTCATGAGGCGGCTGGCTCAACGCCGAGACATTATGGGACAGGCCAGCGTCCGCGTCGATGATCAGCGCCGGAATCTCACTGAGCGGCGTGCGGATCGCCTGCAGATCGCTGATCAGCTTGGTCAGCACAGCCCGATTTTTCTTTACCACCATCAACCGTACCGAAGCACTCTGTAGATTCCTGGGGTCGTTGAGCGGAAATTCTGGTATCTGCTTTTCGAACTCCAAGGCACCGAGCCGCTCAGCGAGACGGTGGTAATCCATTTCCTGGGTAGTCAGCCGAATAATGCCGGATGTATCCGGCATCGACGGCAGTTCCTCATCGAGGCGTTGCTGGAGCTGCTGGCGTAGTACGTTTCGTGGGCCGCTGAGGACGATCACCAGCCGGTAGCCCACGTCGACCGCTTTGGCGACGAGCCCGGTGACGTTCGCGGTTCTCCCACTCTGCGGATAGCCGAGAACCATGCCCCTTGCCTGATAGGTTTGCTGGGCTGCGGGATTCGTAAGCTGCCCGATGATTTCGTCCGTCGCCGCGTCTGTACTCGCGATGGCCGCTGGGGACCAGCCTTTGGCCGCGAGCAACCGTGAATAGGTGCGCCAATAGGTGCGCCGGCCGTGTTCTTGTGACCGGTACCAGGGCCTTCGCCCGGGTTCGATCAGAACCGGGGTGGGCGGATCCGCCGAATCCGTGAGGCGAGCCCTCAGCGACGCGCATTCATGTTCGAGCTCGACGATGCGGTTCTCGGCTGCCTTCAGCAATAGGCGTGAGGCATCGAGCTCAGCTTTCGACCGTTGCTCCTCCATGAGCAGGAATTCCCGTTCGGAGCGGTGGTGCTCGAGTTTCCATTCCTGGTAGTTGTCCTGCGGACCGCGGCGAAGTTCGTTCAGCATAGCCTGCATCTCTAGGAGCCGCCGTTGCATCGCGCGATGTGCCTCGCTCATCCTCTGGATCTCTAGTTCGGCGGCACGTGCTTGGTCATTCGCCCTGGCGGCGTCCTGCTTGAGGCGGTTAGTGGGCGGTTTCAAGCGGTGGATGCGTCACCTGCTTCCAAGAGTATAGCGTTGAGTTTCTCGGTGGGTTTGAGCCAGCCGAGAGTTTGTCGGGGTCGTCCGTTGAGCTCGAAGGCGACTGCGTCGAGG
>JBOHGD010000116.1:0-6676 GCA_050699955.1 Pseudonocardiaceae bacterium | reverse complement strand
GATGCTGTGGCTGCTCGCCGGTGACGCATGGGCCTCGGTCAGCGCAGGGCTCGTGCTACAGGCCGGCACCCGCAACCTCTGGGACGAGGCGGTGACCGCCCACCAGCGGTGGCTGCGCTACGGGCACCCCACTCGGTGGCGCTTCGGCCTCACCATGACCCGCGAACACCAGTGGGTATGGCTCGACGAGCCCACCAACATGGTCCACGTCCTGGCCTGACTAATTTCCCGCCGCCGACCACTCCATTTCTTAAGCTTTATCCGCGGCAACGTCTAAGGCTAAGGCTGTGGTCATACTGTCGTCGGTCTGCTTACTTCCGTTCCGGAAAGAAACGCTTGAATAAAATCCTGGGTTCTTCCTCGTCGAATTTAGCATTGATCGCCCATATGCTACCGTCCTCGTTTTTAATCACTAGTGTGAGCTCAGAGAGCGGGGCCGTCATACTGCCTCCACCTCCACTGGAGTGCTGACCGGTGTGCCGGCAAGTCGGTGTGTCTGATAGCCGGGGCCGATCAGGATCTCCCACGCTTCCACGGGTGGTCTCCCGAGGTCGTGTTCCCACCAGTGGTACGCAGTCTCCGCCTCGTCCCACAACCGGCGCGGGCCGTACTGGCGCACCGGGTATGGCCCGGCACCGTCGGAGGGATACCCGGCGCACGCCCACGAACCCGACACCGGGTCGGAGATCCACAGCTCGTGGCCCCGGCCGTCGCGTGGCGGGCGGTGCCGCCAGCGGCACCCCCGCAGCCGAACACCGAGCGCCCACTTCTGGTCGAGGTGGTTGAACAGTGTCCACGGGCGCAGCTCGGTGACACTGGCCTCGGCCTGAGGGTCGTCGGCCGTGCGCCCGGCGAACTCACCCAGAGGGCGGCGGTGCCCGCGGAGCTCCATGAACCCGACGTAGAGCGACGCGGGCCGGCCGAGGGCCCTGCCGTCGTCGGCCACGGTGAACACGAACACCGGCCCCGAGGTGATCTCGGTGCGGACCGGGACGACGACGCGCCCACCGGGTCGGGTCTGCGCGACCCACCGGTAGGGCAGCTCACCCAGGCGAACCGTGGCCGTGGCCAGGACACGGTCATAGGGGGCGGACGGCGGGTATCCGGCCGCGCCGTCACCGCCGATCACGGCGACCAGCTGGCCCGCGGCGGCGAGCCGGCGCCGGGCCTGGGCGAGCAGGTCCTGGTCGATCTCGACGGTCGTGACGTTCCGGGCGCCGAGGCGGTGGGCGAGCAGCGCAGCGTTGTAGCCGGTGCCGGTGCCGATCTCCAGGACCCGGTGCCCGGGCTGGGCATCCAGCGCGGTGAGCATCCCGATCACAGCCGAGGGCATCGACGCCGAGCACGTCGGGCGGCGACCCACCTCCGGCCAGGCAGTGGAACCGTCATCGAACTGGGTGACGACCACCACGTCGGAATACACCGCCCGCAGCCAGCGCTGCGGATCGGTGGCCCGGTCAACCGGCTGGTAGCCATCCTCGTCCACCCAGACCCGGTCAGGGATGAACACCTCGCGGGGTACCGCGAGGATCGCGGGGAGCCACTCGGTGGGCTGCCCGGCCCCTCGCAGTTCCTCGGCGAGCTGGGCGGGGTCCGGCGTACTCACTGCCCGGGTGGGGGCGGAGGTGGTGGAGGTGGAGGTGGGTACTTCTCGGGGTCGATCTCCTCGCCGGTCTTGCCGGTGCCCTTGTCGTCCTCGACGTCATGCTTGCCCATCCGTGGCCCCCTCCCGCTCTCAACAACCCGACCCGCAGGTGAGGCGCAGTGTAATGGCGTCGGGGCACCGCCGGTCAGGTCGTCAACCCCAGCCGGTACCGAACCCATTCTCGTGACGACGCCACCAGCGCGCGTGCGGTCACCACGCCTTGACGGCTTCTGTACTCCCCGATCCCCGCCATTGCCACGGCAAACGCCGTCACCGCGGAATCAGGCGCAGCACCCCATGCCGGTATTCGCCGCGCCCATTCCTCGGCGCATTGTGGGCTGTGACCTGATGCGATCAATCGGGGTACCGTGTATGCGACGTCCACCCACGGCGCCCCTCGGCTCGCGCAGGCCCAGTCGAGGAAATACACGTCCTCTTCGCTGAAGAGGATATTACCGGCGTTCAGATCTGCATGGAGCAGGGCGTCACCACCCACACCATGCGGCGCCCTCGCCTCCCATTCGACGAGTAACGCGAGATTTACTAGCACCCATTTATCTAGCCCGTC
The DNA here is from genome assembly GCA_050699955.1 of Pseudonocardiaceae bacterium. Lineage (GTDB taxonomy): Bacteria > Actinomycetota > Actinomycetes > Mycobacteriales > Pseudonocardiaceae. The sequence goes on along the minus strand of JBOHGD010000116.1, from coordinate 4,463 downwards.
GCTGCTGATGCTGCCCTCTGAGAATCGTCGCCATACGTGAAATTTCTCCATGTTCGGGCCCAGTGGGTTCCCCACAGTGCTAGGAATATCCGCCAGCTCCAGGCCCATCGTGGAGATTTTCGCGGCTATCCGCACGAGATCAGTGGAGCCGGCTGAGAAGCCCGGGTGTGTGCCGTCGACATGCTCAAAAACCAGCATGATCCAGCCGCCTTCGAGGATCGCGCACACAAATGATGGAGCTATCGAGCGCGGCAGGTAGCGGTTTACCTTAATCTCATCGTGATACATGCGGGCGTGCGGGTGATCCGCCGCGATCCCCTTACAGAACAGTTTCCGGTCGGTCCACAGCACGGCAGCGAAGGGTGAGTTGATGCCGCCGGAAAGCGTCTCGGCTGCAACGACCGGCCCGCACTCACGCTCAATCGCCCTCTGGACAGCCGAGGGAAGTTGCTCCCAATCGCGGCGGATCACGTCTAGCCGCTGAAACTCAGAGGCGGCACAGTTCCCGTACTGCTACATCGCTCGGGGGCGGGCCGGCGCCGCACCCAGAGTTGCTGCAGCTGGCATCAGCCACGTCCGCTGTCGGCCACAGGTCGGTGTCGACCACGATCCCAGCCGCGCGAATAGCATCGACGCTCTGTGTCAGAGCCCGACCACGAGGCCCACGCGGAGCGACCTCGTCGTCGGGTACATGGTGAATAAAGAACCCACCAACCCCCTGACAGAACTCGGCGTATTCTTGCGTGTAAAGAAGAAACGTATGCCAGCCAATGTCCACGGATGGGCTTGGCGACAACGCGGCTCCTGGGTTGTCCGCGCATGCCTTCAGATAGGCCAGCGCCTGGTCCATGATGCGCTCAGCCATCGGCCGCTCGACGAGCTCCTTGACAACGATGCGGTCAACCAGACGCCCGAACAGCGCCTCGGAGACGAACGCGCGCCCCGAAACCTGATCTGTCACCACTGAGTTCATGCGCACTCCCCTTTCAACGAACACAACCAACGCTAGCGACGGCCAGGCTGACGCACCGATGCGGCAGCCTGACCGGTGAACAGAACACGTTGCAGGGGGCCGTGGCGTCGGCGTGGCGTCGAGAGCCGGGTGACTTCCCGCCAGTGCATCGCACCCGCCACGGCCTGCCCATGATCCGACCAGAGGACCGGTGTACGGCGTCAGTACGCTCCGTACCGGTCCGAAGTGCCCTTCCCTAACCCCACAGACCATGGTACGGGCCCCTTTCTTGGTGTGGTCGGCTACCGGACGCTGAGCCTGGTAGACCTTCGCGGTGCCTCGGCGTGCTGGTCACCTCTCCGGTACTGGCCAGCACCATCGGCCTGGAAACCGTCCTCGGGATCGGGCTGCTGATCGGGCTGGTCCGCTACGGCACTGGCGGGCGGTGGCTACCCGCCGGACTGACCGGCGGGCTGCTGATTCTGACTCGCCCCGACTACGCCGTGCTGGCTGTGGTCGCCGCCCTGATGCTGCCCGCCCTGCGGCGGCGGGTCGCGGTGGCGGCCGCGGTAGCCACCGCCGTCGCCGCGCCATGGTTCGTCGCCTCGTGGGGTCTGGCCGGACAGCACCGTCCCGGACACGCTGGCGATCAAAACCGCTGAACACTCCTGGTACGGCCACTACACCCTCGCCGACGGCTGGGCCTACTACGACGGCCTGTTCGGGCACGAGACGGTGCTGCTCGCCGTGGCGCCCGCCCTGGTCGGCGTGGCGTGCCTGGCCGGGTGGATCATGGTCCGCGCCACCGGGCGGCACCCCTCCCCCCGGGCCGCCCGGCGTTCGGCGCCGCCGGCGTCACCCACCTCGCCGCGCTCCTGAGCATCGGGGTGCCCCCTACCTGTGGTACTACGCGCCGATGCTGTGCGGGCTCGGGCTGTGCGCGGGCCGGCGAGCGAGCTTGCCAGACGCCTTGTCGACGAAGATCTCGTCGCGCCTGGCGGCGGTGAGCGCGTCATGTTGGGCTTCGGGGTGCTGGTCGCGGGTGGAGACCCGTCCGTAGCCGATCCGCAGAGCAGGGACCGTATCGCGAACCCCCGACAGCGTGACGTTGGCGCGTACACGGCAACCGTTACACCACCCACCTGCGGAAACCGACCTGTCGCCGGTGTGTCTCGCGAACGTTCCTTACCGAGATGTGCGACCAGGCTCCATCCGGTGGTGCGCTTGCACTCGCCCATGCGAGCGGAACCGCTCGCGCTCATGTATCGTTTGCGGTGAGCGAGCGGAACCGCTCGCCGAGGAGGATGGAACAGCATGGGTCAGCCGTTCGATCGGACACCGCATACTCTGGCCCAACTGGCCCGGCGGGCCGGGATCTCCGAAGGGCGTGCCCGCGCCCTGTTCGCCGCGTCACCCTCCGGGTTGCCTCGCCCGGATCGCACCGACGCCGACGGCCGCCCGCTGTGGTGGGCTTCCACCATCGACGCCTGGTGCGCCCGCACCGGCCGCGAGGTCAGCAGCGATTCACTGTGGTTGTTCCGGGTTTCAGCGGTCGCCGGTCCGGTGCCGGAACTGTTCCGGGGCGTAGAACCGTTGAGCCGCTACGCCCGCCCGCAGAGCTTCTACGTGATCGTGTGGGACACCGACCATGGGCACGTAGTGTACCTGCAACCGCTGGGCGGCACCGGCGGTGACCACAAGGACTGGCTGGCCGTGCACGCGGCCGAAGTGATCGAACCGCGCTGGTGGGCCGACGCGGTGGTGGTCATGCCCTTGGCGCGGGACCTGAACTTCTTCCCTGATCTGGACACCGTGCCTCGTGCCGATGTGTACCGGCTGACCACCCGGCCGACCGAGGACGACAGTGTCGTCACCGTCGGCAGGATTGCTGGCGTCGACGACGACGGCGGCGGTGTGTTCGGCGGGCTGCGGCGGTGGTTGTCCCGCGCAGCGCCCGACACGCCCGGCCCGGCCCGGCCCAAGGCACAGTGGGCAGGGCTAGTGGATGTGGCTGACATCGCCTCGGTGGTCGGCTGGCCGGTACCGGTGTGGATGGACGACACCGACACCACCAGCAACGCCGAGCAGACCCTGTCCTACGACCGGACGTTCACCACCACGGACACTGTCACCGAGTGGCCGGCCGCGCAGGCTCGGCTGGAGCGCGCGCTGGAGGTGAACCTGCCCGGCGAGTATCCAGCGGGGTTTGCCGCGCTGGCCGTGGATGCCGCCGACGGCTTGGCGAAGATCCGTGCCGCGCACGACCGCACATCCAGCGCCGGAGACGGCTGGTATCTGGTGTGCCGGCCGGCTCGGCTGGCCCCGTCGATCGAACTGGAGCAGCGCATCACCGGCGCATGCCTGGTCGCCGACGTGGACCTGGTCGGCAAGGAATTGACCGAGCTGCGAGCGGTCGCGGGCGAACTGGACGTCGACGATCCTCGCGGCGAGGTCTACGCCGAGACGATCGAGCTGCTGGAGTGGCAGTTGCGGCGGGCGGCCAAGCACGCTGGCCAGATCCGCGACGTGGGCCATGACTATGTGCCGGTCGCCGACGACGGGCTATTGCCTTACAGCGCCCCGTGGGTCGGGCCGGTTGTCGACGCCTGGCGCAAGACGTTGACGCCGGTCGATGATCTGGCTGCGGTGCTGCGGTTGCGTCGTGTCCGCCGCATCCTGCGCACCTACCCGCTCGACGCGGTCCGGCGAGCGTTCCGTGACCGCGAGGGCCGGTACGTGCTGGTCATCCACCGCAACGGCGGCGAGTGGAGCCTGGCCGAATGGCCGGTTTCCCTTGCGGCGACCAGGAAGTGGACCGACAGGACCGTGCTCGCCGGTGACGAACACGGCAGCGTCACCACCCTGATGGCCCTCACCCCCACCGACGACGGTGTGATGCGGATCGATCCGGTGCCGCTGACACCGCGCAGCGACCGCGACGCGTTCGCCTACGGCTACGGCGGTGGCACACCAGGCACCACCTACCGGGCACTCCTGCGCTGCGCACTGGATGACGAACCAGGATGTCTGCGGGTGGCCAGCCTCGCCGGCGAACACCACCCGGACGGCACCCCCGTCAGCCAACTCTGGGAGGCGATCTCCACCACCACAGGCCCACTGCGGTTGTCCTGGCCCCAACTCAAGCTCTGGGCCCGCGCAGACCGCAAAACCGCCGACTGTAACGACAATCCGGACGACGAGTAGTCGGTAGCCGGTGTGACCGGACCGGCAAACACGGGGTCCGGCCACACCGTTCAACGGTCGCTCGTTGTGCCAGGCGATCCCGCCGTGCACCTGCTCGACGGTCAGCCCGGACCGACACGCTGTTCACACTGCCGTTAACTGTGTGCGACGATCCCGCGATGCTGGGAACGGGGTATGACCTCTGATTCGGTGTATTGGTGGCGTGAGCGGCCATGGTGAGCAGCAGCGTGTCAGCGCCCGGCCGGGCGATCAGTTGCAGGCCGATGGGAGTCACGGTCACTGTGCCCTTGTCCAGACCATGAGGGGG
>JBOHGD010000115.1:0-7505 GCA_050699955.1 Pseudonocardiaceae bacterium | reverse complement strand
CCATTTCAAGTCCTGGCGGATTTTTCATACTGATTATCGCCGTCCCTATAGCACCTATCGCGACGCGTACGATGCCGGCCGCGGTTTGTTCTTCTTCTCAATTACATGGGGTTTTGAATAACGTTCCTAGTTCAGGTTTGGCACGAAGACCCACTCATGGATAACCGGAAAGATTTAGCTAAGGTATTACAGTGGTGGATCTATTTCAACAGCGACGATGACACTTACACCATCCGCCTCAACCCGTCTCAACAGAACGCGCTGTCATACAAAAACAATACTGGAAATTATGACGGGCGCTTGTGGATACTCAAATACGACCCCGCCAGCAAGAGTCAACGCTGGCTCATCAAACCCATAGCCAGCACCGTGAGCAACGCCTATGTTATTAGCTCGGCCGAAAACCCCAATTACGGCATAATCCGTGAAGTCGACGCCACTACCGATTGTTATGTCAACGTTCAGCGCATGTGGGGCGGCCATACTCCGATCTTTTCCTGGTACATCACGCCGACCCCTTCTGACTTGGTGAAATTCTCGGCCGAATGAGCATAATTCCCACGAATCCACCTGAAGAAGGACCCCGCACCGCCCGGTAAGCCGGTGCGGGGGCACCAAAAGCCACCAGTGCAGAGATTGGGGAGAGTTCGTTAGTAGATCGACTTCCTCGGTGTGATCTGGCTGGATCTTGGTGTGCGGGACAACGACGGCCGGAGGCTGGATCATCAGACGTTGGAAGTGGCCGCGCCGGGGGCGATGGCGCGGGGTGTCGGGCCGGGGTGGGGTTCCACCCGGCGCTGTGACGGCCCGCCAGGCGCCGCGCACAACGTCAATACGACCGCGACCGGGTGATCTCGGCCCTGAGCACCGCGCCCGTCGGACACCGCGGAGAAGCGTCGTAGCAGGTCAGGGTCATACAGCGCGGCCGAGGGCAGGTCGGCGTCGAGCGACTCGCCCGCCACCGCGCCCTCGAGTGCTCTCGCGTAGGCGTCACCGATGACAGGATGAACCAGCAACGAGGCTCCGGTGGCAACGAGAAGTCTGTGAAGGGACCGCTCGTCCTACCGGAGCTTCGTTCGCCTACCGGCCCGACACGCCGAAGATCGTCATCTCTGTCACCAGACCGCCTCATCATCTCCATTGATCTTGGAACGCCCGTGGGTGGTGACGGCACCCAGAAGTCAGGTGAGCCAGGCGATGTCGTGTGGACCGGGTATCCGTTTCTCTGTGAGAGCCTGGTCCAGCGCAGTGGCGAGACGATGGATACCAGTGCGGGTCCGTGGCCAGCGTTGTCCGTGCACGAACAGGACGCCACCGTGGCTGGCCTGGCGTACCAGGACCGCGAAGTCACGGATATTTTCCGTGACCAGGCAGCGCTCATCGCCGGTCACGGTCTCAGGGATCGCAGCGTCGTCCAAGCCCACAAGGTCGGCCCTCGCCGCAACAGCCACCACATCGTGGCCGTACTGGCACAGGATGTCAGCCAGGACAGGCGGATACATCTCGTCCAGCAGCAAGCGAACGGTCAGGACGCGTGGTCACCGCCGTGCAGCAGGTCCTGTTCGGCCCGCCACGTCGCCTCAGCGTCCGCGACGACCTCCCGATGGGCGGCGATGCGCTCGTCCACCTCGGCGCGGTAGGCCGCGTAGTAGCGCACCGCCACTCGCACCTTCAATGACCTCCCACACATCCGGGCCCCCGACCAGCCCCGCACGCCGACCGGTCGGCCCGGGCCGGAACACGATCCCGGGATGCTCGTCGACCCGCAACGCCTCATCAACGAACAGATTCGTCACCGACCAGGGAGAGGCGTGGGCAGCACGGCACGGTCAACAACATTCGGCCGGGAGCGTCAGTCGAATGCCGGGAACTCTGGCGTGTCGAGCCAGAACCAATGCTGATCTGTGGTTGCAGTCAGGCCGAAGCGGTCGGCGCGTGGGTGGCCGAGGTGGGACCAGTGGGCGGCGGTGGCTTCGACCTGGTCCCAGATGTGCCGTGGTCCTCCTTGGGTCACCGTGTGCCGGCCGTCCCGTTCGGTGGTATCGACTTCGGCCCACGTGCCGTCCTGGGAGTGGACGCACAGCAACTCTGCGCTGCCGCGGTGGGTGCGCCAGATTGCTTGGATGGTGGGATCGCGCAACTGCAGAAGGAACCTCAGGTCCGGGTGGTCGAGCGCACCGGGATCGAGCTGTGTCGAACGCTGGGTGGCGTGGTCGTGGTCGATGGTGGCCGCGAAGGCGTTGTCGTCGCGCAGCGGGTTGCCGGGGTGGGGTCGCAGCCACATGAAGTGTCCGGGAGTGGGCAGGAAGCGGCCTTCGACCGTCGTCGGACTGGTCTTGTGCAGGACGGTGAGGTTGCTGGCGAGTTCTCCCCGCAGGTCGGTGACGATGACGCCGCCCTCCCGGAGTTGAACGATCCATGGGGGCGGGACGGCGGATACCGCGCAGGTGGCGATGATCCGATCGAATGGGGCGGCGTCTGGTATGCCCTGCGCGCCGTCACCGCTGACCAGGATGGGGTGCTGGCCGAGCTCGGCGAGGCGGACGCGCGCGGTGGTGACGAGGTCGGGGTGGATGTCGATGCCGACGACGTTGCGGTCACCGAGTCGGTGGCACAGCAGCGCGGCGTTGTAGCCGGTGCCGGTGCCGATCTCCAGTACTCGGTGTCGGTTGTGGGCATCGAGAAGGTGGAGCATGCGGGCCATGAGGCTTGGTCTGGTCGACGAACTGGTTGGGCCACATCAGGTCGGTGCCAGGCACTCGGGCATGGTGAGTGGTCAGGGAATCATCACTGTAGACGGCCTCCAGCCACTCGTCCCGACAACGTGGGTCAGAGCCGTCGAGCACAGTCATGTCGTCGCGATAGAAACGGGGGACGAAAACATGGCGCGGAGTGTTCTGGAATGCTTCGATCCAGCTCTCATCAAGCACCCCGGCGCGCATGAGTTGCTGAGTGAGTGCGCGCGCCCTGCTCTGCCAATCGATCACCGGTCCGATCCTTTAGCGAGAAACTCGGCGAGGGCGCCGGCGATCGGCAGACCGGCCCGTTCTTGTAGCCACAACCATTGACCAGAGGGGTTGCATTCCAGAAACACCCAATCACCTTGGGATGTCACTGCGAAGTCGAAAGCGCCGAAAGTCAGCGCAAAAGCGTGGAGATACCGCACCATTCCGGCGATAATGTGTCCGGGTGGTTCAATCGGAGTGTAGGTCAGCGCATCGTAGTCAGCTCGCCAATCGATCCGCGCCGCGTCGGTGTCGGCGTGTATCGCCACCGCGAAAGGTTGGTCACCCACCATGGTCACTCGCGCGTCGTGACTCTTGGGTATCAACTCTTGCACCAGATTAGCACTCACGGCCAGCGAGCCGGGATCGACCGTGGCCGGGTCAATCGGAGTTGTGTAAGTGATACGGTGCTGCCCACCCTCACTGAGTACCAGCGACGACAAGGTCTTGCACACTATTTGCCCGCCGACCGCCGCGGCGAACTCCTGCGCCGCTCGATGATCGTTTGTCACCAGCGTGCGCGGCACAGTCAGGCTACTGTCCTTAGCGACCCGCAACTGAACCGGTTTGTATTCTGCGAAAGCCGCCCGGGCGGGATTATTGACCCACAAGACATCCAAAGTGGCCAGCACTCCGCCGAGACCGAACTGTGCTTCGGTGGCTGCGAATATTGCGTCGACCTCCGACATACCGTCCGGGACGGTGAACCGGGTCGGTCGGCGATAATACACGGCCCGCACGTCTGCCAACTCGATACTTCGATCAACAGTACACAACTCGCCCTGCCAACCTCCCTTTCCCTGTTCCAGCCGCGCTCGCATCGTCATCCGCAACGGGAAATCGCCGATGTCCATGCACGCAATGGATGCGCCGCGCTCGACCAACTCGGCGATAACGGCATCTGCGGTCGAGTCATCAGGACCGCTGAGCACGAGAACGGTTCCCGCCACCATAATTGCTGTCTCTCAGGTGTCGGTATGCAGGATGGACACGGTGTCTGGTTCAACCACACCGTCGCGCGACTTCTGGGTCGGTTTGTCCTCGGTCCATCGCGACGCGGTGGTGTCATGCTTGCCACATTGGGCCGGAATGACGCCCAAAGCAGCAGCGAGAGGTCGCCGAACACCGGGAACATGATCCAGCGGCCGCTGACCGCCGCCCGGCGCGCTCAGCGGCAGTAGCGCTCGGGCAGGAAACAATACGTCCGATTCCGCGCAACTGGGCACTACTCGCATGGTTCATCGGCCCTTTCAGTTCGTGCCGTGGCTTGATACCTGATCAGGGACGCCCTTCTTGTTGTCAGGTGATACTTCGGTAGTCGGCGGCGATACGCTCAATGGCTACACGTGCCGCTTCGTCGTAGGACACGATTGGCTCGAGTTCGCTCCAGTGTTCTTCGTAGTCCTGCACGTCTCGCCGGTCGATGACGATGGCGGTGGCGGTCTGGGTACCCAGCAGGACGGCACGCGAATCGTAGATCGTAAAGCCGTGCAGTGCTGGAAGCGTCGCCGGAGTGGTCCATTCGATGATGCCGAGTCGCACATTCGGACGCCACGACTCCAGGACGAGGCGATCCAACTGCTCGACCATGACCTCGGCGCCTCCCATGTTCCAGCGCAGCGCCCCTTCGGCCATGACGAGGGAAAACTCGCGGTCGGTGTCCAGGATGCGCTGGCGCTCCAGCCGTGACGAGATCATGCGACGCCGATCCTCCCCTGCCAGGGAGTTGCCGAGCAATGCGTCGACATAGGACTCGGTCTGCAACAAGCCGACTACCGCTGCCGGCGCGAAGTTCCGGATACGGGACGCTGCCATCTCCAGCTTGCCAATGCGCTGCTGCATCCACCAGCCGCCCCGCTGCAGCACCACCCGCGCGGAAGTGGTGCTCTCGCGCAACTCGCGGGTCATGTCGAGCAGTTCGCGCTGGGTCTTCGATGAAGCTCGGTAGACTCGGCAGAGTGCTTCGACATCGTCTCCGGTGGGCAGGAAACTGCCGGTCTCGGCACGGCTGAGCTTGGATTGACTCAGTCCGGCGCGGCGGGCTGCTTCCGCGCCGGACAGGCCGGCTTGCGTCCGGAGTTGTCGCAGCATGGCCGACAGTGGATTCGGGTTGCCCACATAGTTCCTTGTCAAACGGCGGAGGGGTCCCTCCAGTATCCCCGATGCGCCCTCCAGTAGTCAGAGAAGTCGATCGCGCTGGACCAGGCCGCGTTCTTGGCCGCCAGGTACCGGGGCAGCATCCCTTCGGGTGCGATCTCGCCACCGACGTACCGTCCTTCCGCGTCGTAGTGCATTCGCAGCACCTCCCGATCGTCGATCAGCCAGAAGTCCTCGTCGAGCAGGTCCGCCGGTCTGGGCAGCTCGGCGAGGTCGAGGATGCGGATATGTTCGCCCGCGCGGGCGTTGTACACGTACCCCCACTCGCATTCGAAACGGAGGTAGTCGTTCAGTGGGCTGCGCACGACATGCACCCGGTACGTGTGCAGGTCGCGGGCGATCTCACCGCGAATGTGTTCCATCCATGGTTTCTTACGCTCAGGGTCAGGCTTTACCTCACCCACGGCGTAACGCCGGTACTCGTCACCGTTGCTGTCCACGTCGTAGAGATCGAGTGTCTCTAACCGGAAAAGCACCCGGGTGAAGCGACTATCGATGTAATCACCCAACTCCTGCTCATCGAGCATGCACGAACTCCAGCTCTGGCAAGGCGCTGATCGGGACTTCGACGGCGACCTCTCCGGCCGGAAGACACAGCTCCCGCAGAGTCTCCACATCCACAACGAGATTACCGCACACCAGGACCGTTCCCCGATCCGTGTGGCGGAGTGCGCCGTAAGCCGTCTCGTCAACAGCGAGTTCGGGCAGCAGGGAGGATGGAACCTTCACCACCGACTCGCCCGACCCGAGCACCTGACCATCCAGATCCAAGCCGGTGGCCAGATAGCCCTGCACGATGTAGGTACCCCGATCGGTCATGTTGATATTGGGGCAAGTACGCCCTACGTCACATGTAGTGCGTAACAAGATCAGTCTCACGACGGGCTCCCCTCGGTACCTGAGTCACCATAGTTGTACCGAACGTGCATGACCTAGTCAATGAGTCATTGCAAGATGCGGGCGAGGACGTGCGCATCCTGGACCTGCCCACGAGTCCGGCCTGTTACAAACCGCTGCCTACGCCCGAGCGGTCTTCAGCCAAGGGCTCACCGGTGCCGCCCTTGACGAGGCGGTGGCCGCCCGTATCGAACTGCAGAACCTCGCCGCTTTCGGCGTTGAGGCCAGGGAGATCCTTGCCCGGATCGCCGACGACTACCGGACCCTGCTCGCGGTCCCGCTTCCACTGCTCCACGTTGAGGGGCGACAGATCGGCGAGCATCTCGTCGAACTCGGCCGCGGGAACGAGGCGCCTCCTTCGGTGCCCCAGCCGCTGGTGAGGCACCAGGTCGGCGACCGGCCGGCCGTGCACGGTGACCGTGAAGGACTCGCCGACGACCACCCGTCGCATGATCTCCGCATTGTTGTTGCGCAGCTCAGACTGCTTGATCGTCTCGCTTACGGCTGCGAACATAGCTCACTGGTAGCGGTGAAGCTATGTCATAGCGCTAGGCGGAGCTGTCTGGCGGCGGCCACTCGTCCGCCCGGCTGAGCGGCTCTCTGTATCCGGCTGCGCCCACGGCGCGTTCGTGCCGTGTCATCCACTCCCGCACCTCACCCAAGGTCACGTCTCGTCCGGTGTCCTTGAACAACTGCCACCACGCCACGTCCACCGGCTGCGTCATGGCGACATCGAAAGCCCGATACACCGTGCACCGTGGCCGACGGTGCCAGACTCGCCATCCCCATCGCGTCCACCCACAGAACCGGCACCGTCCCCGCTGGTTGACCTCATGCTGGCGCAGCACCCTGACCACGCCCATGAGGAGCCGTACCGTCTGCTCTTCCAGCGCCATCGGCTCGCACGGCTGCTGCGCACCGAGCCGATCCGCCAGCTGCTCGAGCTGTTCCAGAAGTAACCGGTATCGGGTTCCCCAGACAGTGCTCACGGTTCCCAGTCACGCTCAACCGTATTCCCGGGAAGGGCAACCGGCTGCTCAGCCTCGACTTCCCCCTCGATGACCATTCCGCCCGTCTCATCCGCCCGTCGCGCCAAGCGCTGCCCTGCGATGATCAGGCGCTGCGCATAGTGCTGCTGTTCAGCGGCACTGGCGCTGCCTTCCATGATTCGCATGCCCAGCGACGCCATATCACCGTTCAGCCGGGCCAGCTCGGCCAGCAGCGCCCGATCTTCCCGGATCACGGCTGCGCGATGTGCTGATCGCAGCCGAGCACGGTGGCCGGTACCGGCGCTCCCGGCCGGATACTGCGCCCGATACCACACTGCGCCCGCTGATCTGCGCCGTCGCCGGGACGTCGATCGCCGGTACTCTGGATTGCCTGGTCACCCTCGTTGTTCATGTACTGAGCCCGCCCCTGTGTCGTCGTGAACGGCACCCAGGGCCG
>JBOHGD010000114.1:0-8059 GCA_050699955.1 Pseudonocardiaceae bacterium | reverse complement strand
GCCAGCTGTGGTGGTCCGGGCTCAGGGCGCCGGGCACGGTCTTGCCGGTCTGGTCGGTCAGTGCCACCTGTTGCAGCACACCCCTGCTGACCCGGACCGAGGTGGGCAGCGCCGGGTCGATGTTCTGGGCCTTGTCACCCGGCAGAACACTCACCCGCGCCAACGGGCGTGGCGGCGGGCTGATACCCGGCGCCCTCAAACTGGCCCATCCGGCCAGCATCGCCGCGAAAACGACCAGCAACAGCGTGCCGACAATCCAGTACCTTTTCACCAGTGCCCCCCGCAATCCCCGATAAATGTCCCCGCCATAGGCGTTCCCCCGCCTATTCGCAGCATATCGACGGCCTCGACGGCACTCGAATCGGGGAAAGTCACTGGATCGGTGGTGCGGACCGTCACACCGGAATTCATCAATACCGCTGAGGGGGTGGACAGGCGGCTTGCCGATGCTACGCACGCACAGTGCCGCACCTGCTACACACTGTCTCCAATGGTCGCCGGACGACGGTGTGTGGAGTTGCTATGAGACCGATGCCCGATTCGACGACGTCGTGCTGCGCGCCCTGCGCCTATACCACTGGCCGGTCGATGTCAGACGAGCGAGGTCGTCACCCGCTTGATAGTGCGTCAGTTGCACCTGCGCGTCGGGGCCGGGACGCTGAACGATCTCCCGACCTTCTAGCCTGTGCCCATGTCAGGCACCCCGATCAGCCTGGACGTGGCGCTGGAGCTGACACGTACCGGGGACATCTGGTTGTTCCGCGGCCGCTCGGCGGCTGACCGCGCCATTCGTGGGTTCACGAACAGTCCGGTCAACCACGTCGGAATGTCCATCGTGATCGACGATCTCCCTGCGTTGATGTGGCACGCAGAGCTGGGGCGCTCGCTGGTCGATCAGTGGACAGGCACCCATCAGAGGGGTGTCCAGCTGCACGATCTGGGCGACGCGGTGCGCACCTGGGTCCTTAAGTACGGGCAGCGCGCCTGGCTGCGCCAGCTCACGCCACCCGTCACGACAGACATGGAGGACGCGGTCCTGCGCAGCATCGCGCGGCTCGACGGCACACCGTTCCCGTCCATCGCGCGGTTGGTCGGCCGGTGGACCCTCGGCCGGGTCCCCCAACGGCGAGCCCCCGCCCACGACCAGCGTCTTGAGACCGCGTATTGCGCCGAGGTCGTGGCGCTGACTTACCAGGCCATGGGATTTCTCCCCTCCGCGCGTCGCGCGAACTGGTATGATGCAGGTCGGTTCTGGAGTGGAGATGACCTTGACCTGACGCAGGGCTATGCGCTCGGCAAGGAGATCGCCGTCGAGGTGCCGGTGCCGCAAGGCGCGGACGCGTTCGCCCGTCCCCGATCACGCCGTCGAGGTCGTCTCGTGCGACCGTTCCGGCGCGTCACCCGCAGTGGCGGCTGACCGATCCCGCCATCGATGTCGACCTGCTCTAGCGCCCCCGCCGTGGTGACGGTTCGGCGGTCAACGACCGGTTCGGGAGCCGACGGGTAGGGACAGGCCGTCCTTCTGATTCGATTGACGATCGAGTACCTTCCGGACCTGTCGCCACACCCGGGGGCCGAGCGGGGTCAGCCCGACCAAAACAAGGAATGCGCCCAGGGCGGTGGCGATGGCGTCGAGAATCCTGACCAAACCATTCTGGTGCAGATCTAGGATCAGCGCCATGACGAATATCACGACGCCGACGATTGTGATAATCGTGCCCCACCGCCCTGCCCTGCGATTTCCGAAGCGCTGGGGGAACTCCCACAGATACGGCACCGCAATGAGGAAGGCGGGCGTCAACGCAAAGATACTGGCGATCAAGTATACCATTGCGTAGTGCGGATCCCACATCGAGGTCCTATTCGGCGGCACCTCTGTGGTGTTGATGCCAAGGAATGCGATGACAAAGCCGACCGGAACACCGATGAGGCTCAACAGGCTGGCCGCGACCGAATTCCACGCCTTGCGCAGCTTGGTGCGCCGCTGTTCCCGTACCTCGATGGCGGTGATCTCAGACTTGAGGCTGCCGCCGAGTTGGTTGAACATCCGACTCAATGTGTCCGTCTGACTGTTCAGGTCCATCGCATCGTACAGGTCTGATTGGAACGTCTCGATGCGCATCAGTGGAAACTCCACACTGAAAGTCAGATCGAACTCCAGGTTGCCCAGGTTGTCGGCGAGGTCCTCCAGATCGTCGCGGGTCTGCTCGCCTGCGCCCGGCTTCTGCTTCTGCTCACGGAACTGCAGCACCTGCTGGTATGCCTCACGCCAGATATGGCGGAACTGGGCGGCCGTACCGACCGCGTGCACCGTGGACAGGAAAATGCTCGCCTCGACGTACTTCTCGTGGCCGTACAGCAGGCTGACGTAGGGAGTGACCACCCCGAGAGTCGGTGACGGCGTCGACCCGTCCCGGCCGGCACCGACGTCGCTGTTGAGCTGCTCGGGCCGCCGCGGGTGGACGAATTCCGGCCGGTACGGCGGATTGCGACGGTAGAGGATCTTGTCAATGATCTGCTGGTTCGGCACCGGCTGGTCCGGGGTCAGCCTGGCGACGAAGACCAGCTGGTGGCGCTCGGGTAGCAACGATCCACCGGGAGCGTCCCTGCTGAAGAAGTCCCGTGCGGGCAACTCGGCGAAGTCCTCACTCAACGCCGCCGCCGCCAGGTACCCGCCAATCTTGATGTCCTTGATGTCCTCGTCGATGCACCGCTCGAGCACCTCGACGATGGGCATGGCCGCAGCCTCGTCGTGCAGCACACCATCGGTGAGGCACATGCTGACCGCGAGGACGACCTGCTTGGACGGGAGCATGAACAACTCAGCCCTGGCGTTTTCGACGGTAACGCCATCGACGTCCTCAGCCAATGTCACGGTGCCGCGCCGCAGGCGATCGCCGAGCACTCGGTTCGGCAGCAGCCGCGGTAGCTGCTCCTTGTACAACGTGTAGTTCTTCTCAAGGCCGCTGAGGTCGGTCGGTTTACCTTCATTGTCGCGTAGCTTGCCAGTGAAACGCCACGGCGTGGCGTAGATGTTGACCACTTGCACCGGGCATCGGGCAGGCCGACCGCGAGCATCCATGATTCCTCCAGGTCCGAAGGTCAGCTTGGCCGAAGCTCAGCAGGCAGGCTGGGTCCGATGCGACTGTCGGAATCAGACGCTGGAGAACGCTCATCCCCCACACGACACCGCCCACACGACACCTGATCACGCCGTCGTGTGATCCATCGCTACTCACGGTGAATCTGTTACGCCGTTTGGAGTGGATGGCTCGGTAAGGCATCGCTGAGCGCTGCACGCAGTCGCCGTGGAGAAATCGTCGGCCGGACGCCGACCAGACGTGACCTACTCGGCGGTGCCATCCGCACGGCCCATTCACCGACGGATTAGGCTGCACGCTCACGATGATCTGTCCGCGTCGCGGTCGGTGCCGGTCGCGGGTGGAAGGCAGGCGTCGCCGCAGGCCGCGCGAGGTTCGGTCGTGTCGGTTGTCCGGAGGTCATGGTTGCTGCTCCACGGGCTCGCCGAAGTTCGACTCGCTGTTCACCGCGGCCCGAAGGGCTCGATGCCGACGATACGGCGCACGCGCAGGGGCTCGATCATCACCGTCACCCGCCGCTCTCCGGGCAGCAGCCACTCATACGGCGTACCCAGGTACTTGTGCGCGAGCCGGTTCATGTCGCGCTCCGCCTCCGGCCCCTCGACGAAGCGGGCGACGCGCCCGTGGATCTGGACGCGATCGAAGGGGTCGGAGTGGTGCGAAAGACACACCCGCGGATCATGGCGCAAATTGCGCTCCTTGACCCTGCCAACCGAGGTGTTGAACCAGGGGCTGTCCTCGTACAGTCCGACCCACATGGGACTCACGTGCGGCGACCCGTCTGGGCATGTGGTCGCCACAAACCAGACGACCGCCGCCGCCAGCCGCTCTCGTACGTCCTCCGTAAGATCCCGCATCCCTCGCACCCCTCATCGCTCGTCGCCTGGCCGTCACCGCCCGCCCGCACCATCAACCGTCATTCAATCGGGAGAAGGCCCTGCCGGGTCAGCCGCTGCTGGAGTCGCCCGCCGCTTCGATGGCTGACCCCAGCCCGAAGTGGCCAGTCCTCCTACGGGGCGTTGCCGGGTCGGGCCCATCACTCGATCTTCACCACGACCTGCACGGAGCCGTCACCGCTGGCGTACCGCCGGCCACGGTCGGCGCAGCCGCGCGGACTCGAACACGGACTGCGGCAACGAGCCGACGCGCGTGGTCGCGCAACCCCAGGGCACACACCTCGGGGTCGGCTAGCTCGCGTGCCAAGTCCTGCAGCGGCTGACTCAACGGCGGGACGTCCAGCCGACGGGTGATGAGTCCTCGACGAACCTGGCGTGCCCGTGGCACGCCGTGAAAGGTGAGAGCCATGAAGTTCACAGTCATCGGCAGTACCGGACTGATCGGCTCGCAGGTGGTCCAGAAGCTGACCGCAGCCGGACACGAGGCCGTCTCCGCGGCACTGTCCACCGGCGTCGACCTGATCACGGGGAAGGGCCTGGACCAGGCGCTGGAGGACGCCGTGGTCGTGGTCAATGTGGCGAACTCGCCGACATTCGACGAGGCCTCCCTGGGCTTCTTCCGCACCTCCATGAACAACCTGCTGGCCGCGGGGGAGAGCGCCGGTGTCCGGCACCAGGTGATCCTCTCGATCGTCGGTGTGGACCAGGCGCCCCAACTGGACTACTACCGGGCCAAGGCCCTGCAGGAGGACCTGCTCCGCCAGGGGCCCGCGCCGTACTCCATCGTGCGCGCTACCCAGTTCTTCGAATTCATGAATGCGGTCTTGTCCGAGACCTCCGACGACACCACTGTTCGCCTGCCCGCTACCCGCCTTCAGCCGATCGCCGCCGCGGACGTCGCCGACGCGGTCGTCGAAGTCTCGACCGGCACGCCGCTGCGAGGCATCTGGAACGTCGCCGGCCCGGATGTCTTCTCCCTCGACGAACTCGGCAGGGTCACTTTGGCAGCACAGCAGGACAACCGGACCGTCATCACCGACGACGAGGCCGGCATGTTCGCGGCCATCACCGGCGACGTGCTCACCGCAGGCCCGGACGCACACCTGGCACCCACGCACTACCAGGACTGGATCCAAACGGCCCGGTAACCGGGCAGTCGGCGGAACGCCGTAGTTCATGACCGGCCGCACGGTCCTGCTGATGGGTCGGTCGGCGTCACTGGCATTCCCTCGTGCAGCCCCCGAGTTCGTACCCCGTTGTCCTACAGTGGGGTACGCTGGTGTGGTGCGAAAGATCCGGTGGACGTCGGAGTCCGAGGCTCACATCGCCCGGCACGGCGTCACGCCGGAGGAGGTCGAGCAGGCCGTCAACAGCAGGCCCCGGTACGAGGCCCGCGGCCGCGAGGACTCCACCCTCCTGTACGGCGCCACCGAGAACGGGCGGTTCTCCTGCTGGTCGTCCTGGCCGAAGCGGTGGACAGCCGGTGCTACGTGGCCACCGCCCGACAGATGACCGACACCGAGCGCCGCGCCTTCCGGCGGAAGGGAAGGAAGCCATGACCGAGCCGACGAAGCTGCACCGACTCGCCGAGTATTACGACACCCACGACACCAGCACCGAGCTCGAGCGAGCCGAGCTGGTCGACGAGCCGGCGGACCCGGATCCGATGGTCTCGCTGTCGCTGCGGTTGCCGAAGTCGCTGCTGGACTGGGTGCGCGCCCAGGCCCGCACCGAGCACACCAAGCCGACCCAACTGATCCGCCGCTGGATCGAGGAGCGCCGCAGCAACGGGGAACTGTCCCTGGAGGAACGCGTTCGCCGGCTAGAGAACCTCGTCCAACGCAGCGCCGGAAGCGGCTCCTGACAGGCCTCACCTACTGGGATAAGCACGCTCGTGAGCACAACTCGCGGCAGATGAGGGCGTTTCTTGGAGGGCTCTCGGTGGCCGATGATTGCCTGGGCTGCGTTTCAGGGCGTGATCTGGTCGTATGGTGCTTCGGGTGGTCCGTGGTCGTACAGCGGAGGGCAGCGATGCACGGGCCGATCTCTTCGCCTTGCTCGACGACAGCGCCGCCACCGACTGGGTTGTCCTGTGCCGGGTGGTGGCCGGAGACCGCAGTCTCGAACCGCTGCTCGCGGGTCTGGACGACATCGGTGCCGCGATGGTGGCTACCACCGTGGAGCGCCTCACCGGCGGTACCCGATTCGCAGTGGTAACGGTGCGATATGGGTCGGATGTCGGCCGTGGGACACTTCGACCGGGAAATCGTTCAGGTGCGGGGTTTGGTGCTGTACTGATGGTGATTGCACCCCCAACGTCAGGCGCGAAGCTCCCATGTTTCCTGATCTTCCCTGGCGGGTATGGGTAGGTCCAAGGGGGGGCGAACACAGGAAAGAGCTGCCGATGACGGAGCCAGGAAACACCGCAGAGGACACTCAGCTCGATTCCGAGTCGGGGACCGAGGAACCAACAGTCGACACCGGCGGGGAGCCGTGGGAAGAGGCGGCAACTGCCGACTATGAGGAGCGCTTGAGCGAGTTCGACAAGGTTGAGTCAGAACCGATTGCCTCCGCCTCCACCGAGTCGCAGCCCGGTGAGAGCGACCTGCAGGTGAGTATGCCGGAGGATCAAAGCAGCTAAGGGCCATGTCGTGGCCGCCGCGCCCGAGTAGAGGACGTGCTCGGCTGACGGGAGCCTGTCCCGTATGTCATGGCACTCGGACGTGGTGGCCACGGCGTCGCCGTTGCATGGCGACGCGAACCAGGTGAGGCTGTGGTGGAGCCGCCTCCACAGCGCCGGCACCGGGGATCGCGGCGGCGGCGTCGTCCACACCGAGGATGGAGCGCAGTACATTCAGTTCAGCGGGTGCAGCTGACGAAGCGACTCTCACCCTGACCCCACGCTGGCCACCGCCACAACCAGATCCCGATACCTGTCGAAGGCCCGCAGCAGACTCGAAGCCTGCAGATAGCGCTCCTGTGACGCCGTTTGACCGGCGCGCCGACCCATTCGGCGGCCTCACCCGGCAGCGTGGCCAGCAGCTGTGAGGATCCCATCCTCACGACGCGGTGAATCCGAAGCCGCCCCGCCCTCTCCAGAGCATCGGGGCTGTCTGGCTGACCTGGGCACATGAAGCATCGACGCGACCCGCAGCCGCGGGGCGAGGCGCGTCGATCAGGACATTCTCTCGATGTGCACCGTGCTGTCGGGAAGGAGCAGCCGATCCGGATCATCGGTCACCACCGGCCACCCGCGATCGCACGAGGTACCCGGCGCCGCAGGGACCGGACGACATCAACACACGGTGGCGGCCCCGCGTTATGCACGAACCGGTCCGCGGGTCACTGTGGAGCCGAACGGGCGAGTCGGAATCCGACATCGTCGAGTCGGAGTGCGGGATGGCTGCGGCGCCGCACCGAGGCCCGGCAGCTCCAGTGTTCGTCGAACCAGCCGCCGCCACGCAGTACCCGGTAACTGCCGTACACCTCGGAGTCGTACAGGTCCCAGCACCATTCTCAGATATTGCCGAGCATGTCGTACAACCCCCACGCGTTGGGCTGCTTCCCGCAGACCTCGTGCACGTGAGCGCCGGAATTGGCGCGGTACCAGGCGATCTCGTCGAGCTGGCCGTAACGCGGACCGGTGGTCCCCGCCCGGCAGGCATATTCCCACTCGGCTTCCGTCGGCAGGCGGTATCCATCGGCCGACACCACCCGATCGACTTCCTCGTCGCCCCCGATGCGGTAAACCGGCGTCAGACCGGCGCGTTCGGACAAAGCGTTGCAAAAGCCGATCGCCTCGCTCCACGAGACGCTGTCGACCGGCAGCCGGTCGCCTCGAGTCTCACTCGGGCACTCGTCCACGATCTGTGCGTACTGCGATTGCGTGACCGGGACGGCCGCCAACTGGTACGGGCCGACATCTACCGACCAGCTTCGCCGGGCAGGGCTCGATCGAGGTGCGGCCGATCGTCGGTGTGCCGGATCTGGTCCATCGCTCGGTGAACTTGGCGGCTACCGGCGAATGAGTCCAGGGCTGGTTCTGCAGGGGGTTTACCGCGA
>JBOHGD010000113.1:0-8423 GCA_050699955.1 Pseudonocardiaceae bacterium | reverse complement strand
GAACGCGGCCCGCCACCGCTCGTCCAACTCACCCCGCCGGGTGAGGCCCTCCACCATGCACTGACGCAGCGCGCCGGAGTCGGCCACTACTACTTGCCGCCCTTGTCGGGGAGGTCTGGCGTGCCGTCGTCGAGCTGGTCCTCGACTCGTGCCGCCAGACCGGGCCGAGTGTGTCCCGTTTCAGCTGGCCAGGCTGGTGGTTTGGTGGTCGCTGGTGATGCTCAGTCGCCATCGGGTCAATGGTGGTTCGCCCTGGTCGCGCCACCATCGGTAGGTGTCCTCGATCTCGTCCCACAGGTGGCGGGGGCCGTGCTGGCGGATCTGGTAGGGGCCGCCGGAGCGGTCGTATCGGGCGAGTGCCCATGATCCGGTGGGGTTGTCGGTGAACCAGAGTTGGTGTTGTGGGTGAGTCGGTGTGGGTGGCCGGTGGCCCCACCGGCACGGGGTGATGCGGGTGCTGATGGCCCACCGCACGTCCACCGTGTTGGCGACCAGCCACGGCGGTGTGGTGGTCGCGCTGATCTCGGCGTTGTCGTCCTGATCGTCGAAGCCGATAGCGGTCGGGTCGGCGTGGGGGGTGCGCTGGTCGCGGAGCGGCATGAATCCGACCTTGCTGATCGGATGGCCGGTGGCGGTGCCATCGGCGTGCACAGCGAATCGCACCAGCGCGCCGCTGCCGACGTAATCTGTGCGCACCGGCGTCACGAGCAACCCACCTGGCCGGGCTTGCGCGATCCACTCATACGGCACAGCACCCAGGCTGGCGGCTACCGTGGCGATGATCCGATCATAAGGTGCATTCGGCGGATATCCAGCCGCGGCGTCGCCCACCACCGTGCACACGGGGTAGTCGTTGGCGTCCAGAGCGGTCTTCGCCGCGGCGGCCACAACAGGGTCGATCTCCACCGTGGTGACACCAGCGGCACCGATCCGATGCGCGAGCAGGGCGGTGCTGTAGCCGGTCCCGGTCCCCAACTCCAGGACCCGTTCCCCACCGGAGACCTCCAGGCAGTCCAGCATCTCGACCACCACGTCCGGATCCGAGGCCGAACTCGTGGCCCGCCACCCGACGGCAGGCCACACCGTGGCCCCGTCATCGAACTGGGTCACCACAGTGGTATTCCCATAGACTGCGGCTCTCCACCGATCCGGGTCACTGTGGTAGTCCACCGCCACATCGCGGTCCCCGTCGCTGACCCAGATCCGGGCCGGGATGAACCGCTCCCGGGGTACCGCCACGAACGTCTCCCGCCAGGACGCCGGCAACGCCTTCACGGCATCAAGCTCGGCGACCAAGTGCTCAGTCGTCGTCATCAGGTGGCGGGTCATACTTGCTGGGATCGATGCTCTTCGCAGTGTCCTCGTGCACATGACCCTCACGCTCAGGGTCGTGCTTTCCCGGCCGGTCCCTGTCGTCCTTGTCTTTGTCCTCGTCCTTACCCACGGCCGCAGCTCCTCGGGTTGTGGCTGGATTCTCTATGCGGCGGTCATGACAAACCGCTCACGCAACTCCCCGACACCGGGGCCGGTCGGCAATGGTTCCAGCACGGTGTTCAGGACTCGCAGCCGGTCGTAGGCCAGGGCCGAGTGCACCACCGTGACCTCGTCGACACCTTGGTGGCCGACGGTGACCGCAGTGTCGGTATCGCCATCCAGGGCATGAGCTCCGGATAGTTCCGCGCTCGATCGCGGAGATCTGTTCCCGGTCGAGGCCGATGATCTCCCCGAGGGTGTCCTGGCTCCAGCCGGTCTCGGCGCGGACCGCGAGGAACACGGCCCCGAAGTCGAACACCGCCAGGGCCTGCTGGATCGGCACCCGGTCGTAGAAGTCGGCGGGAAGCACGGTGGCGGCGTCGGTGCCCGCCCGTTCGCACCGGCCGCACAGTGCGCCCGGGGGTCGCCCACGCCGCAGCCGCGCATCACATCGGGAACACCGTGTCCTTACCCCCGTGGTAGCCATTGGATCACTGTAGACCGGCCCGACCAGCCAGGACAGCGCGGCTAGCACATGCCATCGCTTCGCGCCAGGGCCGACGGACCCGGTGCAGGGCTGATTGATCGTCACCGCTGGTCTCGTTGTGATCACAGTCAGGCCCGGAGCGCGGCGACGATGCCCCCTCGTCGCGTCCTGGGCGTCCAAACCCTTGGGGAGGTGTCGACACGGTGCTAATCGACGGCCGCACTGATCCCCGGCCGG
The DNA here is from genome assembly GCA_050699955.1 of Pseudonocardiaceae bacterium. Taxonomy (GTDB): domain Bacteria; phylum Actinomycetota; class Actinomycetes; order Mycobacteriales; family Pseudonocardiaceae. The sequence continues at coordinate 6,226 of JBOHGD010000113.1, read as the reverse complement.
TGCTGTTGGGTGCCGGGACGGTTTCACCGGGAGACCTTACCTCCGTCGAGGTCCTTGGAGGCCCTGGTAACCGATCCGCCGTCCGGTGCATCGGACCCGCACTGGTCCACTCAGCTCTGGGCGCGGGATCCGACCGACGGGCGGCTGCACGCCCTGGCCCCTCACGCCCCCGCTGCTCCAAGCGGCCTCGCCTGCCGGTGCGGGCACACCCTGCCGCCCGACGCCAACCGCGAAGACCACCTGTCTGGCCCACTGTGCCTGCCCTACATGATCAACCTGGTCACGAGCGGACCCAGTAGTCCATCCGACGACCGTCCCCACTCCCAGTAAGACTCCGACCGGGCCTGGTGAACCAGCCACACGCTCAGCGCAGCGGCCTATCACCCCTAGGAATGCGGGGCAGGGGCCGATACCGCAGGGCCAGCGGTTTGTCGGTCAGCGCCCGCACCTCGACCTCAGCAAGTACACCGCATCTTTCGATGCCGTGCTTGCCGATAGCGGCATCACCACGATTACGACCGGGATCCGCCTATTACGGATGAACGCGATCATGCAACGCTGGAAGGGGACGGCGGACTACTATGAAACCTACCGAGATCGACGACAGCATCGCGCTGAGCCCGGAGGGCGGACAATGAGCCGCGTCGAGGTCACGCACGCCGTCGAGACCGGCGGTATGCAGTCGAGAACGCGAGTACGCAAGCCGGTGAATCCGACTGTCCACAAAGGCAGGGAGCAGGTGCAAAATCGTGACCACAGACGGAAAGCCTGCTGCCACCGGGCGGTTTACCATCTCCAAGTCGTTCGGCTTCAGCGCGAGTCACGAACTCTGGATGCTTCCTGAAACGCACGAATGCAGGCGCAACCACGGCCACAACTACGTCGTGACGCTGACTCTGACGGTCGACCGGCTCGATGAGTACGGCTTCGTCACCGACTTCGGTGACCTCGCACCGTTCGGGGCCTACCTTAAGAACACCTTTGACCACCGCCGGCTCAATGACCAGGTCGACTTCCACCCCACCAGCGAACTGCTCGCCGAGCACCTCGGGCATTGGTTCGTTGACAACGTCGAAGGCTATCTCCACGGTCGTCTCGTGTCGGTTCAGGTGTCCGAAACCTCGTCATCCTCGGCGCGATGGGAGAGGGGCGATGTGCTGTGATCGCGATTCCACTGGCCGCTGACCGTGTCGAGGGCACCGCGATCTTGGCCGAGAAGTTCGAGTCCTTCCAGGGCGAAGGGCCGCTCACAGGTCAGCGTTGCGTGTTCTGCCGGTTCTCCCGTTGCAATCTCACGTGCAGTTGGTGCGACACGAAGTACACCTGGGACTGGACCCAGTACCAGCCCACCGAGGTCAGCAGCCGCGTTCGGATACCGGACCTGGTCGACTGGGTCACTGAGCGGAGCGTGGACCTGATGGTCATCACCGGAGGGGAGCCGCTGCTCCAGCAGCCCGCGATGACCGCCCTTGCCGCGGGCGTCGGTGAGCGCGTCCGGGTACAGGTTGAGACGAACGCAACGCAAGCCCCGACACGTGAACTCGTCGACCTGGTGGACCTGTGGGTCGTTAGCCCGAAGCTCGCGAACTCAGGCGTGGACTACTCCCGGCGGATCGTCCCGCCGGCTCTGGCCGCTCTGAGCGCAACCGACCGCGCCGTGTTCAAGTTCGTCGTGACCGATCCTGTCACCGACTTCGACGAGATCAGCCGCCTGGCCGAGGACTTCGGGCTCGATCGGATCTGGGTGATGCCCGAAGGCGACACCCGCGAGAAGGTCCTGGCCGGGATGGACGCCATCCACGGCCCCGCCGTGGCCCGTGGCTGGAACGTGAGCACACGACTCCACACCTTGACTGGAGCTAGGTGAGGGAGTTGGACAGCGCCGCGATCGTCCTGGACCTCACTTGGGCCGAACTGGACCATCACGTCACCGTCCTCGCCGAGCAGATCCGGCGGGACGGCGTTCCGCAGGTCATTGTCGGAATCCTGCGAGGCGGCATGATCCCCGCCGTCCAGCTTGCGCATCAGCTCGGTGTCCGCGACGTCCGGGGTATCGAGGTCACCCGCACCCTCACCGACGAACCGAACGGCGTCAAGGCCGACGTCCCGCAGCTGGTGAACCCGGCATCCCTTGGTTCTCTCGACGCCGACGCCGACGTGCTTGTCGTCGACGACGTGGCTGGATCCGGCGACACCCTCGACCTCGCCGCCGACCTGCTCACCCAGATCACGGCGCGTGTTCGACGCGTCCGCGCTCGTGGTCAACACCATCAACTGGACCATCAACAACACCGTTGCGCCGCACCGAATCCAGGACTACATCGGCACAACCTGCGCCGGATGGGTCCGCTTTCCCTGGGAGGTTCGATGAGTACCACCGAAGAACTCGGGGACGGGTACCGCACCCACCCGGACACACCGATGGTCGGCGTCTACAGCGCCAACCAGATGGACGACTTCTACGCCGCGCTGGCCATCGGCGAGGTCAAGGCGACCGGCATCATGAACTACCTGCAGCGGCTGCTGATCACCGACCGGTGCCGTCCCGGTGACCGCGTGGTGGACGTGTGCTGCGGAAGGGGCCTGCAACTGCCGGTGTTCTACCGGTACCGGCCCGACCTGGCAAGCTATGTCGGCCTGGACATCAGCCCGGACAACCTCGCGGAAGCGGCCCACCGTCAAGCCGCACTGGACAAAGCCTGGCCGCGGGAGTTCTCCATCGACTTCCACCAGTGCGACGTGGCCGACCCGTGGCCCGCGGTCGGCGAGTTCGACGTCGCGATCTACACCTCCGCGCTGGAGCATCTGCCGCGTGAGCTGGGCGTGGCCAGCCTGCGCAACACCGCTGAAGCGCTGGCCCCGACTGGCCGTCTGTACCTGTCGACGCCGAACACCCCCGGCTCGCCGCCGCGCAAGCTCCAGTACCACGTTCACGTCTACGAGTGGTCGCACGAAGAGCTGGTCGGCGTGCTGGCCGAGGTCGACCTGGTGGTGGACGACGTTGTCGGCATCCTTCCGCCGGTCACCGACAAGGTCGAGGCCGAGGTCAACCGCCGGTTCGGCCCCCAGGCCGTTGAGTTCTACCGGCACATGCGCCATTTCGCCCCCGACGCGCTGCTCGGCCCGGTGGTCGCCACCGGGCTCGGCGAGGCCGCGATCGAGACGCTCTACGTGTGCTCCCGGAGACCGGCATGACCACCACCGAGGCCACGACTGCATGGGTCTGCGCCGAGGGACCCAACGGCGTCGGCAAGACCTACCTGCTGGCTGTGCTGGCCGGTCGGCTCGACCAGCGCTGCCGGTTGCTCACCGAACTGACCGACGCCGAGGGCGAACACGTCCCGGCCCAGGTGATCAGTGCGTTGTCCACCGGGAAGTCGTTCCTCCGCGCCGGGCACCCCCGCACCGAGACGTTCGCGCTGATCGCGCTGAAGGTCCGGGAGCACGAGGTGGTCACCAAGATGGCCAACCCGCCTCGGATCGTGCTGGAGGACCGCGGCATCGACACGACCGCGCTCTACCAGGCCGCGATCCTGCTCGGCCCGGACGCCAGCGACGAGGACACCTGGGCACTGGCACAGCAGATCCACGCCACCGCCGCGTTCTGGCGACCCAAGCCGGACCTGGTGCTGCTGATCCTCGACGAGATCGATGCTTGCCTGCGCCGCTATGCCGAGCGCGTCGGCCGTCCGATGACCGAGGACGAGCAGCACCTCGTGACCCGCACGGCCCGCCTCTACCAGCGCCAGGCAGACCACGAACCCGACCGGTTCCGGGTCGTGCACCGCGCCGGCCGCCACGAGCAGGACGTCCTCGACGAGATGGAGCACCTCGTGCTCGCGGGCATCGGCGAAGCCTGATGAGGCCACCTCGTGTCGTCACCCTGCTCTGGGCGCCGCGCAGCCGCTGCAACTTCGGCTGCGACTACTGCTACTTCGGCACGCTGGAGGAGCACCGTGAGGCCCCGCCGACCCAACCCGGCCAGCTCTCACATCTGTCCCAGGCCGATCTGCACCTGGCCGACATCACCCGGTTCCTGTCCACCATCGGCGACTCGAGTGTGAAGCGAGTCTTCATCGCCGGGGGCGAACCGCTGAACTGGGCGCCGATCGGGGCGGTCATTCAGACCCTGACCAGCGCCGGAGTCGAGGTGACGGTGTGCACCAATGGAGCGCCGCTCAACCGTCCGGCCATCCGGACGATGCTCCTCGACACCGGCGTGCACGGCGTCTCGGTGTCGCTGGACTCGGCCGACCCGGAACTCAACGACCTGCACCGCCCCGCGCACAACCGCGCCGACGGCTGGGCCAGCGTCGTGTCCGGCATCCGGGCCTTGCTGGCCGACCGCGCCGGCCTGCCAGATCGGTCCGCCCTGCCGAAGATCGGCCTCTACTGCGTGCTCACCCGGCTCACGCTCGGGGGCCTGCCCGACACCGCCCGGTTCGCTGGCGAGCTGGGCCTGGACTACTTCGTCCCGCAGCCGATCGCCTTGCAACCCGACCACCGGCTCTATGACGAACTCGTCCTGCGCGAAGAGGACCTGGCCACCTTGACCAGGGTGTTCGACGAGGTCTACGACGCGGACCTGGGCCTGGAACTGCCCAGCTCCCGCTACCCCGAGGTGGTTGCCTCCACGGTCCGCACCGAGCTGCAGATGGTGCACGGCTGCTTCGGCGGCCACCGACTGGTGTTCATTCAGCCGGACGGCACCGTCTGGGATTGCCCGTCCAGCCACAAGATCGCCGCGATGGCCCGTGCCGGAACGCAGCGCAGTATCGCCACCCACACCGCCGCCGAGTTGTTCCCCGCGCAGACCGCCACCGGCGGTTGCGACTGCCCGCTGTTCTCCGGCGACTGCGTGAACATGCTGCCGCTGATGGAGGACTTCGACCGATTCCTGACCACCATCGGAGGCGCCCGATGACCGCCAGCCCCGTCCTGACCGAGACCGAGGTCGACGCCTACGAACGCGACCTGGCCGGACGCCTCGGCGTCGCCCACGTCGTCGCCGTGTCCAGCGGCACTACGGCCCTGCAGACCGCGCTCGACGCGGTGGGCGTGCGCCCCGGAGACGAGGTCCTCGTCCCCGCACTGGCGGTGGTGATGTCCGCCGCACCCGTCTGCCACCTCGGAGCACGGCCGGCGTTCGTGGACTGCAACGCCGAGGGCACCGACTTCGATTACCGCGACCTCGCCGCCAAGGTCACCGAGAACACCAGTGCAGTGCTGCCGGTGCACATGTGGGGCCGCGCCGGCGATCCCCACCGGCTGCGCAGCTTCGCTGACGACCGCGGCCTGGCCGTGGTCGCCGACGCCTGCCAGGCACTGGGCACCACCCTCAACGGCGTCCCGGTCGGCACCGAAGCCACGATCGGGTGCTTCTCCACCCACAAGTACAAGCTGCTGGCCACCGGCGAAGGCGGCTTCCTGACCACCAATGACGACTACTGCGCCGCGCGGGCCCGCGCGTACCGATCGCACTGGCTGACCCCGCCCGGCGAGCAACGACCGTTGTCTCGCGTCGCGCACAACTTCCGGCTCGCCGAGCCCCTGGCTGCGATCGGCCGCCGCGAACTGCCCCGGCTCGACACGCTGGTCCAGCAGCGAACTGAGCAAGCCAGCCTGCTGCTGAACCTGCTGGCAGGTCTGCCCCACCTCCGCCCGGCCGCCGTGCCCGCCGGGCAGCGCTGGAACCACTACGCTGCGTTGCTGCACCTGGAGCTCGCCCAGCCACGAGCGTTCTGCGAGCACCTGGCCGAGCAGGGGATTGCGAACAGCACCGGCACCTTCCGGCTCGTGCCGCTCGACCAGCGGCCCATATTCGCCAGCGACACGCGCCCGCCCTGCACCACAGCAGCCAAGTTCCTGGACGGCATACTGGCCGTTGTCCTCACACGGCAGGACGACGAGCGACGGATCCGCGACTACGTCGACACGATCACGCGGGAGGTGACCCGATGGGCCAGCACCTGATCAACGCCCTACGCAACGTCACCCTTGTTGTGATCGACTTCGAGTACACCACGCCCACCGAAGCCGCGCCGGGCCCGGTCGAGGTCGCCGTCCAGGCCCTGCGTGCGCGCGACGGGAAGCTGGAACGCGCTGCCAGGTGGCAGGCGCTGATGCGTCCGCCCGACGACGCGCCGCTCACCAGCTTCGACAGCGTCCAGACCGGCATCACCACGGCCATGCTGGCCGAGCAGCCACCCGCTGGCGAGGTGCTCGC
>JBOHGD010000112.1:0-8739 GCA_050699955.1 Pseudonocardiaceae bacterium | reverse complement strand
GCGGGATCTGCATCGGCTGCACCATGCCCGGCTTCCCGGACAAGTTCATGCCGTTCATGGACGCACCTCCGGGATCGCTGGTGTCCTCGGCCGCCAGCAAGAGCTACGGCTCGGTCATCCGATCGCTCCGCGATTTCACCCTCAAGAAGGTCGACGCCGAAACACCGGACCTCCGCCATGATCCGGATGCCGCGGCGGCGCTACCCGAGGAACTGCGTGTGGAGCTGGACCGGCTGCGCGGGGAGCATGCCGAAGCCCGCGAGCTGAGCCTGCGGGACAGCCTCACCGCCAGCTACAACCGCCGCTACCTCGACCAACGGCTGGACGATCTGCTCACCGACGAGCCCGCGGCCACCGGTCTCGCCGTCGTGCTGGTCGATCTGGACTTCTTCAAGCAGGTCAACGACCTGCATGGGCACGTGCTCGGGGACCAGGTGCTGCAGCAGGTGGCCGAGCTGTTGCAGGACGGCCTTCCGGAAGGCGCGTTCTGCGCGCGCTACGGCGGCGAGGAGTTCGTCCTGGTCCTGCCCGAGGTCGACGCGGCGGAGGCGGTCATGGTCTGCGAGGCCGCCCGGGCCCGAGTCGAGCGCTATCGATGGGACTACCTGGCGACAGGGTTGCGGGTGACGGTCAGCATCGGCGTCGCACACCGTGTCCTGGCCGACCCGCAAGGACGGATCAGCGGCGTGACAGAGGTGCTGCGGTCCGCTGACGAGCTGCTCTACCAGGCCAAACAGTCCGGGCGCAACGCGGCGGCGTTCCGGTCCGCCGACGGGGTGGAGCTGACCGGCCTGGCCGCGCGCCGGCGAGGGTTCAATCGAAGGTAGCGGAGTCGCTGTCCCCGGCGTCTGCGCCGACCAGGATCCTGATCCCGCGATGGTCGACGACGAACGCGATCTCGCCGACCGCGAACTGCGCCGCGAGGACGTCGAGGTGTGGTCGTTCGCGGAGCGTCTCGAAGCCCTGGATGATCTTGTCGATGAACTCCTGCTCGGCCACGCGTGGCGCCCTCCTGCTCGGTATGCCGGTGCGACAGCGAAGCCGCACGTAACGGCCATGATGCTCGCCTCGACGGCGTCGTCCTGCCTCGGGGGAAGGAACCAGGCTCGACGACACTGCGGCCCGGACGGGTCCGGCTTGCCCGTCCGGGCCGCGGCGAGTCACCGCGTCACATCAGTGGCCGCCCGTCATCGGCCCCGTCATCGGCACTGCCCGGAACGCGACCCGGTCACCGAGTTGCCCGCCTGGTCCAACGTCGGCTTGTTGCCGCTGCAGGCCAGCGGACCATTCACGTGGTCGGCCTCGAACTCGGGTGCCACGTCCTCGGGCAGCAGGCCGCTCCCGCTGTTGTTGGTGACCCGCACCGGCCCGGTGATCGTGTTGGCCGAGGCTTCGAGACCGCCGGTGTTGGCATCGAGGGTCGTCGCCCCGTTGATCGTGTTGCCTGCGCAGTTGCCCGGATCGTCAGAATCCCAGCCGATCAGCGCGTAGCCGCTGGTTCCCTGTACGGAGACCGGGCCGGTGATGGTCGACTGGCAGAGGCTGACGGCGAGGGCACCAGTGGCGGAGAAGGAGCCCGTGACGCCGGCGCCCGACACTGCCAACGCTCCACCGGCCTGCACGGTGACCGGTCCGTGCTGCTTACCCGCAGGTCCCACGCAGAGCGACTGGCCGCTGGCCACCGTCAGGGGGCCGTTGTGCGAGGTGGTGATGCACGGCTGGGAGAAGCCGACGCTGACATCGGTGGGCCCTGCCGTGGCGGTGGGGGTGAAACTGGGAACGAGACGATCACCTTGCCGTTGCCGTGGTTGACCCCGGGGGTGAGGGTGACCCCGGTCGCGCTGGAAGTCACGAAACCACTTCCCCCGCCGCCGCCGGCCCCGTAGTAACCGCCCGGGTTTCCGCCGCCGGAGCCACCGCCGCCACCGAAGTAGCCGCCGCCACCGCCGCCACCGCCATTGCCGCCCATTCCGCCATTGCCACCGGAACTACCCATGCCGGCGTTCAGTTCTCCGATCCTGAAATCGAAGTAGGTGCCGCCGGACTGTGACGCAGCCCCGTTCCCGGCCGGATGGGGCCTTCCAGCCCCGTTGTCGGTTTGGGTGGCTCCTCCGCCCGCAGCGCCAGATCCCTCAGGGCCGCCACCCTCACCACCGGCTTCCCCGCTGAGACCGCCGCCGTCGCCGCCGTGCAGCAGCGGCCCGCCGTTACCGGCGCCACCGCCGCCGCCGGCCACCAGGACACGGTCATCTGCGCTGAAGGCCCCGACCCGCACGTCGGTGCCGCCGCCCCCGGACCCGCCGCCACCATGGGCACCGAAGCCGCCTGAGCCATGACCGAAGCCACCCGGCTGGGCGAACACGCCATGCGTGGAAGAACCGTTGATGCCGGCGGCGCCCGCAGTGATCTGCAGGGTCTGTCCCGGAGTCACGGCCAGGGTGCCGCGGGTCTCGCCGCCGAGCCCGCCGGGCGCTCCGTCGTTGGGGGGCGCCGGCTCGACGAACCCGGGCGCGCTGCCCCCTTCGGCTCCGAACAGATCGAAGCTGACCCCGGTCACTCCGTCCGGAACGGTGAAGGTATCCGTGCCCGCGTTCGTGTAGCTGCAGGTGGGTGGCGACGTGGTGAAAGTGCCTCCCGTGCCGCAGACCGCCGCGGCACTCGCCGGGTCGGCGGCCGCACCGAGCGTCGCGACCACGGTGGCGGCGAGGAGGCCGGTCGCACCGACCGCCGCCACCGCCTTGGATCTGGACATGCTGAAACTGCGGTTCACCGAAATCACCCTTGCCTCTCCTGATCTCATACGCCGTCGTCGGCGCACAGCGCCCAGACGTCCGAGGAGGTACTCGGCGAACTCCCTCCACCGGTGTGGGTGAAGGCGGTCCAATTCGCCGTTGTGGTGGTCCCGTCACTGACCGGGTTACCGCTGGAATCGCTGGGGTAGCTCCCGTTCAGGTGGTCGCCCTGAGAGCCAGGCGCGGTGAAGTCGGTGGTCGTGACGCCGCCGCCGCTGATCGCAGCGCCTCCACTGATCAGCGTCCCGTCCTGGCCGCCACAGCCGACTGTCGTTGTCTGGCCGGTGGCGGCCGTGGTGGGGCCGCTCACCTCGCTGAACCGGACCTTGACGGTGACGCCACTGACGTTGATGTTGTTCCCGCTGCAGATCGCGTAGGCGTAGGTCGCGTTGCCGGCGTCGCCCCCGCCGCCGTTCAACCCGACCGCGGTCCACGAGTCCGGATTGGTCTCACCATCAGCCGCGGCTTTCTGGCCGAAGTCGTGGCCGGCATTGTTGAAGGTGGGGAAGCCGGCGATCGGCTTGATGCTGCCGATGCTGGCCGGGGTGGTTCGCGCGCCGCCACCGAGCAGACGCGTGTTGGCCGGGCAGGTCGCCGTTACCAGGGCCGTGCCGGTGAGTGGTCCGGAGACCTTGTTCATGACCACCTGGGTGTGGTTGATCAGGTTACTGCTGAAGCACAGAGCGTAGGGGGTGGAGGAGAAGGACGCGTTGATCGCGCCCCCGCTTCCGCCGATACCCAGCGAGTGCGTGACGTCGGTGGCGACCACCCCGGTTGAGCCGAGGAATTCAGTGCTCCCGTCGGAGCTCGGCTCGGTGCCATTCACGTGGTTGCCGTTCGACGTCGTTCCCGTGCCGATGGCCTGGTTGATCCCGCCACCGGAGATGAGGCCGGTGCTGCAGTCGGCGTGGGTCGAGATCTCGGAGAAGATCGATCCCGGACCGCTGGTCGCACCCGGGGTCTTCACCGCGACGCTCATGGTGTTGGCATATGCGATTCCTGGCAGCGCCACAGCCAGCATGGCACCTAAGATCAACCCTTTTCTGAGAGCGGGTTGCCATGGGGTTCTCTTCGTCATCGGAGCTTCCTTTCTGGGCCAACCTGCCGAACGTGGAGGGGCAGCGTTGTACTGAAGCGGTGTTGCATGGGAGAAGAACCGATTACCTTTGACTTACTCATCTCGATCCTCGGTGAGTTGGGACTCCCCGAGGATCGAGAAGACAGCCGCGACCCTATTTCGCCGAAATTATTGTCGGCGCAGATGGCGAAGGCGTGGGCTGTGGTGTTCGGGGTGGCTTGCCCGCCGGCATCGGACCGTTGACGGAGGGGCAGCTGGTCACGACGTTCGTGCCGGGGTCCCTGCCTATCATCTGGCCATCCTTCGTCGACGGATCAGGTGAGCTGGTTTGAGCTGCGGTCGTGGTGCTCATCGCCGACTGTGAGCACTCATGAGGCGATCACGAGTCGACCTCGGCGGTGTTTTTCACGACTTCGACCGGTAGATCCGGTTACCGCTCTCGGCGCCGCAGCGGGGGCCGGTAGCTCGTGGAGAGCCGCCAACATGGCTGTGCCGCCGTGACGGTCAGTTGGTCAGCGCTGACCTCGGCACTGGTCTCGAGGAGATGGCGGCCGTCCTGTGAATGCGGAAGTCGCCGCGCTGACCCGACTGCTCCGGTACGGTCACGCCCCGAGGCGGAACGGCGGGTAGGTATCTGTCGCCAGCAGAATGGCATACGCCGTTACCCGGTTCTGCCATCTGAGGACGCCGACGACGAAGTCGAACAGGGCGCGTGGGTAGCGGCCAGTGAAGAGAATGGCGAACCAGGAGATGATGACGACGAAGAATGTCACGATGCCGAGGACGAACAACACGATATAGTGCGGGATGGCGAGCAGCCACTTCACCAGCGGCAACCACCGGTTCAGCTCACGTTCCGCGTCTGGGTACCGGATGTCCAGGTGTACCGCTTGCTGCTCGTCGGTGGACGGGTACTCGTCGCGGAGCAGCGCGAAGTAGGTGCTGACGCGATTGCTGAACCGCAGCAGTTCCAGGTTCCAGTCGAACCACCAGCGCGGGTATTTCCGCCGGAAGAGGATCAGCAGGAGCACGGGAAGGAACAACAGGCCGCCCGCGGTGATGAGGACGACCCGCGTCGGCCCCATGGGAATCGTCGTCGCCTGGCCGCTCACCAGGCCCAGCACGATTCCGATCGGGATCATCAAGATCAGGCGGAAGAAGGTGGTGAGCCGGTTCAGCGGGTGATCGGGGTAGTCGACGTCGAACTGCACCGGATGACTGGCTGCTGTCCCCGATCCGGGGGTGCTCGTTGTCATTACATCCCTTCCGCGTAGCTACCGGGCGCTGCCCGCATATCCAGGCACTTCCACGCTCCCGTGTGTGTTGCCGGTTGCACGATAGATGAGCCGAACGCCCCCTGGGGGCGATTTGGTGTTCTTCGCTGCCGAGCCGGCTGTGCCCCTTGCTCGGACCTGGTGCCACAGGGCCGTGGTGGCCTCGATCACTGCGGCCCACTGGATCCCGTTCAGTGCGGCAACGGCGTGCGCGCGATCGTCGAGGTGCAGATGCTCCCGGAGGTGAGTCAAACTGAACCTGCCCGTCACAGCTCGTAGGCTGCCGGACATGGACACTGGCTTGGACATCGACTGGACCCCGCTGCTGGCCGACCAGCTCGACTGGCACTGGCAGCATCACCTTCGGCCCCGCCTCGACGGCATCACCGACGAGGAGTACTTCTGGGAGCCCACCGCCGGCTGTTGGAGCGTTCGCAGGCGCGGCGAGGGAACCGCGCAGATCGCGGCCGGGTCGGGGGACTACGCGATCGACTTCGCGTTCCCCGAGCCGAGGCCCGCTCCGGTGACGACCATCGCCTGGCGACTCGGGCACGTGATCGTCGGGGTGTTCGGCGCGCGAGCCGCCAGCCACTTCGGTGGTCCCGCGGTGAGCTACCAGGACTTTCCCTACGCCGGCACGGCCCGCGCCGCGATGCAGCAACTGGACGAGGCATACGACGCCTGGGCCGCTGGTGTACGTGGTCTCGACTCCGCAGCCCTCGCCCGGCCGTGCGGCCCCGCTGAGGGGCCGTTCGCCGATGCCCCGTTCGCCGCGCTCGTCCTCCATATCACTCGCGAGGCCATCCACCATGGCGCCGAGATCTCGCTGCTCCGCGATCTCTACCTGCACCGGGACAGCTGAATGGTGCGCAGCGCGGGCGCGATCCTGTTCGAGCTGGACGACGGCGTGTTGAAGGTCCTCATCGCGCACATGGGAGGCCCGTTCTGGGCGAAGAAGGACGAACGCGCCTGGTCGATCCCCAAGGGCGAGTACGACGACGGGGAGGATCCGCAGGCGGCCGCGGCGCGGGAGTTCAGCGAAGAGATGGGATCGCCGCTGCCTGCCGGTGAGCTCGTGGAGCTCGGCACGATCACACAGTCCGGCGGTAAGCGGATCACCGCGTACGCACTGGAGTCCGGCTTCGACCCGGCGGGTGTCCGAAGCAATCTGTTCGAGATGGAGTGGCCAAGGGGGTCCGGAACCCTGCGCAGCTTTCCCGAGGTGGACCGTGCGGAGTGGTTCGACTGTGCGACGACGAGAGCCAAGCTCGTCTCTGGGCAGGTCGTATTCCTGGATCGGCTGCTGGAGCATGTGCGCGGCCAGGGCAGGACCGTTCGGGAAGCGTGAGCAGAGCAGGACGTATCTGACCGACCAGGGTGACACGTCGGCCGAGGGTAGCTTTGCTCGCATGGTGAGCATGCTGGAGCGGGCTCGTGCGATCGCGGACACTGTGCTGTTTCCCGCGGCTCTTGACGTCGATGCGGCAGGTGTGATTCCTCGAAGCCACTTCGACCTGCTTGCCGAGGAGGGCTTCTACGGACTGGCCGCCCGGCCGGAGCACAGCGGCATCGATGTCGACTTCCCCTCCTTGATCGGCATCTTCGAAACGCTGTGCGGCGGCTGTCTCACGACGACGTTCACCTGGATCCAGCACCACAGTGTGGTCAGGGGCCTCACCAACACGACGAACCTGGACCTGCAGGAGAAGTACCTCGGTGCCGCGATCAAGGGGGAGCTGCGTGGTGGGGTGGCGTACGCGGGCGCGATTCCCCGCCCCCCGAGGCTGTGGGCGACGGTCACGGAGGGTGGTTGGCTGCTGCGCGGGGAGGCTCCGTTCGTCAGCGGGTGGGGCATCGTCGACGTGCTGCTGATCTCGGCGCGGGACAGTGCTGAGGGGCCTGCGGGCATGATCGTCAACGGGCTGGTCGACGCTGGGGCCTGCAGCGGCATCACCGTCGAGGAGCTGCGGTTGGTCGCCGTTCAAGGCAGCAACACGGTTCGACTGTGGTTCGAGGATTACTTCCTGCCTGCCGAGAAGGTCGTCGCCCAGGTCTCACATGCCGACTTCCTCGCCAACCAACACGTCAGCATGCGGTTGAACGGCTGCCTCGCGATGGGGGTTGCAGGACGGTGTATCCGGATGATCGGGCAGGCCGGCCAGCCCGAGGTCGCGCACCGGCTGCACGCTGAACAGGACGCGATCCGCGATCGCCTCGACGCCGGGCTTGCCGATCCGGAGACCCTGCCCGCCGCTCGCGCCGCCGCGTCCGAGCTTGCCTACCGTGCGGCCGGCATGCTCGTGATCGCCGAGGGCAGCTCGGGGATTCTTGAGCGTCAGCACGCTCAGCGGCTGGTCCGGGAAGCCACGTTCACGCTCGTCGCGGCCGGTCGCCCCGATGTCAAGAACGGTCTGCTGGATCTGTTCGGCCACTCGCCCGGATGATCGAGCGTAGCTGTGATCCGATCATCAACGGCATTGTCATCGGTATCACCGAAAGTTATTGCGTTGTTGCGGTATGCGTAAAGTCCATGTTGTATCGAGCGACGTACGGGCTCCCGGCAGGCTGCTGTACATCGATGCCGCTATGGGCTGCTCCGCAGGCGCCGTGATGTGGCGCACCTAGTTGAGGATGAGCGCCGAATTCTCCTTCTCGGGCTGCGGCTACAAGCTCCTTAGGGAAGTTTCAGTGATCTTTCAGCGGCTAGCGGCAGCATCATCGGCAATCGGCGAGCCTCACGGCAGGAGTAGTGACTGAACTCCGTACCGACGGCGCGAGGAGGACTAAATAGTGGTGCCCATCGTTCTCGACAAAGGTTCACGCTTCGACACGGATCCGACACGTGTGGTGTCAGCGTGACGGTTTGGACCGAGGGTGTCCGCAGGGCTGTTGCCGCACAGTTCGGTGACGGCCGTGGTGTGATGCGCTTACGCCGTAGGTTGGTGAATAAGGCTAATGGCGGACCGGTTTATATCGTGGAGATACGGTGTTCAAGACTCGGCAGATTGGAGTTATCCGCCGGCTGGGGTTCGTCACATTTTTCTCCATTACCGAAGACATCAAATGTAGGTAGTCGACTTCGGTCGCAAATTTCTTTGACGGCCGCATCCATGTTATGTGGCAATCACATCTATGTAACCTTTGCGTAATTCATTGAGGTAGTAGTCAACTTGGTCTCGAAATTGACAGATCAAGTGTGGCACCGGGTCAGTAGATCGGATCGAGGCCTGCTAAGGCCCACTGCAACACGGGAGGTTGTTATGGAGCAGAAGTGGAAGCGTCGACTGGTGGCTTGTGCAGCCGCGGTAGTCCTTGCCGGCGGAGGTGTGTTGGGGGCCACAGGCAGTGCCCTCGCCGCTGACAACGGCGGCCAGGGTGGGGGCCAAGGCGGCGCGGGGAACCAGGCCAACCAGGGTGGCGGTGGCGGTAACCAGGCCAACCAGGGTGGCGGCGGTGGCGGTAACCAGGCCAACCAGGGTGGCGGTGGCGGTAACCAGGCCAACCAGGGTGGCGGTGGCGGTAACCAGGCCAACCAGGGTGGCGGTGGCGGTAACCAGGCCAACCAGGGTGGCGGTGGCGGTAACCAGGCCAACCA
>JBOHGD010000111.1:0-9245 GCA_050699955.1 Pseudonocardiaceae bacterium | reverse complement strand
GGCTCGTCACCGCCGGGCATACCGAAGACCAGATCTTCGAGGTCACCGTCGCGGCGGCAGTCGGCGCGGCGCTGCGCAGCTTTGACGCCGGCCGGTACGCACTCGGACACGAAACCATGAGCTGAATTCACCGAAGCGCCCAGCGCCGGTGAACCGGGCTGCCCGAAAGGGCACCGGGATCTGTGCGGAAGGTACTGCTAGGCGCCGTCGTCGCTGGCCAATACTTGGCTCATGGTCATCCCCTGACCACGGTGCTCCCCAGCGAAAGCAGTCACCAACCTATGAGCGGTTCACCCCAGCGAGCCGTACGTCCCCGTGTGCGGTTCAAGCGTCCCCCGGTCACGTCACCGGTCGCGGCGGAGCCGCCCGCGCCCGTACGGGGACCGCGGGCTCTGCTCGGCCTGCAGCGCGCGGCTGGCAACCGGGCCGTCAGCGCGTTCCTGGCCGCCGCTGCCGCGCCCGAGCGGCGCCCGGCGCAGCTCGACCCGGGGCCGATCGCGGTCCGGGCGAGCGCGCCCCCCGGGTCGAGCAAGCCGACCGTGACTGGCCGGCCCGTCACGGTCCAGCCCGTGACCATCCAGCGGACGCTTACCAACGGCGCCAACTGGAGCACCGTCGACCCGACGACCGGCCAGGGCACCAACGTGGTCGCGGTAGTCGGTCCTGGCTACACGTACGGCTCCGGCCCATCGGCGCAGGCCGGCTTCAGACCGTACGACTACACCGCGCTCTTCAGCGCCGCGACGGTCGGCGCCGCCTACTGCCAGGGGCACCTGCTCAACGACAACCTCGGCGGCCCCGGCAATCCGAACAACCCGAACTCGGTCAAGAACCTGACCGCGTTCCCGCAACAGCCAACCAACGGCGATCACAAGAATCTCATCGAGAAGCAGATGAAGACGGCGGCGACGTCGGATTGGTTCCAGTACACGGTAAGCATCGGCTACAGCGCCGACTCGGCTCCCCGGCTGTTCCACCGCCTCGGGACGGTGAACCGGGGGTGGGCCACGGCGGCCGGGCTCAAGACCACAGACGCGACCTTCGGCTACGCGTCGTCACTCACCGCGCACTGGACCGAGCTGGACCAGGGTCCCGCGGCATCGAATGCGGCGCCGCCAGTCAAGGCCGGCGGTGTGAGCGGCTCGCTGTCTCTCGCCATTCCGAGCCCGTTGAGTTTCGTGGCTCCGGCGAAGCAACTCGATGAGTATCCCGGGGGTAAGGGCGCGACCTGGTCCCACCTGCCGACCTTCAAGAAGTCGCAGACGTCGGGCCGTGCCGGCACGCTGCCGCCGACGACAGCCAAGACCAGTCCGCCGCCGATCACTCGGGTCCATGTCATGCCCCAGCGGTGGCTGGGCATCGACGCCGCGCGCACCGGCGCGCCAATCGGCACCACGACGAACCCGGCATTCCGGGCCGGTCATGCGCACTATCTCAACGGCGTGGCCCAGTCGAAGGTCGGTAAGGCGGACGCTGGTCGATTCGGCCACGGCTACAACCTCGGCTATGAAGACTACGGCAGCGGCATCGAGCACGGTCGCAAGAACCCGCTCGGCGCACCACCGGCCAGCCCGCAGGCCGCGATCGACGGGCACACCATGTTCTGGACCGGGGTCGCCAAGGGCAAGATCCAGCTGCTCAGCGCGCCGCCGGTCGGCAGCCGGGCGGAGACCGCCGGCCACGCCGACTTCTGGGAGGGCGTGAAGCACGGTCGCACGAACCCGAAGGCGACGGTGCCGGTGAATCTGGCCCAGGCGGAGGGTCACAACGACTACTGGGCCGGTGTCGAGCACGCGTACAAGAACGACGTGTCCGCGCCGCCGGTCGGCAGCCACGCGCAGCTCACAGGGCACCAGGACTACTGGGCCGGCGTGAAGCTGGCCCGCGCCGACCTGACCAGCGCAACGCCGCCCGAACTGGGCAAGGCCAAGGGCCATACCGAGGTCGTCGACGCGCTCAAGCACGCCCGTGCGTCCGTGCGCGGCACGGCGCTGGCGGACGAGACCGTGGCACAGAAGGCGGTCCTGGCCGAGTACTGGCAGGGGGTCGACAGCGCCCGCGCGAACCCGGGAATCGGCTACGCTGGCGGCAATGCCGCGGAGGCGCAGGGCGTGACCGACTACGGCGCCGGAGTCCACCACGCGGCAAGCCAGGCGCCCGGCGCTGCGCCGGTGCACAGCGGCGAGGCCGAGGGTGCCGCGGACTACTGGGCAGGCGAGGCGGTCGCGCCGACGCAGAATCCAGCGCCGACGGCGCTGACGGCCGCTGGTCACGCGGCACATACTGCCTTCTGGAGCGGCGCCCTCCAGGCACGCGCAAACCTGGCGAACTTCACCGGTCCGGCGCCGGCGGGCCGGCTGTCCGTGCTCGGCTTCGCGGCCTACCGAAGTGGTGCCATGGACGGGAACGACCAGCAGTCCAACAACGCCGCGCAGCTCGCGTATGCCCTGGGCTGGGCGGATGGCGTCGCCGGATACAACGACAAGCGGGCTGGGATCGCAGCTGGGCAGCCGCACGGCGGGTACCTGTGCTCCTACCAACTCACGGCCGCGTCGGCGCAGAAACGCAAGGGCGACGCGACGACCAATCCGCGAGCTGGCAAGAGTTCCCGGCATGGGGGCCAGTGAGCCGTACGGTCCCGCGTCCGCGGCATCTCTGGCAATCTGCGGCCACCGCGTGCCGCGGGGTCTTCGGCATTTTCGACCTCGGCAGCGGGAGGTCGGCGACGACGACTACGGCGCCGCACGTGCTCGACGACCTGACGGCGCAGTCAGTTCAGCGGCGTCCGCCCGCAGGATCGCGACCACGTCGTCGTCCGGGGCACCGCAGCATCAGGAGGATCCCATCAGGGCCAGGACATCGCTCAACGAGACCTCTGACCTGCGCAAACGCTTCCCGATCTTGCGTGTCGGCTCATCCGTGACCGACGGTCACGTCCGGTCCTGGCAACACTTCTGGCTACAGCCGCGAGCGCCTTGGCCAGTTGGCAAGGATCGCGTGTGCAGTGATCCCGGCCTGCCGGATGCAGGACGCCGAGACCGGCGTGATGTTGCGGGAGCGGGCCAACGCCGACCAGGACGAGGAGGTGCGTTACGCCGCACTGCAAGTCATAGCTGCAGGTTGATCTCGCTGAGGGCTTGGAGGGGCAACGACGCCTCCACTCCTCCTCGGCCGCCGCGGTGCCAAACGCCCTCAACGAGCAAGATCCGCAGCGCCCGCTGTGCCGCGGTCCGGGATGACCCCCAGCGCTCGATCTTGCGGGTGACGCCGTCGAGGTCCCGGACCCTGCAGCGGGCCACCCACTGTCCGTCCTTGCGGGCCGCTGTGATCGCCCCATGGTGTCCGAGTGGAGTGGTGAACGGGCCATGAGAACCCTCCTGGAGAGAGTTTCCGCCGGGTTTCCGGTGGGTTTGATCTTCCAGAAGAATACCAAAGGTTGCCATCAACGCTCTGACCTGCGGTGATGGTGCGCCGCCAAGGACTCGAACCCCGAACCCGCTGATTCCCAGACCACTGTTGCGGTTGCTCGTGGATAGCATCGATGAGCTGCACGTTTCGCGACCAAGACTGCTCATCGTCTGCGGTTGTGATCGGCTGTGTGGATGGTTTAGTGACCGAATAGTGTCCAAACGATCTCGATCGCGTTTTGGGTGGTGACTCCTGTACGGATGAGACCCTTCTACGGGAGTCAGAGTGATCGGGATACCTTGATCATGAGCTTGGGAACCCTATCGCCATGCCCGCGCTGTGGTCCTGAGCTGCGGCCGTGACGGCCGCGGAAGGCTCCAGGTGTCCGCTGATGACCCCTCCTTGTGGCACGCGTATGGCACGACGCTCTCTCGGCGAGTCCTGGGCCTCCCCCGCGTCCCCTTCGTCCTGGCCGCCTTGCTCGTCGTGATGGCGGGGGCAAGGGTGGCGCAGCCATCGCGGCAGCGACGCCGTAGGCGCCCTTGCGGCCGACGTCATGACGTGGACGATTACCGGCCGAGGGGAAACAGTCTAACGATTAGCCTTCGACGCAGCACATTCCACCCCATCCAATTCATCATGCTTGCGGATTCGCCCGTCTTGTTTAGCGCCAATTCGTTGCTTGCATTTCGGGCATTGCATATTACTTCGGTGTCGAGCCGGGCCTCGCACTGCATATTCGTCTCTGAGTGTCCCCGACGCCGGGACACACTTTTTGCCTCCGGGTCCAGAACTCAGTTCGCTCAAGGTAATGTTTCTGAATGGTCCCGTCTTTGTTGCGTCGCACCCGCATGTCGCACGTTTGGCATTGCATAGCGTGCACCTCCCTGCTTAGCTAAGTCCCTACGCTGATTCTAAGGGGAATGCATCGCTCGACGCGACGGTGAACCTAACGGGCGAACGGCGCTGAGTTGCACGGTAGGCGGTTGCTGCATCGCTGCTTTACAGGCCCGCCCTGCGGAGCAGCCTCCTCGTCCCGAACTCCCGGCAGCATGGCTGGGTAAAGCTTCGTGCGCAGGTCCCCGGGGTGTTGACGGTTGGCGATGGGCGGGTGGAGGGGGAAGGGTTGCTGTACTGCGCTGCTGTACTGGTAGTGAGAATCCAGGGTGGCTCGGCGGGAGGCCGCGCAGACGAGGACCTGCCCGGCAGGCACCTCGCTACGCGGCCCACCCGGTTACGCAGCAGGCAGGCTGTAGTCGCCGCTTCCCACGTTCTCGTGTCCGCCTCCTGCGGGGCACCATCCGCTGGTGGGGCTTCCGCCGAAGTAGAGGCCCTGGCAACGGTGGCACCAACGCCAGTTGCTCTGCCCACCGCTGCTCGCGAGGTGGTAGTTGCCGCTTCCCACGTTCTCGTGTCCGCCTCCTGCGGGGCACCATCCGCTGGTGGGGCTTCCGCCGAAGTAGAGGCCCTGGCAACGGTGGCACCAACGCCAGTTGTCCTGCACCCCACCGGAATCCGAGAGGCTGTAGTTGCCGCTTCCCGTGTAATCATGCCCGCCTCCTGCGGGGCACCATCCGCTGGTGGGGCTTCCAGCGAAGTAGAGGCCCTGGCAACGGTGGCACCAACGCCAATTATCTTGAGAAGCCATAAATCCCCCTTCCGAAGAACTGATGGAAAATTCAATGTATTGCCGGTTTGGTATAGCTGTCAACTGCTTCGACGCCGGCCACTGATGGCACGTTTCGATGTGTGATTCAATATCGTGACGGCCGGACTTTAGTGCAATCTTGATTACCCTAAAGTGCAGGCCCGGCAGGAACGAGGTAGATGACAGCACTGGCGGCAGCAGAGGCCTTCGATGGTGTTTCATTCTGGCCGGTGCTGGCACATGTCAGCGTGTGCCGGCGATCCTGCTCACTTTCTGCTGACTCCCCCGGCTCTTGCTCCACTCCTTCAAGCGGGGGGCTGCGTGCCATCCCGTCGGCCTGGCGCCAGCCCTGCCGCACCGTGTCAAGGGGCACTTCCGCACTGGCTGGCAGTTGCGTGGGATCGGCCCCTTGACGCGGTGTGGTAGCCCTCGTGGAGGCCGGCGGGATGGCACGCAGGCCGCACGCGGATCGCAGCGTTACTCCGATCGGCTCATCCCGGAGGTCTGCCCAGCGGCGAGCGTGTTGCTTTTCCTCTTGTGATCAGCTGTCCCCGCCCCGCAAGGGGCCGTTCTTGATCCCATAGAGGCAAATTCGGCAGTAAGGCGGCTTGGCCTGCCGTACGCTTCTCTTGCGAGTGGACGAGTCGTATCGAAGGCGTAGACGTGGATGAGGTGCCCGAGTGAAGGTCGTATATAAAATCACGTATCCGAATGGAAAGACTTATGTCGGCAAGGATCTGACGGATACCCTGACCTACTTTGGGAGTGTAGACAGTCGGCTCGTTGAGCAGGACTTCACTCGCGAAGAGCGGCGAAACTTTGTTGTTCGCAAGGAAATTCTATGGGAGTCGGAGACCGCATCGGATACTGAAGTGGGGAGGATGGAGATTGATTATATCCGCACACTTCGATCCAACGATCAGGCCATAGGGTACAATCGGTGGCCGAAGCTGAAGACGAATTTGCGTCCGTTGTTATAGTCGCCTTAGAAGATCAAACCAGCCGTCGGTGTCCTAGGTGACCTTGAGATGGGCGACCTGACGTAGTTTGATCTGCTTGTTGACATTTTGGCCGCACTGATTTTTTACAGGGTGTGCGATCAGTTTTTGCGCGGGCCGTCAGATTTGGATGGTGCGGGGCGCGATATGGCTATTCCGCTGAGGATGAGGGTGGTGCCGGTGAGGAGGTTGGGGGTGAGGGGTTCGCCCAGGGCTGCGGCGCCGAGGGTGAGGGAGACGATAGGCACGAGGTAGGTGACGATGGAGGCTCGGGTGGGTCCTTCGGTGCGGATGAGTGCGTAGTTGATGATGTAGGCGAGGCCGGTGCCGGTGAGGCCGAGGATGGTGAGGGCGATCCAGGGGCCGGGGGTGGGGTGGGGTGTTGGTCCGGGGTGGGTGGTGAGGGCGAGGAGGGTCCAGCCGGTGGCGGCGAGGAGTTGTGCGGCTGCCAGCGCGGTAGGGGTGATTTTTTTCGGGGTGAGGTAGTGGGCGATGTAGACGTAGCTGATGGCGTAGCTGATCGCGGCGAGCAGGCAGTAGAACGTGGCGAGTGGGTCGATGGTGTGGGTGTTCCAGGGGGCGTAGAGGACGATGCAACCGGTCAGGCCGAGAATGAATCCGGCGACTTGGGTGGGTCGGATGGGTTCGCCGTAGCGGGTGGCGGCGACGAGGGCGAGGGTCCAGAGGGGTGTGGTGGCGTTGAGGACTTCGGCGATGCTGGAATCGACCCGGGTTTCCCCTAGTGCGAAGAGTAGGTAGGGCGCGGTGTTGGAGACCAGGGCGGCGATGGTCAGGTGTGCCCAGGTCTGCCAGCCTCGGGGTAGCCGGTCGTGGGTGATGGCGAGGACGGCGCAGAGGATGAGGGCGCCGAGCAGCATGCGACCGAAGGTCAGTTGTGCGGGGTTGAACGCGCGGAGCGCGATTTTGATCCAGGCGAAGTTGGAGCCCCAGAGCAGTGCCAGCGCGACGATCAGCACCGGTCCCCGCTTGGGGGCTTGCATGGGGGGTTAGTCCTCGACGGGGAAGTGGTAGACGAGTCCGGCGCGGTCGGCTCGGTGGACGAATCGGGAGACCTCGAAGGGTTCGCCGTTCTGGTTGAGGCTGGTGTGCAGGACGTCGAGGACGGGCACGCCCGGGGGTAGGTCGAGGGTGTGGGCTTCGGTGTGGGTGGCCATGCGGGCGGTGATTTCGTCCTGGCCGCTTCCTGTTGATCGCGTTGACCATGGCCGGACAGCACCACGACGGTCGGGGCCGTGGACGTCCGCCGTCTCGGTGGCAGCGAAAAAGATCCCAAAAGTGTCCCGTGATCTTGCCAGATCGCCACCTGCGAAGCGTTGACCAGGACAGATGGTGCGCCGCCACGGACTCGAACCCCGAACCCGCTGATCGAGCGTCACCTGTTCCGCGATCGGCTTTGGTGCTGTTCAGAGGCCGTCCACTGTGTTACCGATCATGGTCGGTAGGCTGTTGCGTGCCGTGGTAGCGGTTCATAAGCGGCGAGCAAAACGGCAGATTGATCATGGGCTGCCACCCGATGATCGCACGGCGCTGACGTGCTTTGCCGACGATCGCGTTCGATTGAACACTCAGATGCCGCTTCGACGGCAAGACCGGGTGAGAGCAAGCCCGCCGCCGACCATGGGACACTGGCGTCATGGCCACCAGGGACGAGGTACACCGCTTGGTCGATGGCGTGCCCGAGGACCGGGTCGCGGCAATCGGCGAGGTGCTCCGCGCCGCCCTCGACGCTGGCTTGACCACCGACCAGGCCCACCGGCTCGCCGAGCAGCTACGTGCGCACCCAGATCTGACACCGCTGGCGGTGGAGCCGGTCCGCACGTTTGCGAGTGCAGGGATGCTGTCCGCGGAGCCTGACCTGGCGGAGCGGGTTGAAGAGATTCTGCGTACCGAACCACCCGGCACAGCCGCGTGATCCTGGTCGACACCGGGCCGATCGTGGCCGTCGTGAACGACCGCGATGACCATCACCGGGAATGCAAGCATCTGCTGGAGCGGCTGCCCGGCCCGCTGCTGATCCCCGCCACCGTGGCCACCGAGGTGTGCATGATGCTGGAGCGTCGCCGGGGCACCTACGCCGAGTTGGCGTTCCTGTCCGATGTGCGGGCAGGTCGGTACACGCTGATCGAGTCGCTGTCTGCCGATCTGGAGCGGGTCGCTGAACTCGTGGAGAAGTACGACGACCTTCCGTTGGGCACCGTGGACGCCTCAGTGATCGCGCTGGCCGAGCGGCTGAAGATCGCCACCGTGGTCACCCTCGACCGCCGCGATTTTGGCACCGTGCGTCCGGCCCACGTGACCGCGTTGACCCTGCTGCCCTGACTTTGGCAGCCGACCACCTGGCCACCATTTCCGCAGATGCCGTCTGATCAAACCGCCAAAGAGGGCTTAGAGTGGGCGACGTCGCGACGGCTTGCACTTCGGACCCGATTTCCGGCACCAACGCCGACGTGGGCCCAACAGACAAGCCGCTGGCACTGCGGTGTCGGTCCGTGAGGCGCCGCATCAGACGCTAGGTACCACCAGCCGGGCCAGTGGTCGCACGGTACTTCCGATCGTCGCGGTAACACGGCCCGCCACAGTAACGAGATGTAGGCGACAGACACGTGCATGAACCACCGAAGGGTCTGAACGGTGGCTGCCTCCTCCTTTCCCCCTCTCGCTAGCAGGAGACTCCCGTGTCCGTGGCATGCAACGCCAACGAGATCGTCCGAGTGGTCTCATGGAACGTGAGTTTCGCCATGGGAGACCGGATGCGATCGCAGGCCGGATACATCAAGAAACTGCAACCGGATCTGCTCTGCCTCCAGGAGGTGAACCTGTCCTCGGCGCAGGAACTGGTCGAGCGCGCTGGCCTTGACTGGCTGGTGTCGGGGGTCGCCCTGCGGCCATCGAAGCAGGATGACACTCCTGTTCGGAAACGAGGTTCGGCTATCGCTGGTCGTGGAACCGCGCCGGTCAGCACGTGGCTCCTCAATGACCTGCCGTTTCCGGAGCGGCTCGTACTTGCTGAGGTGAGGCTCTACGACATGTCGTGGACTGTTGTGTCCTACCATGCGCCTCCGGGTGTCACCTGGCGTGAGAAGAAGGCGCAGCAGGCGGTGGGATTTGCCCGTTGGCTTCAGGGAATTCAAACTCCCACCGTCCTCGGAGGTGACTTCAACACCCCAGAG
>JBOHGD010000110.1:0-9526 GCA_050699955.1 Pseudonocardiaceae bacterium | reverse complement strand
CACAACCCAGATGATCGACGATCAAGCATCCAAGACCGAGCCCGACACGCCGACACCAATCACCGACAGCCCACCAAGATCCACTAGCTGGCGACGGCCCAGCTCAATCGGACCCGTGAATGGACACTTCAACGGCTGGCGCCGGCAGTGGGAGCTGCCCGGTGGGATGCGCGAGCCTGCCGAGACCGCGCGGCAGGCTGCCGTGCATGAGCCAGGAGAAGAGACAGGTATCGGGACGGTCGATCTGAACTTCGTCGCTGTCGCCGAGGTTGATCTGCGCCGGCCCGAGCCGCCGGGAGCACACCGCGATCTACCGGACCGACCTGCACGACGCTCCCCAACTGGTGCTCAACGACGAGGCATCGGCGTTCTCGTGGTGGGATCCACAGTCACCGCCGACCGAGCAGATGAACCCACTCGACACAGAGATCGCAAGACCCACGATCCACCCCCCAAACCCAATGAGACCCGCAGAAGCAACCGAACACTCCGGTACCCGATGCCGACGCACACACATGCCGACGAGAGGAAGATGGCTGATGCCGGTTGTCAGCCTGCTTGGACCCAGGTCCGGTGGCATGGGCGGTGTCGCTAGAGGACAATCCCGCGTACGGACCCATTCCTAAAGGAGGTCCCGGAGATCGAGGCCGTACCGGAATAAGAGGCTGACGATCTTGTGTACGAGTGCTTGGCGGAGCAGGTCGGTATTTTCCTTTCCGATCGTCAGGATGCGACGAATGGTGCCTGATTGCGTAAGGAACAAATGTGTGCTCATGCTGTTGTCGCGGTCGAGTGTGTTGACCTGCCCCTCTAGGACTTGCAGGCACAGCACAGGATGAGCATCGGCCAGTCGGGCGAGGCGCTGGAGGACGCGCTGGTCGGTGCCATGCAGGTCAGTGATGGCCAGCACCGCCAGCATCTGCCGCAGTGCCCACTCCTCGTCGAATACACCGGACGCGAACCACCAGCCAAATTCGCGTAGTTCGGCCTTTGGATCATCAGCGCCGTTGCGGGCCGCATCTAGGCGGTAGCTCCAGAAGGTGGTCAGCCGTTGCACAGTCGACTCGTCGATATCGGCCAGTTGGTGGCCGATCCACTTGATCAGGTTGACTCGGGTCGACGCGGATGCGCGAGTATAGAATCCGCGAAGCAGCGACTCGTCGTCTAGGTGGAGGTCTCCTGTCAAATAGCGATTCGCCAAGTGCATTCCGGTTTGGAATTCTCGGCTTAGGGTGAGATGGTCGGGGTCGTCGGGTTCCATCCGTTCGACACTGAGACGATAGTGTTGTTCCAGCAGTCGCCACAGCTCGTGATCGGGGTAGCCGAAGGACAGGAACCCGCCCCACGCGGACTCCCATGCCGTGCGCGAGTCCGGCTCCAGAGGAAAGATCAAGTCACGGTGATCCGTGGCCCACTCGTGATCCAAGCTGACGAGGTTGGCGAAGCCCTCGCCGTAAACCCAACGAACGCCGCGAGACGGCTCGGTCAGGGGATCAAGGTGGCGCTCCAGCAGTGTGAACAGGGCAGAGAGATCGACGGTGGGGTCGTCGTTCCGCGCCCAAATACTCCAGGTGATCGCAGCCCGGATCGCCTCCGGACGGATGGTGTTCATCGACAAGGTCGGCAGATTCATCCCACCGTCGAGCAGTCGGGTCTCCTCTGCTGGCGTGGGGTCAGGGTCCTCGACGGCGTGGTCGATGACGGTCCACACGGCGTCGCGGTCAGCCGATGCGATGCCATCCGCCGCTGCCAGCCCGAGATTGATCAGGTTGAGCATGTCCATCCGGACGGAGCGCCACTGGCGGACGTGTTCGGCTGCGGCGGTGCATTCAGCTGTCGCTTGCTGGTCAGCCCAGACGAGGAGTTGGACGATGGCTGGCCAGTGCAGGCCACTGCCGCGGCTAGCCGCCGCCCTCAGGCCCTCCACAACCGCGCTCACATGGTGCACGGGGAGGTCGATGAAGGCCGCTGCGTCCCGGGAACGCTCAGTCGCGCCTTGTTCGATGGCCGTACGGAGAGAGGGAGCCAGGTCGGCGTGACTCCACCGGTATGGGTTGGTCTCGGGCGGTTCCCAGACGCGTAGGTAGGTGACCAGTTCGTCGGTGGGCATGGCCGCCAACGCACCGGCGGTGACCGGTGCCGGCACCGCGAAACCCTGACTCGGGAAGGCCGCGGGCGGCGGCGTTTCCGGGGGTTCGCCGAACTCGTCGACCAGCGCCTCATAGATGGCAATCCACTCCGGGGGAAGAACAGGGCATAGTGCGGCGAGGCGATCGCGTTGCCACCGGCAGCGCCACTGGCGGATCGTGGCCTGCGAGGGTGGTTGGCCCTGCATCCTGGAGTGGCCCTCGATCCAGCTGTCCAGATCGGGACCAGCCTCGATCAGGCCGAGCAACTTGTCCCGGTCGGCCTCCTTTAGCACGGTGTTGTGTTCGCGCGCGAGACGGAGATATTCGGTGGCAGCGCCGCGCGATCGGAGCAGGCTGGGGTCTAGTAGATACGACGTGACTAGGTCAGGTGCGTCCTGACCACAGCGCGTCAAGAGATGCAGCGCGAGGCGGTGGAAGATCTCCCCGCCAGCCGTCTCCAGTGTGCTGATGATCTCGACAACGGGAAGGGATGCGGTGTCCATGAGGCCGATCGCGGTCTTGCGCACAGCAGTCACCAGTGCGTTGACCGGATCGAAGTCCTCCCGGATGGACTCGCCGTCCAAGCTGGGACGCCACACTGTGGACCACTCCGCCTGCCGCTGCCCGGGACCGGTGACCGACTCGGCCCCTGTCGCCTGTGTGAGCAGATCAACGAGCAGGCCAAACACGCGACGGCCAGCATGGTCGGCCACGGTTGGCAGGTACGACCGCAGGATTTCGGCGTAGGTGTAGGTGTCCATCAGGCCAACCGACCCACCAGCAGCCGGGATCCTCTCCAACAACGCCCGCAACAGCTCCACTGCATGGCCAGGATGGCCACCGGCGGCGAGTCGAGCGCTGAGCTTCCCCACCTCTTGGGGAATCAGCACACCCGCACCGGTACGGATCTCGTTCTGGATGCGGTCCATCAACCGCACGCCCTCTTCGATCGGAACTGCGAGGGCAACCGACACAATGTCGTAGTCGACACGACTGTTGGCAGTGCGCGGGATGGCTGCTGCCGCCGTCACCGCTGCGTTGGGCTCCTCGGATGCCACCCGGGCCAGGTAGCGAGACTCCGGCCAGAACGGCAGCACGATCGTGCCCTCGTTCTCGTCGATCTCCGGCTCCGGCGGCGAGGAGAAGAAGCCCGCTTTCACGAGGGGTTCCAGCCACTGAACGCCGGCTCGGTCAAAGAAATAGCCGTGCGCCACCGGATCCAGAGGAATCTCCTGCCGGACAGTCGTGGCGTGCTTCTCCGACGGAGACCGCAGCTCCAACAGTCGATCCAGCCGCTGCCCGACTATCGCCCAGCGAGCCTCGAACTCGTCCATCAAACGCTCCAGCAGCGACTGCACACCGGAGACGATGCGCCGGAACTCGTCACTCATCGGGCGGGGGGCAGCCAGCCCGTTGCGATGAGCCCACCCAGGCAGGTTCTCGGCGCTGCCCTCGGTCGCCAAGCTCAGCCAGAACTGGCCCGCTGGATCGTCGACGCTGATGCCCATTGCCTCGAGTGTCGCCAGGACCTCACGCTGGTGAACGCCCTCCCCCTTCAGTCTCTCGGGCCGCAACACGTGCCGTACCGCGCTTTCCACCTCCCGAAGCAGATGGCCTACCTGGTGTGTCGCGGTAGCTCGGGCTGGTTGTTCGGCCATCAGCCCGCAAGCTTCGCGGTAGAGAAGGGCCGGTCCCGGGCCCACAAAGGACAGGCGGGTCGCAAGACGTTCCTGACGAGCACTCAAACTAGATCCCGCTGCCGGGATTCATCGGCTCCCGACCGCTCATATCACTCCTGTCTGGCCAGCGGGGCAGATGCCCGAGATAGCCGGAACTGAGAAATCCACGTGGGCATACGCATGATGACGCCAGGCCCGATCACGGTGCGGGTGAGCGAGCACCAGCGGGCGCGTGGTACCGGAGCAGCTGACCGACGGCGTACTTGATGCGCCCCCAACCGCCGAGGTCCAACGCTACCGCGACAGCGCCGCGGAAGCCCGTGCGCTCGCAGACCGCATCAACACCTGGATCACGGTCGACGATGTGCCCGCAGATGAGATCGCGGTGTTCGTCGGCAAGCAGGTGGGGCCATACACCGAAGCACTGCGAGCCGAGCTGCGCGCAGAACACCGGTGGTCAGATTCCAACATCGCCGCCTTGTTATTGCACTGCTCCTTCGGTTGCGGTCTGTGTATGATCGGTTCGGATGAGGTGGTCGTGGAACTCGGCATGTCGGAACTGGTAGGAGGGGCCGACGGTGCGCAGTAGGCCCAGCCGATAGGCGTCGTCGAGGAAATCCATGAGCCTTAACGGCAGCTTTCCGGAGGCGGCAAGCCAGCATGCGGTCGGCAGGTACAGGAACCAGGCTGCGGTGTACAAGTTTGCCAGCGCGCCGGTCAGCCCGGCTATCAGTCCAGTCGTCAGTCCGGCCATCGTTCCGGCCGTCAGTCCGCTCGCCAGCGCACCGGTCAGTCCGCCTGTCACGCCGCCCGCGCAGCCGGCCAGAGAGAGGTGCAGAATTGTTGTCGCGCGGATCAATCTGTAGCTTGAGCGTGGCGTGTCTGCCCAGCCGAACCTACTCGGGGTCACTCTGTCCCACTCGATAAGGCCCGTCACCAATCCAGCCACCAGGCAGACTGGCGGCACGGCGGCTACGCAGAAGGCAATTCCGTTCACTTGTCCAGCCGCCAGCCCAAGGGCTAGCCCCGCCGTCAACCCGCCTGTCAGCCCGCCTATCAGTCCGCTGATGAGCCCAATTTTCAGTCCGCCTGTCAGCTCCACCGACAATCCGACCGCCACACCGCCCATCAGTCCGACCAACCCCATCTGGAGGGCCCCCAACAGCCCCCTCTCGAGACGGGTGAGAGTGAGTAGCTTAAGGTTCCACCACTCCAAGTCGCGGGTGCCGGTGCGGTGTAGGTGGTGGGCAAGATAGGTGAGCCAAATTCGCACATCGTGGGGGGTCCACCTGTGACGGGGCCGGAAGGTGTCGTTGGGATGGCGTGAGGCGGGACGGGTGGCAAGGACCGTGGGGATGAGTTGGTCCAACAGGTCAGCTTGCACCGTTGCGGCATTCGGTGAGCTGTCGAGGTTGAGTAAGGGCGTGGGGTCGGCCCGGGGTGTGATGTAAATGGTGCGCAGCATCCACAGTCCCAGCGGGGTAGCCAGCACGGTCGCCAGGTGTTCAGTGTTTCCGGTACGTAGCCGATCAAGGAGTTCGCGCCAAGACGGGCCGGGGTCAGGTGGTAGGCAGTGCGTGAGGTATTCCGCAGCTTGGACTGCGGTGAGTGGCTCGGGGATGATGACCGCAGCGGCGTTTAGCCTGTGCCGGCCTCCGGTAACCGCTGTGGTGTACTCGGTGGTGCGGGCTGGTCAGAACCAGCTGGTCTGTGTCGGTGAGCGATTCGTTGAGTGCAGCGACTACCCCGGCCTGGCGGGGCTCAGGAAGTTCGTCGAGGCCGTCGAGGATCGGCAGGAGATGGCCACGCTTGGCCAGCGCGTGGGCCATGGTAGGGCTAAAGGCGCGTAGCGAGGAGTAGTCCTGGGTCATCCTGGCGGCGAGCCAGTCGTGCAACCGGGGCTGGGTGATGGGATCCCACCCCGCGAGGGAGACCAGCACAGGAATTGGTTCCCCGGGCTGGCGCGTCGCCAGCAGTTCCAGCAGCAACTGCACCGCGAGCGTGGTCTTGCCAGAGCCGGGATTACCCAAAATCACCAGACGACGGCGCCGCAATTGACGAAACTGTGCAGCGAAGGAACCGATCTGGTCGCTGCGTCCTGTAAAGGACAATTCGCCGCTCATGATGAAACGAGGATGATCCATGACAGCAGGCTCGGTGAGCTTCCAACACACCGGCATCGGCTCCGGATCCCCTAGCGACCGCGCCGAAGCCTCCTGACGCCACTGCGCCGCAAGCACACCCGCCAATGTCTCCCGTGCATCCTCGAGCTGCCCTGCTGTCGGCTCGACATCGAACCTTGCACGGTGCCACCATCCAATGAGAGAGTTCGCCACTGTCGCTGCCGCGAGCACGACTGCCAGGAACTGAGCGGCGCGTGTAGCCTCGTCCTGAGAGCTCCTCGCTGTAAGGACCCCCAGCCACACCACGCTGCTTGCCAGCACCAGCAAGCAACCCGCCGCCGCTACCCTCCAAACTCCCTTCATCACGCGCAGCATTATCACAGGCAAACGATTTCGTAGTGGCGCGGGCCTGGTATGAACGATTGTTCGGGGGCCAGCCGGATCTGGTGCCGTACGATACCGAGGCGGCGTAGCAGCTGGCCGAAGATCTCTGCTGGGTCTACGTCGTGGCCGACCCACTCCGCGCTGGCAACGCGCTGCTCACCATGCTGGTGGACGACGTGGACACGAGGATTGCTGAACTCGTCGGCCGCGGTATCGCCACCGGAGGGGTCGAAGCCGTCAACGGGATGCGGCGAACCGTCGTCCGCGACCCCGACGGCAACACCATCACCTACGCAGCGACCACAGGCGAGGGCGCCACCACGTGAATCCTCGTCCGAACAGTTCACGTGTCGGGTAGGCCGCCCATGGCCAAAAGACTCACTTCAACATCTGCCGGAACGCCGAACATACTGTAACACCCTCATTTGCCGCGTGGTGTGCGCTTCGTCTGCCAGCAAATCTGTGGCCCTTCCGCTGGACGGACCGTAGCGTTTGTCGCGTGGACCTGGAGGCCAGCTCGTCCAGCAGCGACCCACCGACCGCCGACGGGGCAGGCTGATTTGGCTCGTTCTCCTCGTGGACTACCTTGAGCATGGGCGTACCTTCCCGAGCCGGCGCTCCAACGCCGACCCTGATCAGACTTGCTTGGCATCAGATCTTGCTCGGGAGGCACGCCCGCTTCACGTCACCCCGCCGAGGGCCATCCATAGGTTCTGATCATTGCTCCCGAGACAGGCGTACCGAGCCCATCCCGCCAGCAGCCGCCATGATCAGCACGATCCCGGCCAGGAGGAGCGCGGCGACGCCGTACAGACCGAACACCACGAACACCGCTGGTCTGTCTGTGGCCAGGCCAGGGCCGGCCGCGGACGCAAGACCCGTCGAGCCGCCAACAGCCCAGAACAGGTGCACGGCGGCGAAGGCGGCGCACCACGCTGCCGCGCCGACGGCAGGGAAGCTCCACGAGGTAGCTCGGGCATCCACGGATCAAGAACGCCCGCCGTCTGGCCATCGTTCCGATAGCCGATGGTGCACCGGTGCCGTCAGCGGGCGAGCCGGCCGGCCACCACCGGCTGCCCTGGACCGGCCAGCTCCCTTAGGGCACTCGGCCGACCGGCGATCGCCATCAGCACGGCTTCCGCCGGTCCGGTAACCTCCGGTCCCGAGCCGTGACTCCAGTCCAGGTCGGTCGGCGCCAGGCGAACGCCGCGCGCGAGGCGCCACCCCGGCAGCTCAGGGCTGCGTACGCTGTCGGCTAGGACCCACCGCAGCCGTTCAGCCGGGATCTGGCGTGGCATACCAAGCGGGCGGCGGATGTCCTGATGATGGATGGTGGCGTCAAGCAGGGCGAGCCGGCCCCCGAACGTCGTGGCCAGCCCCTGTGGCCGCAGATGAGCCCGCAGCCTGTTGAGGAGCTGTTCGGTACTGAGCGATGCGAGTTCGTCAACGCCCACCTGGTTGATGTGCACGATCCGACCGCGGATGGCGCGGCGCAACATGCCAAGCGGACTGACGCCGTCGAAGCTCATCACATGAGCGACCACGTCCCGTACACGCCAGCCCTCACAAAGCGACGGCGCCTCCCACTGCTCGGGCGCCAGAGTCGCCAGAAAATCGGCCAGGTCAGTCCGCTCGGCGGTGGCCATCTCGAGACCGTTCACGACATCACTTCCTCAAGCCTGTGCTCGCTGGAAAAAAGTCTGTCGCCAACTCAAGACCTCTGTCCAGAAATGACTCCACACCGTCTGCTAGCAAGGCGGCACCCTCGGCGTCACCACACTCGACCGGCTAGCCCGGTCCGTGCTCGACGTACGCGACATCGTCGACGGACTCACCGCATCCGATGTTCGCGGGTGTGTCCCTTGCTCCTCGGTCAAGAAGGCCATCCCGACACGCCCTGCACGCCGGTCCCCCGCCGGGAGGGTCCGCCTCCGACAGGTCGGCCTACACTCCTGGATCGGCAGTCGCAGCACGGATTGAGCTGAGGATGCACATGGACTACATGGATCTGCTGGTGCCCCTTCAAGCCGCGTGGACCTCGACTGCGATCTCTCCGACCTCCTCGGCGAGTCGAGGGACGTAGCCGAGTGGGCTCGGGAAAGAGCCGACGGTAACGCGCCGCGATCTCATACAGCTGATCGACTCGGTCCAGCTCGGACGGGGCATGCGGGGAGGGTAGCGGCACACACGTCAGGCTCTCGGCATTGCGGCTCGTAAGAGACACCCCTGCCGAGACGGACCGCAAGCCGAACCGGGCCTGCGCGAGGCGCTCGCCGCGTGCCGAACCGGCGACACCCTCGTAGTCAGCAAGCTGGACCGCCTCGCGCGGTCAGTGCCCGACGCTCGCGCGATCGCCGACGAACTCACCGCCGGCGGGATCAAGCTCAACATCGGCGGGTCGGTGCACGACCCCACCGACCCCATTGGGCGCCTGCTGTTCAATGCTCTCGCGATGATCGCGGAGTTCGAGGCCGACCTCGTCCGGATGAGGACAAGGGAAGGCATGAAGGTCGCCAAGGCGAAAGGCAGACTGCGCGGCAAGCAGCCCAAGCTCTCCCCGCGGCAGGAAGCCCACCTCGTCGCCCTCCACGACGCCGGCCAGCACACCATCAGCGAACTCGAAGAGCTGTTCTCCGTCACCCGCTCGACGGTCTACCGCGCACTCGCACGCGCTCGCGCCAAGGCAGCTTGACTCACGTGCCGCGGGCCACCTTGCGGCTCGGGTCAGCTTCGGGAGTCCTGGGCCGAATTGGTTGTCGCTGGTTGGTCTTACCGCCGTGGTGGTGGGTGCGCTGGCCTACCGGATCAGAGTGGAGGAGCAGGCGCTGCTGAACGATCTCGGGGAGCGCTATCGCAGCTACGCAGCCACCCACTGGCGGCTCATCCCCGTTATCTGGTGAGCGCTGCTGTCTGCGACTCGGCGTGCGGTGTTGCCCCACCACGTGTTCCGTCCACCTTTGACCATGCGGCTTTCGGGAGTGGTCGGCCCCGCGCAGGTACGAGGATAGCTGCGGCAGCCGATCCGCGCCCCTGCTGGGTGGATGCACCGCGCTCAGCCACGTCCGCTATTGCGGCTGACCGGGCGTTGCGAACGGGCGAAGATCATGTTTCCTACCCTCGCTGATCTGTGTTGTTGGCTTCGGTGACGAAGTCTGCGCCCGGGGGGACATTGAGGAAGTCCCCCCGGGGCGTAGCTCAGAGTGTGACGAAG
>JBOHGD010000109.1:0-9785 GCA_050699955.1 Pseudonocardiaceae bacterium | reverse complement strand
TCCAGCACGCTGAGCTCGTGCAGGAACGGCATCGATTCGCGGGAGCGCCCGGTGTACACCAGCCGCCACTGCGCACCACTGGCTGCCGCATGCTTGACCATCGGCAGGATCGGCGTGATACCGATGCCACCCGCGATGAACAGGTAGTTCGCCGCGGGCACGTAAGGGAAACCATTGCGCGGACCGCTCACGGTCAGCGTGCTGCCCGCAGCGACCGAGTCGTGCAGCTCCTGCGATCCACCGCCACCGTCGGCGATCCACCGCACCGCGATCCGGTAGCAGCCACGGTCGGCGGGATCGCCACACAGTGAGTAGTGGCGCCTGCGTCCGGAGGGCAGCAGCACGTCGAGGTGGCTGCCCGGCTGCCAGGCGGGCAACGCGGCGCCGTCGGGGGCGGTCAGCCGGAAGCTGCGCACGCCGTCGGCCTCGACGCGGACCTCCGCCACCACGAGCGTGCGCTCCCGATCGACGACCCGGGTGGGTGCGCGCCGCCGGTAGACGCTGCGAGCCAGCCAGGCATGGATGCCGATCAAGCTCGCGAGGAGGCGGAACAGCCGGTCCGGATACGGACGGCCCCGCAGGTCGGGCGGGGGGACCCAGCCGGTGGCCGGATCAGAGCGGGTGGTCAGGTCAGGGTGGCTGGTCATGTCAGGCCGCTGCGGCGTTGGCTGCTGGGGAGCCGGCGAGGTAGACGACGGCTTGGCTGGTGGAGAACTCCCGGGACGGGTGGTAGGAGGGCCGAAGATAGCGCAGGGTGCCCCGGACGAGCTCATGTGTGGCAGGCAGCAGGTGCCTGCGAGTGGCGCGGAAGTAGTCCCGCCAGCGTGGCTTCACCCGGCTGCCCAGTTCGGGGTCGATACGCATCAGGAAGGCCACCCCGCGAATCCACAGCCACTGCATGACCGGCACCGTGACCATCATGCCGCGCGCCCGCCGGGTGTACCGCCCGTCGAGGTGGGTGAACAGGTCGAAGGCCACCGCTCGATGCTGGACCTCCTCCGCGCCGTGCCAGCGCAGCAGGTCCAGCATGGTCGGATCAGCACCGGCCGCGTCGAGCGCGGGGGAGTTCAGCGCCCAGTTCCCGAGCAGGGCGGTGATGTGCTCGATCGCCGCGACGATCGCCAGTCGCTCGACCAGCCATTCCTCGCGCCGCTCGGCCGGCAGGTCGCGATCGCCGAGTAGCTTCTGGAACATCCAGTCGACCTGCTGGGTGTAGGGATCGGTATCGATGCCGTGGGCGTGCCAGTGGTCGAGCACGCTCTGGTGAGAATTGGCGTGGATCGTTTCCTGGCCGATGAAGCCGAGCACGTCCTCGCGCAGCTTGTCGTCCTCAATGAAGGGCAGAGCCTGCCGGAACAACTCGACGAACCACCGCTCACCCGCGGGTAGCAGCAGATGCAGCACATTGATGGTGTGCGTGACCAATGGCTCGTTCGGCACCCAGTGGATGGGCAGGCCAGTCCAGTCGAACGCGACATTTCGGGGCTGCAGGACGAGATTCTCCGGTTCTGGCCCGGGAGCATTGCGGTGGCCGCCGACCATGAGGGTCTCCATTCGGCTTATCGGCGTTGGCGAGACTATCGATGTCAGTGAGACTAGCGCGTACTGAGGTCGACTCGAGCCAGTACGCGGAGCAGTCCGGGGGTCAGCCGGGAGGCCAGCAGACCGACCTTGGCCTCCGCCGTGATCGGGGCGATCGGGACATTGCGCTGCACTGCGCGCCGGATCTCCCTGGCGGCCCTTTCCGGGGTGAAGTTGCGGCGACGATAGAGCGCGGTCGCATGATCCTGGGCGACGTGCTCCTGCGCGGGGTCAAGGCCGACGAATCGGGTCGTGCTGGAGATGTTGGTACGCACGAAACCGGGACAGATCGCCACCACGCCGACCCCGGCGCCGGCTAGTTCGGCACGCAGGCTCTGGCTCAACGCCAGCACCGCGGCCTTCGTCGCGCCGTACGCCGGAAGCGCCTTCGTCGGCAGGTACGCGGCCGCCGAGGCGACGTTGACCAGAGTGCCGCCCGCGCCGCCCTCGACCAGCAGCCCGCCCAGGGCCCGGCAGCCATGGATGACGCCCCACAGGTTGACGTCGATGACGCGTTCCCACTCGGCCACCGTGGTGTCGAAGAACGCCCCGGCCATGCCTATGCCGGCGTTGTTGATCACGATGTCGGGGATGCCGTGCTCGTCGCGCAGCATCGCGGCGAACCGTTCGACCGCACCGCCGTCCGAGACGTCCAGGGGGTAGGCGTGCGCGGCCGGCCCGAGCATCCTGGCCAGTTCGACGGTGCGCTCGGCCGACTGCTGGTTGATGTCGGTGACCACCACCTCGGCGCCCTGCTCGGCGAACTCCAGCGCGCAGGCCCTCCCGATGCCGCTGCCCGCGCCGGTGATCACCACGAGCTGGTCGTGGAAGTGCCGTCGTCGCTGGGTGGTGACCCGAGCGCGGCGTAGCGCGCGTGCCTCCTGGCCACCCTCGACGCGCTCGATCAGCTCGCCCACACAGCGCGCCACGGTCTGCGGGTGGGTGCGCGGTAGCCAGTGCCCAGCGGGCAGCACGCGCACCGAGAGGTCGGGAACCCACTGGCTGATCCCGGTCTGCAGGGCCACCGAGACGAACGGATCCCGCTGCGGTGCCAGGACCTGCACCGGGACGTCCGTGATCCGGGTCGTCGGCTGCCCCAGCCGGGGGAGCATGTTGGTGCGATACAGCTGCAGCCCGTTGACCGCGTCGGACACCGCGGGGGTAACGGTGCGCTCCAGGCGGCCGAGCACGCGCTGGACGAGTCCGCTACGCCAGGCCAGCTCCGGCAGCAACGGCAGCTGGAAGAACCCGACGTACCAGGACGAGCCCAGCTGGGTGAGCAGTTCGCGCAGGGCACGCGGAGTCGGGCGGCGCAGCCGGTCACGTATCCAGCGTCCGGCGTGGTCCAGGCACGGCCCGGAGATCGATGTGTAGGACGCGACCCGGCCGCGCAGCCGCTGCCCGGTCACCCCGTGCCAGGCCTGGACCGCTCCCCAGTCGTGCGCGAGCAGGTGCACCGGGCGATCCGGGCTGACCGCGTCGAGCACCGCGACCAGGTCCTCGACGAGCTGGTCGATCCCATATTCGCTGGTGCTGGTCGGGGTACCGGACTCGCCTGCACCACGGACGTCGTAGCTCACCACGTGGTAGCGCTGCGCCAGCTCGGCCGCGACAGCGGTCCATACGGAGTGGTCGTCGGGGTAGCCGTGCACGCAGACCACCGTGGGCGCGCCCACCTTGCCGGACTCGTGCACCCGCAGTCGCACCCCGTCGGTGGTGGTCACCTCGTCGGTCATGCTGCGGCCATGGTTGTCGGCATCGTTGTCTGCATGGTTGTCACTGTGTCACCGTCTCGGGATTCGGAGAGTGAGTTTCGCGCGGTTGCCTGAACCGACTGCACGAGCGCGGTGTGGTCCGGACCGGTGACGGTGCCGCCGGACGGCTTCGGCGGCCGCGCCGACGCCTGCCACGCTGACCATGGCGAACTGCGGCCAGGTGCCTGTCGAGACCACGATGAGCGTCACGCACACCACCGTGAGGACGCCTGCGGCGAGCACCCTGTCCAGCAGCTGCTGCGCGCGCCGGGTGCGTGCCGGACTGTCCAGCACGTGCTCGATGGTGCCCAGCAGGGCCTGCCATGCGTGCCCGTCAGCGTCGCCTGTGGTGTCCACGTCGTCTTCCTCCGGAACCCGTTGTCTGGACGGAGTCTGCTGACGATGTTGCAGTCGGGGATTCATCGTGCGGCTCACCGTTTCGGGGCTGCCAGTGCGTCGGCCAGCGCACGGCGCAGTTGCCCGCACCGGGTGAGCTGGCGCAGCGCGTAGCCCAGCTGGGCCCTGCGTGACTGCTCGGCCAGCTCAGTCAGCTCGGCGCGGAACTCCTGGTCGTAGCGGGCGCGGTGCGGGTCGGGCAGCACTCGTACCGCCACCCGTACGATCCCCAGTGGCAGCCGGCCCGGCCGCGGGTGGACGGCCTCTGGTGGCGACACAGTCACCTGCGTCACGGTGTTCAGGGTGCTGGCGAGACGTTCGCAGACCGTGTGAGCGGACCGGACGTCGCGAACGAGTTCGCGCAGCTGTTCGCACTCAAGATCGAGATCCAGGTCGAGAACGCGGCCGAGGTCGCGGGTGAGGGCCAGCGCACCGTCGATGCCGAGGTCATCGGTGAGGGCCTGCGCGTCGCGGAGGGCGATGTCGAGGTCCAATCTCAGGACAGCGACACGTGAGTTCTCGATGTCGAGGTCGTCGGCCCTGAACCGGGCCTGCGCGACGGTCTCCAGGATGCGAGCGACATCGGTCGTCGCGGGGCCGGTCTCGTCAGGGTGGGCCGGAATGTTGTCGTGGGATTGGGTCATTACACACCGCCGGCCATACCTAATACGCCGCCGGCCGGGCCTAGGCGGGGCCGCTTCATCCGGGCCTTCGAGTCATCCGCCCGGGCCAGCGCGGCCCGGCTGAGCTCGGCACCGTCCGGGGTGAGCCGGTAGTAGCGTCGCCGAGGGCGTTGTTTCTCGCGGGGATCGACGTCCTCCCAGCGGCTCTCCAGCCATCCGTAGCCCTCGAGGCGGGCCAGGATCGGGTGGATGGTGCCGCTGGGCAGTTCCGCGGTCTGGCTGATCTGTAACCCGTACATCTCCTGGGTGGGCTCAGTGAGCATGGCCCGCAACACCAGCTGAGTCGGCAACGTCATCCGCGGCCTGGACACATTAACCATACGCTTACTCTAGCTAGCCCCTAGCTAGAGAACAACCCGTCACTGTGTGGTCAGCTTTCCGCCACCCGGCGGGCTGCCTCGGTGCCACGCAGTGGCTGGCCGGCTGTCTCCTTGATCAGCAGCACCGGGATGATCGACACGGCGGCGGCGGCCATCAGGTAGAAGGCGGGTATGTCGTCGTAGCCCGTGTGGTGGACCAAGTAGGCGATCACGAAGGGTGCGGTGCCGCCGAACAGTGCGGTCGACACGTTGTAGGCGATCGCGAAGGCCCCGTACCGAACCCGGGTGTCGAAGATCGCGGGCAGGGTGGATCCGACCACCGCCAGATAGCAGACCTGGAAGAACCCGATAATCGCCAGACCCGCCAGCACGGAGGCCGGCTCGGTCTCTCTCGAGAGCAGCCGGAAGGCCGGGAAACTGAACAGCAGGAAACCGAAGGCGGAGGCGATCAGCAACGGTTTACGTCCGATTCGGTCCGATAACGACCCGAGCGGGACGATCACCAGCATCATGCCCAGGAGCACGCTGCAGATCATCAGCAGCGCCGCTCTGTTCGATATGTTCAGCACTTGGGTCAGGTGTTCCTGCGCGTAGATCAGCAGCGTGTAGTCACCGACGTTGAGCAGCACGACCACACCGACGCAGAGCAACATCTCCCGCCAGTGATGGGCCAGGACCTCGCGCAGTCCGGAGCGCGCCCCATGGTCGTGCGCGGCCACGCATTCCTCGAACGTCGGAGTCTCGTCCAGACGCAGCCGCAGATAGAGGCCGATGATGCCGAGCGGCAGCGCGACCAGGAACGGGACGCGCCAGCCCCAGGCGTTCATCGTCTCCGGTGCCAGCCGCCACGTGAGTAGCGTGACCAGGCCTATGCCGGCGCTGAAGCCGGCCAGCGTGCCGAACTCCAGCCAGCTGCCCAGGAAACCGCGCTTCTTGTCCGGTGCGTACTCGGCGATGAACGTGGCCGCGCCTGCGTACTCACCACCGGTGGAGAAGCCCTGCAGCATCCTGGCCAGGAGGAGCAGCACCGGGGCCCAGACGCCGATCTGGGCGTAGGCGGGCAGGATCCCGATGGCCGCGGTCGAGCCCGCCATCAACAGGATCGTGACGGCCAGGACACTCCTGCGCCCGATCCGGTCCCCGAGCGGACCGAAGATCAAACCACCCAGTGGCCGGAACAGAAACGATGCCGCGAACACGGCGAATGCTTTCAGCGTCTGTGTCGAGGGTTCGACGTTCGGGAAGAACTGGGCGCCCACCTCACCTACCAGGAATCCGTAGACTCCGAAGTCGAACCACTCGATGGCGTTGCCGATCGCCGCGGCCGCGACTGCCTTCTTCGTCATGGACTCGACCGGCACGGGCCCCGACGCCGCCTGCCTCAGTGACGTCATCGTCCTCCGTACTGTCCAGACATCGACTGTCCTCGGGCACGCACCGAAATCGCAGGCTACCTCTTTCGTGCAATGGGTGACCGTCATTTGGGATATCCGAGGCGGTGGGTGAGCGGAGGACGGCGACGGTACCGGCCACCGGCGGCGCCGCTGAGGACACGGCGCGGTGTCCTGGCATCGTCGGAGGGCTCTGCGAGAATGCCAGGCGTGGCCGGCCGAGGAGATGACCGCGTCGTCGATCCCGTCGACGGGCTCGACGAGCAACAGCGCGCCGCGGTGTGTGCCCCGCGAGGGCCGGTCTGCGTGCTGGCCGGAGCGGGCACCGGCAAGACCCGCACCATCACCCGGCGGATCGCCCAGCTCGTCCGTACCGGCCACGTCGCGCCGGGGCAGGTCCTCGCCGTGACGTTCACCGCCCGCGCCGCGGGGGAGCTGCGCACTCGGCTGCGCGACCTGGGGGTGGCCGGGGTACAGGCCCGCACCTTCCACGCCGCCGCGTTGCGCCAGCTGCGTTACTTCTGGCCGCAGGTGGTCGGCGATGAGCTGTGGCCACTGCTGGAGCGAAAGCTGCGGCTGGTCGGCCAAGCTGCCCAGCGTGCCGGGGCCCCCACCGGCGCGGACGAGCTTCGTGACCTCGCCGGTGAGATCGAGTGGGCCAAGGGGAGCCTGGTCACCGCCGAGGGCTACCCCGCCGCGGTGGCGGCGGCACACCGGGCGGCCCCCTTGGCCCCGGCGCAGGTCGCATCGGTCTATACCGGGTACGAGGAGCTCAAGAACCGCGCCCGGGTGCTCGACTTCGACGACCTGCTGCTGCACACCGCGGCCGCGCTCGAAGAGCATTCGACGGTGGCGGACGAGTTCCGGGACCGCTACCGCTGCTTCGTCGTCGACGAGTACCAGGACGTCACACCACTGCAGCAACGGGTGCTGGACGCCTGGCTGGGTGCCCGTGACGACCTCACCGTGGTCGGTGACGCCAACCAGACGATCTACTCCTTCGCCGGGGCGGCTCCCCGTTTCCTGCTGGGGTTCACCAGGCGTTTTCCCGCCGCGGTGACGGTTCGGTTGACCCGGGACTACCGCTCCACGCCCCAGGTCGTCTCCCTGGCCAACGGGGTGATGTCCGCCGCGCGCGGGCGACCTGCCGGTGCCCGGCTCAGGCTGGAGGGCCAGCAGCCGCCTGGGCCTGCGCCGTCGTTCGACGAGTACGACGACGAACCCGCGGAGGCCCGTGCCGTCGCCGAGCGCATCGCGGAGCTGCTGCGGGGCGGGGTGGCGGCTGCTGAGATCGCCGTGCTGTACCGGGTGAACGCCCAGTCCGAGGCCTACGAGCAGGCA
Organism: Pseudonocardiaceae bacterium; assembly: GCA_050699955.1. Classification (GTDB taxonomy): domain Bacteria; phylum Actinomycetota; class Actinomycetes; order Mycobacteriales; family Pseudonocardiaceae. Next base: position 2,319 of record JBOHGD010000109.1, on the reverse strand, counting down.
CTCGACGCCGTGGGGATCGCCTACCAGGTTCGGGGCGGGGAGCGATTCTTCCAGCGTCCGGAGGTCCGGGCGGCGCTGCGCGCGCTGCGGGCCGCGGCCACGACTGGTTCGACAGGTTCGGACCGCGGGCTGGGTTCGGCGGTCCGCGACGTGCTCGCCGGGCAGGGGCTGGGCGCTGAACCTCCCAGCGGCAGTGCGGCGCGGTCGCGTTGGGAGTCGCTGCGCGCGCTGGCCGAGCTGGCCGACGACGTCATGAGCAGCACGCCCGATGCCGATCTGGGAGGCTTCGTCGCTGAACTGGATGCCCGCGCCGACGCGGCACACCCACCCGCCGTGCGAGGCGTCACGCTGGCCTCCCTGCACTCCGCGAAGGGTCTGGAGTGGGATGCGGTGTTCCTGGTCGGGCTCGTCGACGGCACGTTGCCGATCCAGTACGCCGAGGGTGACCAGGCCGGGTTGGAGGAGGAGCGCCGGCTGCTCTACGTCGGAGTCACCCGGGCTCGCCATCGGCTGGCGTTGTCCTGGGCGTCGTCCCGGAATGCGGGGGGCAGGCGGTCCCGGCGCCGCAGCCGGTTCCTCCACGGGCTGGTTCCCGAGGAGCATCCGGCCGCGCGGGTACTCGCCGCCAAGGCGTCCACGTCATCGTCGGTGGCTGACCGTGATTGACCGGGAAAGTACGAAAATCGGTTGCCGGTCGCCCCAGCGGAGTTCTACCCTCCTGAGGACAGCCGTCACAGGCGGCTGACCAGGCCAGATCGTCTGACCGCTGAGCATGGACCGACCAGGGGAGGGGGCGCCGATATGGAGATCATCATGACCACCGGCACCCGCTGCTTCCCGCGTTTCGGGTCCTTTGCCATGCCAGGTCCGTTCTGGCCCGAGCAGGCGGGGACGCAGGTCGTCGAAGGCGGCCGCAATGTCACCGTTATTGCAGGGCGTCCGGTGTATCGCGTCCGGCTGCGGACCCTCATCAATCTGAGCAGCACAGTTTTCCCGGTTACCGACCGCATGTGTATGTCCGCATCGGAGCCTTGATCTTCGAGCCAGCACCAGTCGGCTCGTAGAGGCCGCGGACCCGCATCGGGATCCGCGGCCTTTCTGCGTCGTAGGTCCTCATCCCGTGGCGGTACGGCGCCGGTGAGTTCTACCCGGACACCACCGAGGAGGAGAGACAAGTGTTCACCGCTACGGTCCCGCTGGAGGGTGGGGCGTTGTCCGAGTTGTGCGGTGGGAAAGATCGGGCCCACCTGCTCGATTCCGCGGCACCCGAGCAGGCCGCCCTGCCGTGCAGTTCACACGATCCGGACCTGTGGTTCGCCGAGGCGCCGGCTGAGCTGGAACGAGCCAAGCAGCTCTGTGCTGGTTGCCCGCTCAAGACCGAGTGCCTGGCCAGTGCGCTGGCCCGGCAGGAGCCATGGGGTGTGTGGGGTGGCGAGATCTTCGAGCGAGGGGTCGTCGTCGCGCGCAAGCGTCCACGGGGCCGGCCGAGTAAGGCCGATCTCCAGCGGGACCGCGCCGAACGGGACCGCGCCGAGCAGGACCTGCCCGAGCGGGGGGCGGCGGCATGACCGCCGACGCGGCCCGTCCCGATGACCTCATGCCCGCCGTGCCCGATCGCCGACCGATCGCCTTGACTCAGGAGCTGAACGTCATGTTGCTGCACGAAGTACTCGCTCGAACCCGAATGCGAGAGGACCAACAGCACGCGAGTCAGGCGAGGCTGGCCAGCCGGCTCGCCACTGCCCGCCGATGGCAGCGCCTGGCCCGCTTCGCCGAACAGCGGGCCCACCGCGCGACGACCCGCCTGTAGCCAGGTTGGGGGCTCGCTCAGAACTCCCTACTAGGGGTCCAGGGGTGCAGGTCAGGAGGTTGAAACCGCCCTGACCTGCACCTTAATCGTTTGGCAGCGTTGAGTAGTGATGGCCGTGTCGGTTGTTTCGTGCCCCATCCGTGCCCCAACGGAGATCATCTTGACCGTGAGAGAGGTCCACCCCCAATGAGCACCGTTCCCACCACCGCACCGTCCGATTTCCATGACCCCGGTCAGCTGGCCGTGCTGCTCGACGCGGTCGGGGACATGGCGATCTCCGACGCCGAGCGACGCACCCTGGCCTGGCTGTCCGGGTGGGAGAGACACACCGTCGAGAACCTCGCCGCGCTGATCACCCGCGCCCGGCAGACCGGCTGAGGCGTGTCCGTTTTGCCCACTGCCGGTGATCATGGCCGGAAACGGCCGGTGAGCTGCGGAGACGTCGGTGACGGATCTTGTATAACCGCAGGTCGCGCGGTCAGGTCCTGACCGGCCTGGACACCGACACC
>JBOHGD010000108.1:0-10075 GCA_050699955.1 Pseudonocardiaceae bacterium | reverse complement strand
TATCGGTTGGGTCGGCTCCGGGAGTTGTTCGGGTCGGCCCTGGATGATCCCGCCGCCCGTGCCACCCTCCTGCTGGCACTGGCCTGGGGCCCACCCGCCACCGAACCCGACCCGACGGCGCGGCCCGCCGCGCCGACTCACCTGCGGTAGTGGACCTCTCGGACCCAGCGCCGCCAACGATACCGAAGCCCGCGCCGTCAGGAAGGCCGAACCCGGCTCCCACCCCGCTCCTGGCAGCGGCGAATTATTGACATAATGTCGATTATCGGATCGCGGGGGAGAGGCCGGCGACGTTCGGCCGTATTCTCAGCGTGGCGCAGGGTCGAGATCGAGAACCGCCAGGCGCAGGTGGTGCAGGATCGGTCCGGGCAGGTCCTGCCCACGGCTGGAGAGTCCCACCGCCCATCGCTCCACGGTGCCGTGGCTGGGCACGGCAGCGCCCGCGCAGCAGACATCGGCCCGGAACTGCCCGTGCTCGACGACCACATCGCCTGGGCGCATCTCGCGTAGTTCGGCTTCCACGTGGGCGGGTTCGGTAGGCGTATTCGCGGTGAACGGACGCATCTCCAGTTCGGCCAGCTGCCGCCGACGTAGACTGGCTGGCAGCGTGCCCAGCAGCGCCTTGCCCAATGCGGTGGCGTGCGCGGCGGCTTCCAGGCCCACCTGTAGATCTTCCAGGTACGGTGAACGGGGTCCCTCGACGACATCGGCGATCACCAGTTGCCCGTCCACGAAACGAGCCAGGTAGGCGGTGTGTCCGGTGCACTCGGCGAGGTGTTGCAGCACGGTATGTGCTCGGGGCGGGCGGTGCAGCGCGCGGACCAGGTCGTGGAACCGTTCCGCGAGGCCGGGGCCGATCGCGTAGTCGCCGCTGGGAATGCGCACCAGGTAACCCTCGAAGCACAGTGTGCGGACCAGATGGTATGCGGTGGACAGGTTCAGCTCCGCCCGCCGGGCGATCACCTTGACCGGTAACGGCCGCCGTGCCCGGCCGACCTCCTCGAGTACGCGCAGCGCACGGGAGACGCTGCGGATCAGATCGGTCGGCTCCGCAGGTCGTTGTGGTGGCAGGGTGACCGGGTTCACGTCCCTCCAAGCATCCCTGCAACTGGCCGAGAAGCCAACGTTCGTCACTATCTGAAATCACGCCCCTACCCTCAGGTGACAGCCGTCGTTGAAGATGATCGGCATGGGACAGCTGCCGCAGTGGGCCGAAGACGCCCTTTCGGAGGTGTACGACCCGTGTTGCGAGGAGAAGGGCATCTCCGTGGTGGACATGGGGCTGCTGCGCTCCGTCACGGTGGCCGGTGGTCACGCCCGTATTGAGCTGTTGCTGACCTCGGGCTGGTGCCCCTTCGCCGCCCGGGTGCTGACCGACGTTCGGGACCGGATCGCCGCCGTGCCCGGGATCGACGATGCCGAGGTGGAGATCGTCTGGGACGAGGCGTGGACGAGTGACCGGCTCTCCCCCGACGCTCTGCGCAAGCTCCGCTTCCTGCCCATCCCGTTGACGGTCCCGAATCGGGACGCCTACGTCGCGGCACATTCCATGCAGAAGGAGGACCAGGCGTGATCGACGACGCATTCGTGTTCGACGGGGTCGCGCACCCCTTCAACTTCGCTCCCAAGAACGCCTTCGGCAAGCCTGGCGAGATGTTCGCCAATCATCTCTACGCCTTCCATTCCGTCCTCACCCCGGACACCGAGACCAAGCTGGCACCCGATGAGTTCCTGCGGCAATGGACGGCCGGTGACATCCGGCAGATGGTCTACGAGCAGTCTGATACCGACATGCTGGTAGCGATGCCGCTGCCGCTGACCGATCTCTTCCGGGACGGTCTGTCGCCCTGGCAGGAGTGCGCCGAACTCGCCCAGCGTGACCCCGAACGCACGATCTTCTGGGGTTCGGTCAACCCCTTGGAGGGGCGCAAGGCGCTGGACCTGATGGAACGGCAGGTCAAGGAGTTCGGCGCCAAGGCGTTCAAGTTCTACAACGTGCGCTACGACTACGGCACGCCCTACCCGTGGCGGATGGACGACCCCCAGGTCGCCTTCCCGATCTTCGAGAAGGCCCAGGATCTGGGCGTGAATCTCATCGGTGTGCATAAGGGCGTACCGCTGGGTCCACAGCCGATCGAGCACACCCAGACGTGGGACATGGACGGGGCGGCGGCGAACTTCCCGGACATCAACTTCGTGATCTATCACGTCGGGCTGCCGTTCATCGACGAGACCTGCTGGCAGCTGATCCGCTACCCGAACCTGCACGCCTCGCTCGCCGCCACGATCAACTTCCTGGTCCGGTCACCTCGGATGTTCGCCGAGATCCTGGGCAAGCTGCTGTTCTGGTGCGGTGAGGACAAGATCGTCTATGGTTCGGAGGCCCCGATCTTCCACCCGCAATGGGCACTGCGGGCATTCATGGACTTCCAGATCCCGCAGGATCTCTGCGACGGTTACGGGTACCCGCAGCTCACCGACACCGCGAAGCGCAAGATCCTCGGGGAGAACCTGCTGCGGCTGCACGGGATGGACGTGGCGGCCACCAAGTCGAAGCTGTCCAAGTAAGTAGTTGTCCCCAGGAAGAAAGTAGTCTCAGTAACCGGAGCGCAGCGGCACCCCTCGGATCGAGGCATCCAGCACGGCGACGGTGTGCGCCAGCGCGAGAGGCTCACCGAGCCGCTGTGCGCTGGCCGCGATCTGCATCAGACACCCGGGGTTGGCGGTGACCAGCACTGCCGCCCCGGTGGCCAGCACGTTGCGGGCCTTACGGTCGCCCAGCTCGGTGGCCGGCTCAGGGTGCAGCAGGTTGTAGACACCTGCTGAGCCGCAGCACAAGTCTGCCTCGGCGATCTCGGTCAACCTCAGCCCGGGAATGGCGCGCAGCAGCTCCCGAGGCTGGGTCCGGATGCCCTGGGCGTGCCCGAGATGGCAGGCGTCGTGGTAGGCGATCGTGACCTCCAGCGGGTGTCGCGGTGCGACCGGGCCGAGTTCGACGAGCAGTTCGGAGATGTCGCGGGTGCGCTCGACGAACGCCGTCGCGCGCTGCGCGTAGTCGGGATCGTCGCGCAGCAGATGTGCGTACTCCTTCATCGCCGAGCCACATCCCGCCGCGTTCACCACCACGTAGTCCACTGCGGCGGCCTCGAAGTACTCGATCAGCCGCCGGGAGAAGGCGATCGCCTCCTCCTCGCGGCCCATGTGCTGGGAGAGCGCCCCACAACAGCCCTGCCCGCGCGGGATCACCACGTCGCAGCCCTCCGCGGCGAGCACCCGGGCGGTGGCGGCGTTGACGTCCGGGAAGAACGCGTCCTGCACACAGCCGGTCAGCATGCCCACCACCGCCCGCCGGGCGCCCACGGCGGGCACTCGTTCCGGAAGCGTCTCCCGGCGGGTCAGCCGTGGGATCAGCGACTCCATCGTCCGCAGCGTCGGGGACAGCCGGTCCAGCAGCCCGCTGCGGCGCAGCAGCTGGTGTAGCCCGCTGCGCTGGTACAACGCCAGCGGACCACGCAGCGCCCGCAGCCGGTTCGAATACGGGAACAGCCGGAAGATCCCTTCGCGGAGCAGCTTCTCCCGGCGTGGTCGCTCGTGTCGGCGCTCCACCTGTGCGCGGGTGTCGGCGAGCAACGGACCGTACTGCACTCCGGATGGACAGGCCGTCACGCAGGCCATGCAGCCTAGGCAGGCGTCGAAGTGCCCGACCATCGACTCCGAGAGCGGCTCCCCCTCCAGCCCGGTCTGCATCAGATGAATGCGACCCCGCGGAGAGTCCATCTCCTCCCCCCACAGCACGTAGGTGGGGCAGGAGGGCAGGCAGAACCCGCAGTGCACACAGTCCTCGATCAGCTCCCGCTGCGGCGGGTGGTGGTCGTCGAAGGCGCCTCCGGCATGAAGATCTTCGCTGCTCCCAGTCATCAGATCCCTCCCACGAACCGCCCCGGCGCCAGCCGGTGCTGCGGGTCGAACTCGTCCTTGAGTCGACGCATCAACGCCAGCGCGGGCACCGGCCCCCACACATCGAGACCGGCCTTGAGCTGCGGCGGCGCGCAGCGCAGCACCGCGGTGCCGCCGTGGCGGGCCGCGATGGCGCGCAGTTCGGCCAGGTCGGCGCCCACCCGTTCACCGTCGTGCAGCCCCGCGACGAGGACCCCGGCCCCGGCCGAGCCGCGCAGCGAACCCGGGGCGGTGGCGAGTAGGTCGCTCAGTCCCGTGGGCTCGCAGGTGACGACCACGGCGGGGCGGTTCGCTGCGTACGGCGCAAGCCCCCACCAGTCCGGCGGCGCATCGGTGATCGTGGCCGGTGTTCCGGCGCTGCGCCCGAGCAGGTCGGCGACGTCGGCGGCGCGGGCCTCGATGCCCTCGGTGACGCCCTCCACGGCGATGCCGACGGTCACCGGGCCGCCTGGCACGATCCGGTCCACCTCCAGCGCCACCGGGTCGTTCTGCGAGTTCCTGATCACCGCCACGGCAGCCGCGGCGCGCCGCGGGTCATCAGCGGTGACCGTGATCCACCGGCTCGTGTCCGGCAGTGGGTGCAGCCGGAACACCGCCTCGGTGATGATCCCGAGCGTGCCCAGCGAGCCGGTGTAGAGCTTGGCCAGGTCGTAGCCGGCGACGTTCTTCACCACTTTCCCGCCGGAGCGGGTGACGGTGCCGTCGGCGAGTACCACGGTGATGCCGATGATCAGATCGCGCACCGCGCCGTAGCGGTATCGCAGTGGCCCGGACGCGGCAGTCGCGATCGTGCCGCCGATCGTGCCTCCTCCGTCCAGCGCGAGCCGCTGCCCCTGTGGGGCGAGCGCGTCTTGCAGCTTGGCCAGCCGCAGACCGGCCTGGGTGGTCACGACCAGGTCGCCGGCCACATGCGCGAGGACGGCGTCCATTCGGGCGGTGTCCACGATCAGGTCGAGCTGCCGTGGCGGGGTTCCCCAGGACAGTCGGGTACCGGCACCCCGGGGGACCACATGCAGCCCGACATCGGCAGCGGCCCGCAGCACCGCGGAGACCTCCTCGGTGCCCGCGGGCTGGGCGACCCAGCGGGCCGGCACCCCGTCGACGACGTCGTCGACGGTCGCCCTGCGTACCTGCGCGCACGCCGCCCGTAGCTCGTCGAAAATGGCTGCGGTAGGGGTGGCCATCAGAACTGCTCCGCCAGACCGGCCGCCTGCAGGGGGTGCACGCCCTTGTGTCTGCCGGGTACCTCGCCGCACAACCGGGGAGTGGGGAACACCTTGCCTGGGTTGCAGATCCCTGCCGGGTCGAACGCGCAGCGCAGCCGTTGCATGGTGTCCAGGTCGTCGGCGGTGAACATCCGGGGCATGTACTGCGACTTGTCCGTCCCGACGCCGTGCTCCCCCGTGATCGATCCACCGTGGGAGATGCACAGGTCCAGGATGGCGCCGGAGACCTCCTCCGCGGCCTGTGCCTCGCCGGCAACGCGATCGTCGAAGAGTACGAGTGGGTGCAGGTTGCCGTCGCCCGCGTGGAACACGTTCGCCACCCGTACGCCGCTGCCGCTGGACAGCTCGGTGATCTTGCGGAGCACCTCGGGCAGCGCCGTCCTCGGGATCACGCCGTCCTGGACGATGTAGTCCGGGCTGATCCGGCCGACCGCGGCGAACGCGGACTTGCGGCCCTTCCAGAACAACGCGCGCTGGGCCGCGTCGCGGGCCACCCGGATCTCGACGGCACCCGCGTCGGTGCAGTGCTGCTGCACCGCGGCGAAGGTGTGCTCCACCTCGGTGGCCGGGCCGTCCAGTTCCACCACCAGCACAGCGCCCGCGCCCTGGGGATAACCGCATTGCACAGCGGCTTCCGCGGCCTCGATCGCGAGCGCGTCCATCATCTCGATCGCCGCCGGGGTGACACCGTCTGCGATGATCTCCGACACTGCGGTACCCGCCTCGTCAACGCCGGGGAACGCGGCGAGCAGGCAGCGCACTGACTCCGGTGTCCGCAGCAACCGCACCACGATCTTGGTGGCGATGCCCAGGGTGCCCTCGCTGCCGACGAACGCACCGAGCAGGTCGTACCCGGGGGTGTCCCGGGTGGTGCCACCGAGCCAGACCAGCTCTCCGTCCGGAGTGACCACCTCGACACCGAGCACGTGGTGGGTGGTGAACCCGTACTTCAGGCAGTGCGCGCCACCGGAGTTCTCCGCGACGTTGCCGCCCACCGAGCACACCTGCTGGCTGGACGGGTCGGGTGCGAAGTACCAGCCCTGCGGCGCGGCCGCCTTCGTGACGTCGAGGTTGATCACCCCTGGCTCCACGACGGCGCGCTCGTTCGCGGTGTCGACCTGCAGGATCCGGCGCATCCGGGAGGTCACGATCAGTACGCCCTCCGCGTGGGGCAAGGCCCCGCCGGACAGGCCGGTCCCGGAGCCGCGGGCCACGAAGGGCACCCCGGCCGCGGCGCAGGCCCGGACTACGGCCGAGATCTGCTCGGCGGACTCCGCCAGCACCACGATCGCCGGTACCACGCGGTGGTGGGTCAGCCCGTCGCATTCGTAGGTGCGCAGCCGCTGGCGGTCGGTGATCACCGCGTCGGCCCCCAGCAGCGCAGTGAGCTCCACGGCCAGCAACCCCAGCTCGGCGCCCTCGTACATCGTGGTCATCGCCCGCTCTCCTGGTTCCGGCTCGCCCGATCGGTCCATGTCCAGCTTCCCAGGCATCCCCGAAGCGTCACACGGGTGTGGTCAGGGCGCAGGCACTCGCATATGATCTTGAGATGGTCCGCGAAGGAGCCGAGGAGGTATCGACTCGTCAGCGCAGCCGCTCCAGCGCCCGCGCGGCGGTGGTCAGGTCGGTCGCCAGCCGGTGCAGTTCGGCCCCGGCAGCACCGTCGGCCACTGCGCTCAGCACGTCCTCGGCCGCACAGCGGAGCTGAAAGATCCGATCGGTGAGATCGGTGAACTCGCGCCCGGAGAGCACCACAGCGTCGTCGGCCAATCCGGCCCGCTGAACCGCGCTGCGCTGCTCATAGGCTCGCTGGCGACAGGCTTGCGCACAGTAGCGGCGGGGTCGGCCAGTCCGGCCGGTCGGCAGCCTGCCACCGCACCACGCGCAACAACCGGCCACCTGCGCGGACTCGGCGGTGCTGGTACTCACGTCGGTTGACCGTAGCCGCACCGTCCGGTGCCGTCTGTGCGCCGCGCCGCGGGACCGGCAGACTGCGCGGGTGGCCCCGCCCTCGCACCCTTATCTGGACGGACCCTTCCCCCGCGCGTTCGCGCACCGCGGCTGGCATATCGGCGGACTGGCGGGTATGGAGAACTCCCTGTCCGCTTTCCGCCGCGCCGTCGCGGAGGGCTACCGCTACCTGGAGACCGACGTCCGGGCCACCCGGGATGGGGTGGTGGTGGTGGTGCACGACGCCACGCTGGATCGCACCACCGACGGCAGCGGGCCGGTCGAGCAGCTGGACTGGGCAGCGGTGCGTGCCGCGAAGGTGGGTGGCCGTGAGCCGATCTGCCGGCTGGCGGACCTGTTCGAGGAACTCCCCGGGGCGCTGCTCAACATCGACGTCAAGGCCGAGTCGGCGGTGTCGCCGGTGCTGGACCTGTTGCAGCGCACCGGCGGCTGGAACCGGGTCTGCCTCGCGTCGTTCTCCGGATCCCGGTTGCAGCGGCTGCGCAGAGCGGCCGGACCAAAGTTGCTGACCTCGATGGGCACCACGTCGGCGGCGGCGCTGCGGCTGCGCTCTGCGCTGCCGTTCCTGCCTGGTCCGCCGATCCGGGGTGGGCTGGCCCAGTTACCGGTCCGGAGCCAGGGGATCCGGCTGGTGGACCGAGTCCTGCTGCGCTATGCGCATCGCCACGGCATGGAAGTGCACGTGTGGACAGTGGACCGAGCCGAGGAGATGCACACCCTGCTCAACCTCGGGGTCGACGGCCTGGTCACCGATCGGCCGGACGTGCTGCGCGACGTACTGCGCACCCGGCGTGTGTGGCCCGAGGCAGGCGCGGACGCCCAGTAGAGTCCCGGGCTGCTGGCGCGGCCGCGCTATGGGGCAGGAAAGGCGGTTCCGGTGGATGACCCGACTGTCCACCCCGCCGCGGGCGCGGCGCGCGACGATACCGAGCGCCGCCGCGAACAGCGGGCCTGGTGCTGGTACGACTGGGCCAACTCGGTGTTCCCCACCTCGGTCATCACGGTCTTCCTTTCGCTCTACCTGACCTCGGTCGCGGAGAACGACGCACTTGCGTCCGGCCAGAGCTGCCGGGTCGGCAACGCGCTGGTGAACTGCGACATCTCGCTGTTCGGGCTGCACTTCCCGGCCGGCTCGCTGTGGGGATACCTGCTCTCGGCGTCGGCCATTCTTCAGGTGCTGGTGTTGCCGGTGGCCGGCGCCATCGCCGACCGCACCCAGAACAAACGCTGGATGCTCGGGCTCTTCGCGTTCACCGGTGCGGGCGCAACCACGTTACTCGCCCTGGTCGCCGACACCAACTGGCGACTAGGCGTCGTCCTGTTCCTGGTGGCGAACATCGCCTTCGAAGCATCGGTGGTCATCTACTACTCAGTGCTGCCCGAGATCGCCACACCCGACGAGCGCGACGGGCTCTCCTCCCGCGGCTGGGCCATCGGCTACCTGGGCGGAGGTCTCGCACTGGCCCTGCACCTGGTGATCTACCAGGGCCGCGACGTGCTGGGGCTCAGCGAGTCCGACGCGGTGCGCGTCTGCTTCCTCACCGCAGGGTTGTGGTGGGCGGGCTTCACCCTGATCCCGCTGTCCCGGATGCGCCGCCATCAGCCTCCGCAGGCCACCGAACAGGGCCTCGCGGTGTTCACCGGAGGCTTCCGGCAGCTGGCCCGCACCCTGCGCGACGCGCGCGGCTACCCGCTGACGCTGGGCTTCCTGATCGCCTATCTGATCTACACCGACGGGATCAGCACGGTGGCCGAGGTTGCGGGCCAGTACGGTGAGCGTGAGCTGGGGCTGGCGCGCAGCACGCTGATCACCACGATCCTGCTGGTGCAGTTCGTGGCGTTCATCGGCGCATTGGTGCACGGCAGGCTGGCCCGCCGGTTCGGTGCGAAGCACACCATCATGGGCAGCCTGGTGGTCTGGGTCGCCGTGGTCGCAGCTGCCTACTTCGTCCAGGCGGGGCAGGAATACCAGTTCTACGCCGTGGCGGTGGGCATCGGGATCGTGCTGGGTGGCACCAATGCGCTGTCCCGGTCGCTGTTCAGCCAGTTGGTGCCCCGGGGCAAGGAGGCGGAGTACTTCTCGGTGTACGAATTCAGCCAGAACGCTAGTTCCGCCCTGGGTCCGCTGCTGTTCGCCGCGGTGGGACAGGCCACCGGCTCGTTCCGTCCGGCCATCCTGTCCCTGGTGGTGTTCTTCGGGCTCGGTTTCGTGCTGGTATCCCTGGTACCTGTGCGCCGGGCGATCCGGGCTGCGGGCAACCCGGAGCCCGCAGTCGTCTAGGCTGCCGGGCTCCCCTCGGGGTACGGCTTTAGCAGGTTAGTCCGAACGAGTGGTGTCGCGAATATCACTAGGAGGTAACACATCACTTTGGTGCTGCGATCCACCCTTCGTGGTGGACCCTTGCACGTTGACAGGGAGACGTCGGTAACTGGACCTACGGTCCGGGAACGTTGACGGTCTCCCCGGCGTTGCACCCGGTGGGCTGGATCTAGGGGACCTACCGGTCCCCGACCCGGAGAAAGGAATTGCCATGGCCGACCGCGTCCTGCGTGGCAGCCGGCTCGGAACGGTAAGTTACGAGACCGACCGCGACCACGATCTCGCCCCCCGCCGGTCGGCGCTCTACGCCTGCCCGAAGGGCCACGACTTCGAGGTCCCGTTCGCCGACGATGCTGAGCCCCCCATGAACTGGGAGTGCCGGCTGCACGGCAACGAGTCCAAGCTGATCGACGGCGTCGAGCCGGAGCCGAAGAAGATCAAGCCGCCGCGCACGCACTGGGACATGCTGCTGGAACGGCGCAGCATCCCGGAGCTCGAGCAGTTGCTCGACGAGCGACTCACCGAGCTGCGCGGCCGCCGCTCTCGTTCCGCTTGATCAGTGCTCTCCCGAGAGGCCGCCGAACCCCGGGGGTCGGCGGCC
>JBOHGD010000107.1:0-10302 GCA_050699955.1 Pseudonocardiaceae bacterium | reverse complement strand
GAGCCCTCCAAGACGAGCACGAACGGTTCCAGCTCACCGCGATCGGCCTTGTGGAACCACTCGATGAAGGTGTCCGCACCCTGGTCCGGGCCACATTCGAAATCGATCAACGGCCAGTGCACCGCGACCTTCGGCAACCCCGGAAACGCCCCCAGTGCGATCTCCTCGATACTCGGCTGGGTCGCCGCGGTCAGCGCCACCGAGTCCCCATCACAGGACAGGCCACAGTTGATCCAGAGGATATGGATCGGGCTCTCTTCTTCAGTCATGATCGGCTACTCGCGAGCGACGCTCCGGCCACTCCGCTGGTATAACCCTCCTGCCTTAGCGACAGACTCCCGCGATCAACTGCATAGACTATTACGTCTGCACCGCAATCGTTGCCGGGTCCGAGAAAATTGCGCCACTCAGCGGGAGAGGCTGCTCCAGGTGCCCAGTTCGGCTGCCGCCGGTCGCCTCATCGGCTCTTCATCCGGGCTGGTGGTAGTCGTCACCTCCCGCATGAGGGCGGACACCGCGTGAACGCGCACTAGACCAAGAAACGAAACGCGGGGCTACCCGGTTCGAGGGGCTCGATGCGCAGTGGGGAGAGCGCCATCCGCTCGAGGAGCGGGGAGAGATCGTCGGCCCTGCCGATCTCGATGCCGACCAACGCCGGGCCCACAGCGCGGTTGTCCCGCTTGATGTACTCGAAACGGGTGATATCGTCATCCACGCCGAGGACCTCGTCGAGGAAACGCCGAAGCGCGCCAGGCTCCTGAGGGAACTCGACAAGGAAGTAGTGTTTGAGGCCCTGATGGCGCAAGGAACGTTCGACGATTTCGGCGTAGCGAGATACATCGTTGTTCCCACCGGAAAGAATTACGACCACGGACTCCCCCGGCCCGACGTCAAACCCGTCGCGCAGCGCCGCCCCGGCGAGCGCCCCCGCGGGCTCAGCGATGATCCCGTCTATCTGGTATAGCGACAGCATCTCAGTGCAGACCAGACCCTCGTCCACGGCGCGCACCTCGGCACCGCTGCGCCGGATGAGGGGATAGGTCACCGAACCGGCCCGCCGGACCGCCGCGCCGTCCACGAAACTGTCGAAGCCGTCGTGCTCGTCGAGGGTCACCGGCCGGCCGGCGTGCAGCGCCGCGGCGACGCACCGGGCGCCTGCGGGTTCGACACCCACGACTCGCGTGCGCGGATGCGTTGCCTGCAGCCACGTCGCGATTCCCGCCAGCAGGCCGCCGCCCCCGACCGGCACCACGACCACGTCCGGCGCCGCGCCGAGCTGGTCGACCACCTCCACCCCGACCGTCGCCTGCCCGGCGACCGTGCGGGTGTCGTCGAAGGCAGGCACGAGCGTCGCCCCGCTCTCGGCCGCGGCTCGCGTGGCAACGGCGGAGGCCTCGTCGTAGGTGTCGCCCACAACGACGATCTCAACCTGGTCGCCGCCGAGCGCGGCGATCCGCTGGCGCTTCTGCCGTGGGGTGGTGGCGGGGATGAACACTCGCCCAGGCACCTCCAACCGCGCACAGGCGAACGCCAGACCCTGCCCGTGGTTGCCCGCGCTCGCACACACCACACCAACCGTGCGCTCGGCGCGGTCCAGCTGGCTGATCAGGTTGTACGCGCCGCGCAGCTTGTAGGAGCGCCCGATCTGCAGGTCCTCGCGCTTGAGCCACACGTCGGCTCCGGTCAGTGCCGAGAGCCGGGAGTTGGCCTGTAGCGGCGTGATCGCGGCGACGCCGGCGAGGCGGTCGGCGGCCTCGAGGACCTGCTTCTCGAAGGACGTACCGTGAGGCTTCATCCCGCCATTCTCATCATCGCCCGCGGTTACCCTCCGCCGGGGATTGTCAGGGCCTCGAAGAAGAGGGTCGCGCAATGGCCGGGATTAGCGGACAGTAGCCACCTGACTTCAGTATGTGATCGGGTCCAATGCCGAGGGACATGTGCCCGGGGTGTGCCGGTTCCCCTGCGCGGTGCCGTGCTCGGTGAAAGCGTCCACAAGCGTGCCACCGAGGTAGATGACGCAGTCCGCTGCTTCCCCTACTATGATCGACGCTTACCGCAGAGCCGGATTTATGATGGCCTGCGCGCCGCAACTTCGAATCGCACGGCAATCCTGTCCCCGGGCAGCGTCGACGCGAACCGTCGGTGGATCGGGACCCGGCGGCAGCCCGGCTGCCCCGCCATGACGGTCGTTATGTCCACGCCCGTCGCCCTCGTAACCTTGGAGGTTCCCGAATGCCCAAGACGTCCTTGATACCCAAGCTCGGCGTCGCGATGCTCAGTGTGCTCACCCTCGCCCTCGCCGGCTGCGGCAGCGCTTCGACGACCAGCACCGGAGCCTCGGCCACACCGACGTCCGCGGCTGCCCGGGGGAGCGGCCCGGTATCGGTGCTCTACGCCGGCTCGCTGGTCAACCTGATGGAGCACGACCTCGGCCCGAAATTCGACGCCGCGACCGGCTACACCTTCCAAGGTCAGGGCGCAGGCTCGACCGCACTGGCCAACCAGATCAAGGGCAAGGTCAAGCAGGCCGACGTCTTCGTCAGCGCCAGCACGAAGGCCGACACGGCGTTGGAAGGCCAGGCCAACGGTAGCTGGGTCTCCTGGTATGCGACGTTCGCCAGCGCTCCCCTGGTGCTCGGCTACAACCCGAAGAGCTCCTTCGCCGCAGACCTGGCGTCCAAACCGTGGCAGCAGGTGATCACTGAGCCAGGATTCCGGCTCGGCCGCACGGACCCGAAGACCGATCCCAAGGGGCAGCTCGCGGCACAGGCGCTGCAGCAGGTCGGCCTGACCAAGCTGACCACCGGCACCGAGGGAGTCTTCCCGGAGACCGAACTGGTGGGCAGGCTGCAGGCCGGGCAGCTCGATGCCGGGTTCTTCTACAGCAGCGAGGCCAAGGAAGCGAACATCCCCACGATCGACCTGAAGCCGGTCAACCTCAGCGCCACCTACACCGTGACCGTGCTCAAGGACGCGCCTCACCAGGCGGGCGCCGTCGCCTTCATCCGGTACCTGCTCAGCCCCGACGGCGCCGCGATCCTCAAGCAGCACGGGCTGACCGTGAAGACCCCACCGACGGTCACCGGGGACCGCGCAGCCGTGCCCGCGCAGCTGGCACCGTCCATCGGCGGCAAGTGAGGTGACGGCGGGCCCGACAGCCACGGTGGCGAGCGTGCGCGGCGAGTGGGGGCCGCTGCGCACGCCGTTGCCGTGGCTGTCCGGGCTCCTCGTGCTCTACCTGGTGGTGCCACTGGGGGCGTTCGTGGTCCGGGCGGCCGGCACGCCTGGCGCGTGGACGGACAGCCGGGATGCGGTCGCGGCGCTCGTGGTGTCGCTGGAGACGGCGAGCATCGCCACGGTGATCATCGGGCTGCTCGGGATCCCGCTGGGCTATCTGCTCGCTCATGCCCGCGGCCGGCTCGCGACGCTGACCAGCGTCGCCGTACAACTCCCACTCGCGTTGCCCCCGCTGATCAGCGGCATCCTGCTGATCTACCTAGTCGGGCCGTACAGCCCGCTCGGGGAGCTCTTCGGGGGCCAGCTCACCGACAACCGGGTCGGGATCGTGCTGGCCCAGATATTCGTGGCCGCCCCGTTCCTCATCATCTCGGCCAGGTCCGCGTTCGCGGCGGTCGACCCTTCGCTGATCGACGTGGCGGCGACCCTGGGCCACAGCCGGTGGTCACGGTTCGCCCGCGTCGCGCTGCCCACGGCTGCCGGGGGGATCCGGGCCGGGCTGCTGTTGTCGTGGCTGCGCGCGTTCGGCGAGTTCGGCGCGACGGTCGTGCTCGCCTACCACCCGTACTCGCTTCCGGTGTTCACCTACGTACAGTTCGGCAGCACCGGCCTGCCGAGTACGGTCCCCCCGGTCGCGGTGACGCTGGGCGCCGCGGTGCTGGTCCTCGCGCTGGCCAGCTACGCTCCGCGATCCCGCGGTCACCGACCGGACGACCTCGGCCTGCCGACACCTCGGCCGCCCGCGGAGGCGACCAACAGGCCGCTGGACTTCGACCTCGATGCCCAGCTGGGCAGCTTCGCGCTGCGCCTCGCACATGCCGCCCGAGGTGACCATCTGGCGATCCTCGGACCGTCCGGTTCCGGCAAGTCCTTCACCCTGCGGCTGCTCGCCGGGCTGGCACCGCTGCGGGCCGGGCACGTGCGCCTGGGGCAGCAGGAACTCGGCCTGCTGCCGACCGAACAGCGCGCGATCGGTTACGTCCCGCAGGACGCCAGCCTGTTGCCGCACCTGAACGTCTGGCGACAGGTCACCTTCGGGGTCGGCACCGATCCCGCGATCGCCGCGCACTGGCTGGCTAAGTTGAAGCTCTCCGGCCTGGAAGATCGGAAACCCGAGCAGCTCTCCGGAGGCCAGCGGCGGCGGGTCGCACTGGCCAGGGCGCTGGCCCGGCAGCCACAGGTACTCCTGCTCGACGAGCCGTTCACCGGCCTGGACGCTCCGGTTCGCGACGAGCTGCGACGCGAGTTGCGGCGGCTGCAACGGGAGACCAGGGTGACCACGGTGCTGGTCACCCACGATCCCGAGGAGGCAGCGCTGCTCGCCGACGAGGTGCTGCTGATGAACGTGGGCCACGCGCTGCAGGCGGGCCCTCAGCGGGAGGTGTTCGCGCGACCGGCCAGCCCGGAGGCGGCCCGGCTGCTCGGTATCCGGAATCTGTACCGCGCGGAGGTCGGCGCAGACCGGACGCTGGTGGCCGGTACGTTGCGGGTGGATGCCGACACGGCCGGGCTGCCGGACGGCACCCCAGTGATCTGGTGCATCCGACCGGACGCCGTGCGACTGGCCGACCGGGGTGGGGAACCGGCCTCGGTACTCGACGTGGTGCACCTCGGTGCGACTGACGAGGTCCTGGTCCTGGTCGGGGACTGCGAGCTGGTCGCAACGCTCCCGGCGGAGACCGCGCCGGAGCCGGGCGCGCAGTGCCGCGTGGTGCTGCCACCGGAAGCGGTGACGGTGTGGCGGGCGGACGACCAGACAGTCGCCCAGGCCGACGTCCGGCCCGCCGCGCAGGTTCCGTGAGCACCCGATGCTCAGGGCGGCGGGCGGCGCACCGGACGGGCTAGTCTCGATGGCTCATCGAGGCCACCAGTTCCAGGGTGATCTCGTTGAGTGAGTCCACGACGACGTCGGCGAGGGCAAGCGCGTCGCCGGAGGGCGGAAAGGCCGCATGGGGCACGGCGAGCACTCCCAGTCCAGCGGTCGCGGCCGACCGCAGCCCGTTGCTGGAGTCCTCGATCGCGATCGCCTGCCCAGGATCCACCCCCAGGCGCCGCACCACGGTCTGATACACCGCAGGGGAGGGCTTTCCCGCCCCCACCTCCTCCGTGGAGACACTGACCGCAAACCACTGCGCCAAGCTGGCCGACTCCACCACGGTATCGATCAGCCGCCGCGGTGAGGACGACGCGAGCCCCAGGGGCCAGCGCCGCCCCAGCCGCTCGACCACCTCGACCGCACCCGGCAGCAGAGGCAGCCGGGCGTCGTACTCAGCGGCCATCCGGTCCACGACGAGGCCCGCCACCTCCTGCGGTTCGGCGGGGATGCCCACCACGCCAGTCAGATACGCCGACCACTCTGGCGTGCTCATGCCCTGCATCGCCCGGGTCGCCTCCGGGGGCCAGGGCCGGCCGGCTTCAGCGGCCACGCTGCGGCGAACGACATCCCACAACTGCTCCGAATCCACCAGCACGCCGTCGAGGTCGAAGACCACCGCGCACACCACATCCCCAGCCATCATGCCTCCGCGAGCCGCCTCCGACAGGTCCAGCACCTATTCTCACCACACGGCTCCCCATTGGCTCGCTTCAAGGGGGTGGGCGAGCAGGCCGGGAGATGTCAGCCGTAGCCCGGGACGCAGGTCCGCGGTTGGATGATCGTCGTGGCGGTGGTTTCGGTACGTGGTGACGGCAATGTTCTGGTGGACGTCCGTTTCGTTGCCGAGTCGGATCTTGGACTGGTGGAGCGTCGGCTCCCCATGCCGGCCTCGCTGATCGTCGTCCGGTTCGCAGACTCAGTGTTGACGTTGTTCAACGGCTGGCGCCGGCAGTGGGAACTGCCCGGTGGGATGCGCGAGCCTGGCGAGACCGCGCGGCAGGCTGCCCTGCGTGAACTAGGAGAAGAAACAGGCATCGGCGTTCTCGTGGTGGGATCCGCAGAAGCAACCGAACACCACGGTACCCGATGCCGCACCACTCACATGCCGCTGACCGCGCGCGCCATGCCGGGCACGAAACAGCTCCGCCTGGGCCGAACCACAAGTCAGCCGCGAGTTGAACCGGAGATTAGCCAGTCAGCCCGACGCTGGACAGGCGCCGAACTCGCAGCCCTCAACGATTCCGGCGTCGGCGTGGGAGTGGGGTCCGACACGGACCAGCCCACCGGCCGCCGTCCAGCCACCAGCTCCTGGCACACCCAGGCTGGCCGTGTTGTGCCAGGGTTGTCGGGTGCGAAGGACCGTCGCCGCCACCGTGCTGATGGTCACGGTCAGCGTGGCGGGATGCGCAGGCAACAGCGCTGATCACAGCGCTGAGTCCGCTCCTGGTCTGTCACGATCGGACATCAGGGTCACCAGCTCGGAGTTCGCCGAGGGCGCTCAGCTGCCCGACCGCTACACCTGCCACGGCGCTGGCCTGTCCCCACCATTGTGGTGGTCGGGCGTGCCGGACGCAGCGGCCACGTTAGCGGTCATCGTTACCGACCCGGACGCGCCGAGGGGCACCTACACCCATTGGGTCGTGTTCGACCTGCCGCCCCAGATAAGAGAGCTGGCCCCGGCGACCATCCCGCCGCAGGCGCGGCAGGCAACGAACAGTGCGGGCACGATAGGCTACACACCGCCATGCCCGCCCAGCGGTACGCATCACTACCAGTTCACCGTCGTCGGTCTGCGCCATCGCATCGAGCTACCCAACGGTGCCCCACACGACCAGGCGATCCAGCACATCTGGGCCGAAGCCCTGGCGCGCGGCACGCTGATCGCCACCGCGAGCCACCCCTGAGTGCCCCTGCTCGCGTGGACCGGCGCGAGTCGCGCGAAGGCCATGCCCCTGCCGATGAGCGTGCTCTGGGCGGCGGGATGCTTCGTGGCGAGCCGGGGTGTGAGCGCCCCGGCGCCCGGCCCTACCATCCTGCGCATGTCGCCGGTGTCTCGTGGTCGCAAGCGCAAGAAGGGTAAAACGGACCCCGGTAGGCGGGGTACCGGTCGCCGCCGTGACGGTGGCATGCCGGAAGCTCAACCGGGCTCGGGGCTGGCAGGGATCCAGTCGCTGCTGGGTTCGCCGCAACGGCCGGCGTGGTTCGATTCGTCGATCAAGGCTGTCCTCGATCAGGCTGGCGTCCTCATGGCGGCGCGTGGGCCTCGGGAGCTTGAACAGGCGACGGCGGAGCTGTTGGGCGCCCAGCTGCACCGCGTCCTGCATGAGGAACCTGAAGAGGGGATGCGGTTCAGCTGGTGGTTCGAGGAGGTGACGGACACCGCGGCAGCTCGGATTCGGGAGGAGGCGGGCAGCCGGGATGACGCAGGGGAGCCGTTGTGGCGATTGCTGCACGGTCTGACCTCGATCGGATCACCGGCGTTGCAGACCACAGCGCGCACCGCGTTGGGCCGGCTCAAGAAAGAGCTGCGGGGTGATGTGGCGGTGCGTCGGCAGCCGGACTGGCTGCGGCAACTCGCGCGGATCAAGGCTACCGGTGAGGTGTGGCAGATGCGCGATGTGTACGGCGCGCGCATCGCGTTGATCGCTGGCTTTTCCTATCCCGATGGGATGGATCGTTCGGTATTCCTGTTCGACATCGACGCGTGCGGGCTCGTTCAGATCGCCCATGCCGGTGCTTTCGATGACGTGGCGCAGGCGGCCGCAGTGTGGCGGGATGTGGTGGGTGAGACGGCGCAGAACGCATGGCCGGAGCGGGTCGAGACGGCGGAGCACCTGCTCTGCCTTGTTCATTGTGACTCCGGAGAAGATACTCTGCAGGGATTTGAATCGCGGACGGTGCTGGATAACTGGTTCCGGGCGCGTCGCCGGATCCACGATCTGGCGGATGCGTTGCGAAAGCGGGGCATGCCACTGCCCCCGGCGCAATCGTTGTACCACGATCTCGACACGGATCCGATGGCAGAGGCATTCACCGACTGGTATGTGCGTCGGCACGGTAGTGAGCCCGATCCGGAAGCCGTTTATGCCCTGGCGGAGGAGTGGTTGGAGGGGGCCCTGCCCGACACCTGGCATGCGGCCTCGCCACATCGAATTGAATTCCAGCTCACGTTGATCAACGATTGGATCCCGGACAATCCCATCACCGTCGCGGCGAAGGAGTTGTTGCCCGAATGGGTACGCTGGCACGGTGAGCAGTCCGGTCTACCCGAGCACCTTGTCGACCGTGGAGTCGCCGTCTCCACAGGCGGTACCCGGGAAGCATCCGAGTGCGCGGGTCTTCAGGTTTAGCCGTGAGGTGCTTGTCCTCAGGCTGATCGATCGCTCAACCCAGGTGGATGGCTGTCGGAGGGACAGCACCTTGACCGTTCCCGTGGGGTTTCGTGAGACCAGATCATGGTAGGGCAGTACGAGACCTTCACCACCCCACCTGAGCTGGGGTTATGTGGGGCGGGTGGGACTCAAACCCACGACCTGACGGATCCCAGGTCCGCTGATTTACCACCATCCGTGAGATCGACTGGTGATGTATTGTCGCTGCTCAGGCCGTGCGCCGAGTTACGTCAGGCTGTGCTGCGATCCGTGGTGATCGGCCATAAACGTGGGCGTGATCTAGCTGGTTGAGGGCGTTTGCACTCCTACGAGCGAGCAGGAGTAGAGGGTGTTGCCGTCCTGCGAAACCTCAGCGAGACCCGCGGCCTCGGCCGACGTGTTGACGACAGCCCACGCTGATCTCCCACTCAGCCGAGACGTCTTCCTCCCACGTTTCGAGCCCCGCTGCTTGGGCCGCCTCGCGCCTTTCGACGGCCAGATCGGGTCACCGAAGGGTGCTGTTTCGACTGCTGTATCTGATCTCTTGCGTGGTATTCGGCTGGCGCAGGGTTGCCCTCCTGCCGCGCCGCCGCGAAGGATGTGGAGACTCTGGTGTTGCGCCATGAAGTCCCGGCGCGGCGCCGTCCGGTCAACCGACCTCGACTTTCCTGACCGGACCGGGTAATCCTGTCCGCCCTGACCCGTCCGCGCCCCCAGCGGTTGCGCCTGCCCCGTTATCCCGCCGCCGTACCGCCATCAGGGTTCCCGGTGAGGCCTGTATCGGGTACCTTGGGATCCAGTGCAAGACCGCCGCGCCGGGGGGAATTCAGGCACCCATGCGGTCAAAGGAGCTAGCATGGCCGCTCAGTTATGGGGGGCGCCGTGGTTGTACATCGCGATTACTTTCCTGCTCCTTATTTGGAGCCCCTGCGTGGCTCTGGAGTAGGGTAGGAAGCTGGCGCGGTGGTCGTGGACTCCGTTTCCAGCTTCCCCCCGTCAAACCGTGCATGTGGTTCTCCCACACACGGCTTTCCTGCATCGTTCACCGTCAGGCATGCGCGGTCCGGTTGTAGCGAACTGTTCCGCTGAGTTGGTGTATGCCGAGGGATCGGACCCAGGAGTAGGTGAAGCGTTTCTTCCAGTTCCGGCCTCGGCGTCCTTCCTTGTTACTGGCGAGGATGGCCAATCGTTGATGAGCATAGCTGTCGATGGCGGCGAACTTCCGGGCGGAGTTGCCCCATCGAAAGTGGTTGCCCCAGCCCCGTAGTACCGGGTTGAGGTCTGCCACCACCGCGC
Source organism: Pseudonocardiaceae bacterium (assembly GCA_050699955.1). Lineage (GTDB taxonomy): Bacteria > Actinomycetota > Actinomycetes > Mycobacteriales > Pseudonocardiaceae. Next base: position 522 of record JBOHGD010000107.1, on the reverse strand, counting down.
TGATGGGTCTGCTCACCTGATGTCGTCCTGTTGCTGCCCTGATCTTACTTCGGATCAGGGCCATATTGCGATCGGACGGCCATTTCTGCAGGTAGTAGCGGTCCGGTCGTTTCCAGGACCGCACCTTGCGATGAGAGAAGCCGAGAAAGACGAAGCCGTCATGCCCCTGAGAAAGACAAGCGATTCTGGTCTTCTCCGGGTGCAGTCGCAATCCTAGCGTGGACAGGATCATCTCGACTCGCCGACGGGCCTCCTCGACTCTACTGTGACCAGAACACAAGAGGACAAAGTCATCGCAGTACCTCACCAGTACCCCCAGGCTGGCGCACTCCGCGATCCATCTCTCATCCAGCACGTGGAGCGCGATGTTCGCCAGCAACGGGGAAATCGGTGAGCCTAATGAACAGTGCTGGGTTATGCGCAGCGTTGGCCTGTCGGGCCTGGTGAGCGCGTAGCTGGGGCTCGAGCGCTGCGCATAACCTCTGGGGCGTAGAGCCTCACAGTTTAGCGAGCCAGTCGAGC
>JBOHGD010000106.1:0-10529 GCA_050699955.1 Pseudonocardiaceae bacterium | reverse complement strand
AGGTGGTGAAATGCAACGTGCCCAAGCGCGGCTGGATCAACGGCGTAGGCGGCTGCCCCAACGTGGGCGGTATCTGCATCGGCTGCACCATGCCCGGCTTCCCCGACAAATTCATGCCGTTCATGGAACAGATACCCATCATGCGGCCCAGCGTCGCCAACCCGTTCCCGGACGCCCCGCTCACATTAGTTCAAAAGGCGAGCTACGGGCCCGTCATCCGACAGCTCCGCGACATCGCCATAAAAAACTACGAAACGGAACCCTCCTGGCGCAACAACGAGCCGGAACTCACCACCGGCTACCACCCCGACTGGTAACCCCGACCTGCCAGCAATCTGGAACCACGCCTAAAGAATAGCACAGGTGCAATCTGGGCCGCTGGGGCGAGAGGACGGGTCGGCCCTCATGTGTTCGAGCCGGATCGCGTCTCACGCGCCGTCGCCGCTGCGCGACTGACGCGGCACTTCAACTGTAACTGGATAGGTCCGGGCCTGGGCGTGCTGAATTGGCAGACCCGCTCGGCGTGGTCCGGGTCCGGCCTCGGCATCAGTCCGCTGCCGTTGCCTCCGGGCTGGCCGCCGGGATTGCGGTCTTTCGACCGGACCCGCGACGATCGGTCCGCCCGCCGCTTCGCCTTCGCCGCGATCGAATCCTTCGACGGCGACCTCGAGGAGTTCGAGGCCTGGCACAAGATGGGGGCCGAGTTGCGCCGCTTGCGGTGGAGCGGGGGTGTGGTAGGGGCTCCGTCCGGGGCGGGCAAGTCTTCGCTGCTGAGTTCCGGGCTGATCCCGGCGTTGGGCCAAGGGGCGTTGCCTGGCTCGCGGGCGTGGCCGATCATCGTGACCACCCCCCGAGCTGAGCCACTGAGCCGGCTCGCCGCCCGGGTGGCGAAGCAGACCGGAGTCGACCTGGTCGCGGTCGGCGCTGATCCGGATCGGTTCGTCGCGTGCCTTGCCCCCCGCTCGCCACCCAGGGCGAGAAAGCGGGGAACACGCCTGGATCAGCGCGTCTGGTGCTGATCGTGGACCAGTTCGAGGAGATCTTCACTGAATACCGGCACGAGGCCCGGCGCCAAGAATTCGTCACCGCATTGTGTCCCGCGGCGCGGCACGGGCCGGTGCTGGTCGTGATCGGCGTCCGGGCCCGACTTCTACGGCCGCTGCCTGGCCTATCCGAAACTCCTGACGGCGTTGCAGGCCCCGGTGGCGCTGGGACCGATGACTGCTGATCAGCTTCGGGCGGTCATCACAGACGCCGGTACCGGCTCGGGGCGGACGGCGGAACCTACAATAGTAAAGCACCTCAGAGCAGCTGTACCGGAGCTTATGACGTTCGGTAAGGATGTGCTCGACGGTTTCTGGATCGTCTGGGGTGATCTTGGTTGGCCGTCGCGGATCGAGGTTCCACCAGTGCACGAAGTCACCTGAGCCCCAGATCCGCCACTTCCGGATCTTGTTTGCGCCCGTCAGCGGCAGGCGTTCGACGCCTCGGATCGAGGAGTCGTGTGGACCTCTCAACCCGGACAGGGCTGGTGCGCTCCGGCTCCAGCCCTGTCAGGGAACGCGCAGAGCCTTGAGCGATCCGCCGGGAATCCACAGGGAGGTGAACAAGTGCCCGCTCCTGCACCGCACCACCGTGTCCGCCCCGACCAGGAAACCGCGTCGCCGTGCCACGACGACAGCCTCAGCCAGCACAGAGACCGCAGCAGTAGTGATGATCGTGCGACGCAATGGCGCCCTCATGTCAATCCCCCCAGGTTCTCGCTCCGCAGCCGACGCGGACGGATGCGACGGTAGAGCACCCAGCCCGCCCACGCCGACACGACGCTCACGGCGACCAGCAGCAACGGCATGACTATCGGACTCATCAAGCTCAAGCGGGACACAGCCCCGTCCACCGACCAGTGGACGGGGCTGTGTCCGGGTCGCACTCATACGTTCGACGGCAAGGATGAGCAGGGGCCGCGCCGCGCCGACATTCGAGCCGGTATATCCGGTAGCGGCTTACTCAGCGCCGCCGCGCCAGCGCGATGAGGGCAGCGGTGCTCCGGCGGCGTCCCCAGGCGATGACGGCCACGAGCACCAGCACAGCCGCGGGCATCGCCACCAGGCTCGCCCCGAGGACCAGCAGGGTGCTGAGGACCGCACCGATCATCAGAGCGACGAACGCCAACCCGGCCAGCCCGGCCAGTCGCGGGATGAGCAGGGCGATCGCGCCGGCGAGTTCCAGGGCGCCGATGATGTACATGCCCACCGTGCCCAGGCCCAGGGCGGTGAATCCCGCGACGGCCTGGGGGTCGGCGGTGACCTTGGGGATCGCGGCCATCACGAACACGCCCGCGGCCAGCACCTGCAGGCACCACAACGCGACGTGCCCTCGGCGCCGCTGCCCGCCCGGCCTGGCTGTGGCGGAGCTGCCGACGCTGCCCACGGCCTGGGTCGTGATCGTCTGAGTCATCGTCCTGTCCTCTCACTCGGTGGACCTTCACCTCCACGTCGAACAGGACAGCGGGATTTCGACACCCACCCGGCAGAAGGTCAAAACGCGGAGCAGTTGTAGCTGCCACCTACTGGCAGATAACTGGGTTCTGACTGTCACCCTGCCGTCGAGGACGTCAGGTAGGCGTCGACGACGATGTTGTAGTCGGCATCGACGCCATCCTTGACGCCGCAGGTGATGAGGACCACTCGGTTCGGCGTGTTCGCCATGAGGGACTCCACGTCTCCAGCTTGCGATTTCGAGACGGCGAACGCCCGGGTGACCGTATAAGTGAGGCTGCCGTTCGGGGTACGGAGCACGATGTCATACCCGTTGATCGCCTTTACCGGGAAAGTCGGGACACCGCTCTGCATTTCGGGGTTCTGGCCGGTGACTTCCTGCATCGCGAGTTCGGACAACGGGTTGAAGACCAGCGGGGTCTTCGCCCACGCGTGGCCGAGGATGTAGCTCGTGCCGCCGGAGTCGCTGCCGGGCGCGACGCCGAAGTCCTCCCGCACCCAGCACACGGTGTGTTTCTGGTCGCCAGGCGGGTCGAGCGGTCGGATGTACTCCATCTGGCAGACGTCGGCCTTGATGTCGAACGCCGGACCGGACATCTCGAACCCGGTTGGTGCGGCGGGTGCGACGAACTCACGGGGCGGGGCAGGTGGATCCGGAGCCGGGGAGCGAGCCGGGGCGGCAGCCGGCACACCCGCGACTACGCGACCAGACAATGACTCAGACACACCACAGCCGGAGACGCCCAGGATCACGGCGACCGCGACGGTGAGAGCGACCTTCATGCGACAGTGCATAGCGATCCGAGCTCCCCGTCATCCAGCGGTGGGTCATGATAGCTACATCTGCCCGACCCAGCGCAGAGGCAGCTCGTCGGCGACGCGCCCCGCGCAGAGGTTCGCCGCGAGCAGGCGGCGCCACAGGCATAGCGGTCACCGCGAACCGGGTGGCGGGCACGGTTGCAATGGCCGTTCGCGGTATCTCGCTGAGTTGAATCCGTCTCTCCTATGGCGAGAACGATGCAGAAGCCATACAGACGTGATCATGTTCCGACCGACGACACGGGTGGGTAAGCCGCCGCACCTGGCGGGACACCGGAAGGGAGCACGAGATGACGCATCAGGAGGCGCCGACCACGGTGCCGAGCACCAACGGAGATCTCAGGACCCTGCCCGTTTCGTGCTTCGGCGACGACGGCTCCCCCAGCGCTTCCGCTGGGTCGGGTTCCGAGCATCCGACCACCGACCGGGAACCCAACGCTGCCGGACGGGCCACGGCCATCACGATGCTCAACCAGCTGCAGGGATGGGGCGCGCCGTACCTGCGGCTGGCGCTGTGGGCCCTTCGCCACCTGCATCCGCTGACCCCAGCGCGGAACCTGTCGTTCATCCATTTCGCGCACTTCTCGGTTTTCGACAAGCTCGGTCCGGCCGCCAAGGACGGTCCGCAGGGCCCCTACCTGCTCTTCGAGAGCAACTTCAACGGCCTGTGGGAGGAATACATCGAGGCGTTCTGCCAGGTCATCGGGATGGACATCAACGTCCTCATGGCCAGCTGCGAAGGCTTTCCCGGGCTGATTCCGGCGCGGGGGTTCCGGACCTTCATGGAGAATCACGAGTTCGTCGCCCAGCACTACTACTCGGCATATCCCGAGGCGAGCGCGACCATGATCCGGGCCGCCGAGGAGCTTGCCGGGGACCTGAAGAGGTTGTCCACGCTGGCCGCGGGGCGCGACGACAGCGCCTTCTCCCGGGCCTGGTACCGACTACTGGCACTACCCCGAGTCCAGACCAACCTGGCGGGTCAAGCCTGCACCCTGCCAGGCCTGTCGGCCTACCTCCGTCGGCTTCTCTTCGCCAAGAAGAACGTGGCAGGCAACGCGTACGCCTTCGTCGCTCTCACCCCGATCAAACGGGGTCACGTCGACGAGCTGCGGACCCACCTGCAACGCCTTCCCCGCCTGGACCAGAGCCCGCTGGCGGGCGTGCCGGGCACCCATTTCGGGCGCTGGGTGGTGGTGGACCGGGTGTTCCACGACAGCTGGCCCGAGCAGTTCGAGCTGCTCGACCCGGCATATCTGCTGTTCACCGCGGTGTTCGATCGGACATCGCGCGACCCTGTCGCCGGCTACCTCGACACGCTGCTGTCGGCTCTCGGCACCGAGGCCGACGCGATCTGGGGAGCCTGCGAGGGCTGGCCCGACCCGGGCGACCGCAACTCCTACCTGCGCGAACACCAGCGTGACGCCCAGTTCCTTTTCGCCGGGTACCCGGGTGAGGTCGCCGAGGTCCGGCGCGCTCTGGCCGACCGGGAAATGCTGGTGGACTTCGCCAGGCGGGCTCAGACTCTGCCGCCCGATCAGCTTCGCGCCGCCTTCGCCGCCGAAACTGACCGTTCTGCCACCCAGGGGAGCTGACCGATGACGGGATTGGAGCTCGACGACATCCAGGACATTCTGGTCGGCTACCCCCGCTTCGCCTACGCCAGATACCTCTTCGTCCGCTTCGGAGCGGCCGGGAAGGCTCGGGGCTGGCTGGCAGACGTGGCCGCGCGTGAGGTCACCGTGGCCGGTGGTCGACAAGCCCGGGCGGACTCGGCCCTGAACCTGGCCCTCACCTGGGACGGGCTGGCAGCGCTCGGAGTAGCGCCGGAGACGCTGGCCACCTTCCCCGAGGAGTTCCGGGCAGGCATGGCCGGGCGCACCGACCGGCTCGGCGACGTCGACACCAACCACCCCCGGTACTGGGAGCCCGGCGGACCGGGCACGACCGCGCTGCACGCGGTCGTGATCGTGCACACCGCCACCCCGGGTCACCTCGAACGGCGCTGCCAGCGGGTCCGCGACAGCCTCGCCGACGTCGGCGAGATCGTGGCCGACCAGGACGGCAACCGTCTCCAGGGCGGGGCGCCCAGGGGGGCGAACTCGGGCAAGCAGCTGTCCCGGGAGCACTTCGGCTTTCTCGACGGGATCTCGCAGCCGGTCATCGAAGGCGTCGAGGACGTCGCCGCCGAGCTGCTGCCCGGCCAGGGCGTACGTCAGGACGACGGCACGTGGCGACCGTTGCGGGCCGGGGAGATCGTCCTCGGCTACCAGGACGAGGAAGGCGTCCAAGCCGCCGGTCCGACACCACCCGCACTGGCCCGCAACGGCACCTACCTCGTCTACCGCAAGCTGGGTCAGGACGTCGCGGCGTTCCGCCGCCTGATAGCCGAGCAGGGCAAGCATTACCCGGACGGACCGGAGGCGCTGGCCGCCAAGATGATGGGGCGCACCCCCGACGGCACGCCGCTGGCGCTTCCCGACCAGCACCGGGCTGCTGGAGACTCGCTCGGCCGCGCGTTCACTTACGCCGACGACCTCGACGGGCTCAAGTGCCCGATCGGCGCACACATCCGCCGGGCCAACCCCCGCGACGGCGTCAAAGCCCGAGACCGGCTCGTGTACCGCCACCGCATCCTGCGCCGGGGGATCTCCTACGGCCCACCACTCCCCGACCGCGTGCTCGACGACGACGGACAGCAGCGCGGCTTGTTGTTCGTCTGCCTGTGCGCCAGCATCGCCCGACAGTTCGAGTTCATCCAAGGGCAGTGGCTGAACGACGGGAACGGCCTCGGTCTGGGCAACGACCAGGATCCGATCCTCAGCAACAGTCGGCAGGGAACGAACCTCACCATTCCCGGAGACCGACCCCACTTCCTGTCACCCATTCCTCCACTGATCACCATGCGCGGCGGCGAGTACTTCTTCGTCCCCGGACGTCGCGCCCTCGCACACCTCGCCCACACCCGTGCCTAGGACTTCTCCGACTTCGCAGAACACGAGGGGCTGTCTATCGTCACCGCGTGATCGCCCGGCTTGGATCAGAAGACGGTGGGCGCGGTGGGTGGGGGCTCGTCCAGGACGGTGCGCAGCGCGGCGAGGACGTCTATCTCCCGGCACAGCGCCAGCGCGTCGGGGTGGGGCGGGCGGGTCCAGGTGAGCGGGCCGCGCGGGGTCGTGGTGGGTGGGAGCAGCAGGCTGGTGGCGACCCGGTGCGCACCGGGTGGCCAGGGCAGCGCCACCGGGAAGGGCTCGCCCGCGAGCAGTACCCGCTGCTCGGGTGCGTAGGGGTGGGTGAGCATGGCAGGTGGGCAGCGCCGTGCGGTGAGGACGACGGCCACCCTGGCGGCCAGTGCCATCGGCATCATGAGCGCCACCACCTCGGCGCCCAGGGCCAGCCACACCTGGTCTCGGCGCAACGTGACCGGCCAGCCCCACCCGCGGTAGACCACTTCGGCCTCGGACGGCCCCGCGTCCAGGCCGGCCACGGGGGTAGCTGGGTCCGGTGGGGCGTCACCCGGTGGCAGCGTGCTGATCTGGCTGACCGCGCACAGGGTGTAGGGCATCCCCTCGCCGGGAGCGACCTGCTCGATGTCCTCCGGGTGCAGCAGGATGCCGCAGAGTCCGGTGAGCGCGCTGGGCGCCCCGCCGTCCGGCAGCGGTGCCAGGTGCACGGTCCGCGCGGTCTGGCCGGTGACGTCGGGGCGGTAGCGGACCAGGATCACCGGCCGCGCCCCGGCCACCCCCACGTAAGCACCCGTTCCGTTGCTGGTGCCGTTTGGCGTGGTCACCGGGCTGCCCCCCGGCAGTCCTGGCACTCATCCGACGCCGGGGTGCTGAGGCTGGCCGCAGCCACCTCGATGCCGCACAGCGCCGGGTAACGCCCCGAGCGACGGTGCCGGGCGGCGGTCTCGATCGGGACGCGGTGCAGCGTCCCGGTGCGGGTGTCGACCACGGACAGGACAAGAGGCGCGGGAATGACCCGGCGCCGCTGGGAACGGTGCCGTGCAATGGTGTCCGGGCGAACCTGAGCGATATTCATGACGGCGATACTGATCGGCGCATTGCCGCGGGTTCCACATTCTCACGTGGCCCCTGTTGTGGGCCACGTCGGACTCATCGATGCGGTTCTCGTCCATGCCCGATAGGCTGGCAAACGAATTACTCACGGATTCCGGATAGGCACGCGAGCATCTGCTGGTGGCCACATGGACCTCATCGAGGGGGACCCAATGGGACAGCGACCGAAAGACCTGACACCGCACCAGAACCTGCACCACTATTGGGGCGCCGAGCTGCGGGCGCTGCGAGTCGCCCGGGGACTCTCTCTGGCCGAGCTGGGACAGCAACTACATTGCGACCCCAGCTACCTGGCCAAAATAGAACGCGCAGAGCGCCCCATCCCCGCGACCCTGGCCCAGAGCTGCGACCGCGTGCTGCAAACCCAGGGGATGCTGGTCCGGCTGCACACCCTGGCCGAGTCCGACCGGGACCTGACGGCGAAACCCTGCCCTCAGATGCCCGATCATGTGGCCTGCGATGGGGTCCATGTGGCCAGCCCACCCGGTAGCCTGGCTGGTGGAGCGACCTTCTCGGCCTTCCCAGCGACGCCGGAGATCGTCGTTCCGGCCCGTACGTCTGACGGAAGGGTTGTGTTCGTGTCCGTCCCACGCAGGGTCTTCCTCCAAGGCCTCGGCTCGGCCGCCATCGGCCTGGCCGCAGCACCGGCAGCAATCCCCTCCGCCACGCCGCACCCGGACGTCGACGATGTCCATCCGATCGAGCATTTCCAGCAACTGCGGCAGGTGCTCATCGACAACGACAGGCTGTTCGGCCCGTGGCAGGTGATTCCCCTGGTGCGGGAGCAGATCGGCATCATGCAGCAGCTCCGGTCGAGCTGGCGCGGCGCCGACCAGCGCGAACTTGCCCGCGTACAGGCCCAGTACACCGGATTCTGCGGGTGGCTCTACCAGGATGCGGGTGAGCATCGCCTCGCAGAGTCCTATATCGATAGCGCACTCGGCTTGTCCCATCTGGCCGCCGATCATGAACTCACCGCGTACACCTTGGGGAACAAGGCACATCTCGCTGGTGACATGCGTGTGTCAGTCGACGCGATTGGCGCTGGTGAACAAGCGTTGAAGATGGCCCCACCACGCAGCAAGATCGCGGTTCTGGTGGCGACCTGCGCGGCGTACGGTTACGCGCTCAGCGGCGATGGCGCGGCAACGGAGCGGGCTTACGATCGTGCCCGTGAGCTGCTCCGCAGTATGGATGCCGATCCGGACTCCCCGTACGGATCGTGGGTAGGCGAGAAATGGATCGGCCTCAGCCAGGCACGGAGTCTGGCGGTCCTGGAAGACCGCCACGCCGCCGCCGAGAGCTTCCAGGACGCGATTGTAGACCTGCCCAGCGACCGCCGACGTGACCGTGGCGTATACCTCGCCCGGGCCGCCCTGGCCTATGCCGGTGATCGCGAGGTGGAGCACGCCGCCACCCTCGGACTGGACGCGCTGGCCATCGGCGCAGACACCAAATCCGGACGAATCCTCACCGAGCTGAGCCAACTGGATGACGTCCTCGCCCCCTGGAACACCGTGCCCGCCGTGACCGACTTCCGCACCGCCATGAAGGACACAGTCCTGCACCAAGCCTGACCATCGCCCCCTCCCACACTGGTGCGAGTAGCTGATTTCCTGTCGGTGCCCTCCGGTAGTTGCCAGGCTGTGCTGTGCGTCCGTGGCTGAACCACGCCACGTGAACCTTGCCTAGCAAGCTAGGGCATGCCGAAAAGGGCCTTTACCTCGGTAAGAGGGACGTAGTATACGCCGTCGATCAAAAACTGCATGAGCCGATAGTCATGGTAGGCAGCGCCGCCTGTCAGTGAATCCAAGTAGTAGAAGGCTCGTTTGGTAACGCCAACCACTACGACATAGTGGGCGGCCTTGGAAACGATAAGCGGCCCGTGATTCTGGAGCGCCAGCTTCCACTCAGCGGTAGACGTGGGCTTATCGATCTCTATCGCTTTGGCACTCGGGTGTGCGCCTACAACCTCACTATCGGGGCTGAAGCCATAGTTCTTAACTCCCGGAGTGTATGGCAGCAAATTCTTGCCACCGGCATACGAGAGGTGCCCCGTGGCCCCTTTCTCGGCAGCGGGTCGCCCGTAACCCCCCGGAACGATAGTGTTTACGTAGTGATAGTCCACCACTGCAAGTTGCGCATACCATCCGCAGTTGAGGTCGACCAGTTTGGTGCCGGGGCGCCAAATAAATGACTGCCGGCTGATTCTCGGCATCGGGGCCACTTTGTACCGTTGTATGTGTACTGTCGGTAAAATCGGCTTGGGAACTAAGCTGGCGGGTTCATCCTTGTCCCGCTGGAAAACGATCTTCGACCCGATGGTGTCAGCGTGAGCCCTGGCCGACCCACCCCTGGAGTCCACGACATCGAGCATCGGAGAGCGCTTCTTCTCCACCAGGCCGACGACACCGGCGTTGCCGACCAACCGATGCAATCCGAGCAGCCCAGCGGGACCGAGCACATCGGTCCGGCCAGCCGCCGCCGCCGCCCGATAAGTCAGGCCCGGCTCCTCCACGTCGATCCAAGCCGACTTGAGCCGCAGATCACGGCCACCACCAACGTCATAATCGTGCCTACGCATCGTGCCTCCTCAGGCAGACCTGCGCCTAATCCTGAACCGCCCCAGGTAGCGTAGAAGCTGGGGCGCCTAGCTTGCTAGGCGACATGTCCTACATCGTGCTGGATACCGATGTGGTTTCTTTGAGCTTCAGGGGCCAGGGGTGCCACTCGGACTACTGGCGAAGCTGGCGGACGTGCCGACCTGCGTACCGGGACGGCAGCCGAGGCGCTGGAGGCCGCACTGGGCTCGATCCCCGACTCCGGGCAACGCCAAGGACTTCCCGATGCATGAGGTCACCGTAAGGGTCTCCGGAAGCTGAGTATTGTCCGCTTCGCGGGTTGGAGTGACGAACGAATTGATACAGACGGCACATATGCACGTGGCCCATTGCTGGTGGCCACATGGACCTCATCGAGGGGGACCCAATGGGACAGCGACCGAAAGACCTGACACCGCACCAGAACCTGCACCACTATTGGGGCGCCGAGCTGCGGGCGCTGCGAGTCGCCCGGGGACTCTCTCTGGCCGAGCTGGGACAGCAACTACATTGCGACCCCAGCTACCTGGCCA
>JBOHGD010000105.1:0-11270 GCA_050699955.1 Pseudonocardiaceae bacterium | reverse complement strand
CGAACTCCTCGGCGCGCCGATTCCGCTGGGCCTGGGTGGCCGGTAGACACAGAGTCCTCCCGGCCAACCAGCAAAGCCCCAGCTCAGGATGCTTCCACGGCCACTAAGATCAAGTAAGTTCGGATTAGGCCGCGGGGGCGGGTGGAGCGTGGTCAGTGGTGTCGAACAGGCCGTCGAAGGCGTCTTGCCAGGGCCAGTCCTGGGGTAGGTGCAGGATCAGCTGGCCGCGTCCGCGGTGCGCGAGCCGGGCCGCGATGTTGATCAGCTGGCGGCGCAGGGTGGAGCTGCGGGCTCGGCCGTGGGGTCGGGAGGCCAGGGTGGCGGCGGCGCGCAGCAGGTTGTGGGCGATCCCGGCGCAGGTCAACCAGGCGGCATTGGCAGCGAAACGGCCGCAGGGTAGGTGGGCGAGGGGACCGTCGATGAGGTCGGCGATGAGCTGTTCGATGATGGCGTGGTCGCGGTGGTCGGTCTCGGTGGCGAGCATTGCCAGCGGGCTGTCGGTGAAGACTGCGTGGTGGCGCCAGGCGGGCAGCAGTTCCCCTTGCTGCGATGGGGCGAGGCGGCGGACCCGGCGCACGATCAGCCGGGCGGTCACCGCGTGGGCCTTCTTCCCGGCGAAGGCGGTGTAAGACACTTCGGCGACCTCGGCGTCGGAGATCCAGCGTTGCTCGTCCTCGTCGAAGATGGCGTGCGGGTACTTGATCGGTATCCAGGCGTCCTCGCTGATCCCCTCGATCGCCTTGGTGATCTTGGAGTCCATCCGGGCGGTGACGGAGAACCGCACGTCGGCGCGGCGACACGCCGCGATGGCCGCTCCGTTGTAGAACGCGGAGTCCATCCTGGCGATCAGTAGCCCGGTGGCCCCGGCGGCGCGGGCGGTGGTGATGGCCTCTGCGGTGAACGACTCGGCGCCGCGCGCGGAGTTGGCGGTCCCGCCGCGCAACCGGGTACCGACCAGCACCGGAGCGCAGGTCGGGGTGGACACTGCGGCGAGCAGCGGGTTGAGCCCACGCAGCCGCACCGTGTAGCCACCGACCTTCGCCGCCCCGAACCCCGCGCCCTGCTTGGCGTGGCCATAGACACGGCGTTGGCAGGAATCGATATCCAGATGTGCCATCACCGCGGCGTCGGTCAGCACCGGGGTCGCGGCGCCCAGACCCGCCAACAGATGCCGGGACACCACCTCGAGCTGGCGCACGTTGCCCCAGTGCCACCCGCGCAGGAACGATCCGAGGGTCGAGGGGGCGCGGACCCCACCGAACAGCTCGGTCATGCCACCATGGCGCAACACGTCGAGGTCGTCGATGGAGTCCGCACCGGCGATCATGCCGGCCACGATCGCAGGGATCTTCAGGTGCGCGTTCGCACCGACCGGGACGCTCACCGCCACGTGCTCGCCCACCAGGCCAGCGAGGTCGCAGCGCTGCGCCAAGCGCATCACCGGCACTAGTCCGGCGCACGACACCAGATTCGGATCATCGAATCGCGCCGATGTATTCGCCGCGCTGTGCAACAATCGCATCTCGCAGATGCCCTTCGGTCTGGGTGCATGGGGTCTTCGCAAACACCATCATCCCAGTTCAGAGGGCATTTGCCCTGCCACGACACGATCAACACCCACAATTGGCCGGTGGATCGAGGCTCAGACGCCGACGGCTCATCGGGTTAGCAGGGCAGAATCGGTCGCCTATTCCGATTGTCGCCTCGCGTCAAGCGCCTCCTGCACACCGCCGGTGTCCGCCGCACCTCACCCACGCGCCAAGCCACGAACCAAACACCAGCCGCGACGCATCCGTAGCCGTCCATGCCCGACCTTCATCGCGGGATTTAACGTGAAGGAACTGGTCGCGGGCTGGACCGGTGGGGCGTCGGTCCGGCGCAACCTTTGGCCTGGTGCTTCAAACGATCACGCGGTCCGGTCGTGGCCGGACTGACTATTCGGTCCTTCATGACTTCCATGTCGCCAGCTGCTGATAGCGATGCCTAAGGCGATCACTCCGGCGGCAAACGACAGAATGTCCCCTACCGCGCTCACTAAGGTCAGCCAATGTTCCATCTAAGGCTCCTGTCCATTGTCGTGTGGCAGGCTGGCCAGCCTCTGCGCCCGAGGAAGATCTAGTTCAACGGTGAGGTCCGGCGGGACCCAGCGCACGGATCGCGAAAGGTTGCGCGACGAACAATCGAGACGACGCCGTGCCAACCTCGCCGCGACCAGGCATTTGAGGGGCGCAGCGAGACGATAATGCGTACAGTTTGTAAACGGCCACAGCGGTCGGGTGTGAGTACAGCCGGAGGGTGTCAGTGCCAACGTTCAGTAAGCACAGATGGCCCGCTGAAGGTGCCGTGAGGGCCTTGCTGGAGTACCTCGACGAGCTCCACCGCGAAGCCGGTCAACCCTCCTACGCGGAGATCGGCAGGGCGGTCAGCTTGGCCCCGAGCACCTTGTCTGCCTTCTTCACCGGCGCACGTCTCATCAGCAAGGGCTACCTCGCGTTCCTGGTCGAGCACCTCGGAGGGGACACCGCCAGGGCTGAGCGGCTACGTCGAAAAGCCGCGACCGAGTGGAATGTCCGTCCACGTGAGGCGGCGCGGGCCAGGCAACCGGATACCGAGCGCCGCGCGATCGCGCGACACGTCTTCATCAGCTTCAGTCGCGAAGACCGCGCGTACGTCGCTGCGCTCGCGCAATTCCTGCAGGCTGCCGACCTTGACGTTTGGTTCGACCGGGACATCGCAATCAGCGAGGGCTGGCCCTCCGTGATCGTGGAGCAGATCGATACCTGTACCGCAGTGGTAGTCGTCATGACGCCCGAAGCGGAGCGCTCGGTCTGGGTGGACCGCGAGATCAACCGAGCTGAGCAGCGCGGCAAGGAAATCATGCCCTTGCTGTTGCGCGGTGAACCGATCATGAGACTGAACGATAGGCACTACACGTCGATCGTCAGCGGTCAGTTGCCTCGCACAGAGTTCGTGAATCGTCTTCGTGCACTGGCGCACGTCGAGGGCCATGACTCGGTGCTGACCGGCCCCTCGCGGCCGTCGACCAGCGAATCTGCAGCCCTGGTTCGTGAGGACTGGGGAGACGCCCCCTACCCGGGGAGGTTCTACGGTCGCGTCGAGGAGGGCCAATGCGAGGCCTCCGGCGACTGGGGGTGTCGACCGGGCAGGCCTGTCGCACCGCCTCGGGGGACAGTGGTCCGGTCCAGCGGTGCCTGTAAGCACAGTTCGCCGAGCGCGACCTGGATCGAGCCCAAAGCCGGTGACCGCAACGAGGTCTCGCCGGGGTGGAAGCGAGCTTTGACCGACCCGACCCTCTACTTTGAGGATCGCATCACCATCCGACGACTGTCACGAGGCCTGACACAAGAATCCCAAACCGGAAGAGGGGGTGAGACTGATGCCGGTTGATTTGGTAAGTGCGCTAGTCGGCTGGGTGGTATCCCAGGTCGGGGATGCCGGGATCCGATTGGCGCGCAGACCGTCGGACGAGCGTGCCTTGAATACGGCGATGCGGCTGGCCATTGACAGCGTGGTTGAACAGGTTGATCCGTCGTGCCGGGAAGCGCTGCGCCTGGGTCTTCGGGACTGTTTCTCCGCCCCGCCCCGGCTGGGGTTGGCTGAGGCCACTGCGGTGGACAGGGGGTTGCGAGCGGCGATTGCGGCGCAGGTGGCCCAGCTGGGGCAGATGGTGCACGGCGATACCGGCCGACCATTTTTTCAGGTCGTTGCGGTGGATCGGGACTGGCTGACCGGGCAGGTGACTAAGGCCGTTCTGTCCGCATTGCGCCATATGGCGGCGACGGGCGGGCTGACCGAACTGGTGCACGGGATGGACACTGCGGAGGTACTGGCCCGGCTGGACGAGCTCGGGAAAACGGGCCACGAGGTGGCTGCGGCTGCAGTGGCGACTCGGGCGTTGCCACATGACATCGGTAGCTTCACCGGCCGGGAAAGCGAACTACGCCAGTTGATCGCGACGCTGACTGGCCGGGTGGGCACGGGGGGTGTGGTGGGGATCCATGCCATCGACGGGATGGCGGGGGTCGGTAAGACCGCGTTCGCCGTGCACGCTGCCCACCAGCTCGTCCCGTATTTCCCGGATGGGCAGATCTTTCTCCGCTTGCATGCGCACACTCCTCAGCAGAGGTCGGTAGATTCCGCCGACGCGCTGGCCACGCTTCTGCTCAGCATCGGAATCGCTCCGCACCAGATTCCCAGAGACCGGGAATCCCGGGAGTTGCTGTGGCGTGATCGTCTGGCGGACAAGAAAGTGCTGTTAGTGTTCGACGACGCGGAGGGATACCAGCAGGTGGAGTCGCTGCTGCCCGGCGCAGGGGGCAGCTTGGTACTGATCACGAGCCGCCGCAGGTTGACGGAGCTAGATGACGCTCTGTCGATCAACCTGAACACCCTAGAGCCGGCCGAGGCAGCCGAGTTGTTCGTTCGGCTGGCCGCCCGTCCCGACCTGCAGTGCACTGACTCCACAGTTGCTGAGGTGGTCCGGCTGTGTGGGTATCTCCCCTTGGCGATCCGGCTGATGACCGCCCGGCTGCGTCGTCATCCGACCTGGTCCGCCGCCGATCTGGCCGCCCAGCTGAATGCGGCACAGGATCGGCTGGCCATTATGGACGCCGGGAAGCGTTCAGTTGTTGTCGCGTTCGACCTGTCCTACCGGGACTTGACCGAGGATCAGCAGCGGACGTTCCGACGGCTCGGGTTGCATCCCGGGCCCGAGATCGATTCCTACGCTTTCGCTGCGCTAGGTGAGATCACCGAGACCAGTGCCTGCCGCTGTCTGGAAGACCTCTACGACCTGTCTCTCATCGAGGAACCGGCGCGGGGCCGGTACCGCTTTCATGACCTGCTCGGCGAGTACGCCCGTGGCCTGGCTGCCATTGACCCGCCCCATGAGCGGGACGCTGCCCTGAACCGGCTGCTGGACTACTACCTGCACACCGCCACCCTTGCCGACTCACTGGCGATGGGCACCCGCGCCGAACATCTGCCACTCCGGCTGCTGTCGAGCCCAGCCCCTGACCTGACTACCCGTGACGCGGCAACCGCCTGGTTGGAGACCGAGCGTGCCAACCTGCAGGCCGCCACTGACTACGCCGCATCCCACGGCTGGGACCAGCACGCTATCGATCTGCCCGCCGCGATGCACGATTTCCTCCGAACCAGAGGCCTGTGGGGCCAAGCCCTGAGCCTGCACCAAACCGCCCTGGGCATCGCTCGTCAATCAGGTAACCGGCTCGGCGAAGCCAACACCCTCAAGAACCTGGGAATCATGCAACGGTTGACCGGGGCCCATCCGGCGACGACCACCAGCCTGGAACAGGCTTTGGCACTCCACCGTGACCTGGGCAACCAGCATGGCCAAGCCGACACCCTCACGGCCCTGGGCGCCGGGCAGCACCTGACCGGGGACTACCCGGCAGCCATGACTAACTTGAAACAGGCACTCGCGCTCCACCACGAACTTGGCAACCGGCAGGGGCAGGCAGAAGCCCTCAACAATATTGGGATCGTGCAGGAGCTGACCGGGGACTACGCGGGGGCGATCACCAGCCTGAAACAGGCTCTGGCACTTCACCGCGAAGTCGGCAATCGGCATGGCCAAGCCAACACCCTCACCTATCTGGGTGGCGTGCAGCATCTGACCGGGGACTATCCACCAGCAACCACCAGCCTGGAACAGGCTCACATGCTCTACCGCGACCTCGGCGACCAGATCGGCCAAGCCAACGCCCTCAACACTATGGGGATGGTGCAGCACCAGACTGGCGACTACACGGCGGCAACCACCAGCCTGGAACAGGCTCTCGCGCTCTACCGCGACCTCGGTGACCGGCACGGCCAAGCCAACGCCCTCAACGAGTTGGGCATCGTGCACCGGCTCACCGGGGACTACACGGCTGCAACCACCAGTCACGAACAGGCTCTCGCGCTTCACCAGGACATCGACGACCGGCTCGGCCAAGCCGACGCCCTCATCTGCCTGGGTGAGGTACAGCACCGGACCGGGGACTACGCGGCGGCAACCACCAGCCTGGAACAGGCTCTCGCGCTCTACCGCGACCTCGGTCACCGGCACGGCCAAGCCAACGCCCACAACAATCTGGGCCAGGTGCTGAATCAGTCCTCGACTCCTGCCAACGCCTGTGCCCACCACCGCCACGCCCTCCACATCGCCCGAGAACTGGGCGCACCGCTGGAGGAAGCACGAGCACTGGAAGGCATCGGGCGATGCCACCTGCAGGAGGGGAACCACAGCGAGGGCGCCGAGAGCTTACGACAGGCACTCGCGCGCTACCAGCAGCTCGGATCACCCGAGGCCGAGCGCGTGGAAACCTCTCTTACCAGCCATGGCTTGCACAGGACCTGAGGAGCCAATCCGGTCAGCTGCAGCGCTGCGGCCCGGCGGCTGGCTGCTGGTCGAGGAGGCGGACCCGATGATGCAGCCGCTGGTCTGTCCGGACGAAGCGGGTCCACCTCAACGGCTGGCCAACAAACTCAAGCGCGATTTCCGCATGCTGATGTCCCAGCGTGGTGTTGATCTGTCCTACGGGCGGGCCTTGCCCCGACTGTTGCGCGAGGCCGGCCTCGTTGACGTCGAGGCCGATGCCTTCTTCCCGATGACCGGGCCTGTCTGAAACCTGCTCGAACAGGCCACCGTCGCGCAGATCCGCGACCGGCTGGTCGGCGCCGGCTTGGCCACCGATGACGACGTCGACCAGCATCTGACCAACGTCGCAGCTGGGATCCTCGATCTCGCCACTTCACCCATGATCTCGGCCTGGGGTCGCAGAGCAACCTGACCTGCTCCGCGAACCCACGATGGATTCACCGGCACTGCCACGAATATCAGGGCCACGTCTTCTCCCCGGCGCGACCGGGAGCCGGTCCGAGCGACACTCGCCGTGACTCTGGGTACAGGGCCGCCCAGTGTCAATAGCGGATGTTGGCACGTGTCCGGTCGTATCGGAGTTGGCTGAGCCCGCGGGCATGAGCGTGTCCTGAGGGATCGTGTCGGTTTCGCAGGTCCGAGCCTGGCGGTAGCGTCTGACTCGCTAGTGGACCGACGAGTGACGCACGGACAGTGGAAGCATCGGCGATGGACGAACACGTCGTTCGGGCGGCCCTGCAGCACTACTGCGACCACAGCGCGACCGACGCGGACGTCGCCCACGAGATCTACGACGACCCTCTCCTAAGGTTTTTGCAGTCGGGCGAGCGATTCAAGGGCGTCGACAACTTTCGTGAGTAGCGTTCACGTCGGTGCTGGCCGCCGATGGTGGCCACGACATGGTGGTCGAGCCTGGGGTAACTGCTTCCTCAGGCCAGGGAGGGGAGAGTGACGATGGCCAAGCACGATCAAACGCGGGACGGCGGGAGACCGAGCGAGCAGGTGGACCCGTCGAAGATTGTCAGGCCGAGAGACGACGAGAAAGGCAAGCACGGCAGCAGCGGTAGCGGTAGCGCCGGCTACCCGGACGACGACCACCCGGATGACGACAAGAAGTGATCGACGCGCAGCGGGAGTTGGCTGAGCGATTGGGGGATCAGCTTCCGGCCGACTGGCGGGTCGCCTACGCGGCCAACCCGCGGCACCGGTTTCTGCCCGACCAGGTCTGGAAATCGGTGGACGAGCCGGTCGAGCGCAGCAGGGATCCCGCGGGCTGGCTGGCCTACGCCTACAGCGACGAGTCGGTGATCACCCAGCTCCATGACGGAGCAGCAGGTTCCGAGCACGGGTACCCGATCAGCAGTTCCTGTTCGATGCCTGCTGTCGTGTTCACCATGCTGGGCCACCTCGACACTCACGTCGGGCAGCGGGTCCTGGAAATCGGGACCGGCACCGGCTGGAACGTGGCCCTGCTGGCACACCGGCTCGGCGACGAGCAGGTGGTCAGCGTCGAGGTGGACCCGGCGGTGGCCGAGGCCGCCCGCCGGAATTTAGCCGGGCTGGGCCGCAGACCGCTGGTCGTCACCAGCGACGGTGCGCGCGGCTACCCCCCGGGGGCCCCGTACGACCGGGTGATCGCCACCTGCTCGGTGCACACCGTTCCCTACCCCTGGGTAGCTCAGACACGGCCGGGCGGGATCATTCTCACCCCCTGGGGCACCACCTTCGACAACAGCGCCCTGCTGCGGCTGACCGTCGACGACAGCGGACAGCGCGCCCTGGGCCGCATCGTGGACTGGGCGGCGTTCATGCGGCTCCGTGCGCAGCGCCCGGTGATCCCCGACGAACCGGACGACTTCGACACCATCGCCGCACGCAGCACCACCGACATCGACCTGGCCGATTTCCTCGGAGAACAGGCCCGCTTCAGGATCGGCCTACACCTACCCGACTGCCGATTGACTTGGGAGTTGGGCACTGACGGCTACCTAGATACCCTGTGGCTGCTGGCCCCGCACGCCTGGGCCTCGGTCCACGACAAAATCGTCCGCCAAGCGGGAACACGCCGGCTCTGGGACGAAGCCGCCGCCGGGTACACCTGGTGGAACCAGGCAGGCCGACCACACCGCGACCGTTACGGCGTCACCGTCACCCCCGACCACCAGTGGGTCTGGCTCGACGACCCAGCACACCCCATCCCGACCACAGCAGGATCAGCGTGATCGCCACCACGACCAGCAGGTAGAACTCCGCAACGCTGCTCTCGGCGGCAGATGAGTGCGTTACCAGTGCAGGGCGCTTCTCGATGTCGGTGGCCGGTGGGCAAGGCTGGGAGTTGATGTAGCTGTCAGCAATCGGAGGTACACAAGCCTGGGACTGCGGTGGGCCGGTCCCGGTGAAAGACCCACGTCGGCGGCGGCCAGGCACCTACTCTATAGCGTGTTTGGCAAGCGCCAGCCCTGCGCCCGGTGTGGATCGGGGTGCCGAGTCCCCGCCTGCCAGGCGCCAGCAAAGGCTGCGGCGCACGGCTTTGTGCGTGTGGTTGGCCCGTTTTGCGTGCTTTGTCGGACATGCTGGGGAGGATTTCGGGGTGGTCAGCGAAACCGCTGGTTATGACGTGTTCATCTCGTACAGTCACGCGTTGGATGGCGCGCTGGCCTCTGCGCTGCAGACGGGGTTGCAACAGTTTGCCAAGCCCTGGTACCGGCTACGGGCACTGCGGGTCTTCCGGGACACCACGAACCTGGCCGCGAATCCAGACCTGTGGACCTCCATCGAGACCGCGTTGGCGTCCTCTGACTGGCTGGTGCTGATGGCCTCACCGCAGGCGGCGCAGTCCAAGTGGGTAAAACGTGAGGTCGAATGGTGGCTGGACAACAAGTCACCGCAGCGGGTGCTGGTGGTAGTCACCGAGGGCAAGTACGTCTACGCCAGCGACATCGAAGAGGATGACAACGCTAACGCGGCCATACCGCACGCTTTGCGCGACGCCTTCCCCGGGACACCCCGCTGGGTGGATCTGCGCTGGTTACACGACACCAACCAAGTAGACCAAGCCAATCCCCGGCTGCGGGCATGCGTAGCCGACGTCGCCGCCGCAGTCCGCCAGGTCGACAAGGACACGCTGGTAGGAGAGCACATCACCCAGCATCGTCGCACCATGCGATTGGCTCGTGGTGGCGTCGCTGCTCTGACGGTGTTTCTCGTCCTCGCCCTGGCGGCGGCGGGGATTGCCGTCACCCAAGAACGCACCGCAGTGGCAGAACGAAATCTCGCGTTATCCCGGCAGGTGGCCGGGCAGGCGCTGACGCACAGAACGACCAACCCCGCGCTCGCCGCCCAACTCGCCCTAGCCGCCTACCGGCTTGCCCCTACCGCAGAGGCTCGGGGCAGTCTGCTCAGCATTTCCTCCGACCGCGACGCCACCCGACTGACCGCCCACACCAGCGATGTCGAGTCGGTGGCCTTTAACCCCAGCGGGCACACCCTGGCCACCGCCAGCACCGAAGGAACCGTCAAGCTCTGGGACCTGGGCGACCCGTATCACCCCCATCTGCTGACCACCCTGACCGGCCACACCCGCGCGGTGAACTCGGTGGCCTTTAGCCCCGATGGGCACACCCTGGCCACCGGAAGCGACGACAACACGGGCCGACTGTGGGAAACCAACCCCAACAAGGCCGCTGCTCGAATCTGCGCTACTAAATGGCCTCCAATCACCACAGCTCAGTGGAACCAATACCTGTCTGACCTGCCCACCAATCCCCCATGCCAACCATCTAACTGACCAGACGGGGTCAGACTGGACCGTTCCCGATCTTGTAGACGACCCGGTCGTAGACTGCCGCTGTTCACCTTGCCCGTACAAATTAGCTCCAACAACGCACTCTCATCGGCATTATGCGGGTAATCGGAGATTACCTTCGCCCTAGCGGGCCGCATAATGCGTGATATGCAGCGTAATCGAGGCGCTGTACCCCAAGAACGAGGAGCCTCACGATTACCTGCATATCAAGTACGACAGCGCTGTGCGACAGATGTGTGCGTGTTCAAGAAGAGGCCGTCGGGGGTGAACGGCTGTCAGGAGTCACGGCAGGCTGGGTTCCGGGTGCTCGTCGAGGAAGCGGGCGGCGGCGACCTCGGCGATGAGTGAGTTGTCGGCGAGCCACTGGACCGCGCGGCCGTGGGAGCGGGCGTCGCGGACGGCGTACCACGCGGGCAGCAGGTGCGGAAACTCCTCGTGCAGCTCGGCTTTGAACCGGCGGAAGGCGCCTTTGCCTTGGAGAGCACGGGTCAGTCTCCGCGCGGCGTGCTCGTTGCTGAGGTGAGCGGCGAAGTCGGCCATGTCCTGGTACCAGAGGGAGGACGGCAGCGGCTCGATGTGAAGCAGGTCCAACTCGTCGAGGTCCACGGGCGGCTGGCCGTCGATTCCGGTGTCGCAGGTCCAGAACACGGTTCCCCCGGTCTCGGGGTTGATCAGCCACCGGTGCTCGTAGTCGGTCTGGTCGGCCAACGCGGTGGCGATGTCCTCCAGGTCGAGGCTGCTCAGCTCCAGCACCGGAGCATCATAATCCGCGCCGGGCGCCGAGGCGGTCGGTGATGGCGGCTGGCGCCACCTCACTGACACCGCTGAGCATCTGTGCCACCGCGCCGGCCTGCTCGCCGGGACCGGCACAGTCGGCCACGCGGAGGTTGGGTCGGGCGGCGACGTCGTAGCCAAGGCCCAACGTTCCCACTGCGGCAGAAGAGGACATTGCACCCGCCGCCTCCCGCCGCATGACCATGTGCTGGTTTACAGCTGTCAGCCGCCGACAAGACCCTGCCTATGTGTGGGGTCGCCAAGCCCGCCGGGTGGCCCAGGGGT
>JBOHGD010000104.1:0-11398 GCA_050699955.1 Pseudonocardiaceae bacterium | reverse complement strand
GCAGCCCAGCCCGGACTGGCTCAGCCGGACGCCGCCGCCGCTGACGACGATGCAGACGTTCGCGACGATGCCGGCCAGCGCGGCACCTCGCATGAAACCCGGCGTCGGATGCCACAGGGCGTCGCGCCAGTTGCGCAGACGCCTCCACGAGGGGGAGACCGGACGCCACACGCGCACATCGTAGGCCGGGGGCGCAAGCCTCTCCCCCTTGCGTGCATCAACCCGTAGTGCTGTCCTAGGTGATCTGGCCACGGGCGGTGACCGCACGGGCGAAGGGTGTTGATGGGCGTGAGCGTCCCGGCTTCGAGCACGAATGCGGACAGTGACTCTCCCCTGACGCCCCGTATGCGCCTGCTGATGGAAGCCAGCCTGGCCCTTTCGTCCGAGTTGGACATCAACGCCCTGTTCGAGCGCTTCACCGAGATCGCCTGCCGGTTGGCCGACGCCCGGCACGGCGCATTGCTGATCGATGACGCGGGCACGCTGGTCAAGTTCATCACCCACGGGATGGACACCGAACGGGCCAAGCTGATCGGGGACCCGCCGAGCCGCACCGGCCTGCACGGCTACCTGCTCAGGGAGGGCCGTACGGTGCTGATCGACGATCTCAGCACCGACCCGCGGGTGAAGGGGTTCCCACCCCACCACCCGATGATGCACACCTTCCTCGGGGTGCCGATCCGGTACCGGGGCCGGGTGATCGGCGATCTGTTCCTCACCGACAAGCGGAACGGCCGGCCGTTCACGCCAGTGGACGCCGAGCTCATCGAGGCGCTGGCCAGCTACGTCGCCCTCGCGTACTCGAACGCCCGAATGCTGTTCGCGGAGCGGCAGTCGGCCGCACGCACCCGCATCCTGCTCGACCTGCAGCGTCGCGAGCGGTTGGACGAGGCGGTGCTGTGGAGTATGGAATGGGCGCGCGAGGAGGAGCGGACCCATCTGGCCCGTGAGTTCCACGACGGGCTCGGACAGATGCTCACCTCCGTCGTGCTGTTCGCGAAGGATCTCGAGGACGCCGCGTCCGACGGGCTGCGTGCCCAGGTCGTCGAGCTCCGCCAGCTGGCGGAGCGGACCTTGCGGGAGACCCGCGTCTTCGCCCAGGCCCTGCGCCCCTTCGAGCTGGACGAGCTGGGACTGGTGTCGGCATTGCAGCGGTTGGCCGACCACACGGAGCAACGGTTCGGCGTCGACGTCGATCTCGCCGTGGTCCCGCTCCGGCGGCCGGTGCCACCCGAGCTCGAGACCACGGTGTACCGCGTCGTGCAGGAGGCGTTGACGAACGTCGCGAAGCATGCGCGGGCGCACTCGGCTTCGGTCACGCTGACCGCGCGCGGCAAGCAGCTCACCGCCGTCGTGGAGGACGACGGGTGCGGGTTCGACGCCGAGCGGCTGCTGGGCACCGGACCGACCGGGCCGGGGCTGGGCCTGGTCGGCATGCGGGAGCGCGCACAGTACGTCGGAGGGCAGCTCGCCATCGAGTCGAGCGTTGGGCGCGGAACGATGATTCGACTCGTGCTGCCGCTGCGCCGGGCACCACACCCATGGCATCTGCCCGGCCTGCCGCGAGACACGTTCACGTCGCTCCGGGCGCGGCGCGGGCACTCAGGGACGAAGCGGACATGAAGATTCTGCTGATCGAAGATCACGCCGTGGTGCGAGCCGGGCTGCGACTGTTGCTCGAGCGACAGTCCGATCTCGAGGTGTGCGGGGAGGCGGCGAGCCTCGCCGAAGCCGCGGACCTCGAGTGCAGGCCCGACGTCATCGTGTTGGACCTGCTGTTGCCGGACGCCCGCGGTGCCGAGGCGGTGGCGGCCGTGACCGCCCTGTACCCCGACCCGCCCACCCTGGTGCTCACCATGATCGACAGCCTCACCGTGGTGGACCTGGCGATGACGATGGGCGCTCGCGGCTACGTGCTCAAGGACGCCGCCGCCGACGAGGTGGTCGACGCCGTGCGCAGTGTGGCGGCAGGCAAGGAGTACCTGCACCCGTCCCTGGGGGCGCTGCTGATCAGGCGGAAGAGCCGGTCAGCGACCGCGTCGCAGCAATCGACGCTGCGCCTGACCGCACGGGAGCGGCAGGTCTTACGGCTGGTGGCGCTCGGTCACACGAACGCCGAGATCTCCGCCATCCTCAAGGTGGCCGTGCGGACCGTGGAAACCCACCGCGCGCACATCGTGCAGAAGACGGCCGCCAAGACCAGGGCACAGCTCGTCCGGCTGGCGCACGAGGCCGAGTTCATCACCCGGAACTGACGGCGGCCGCCACGGTGGGTCGTGGTTTTACCAGCATCACCACCGTGGTCAATCCACAGTCGAAAGATACCGGCTCTGCACGGTCACGTCCGTGACGACCGCCGCAATATGATCAACGCCGCACATCCTCTACCAGCCACGGTGGATACGGGTGATCCGTTTGCGGACTCGTTGGGCTGTGACGAAAGGTCAGCAGCGCCGGCTGCGGCGCGCTGTACTGGCGAGCGTGGTGGCGATCACGGCCAGCGCGGTGTCCGCGTGCCGGCCGGACACCATCACGCAGAGCGGCGACGAGGTACACCACCTGTGGATCGCCTATCTGATCGCCAGCATTGTGGTCTTCGTCCTCGAAGGTGGCGCCATCGTCTACTTCGTCGTTCGCTTCCGCGAGCGGCGCAAGACGGACACCGCGAAGCTGCCGCCCCAGATCCACGGCCACCGTAATCTCGAGATCGCGTGGACGTTGATTCCGGCGGTGTTGTTGTTCTCCCTCCTCGGTGTCTCGCTCTCCGAGTACTCGGACGTCAACGCCGATCCGCCGCCTGTCCTGACCATCAACGTGACGGCCTACCAGTGGCAGTGGAGCTTCGCCTACGCCGACGGCAACGGCAGGCCGCTCGGCGTCACGCAGACTGCCCAGGGCCAGACCAAAGGGCCGACCCTTTACGTGCCGGTGGGCGAGCGCGTCAAGTTCGTACTGCACTCGGCGGACGTCATCCATTCGTTCTCCGTGCCGGCGATGTTCTTCAAGCGCGATGTGATTCCCGGTCGCACCAATACCTTCGAGCAGACGTTCGACAGTTCCGCGGCAGGGAAGCTGTTCCCGGGCGAGTGTGCCGAGTTGTGCGGGGAGTTCCACAGCCAGATGCTCTTCACGGTGGCGCCCCTGCGCCTGGCCGACTTCCAACAGCGACTCGCCACGCTGCGCG
Source organism: Pseudonocardiaceae bacterium (assembly GCA_050699955.1). Classification (GTDB taxonomy): domain Bacteria; phylum Actinomycetota; class Actinomycetes; order Mycobacteriales; family Pseudonocardiaceae. The sequence continues at coordinate 8,214 of JBOHGD010000104.1, read as the reverse complement.
CCGGCCAGGCGCAGACCCCGGCGTGCTCGCCCTCGGGCGCCGACGTCGCGGTCACTGCCGATGGACTCCACTTCGACAAGAACTGCCTCGCCGCCCCGGCCGGCGCACCGTTCACGATCACCTTCACCAACAAGGACTCCGGGGTGCCGCACAACGTCGCCATCTACTCGAACCCGGCGGCCACGACCGCGCTGTTCCGCGGTCAGCTCGTCACCGGCCCCGCAACCGTCACATACCACGTGCCCGCTCTCGAACCCGGGACGTACTACTTCCGTTGTGACGTGCATCCCGCCGCGATGCGCGGAACCTTCATCGTCAAATAGGAGACACCGGATGACTGTGCGCGAGGCGGGAACGACGGTGGTGCACCCGCACGATCCGGGTCGCAACCCATTGGTCGAATGGCTGACCACCACCGATCACAAGAAGATCGGTGTGCTGTACATGATCACGGCGTTCGTCTTCTTCGCCTTCGGTGGAGTGCTGGCCATGTTGGTGCGCACTCAGCTGATGTCGCCGAACGGTCTGGTCTTCGGCTTCGACACCTACAACCAGCTGTTCACGATGCACGCGACCATCATGATCTTCATGTTCGTGATGCCGGTGACGGTGGGTATCGCGAACTATGTCGTGCCGCTGATGATCGGCGCACCGGACATGGCGTTCCCGCGAGTCAATGCGTTCTCCTACTGGCTGTTCCCGCTCGGCGGCGCGCTCGTGCTGGCCGGGTTCGCGTCGCCGGGCGGCGCCGCACAGTCGGGATGGACCAGTTACCCACCGTTGTCCGAGCGCTTGATGGCCGGCTCGGCGCCGGGCTGGGGCCAGGACATGTGGATCCTCGGGCTGCTGGTCCTCGGCGTCTCCTCGCTGCTCGGCGCCATCAACATGCTGGTGACCATCTTCAAGATGCGTGCACCCGGCATGACGATGTTCCGGATCCCGATCTTCGTGTGGACGTTTCTGGTCACCTCCACGCTCATCGTCCTGGCCATGCCGGCATTCACGATGGCATTGATGGCGTTGTTCGTCGATCGGAACTTCGGCGGGCATTTCTTCGATCCAGCGGTCGGTGGCGGCGGTGCCATCCTCTGGCAGAACATCTTCTGGTTCTTCGGGCACCCGGAGGTCTACATCCTGATCCTGCCGTCGATGGGCATCATCTCGGAGGTGGTGCCGGTCTTCTCCCGGAAGCCGCTGTTCGGCTACCGCGCCTTCATCTACGCCACTCTGGCCATCGGGATGTTGTCGTTCGGCGTGTGGGCCCACCACATGTTCGTCACGGGAGCCTCGTACTCCCCGTTCTTCGCCTCCATGACAGCGGCCATCGCCGTACCGACCGGGGTGAAGTTCTTCAACTGGACCGCCACGATGTGGCAGGGTCAGATCCGAATGACGGCAGCGATGTACTTCGCCATAGGTTTTCTGCTGCTTTTCCTGGTCGGCGGTGTCGACGGAGTCTTCCTCGGCTCGCCGGTCGTCGACTACCAGTTGCACGCCACCTACTGGGTCGTCTCGCACATCCACTACGTGCTGTTCGGTGGCGCGGCATTCGGCATCGTGACCGGCTTCTACTACTGGTGGCCGAAGTGGACCGGGCGGTTCCTCGACGAAAGGCTCGGGAAGATCCACTTCTGGGTCTGGTTCATCGGCGCGAACCTGGCCTTCATGCCGATGCACATCGACGGGCTGGAGGGCATGCGCCGCCGCATCGCCAGCTACCTGCCCCAGTTCACCGTGCTGAACCAGATCTCGACCGTCGGCGCCTACTTGCTGGCCATCGGGGCCGTGATCTTCGCGGTCAACGTCGTCCTCACCTCGCGTCAACCGAGGACCGCGCCGGATGACCCATGGGAGGCGAACTCGCTGGAATGGGCGACGAGTTCCCCGCCCCCGCCGTGGAACTTCGACTCGGTACCCCGGATCCGCTCCGAGCGGCCGGTTTTCGACATGCGGATCGACGCCGCTGCTACTGCGGCGGTAGCGGCAGATCCGCCGGTACGGACCGATCGGCTGGACCCGCCGGAGGTGGGGTCATGACACATGCGGAGGTCATCGGGCGGCCCGCGGTCGGCGAGATCGACAAGATGCCGCCGGTGGTGCTGGGTGTGGTGCTGTTCGTCGGTTCGGAAGCCGTGTTCTTCTCGGTCCTGTTCGGTGCGTGGTTCACCGCGCGCAGTCGAGCGACGGCGTGGCCGCCGGCCGGCATCCCTGCTATCGATCCCACCCTCGGCGCGATCGCCACCGCCCTGCTGATCCTGTCGAGTGTGGCGGTCGTGCTCTCCAGGTGGGCGATCCGCACTGACGTGCCCAACGGCATGGTCCGGTTCCTGTGGCTCGCGCTGGCGCTCGGCGCGGTGGCACTCGGGCTGCAGGGCTGGGACCTGTCACATGTCGGTTTCACCGTGCACGACGGCGGTTTCGGGACCGTCTTCTGGACGGCGAGTGTGGTCGACAGCGCCCACGTACTCGGCGCACTGATCTTCGGTCTACTGGTCCTCGGCCGTGCCTACGCCCGCGAGCTCACCCGCACCAATGACGCGCTGCTCCAGGGCTGCGCCATCTTCTGGCATTTCGTGGTGATCGCCTCGATCTTCACCTTCGTTGTTCTGGAGGTGGCGACATGAGGTCGTCCGCGCGCATCTTCCTGGTGCTCGGCGTTCTCGGGCTCCTGGCGGCGATCGTCTTCCTGATCATCGCGAGGGAGCCCCCGGGTTCGGCCATGCTCTTGGTTTTCGCACTCTCGATGCTCTACATCGCGTGGCAACTCGGGCGGGGCGCGAACACGGATGCGGCCGACGACGCCGAGGGTGTGGCCCAGGTCGGCCGGGACCACGTGTTCCCGCCGAGCCCGTGGCCGGTCGTCATGGCGGTCGCGGTGCTCGTCGGGGTGATCGGCGTCAGGTTCGCGCCGATCGTGGCCGCGATCGGCGGTGCGCTGCTGGTCGCTTCCGGCGCCGGGTGGTTCCTGCAGCGTGTGCACGTCGGCGCGGCGGCCGACCGGACGGCCGCGGGCGGCCCGGTCGGGCATCCGACAACGCCGAGGGCGGGAGTGAATCAAGGGGAGGACGGGGGAGCACTGTGACCGGTCCCAGTTCGTCCTGTTCTCGTGAGGTGGTGCCCGAATGACTGATAATGCGAAGATCGTCGACGGCGGTGGTGCGCAGGCGCGGACTGATACTCGCGCGGCTCGCCGCCGCGGCACCGGGGGTGTCTGGGCGGCCGGACTCGCCGGGGTGATCGCAGTCGCGGTCACCGCCTGCGGCGGCGGCGCCGCTACGAACGCGGCCGGGTCCCAGGGCACCGGCGCCGGCGGCGCCGCCGCGGCCTGCTCGCCGAATGGCACGTCGCTGCAGATCACGTCGCAGAGCCTGGCGTTCAACAAGAAGTGTCTGGCCGCACCGGCGAACACGCCGTTCACGATCACGCTCAAGAACGACGACAACGGCGTGGCGCACGATGTGTCGATCTACACGAACTCCTCGGCGAGCGACAAGCTCTTCGGGGGGCAGATGGTGACCGGTCCCGGCACCGTCACCTACCACGTGCCCGCACAGCAGCCAGGCACGTATTTCTTCCGCTGTGACGTCCACCCAACGCAGATGACGGGGACGTTCGTCGTCAAGTGAGTGGCCGATGTTTGGGAGGCGAGAATGCCTGTGCAATACATCGCCGGGTTCCTGTTCCTGGCGGCGGCCATCGTCCTCGGCGCGGGGTTCCTCTTCGTCGCGTCACGAGCGGCGAAGGGGCCGGATGACTTCGCGGCCGTGACCCGTACCGGCTACCGGATCCGCCGGTACTGGCTGGTCCTGGTCGTGGTCCTGGCGCTGATCGCCCTCGGCTTCACGATCCCGCACATGCCGTACCCGATCGCCCGCGCCGCCACCCTGCCGCCGGCCACGACGACGGTGCACGTGCGGGGACAGCAGTGGCAGTGGACGATCAGTCCGAGCACCGTGCCCGCCGGGCAGACGATCAAGTTCGAGGTCACCTCGTCCGACGTCAACCACGGCTTCGTCATCTACGACCCGGCCGGCAACATCGTCGGCAACGTTCAGGCCATGCCGGGCTACACGAACACGCTCTACCTCAGGTTCGGCAACCCCGGCACTTACCAGGTCCGTTGCCTCGAACTGTGCGGCCTGTACCACACGGCCATGGTCTCCCAGATCACCGTGATCCCCGCGAAGGGGTGAGGTTCATGCAACTGAAACGCAATGTCCGGGCCGAGACGCCGACCCAGGCGCCGGCCGCGTCGGCGTCCGGCGGCACCGTGGGGCCGCGCGGGCCGGGGGGCGGTATCGATACGGCCTCGCGCCGGATGGCGCTGCTGTGGCTGGGCACCACCGGACTCCTGCTGGTCGTCCTGGCCCTGCTGGGTCTGCTGCTGCGGCTCACCCAGGCGTGGGGCGTCCTGCCGGACATGTGGTTCTACGCGATCCTGACCCTGCACGGCACCGGCATGGTCGCGGTGGTGCTGATGGCGCTGGCCAGCGTGGTCTGGTATCTGGTCCGCGACCAGCTCCCGCTGTCGGTTCGGGTGAACGCACTGGTGTACGTGCTGGCGGTGGTCGGCTCCGTGCTGGTGGTGATCACTACAGTGATCGGCCACTTCGGCACCGGGTGGACCTTCCTGTATCCGCTCCCGACCCATCCCGGACCGCTGCCCGGCTGGAATCCGGGGTGGACGTGGCCCTTCCTCATCGGGCTGGCCCTGGTGGTCGTCGCCTATGCCATCTGGTGCATCGACTTCCTCCGCGCGGGCATCGCCCGCTTCGGCAACCCGGGAAAGCTGCTGGGCTTCGACATCCTGACCGGTAAGGCGCAGCCGGGCGACCCGGGGACCACCAACTCCACCATCATCGCAGGCGCGGTCATGGCGATCACCGGCATCTTCACCGCCCTTCCCGGCGCCATCATCGTGGCGCTGATGCTGGCGAACGCCGCCGACCCCGCGTTCGTCCTCAACGCCCTGGTCGCCAAGGAACTCATCTTCTTCACCGGCCACATGCTGGTGAACTTCGACATCTATCTCGGCGCGGCGATCGCCTACTCGGTGCTACCGCACTACGCGAAGCGCCCGTGGAAGGCGTCGCGGGCCGTGGTCGGAGTGTTGATCCTGACCCTGTTCCTGATCATGCTGCCGTACTTCCACCACCTGTACATGGACTTCGCCCAGCCGGTCGGCCTGGCCATCCTCGGTCAGGTGGGTTCATACGGTTCGGCCATTCCGGTTGCCGTGGTCACGGTGTTCGGCGGGCTGCTTCTCGTCTATCGCTCCGGCATGCGGTGGCGCCCGGCACCGCTGTTCATCTTCGCCGGGTTCGTCGGGTGGATCATCGGAGGTGTGGGAGCCCTCATCGACTCCACGCCTGCGGTGAACCAGTACTACCACAACACGTTGTGGGTGCCTGCGCACTTCCACACCTACATGGCCCTCGGAGCCGTGCTCTTCCTGCTGGGTGGCGTGTTCCACATCGTCCCGGACATCGTCGGCCAGTCGCTGTCCGACCGGATCGGCAAGATCGCGGCCGTGTTCATCCTGGTCGGCGGGTGGGGAGTGGTCGGAGTGTTCTTCGCCTCCGGCGCGCTGTCGGTGCCGAGGCGCTACGCGTTCGTGCCGGTCTCGCTGTTCGAGCTCCTGGCCCGCATCGGTGCGGTGGCCGCCATTGTGGTCGCCTGTGGCATCGTGCTGATTCTCGGCGACTTCATCCGCGTGCTGCTCCCCGCACTGTCCAACGGGCTTCCGAGAACGTCTGGATCCGTGGGAAGTAGGCCCTCATGAGTATTCCGCTCAGTGCCGGCTGGGTGACCCCGGTCCGGGTGGTCGTGGCGGACTACGTGCGGTTGACGAAACCGCGGATCATCTCCCTGCTGCTGTTCACCGCGCTGTGCGCGCTGTTCGCCGGCTCGGCGGGGCAGCTGTCGTGGTCGCTGGTGCTCGCGGTGGCCGGCGGCGGGTATCTCGCGGCGGGCGGTGCGAACGCGTTGAACTGCGTGGCCGATCGCGACCTCGACGAGCTCATGAGCCGCACCCGGGCCCGGCCCATCCCGCAGGGCCGGGTCTCGCCCGGCAGCGCGGCCCTGTTCGGCCTGCTGCTCAACGTCGTCGCCGGGATCTGGCTGTGGGAGGTGGCCGGCCCGTGGGCCGCAGTGCTCGCGCTCGCAGGCACCGCCTGGTACGTCCTGGTCTACACGCTCTGGCTGAAACGCCGGTCGACCCAGAACATCGTCATCGGGGGGGCGGCCGGGTGCTTCCCCGCCCTGGTCGGCTGGTCCGCCGCGACCGGCAGGCTCGATGCCACGGCTGTTGCGCTCGCCGCAGTGGTGTTCTTCTGGACCCCGCCGCACTTCTGGTCCCTGGCGGTGTTGCTCAGGGACGACTACCGGCGGGCGGGGGTGCCGATGTTGCCGGTCGTGGCGCAGCCGGCGGAGACGGCCGGGAAGATGCTCTGGTACGCCGTCGCGACACTCGTGGTCAGTGTGCTCCCGGTGATATGGGGCGGCCTGGGCGCTCCGTTCCTGGTCGTCGCCGTGGCCTCGGGCGGGCGGCTGGTCCAGCTCACCGTGGCGTACCGCGCACAACCGGGTTCGAAGACTGCGGGCAGGCTTTTCGGGTACTCACTGGTCTATCTCGCGGTTCTGTTCCTGGCCGCGGCTGTCGACCGGGTCGTGGCCGTGCATCTGGGCTACGGACTGTGGTGACGAGCCGGTGATGCCCGATGCTGCTGGCCGATGACATCCCCCCGCCGGTCTCAGCCCGGTCTTTCCTGCTCGGCTGGCAGTTCCAGTTCTTGGTGGACCTGCCGATCCTGATCGTCGTCGGGCTCTACCTGTGGGGGCTGGTCCGGGTCCGTCGGCAGTCCGGCAGGCCGTTCCCGATGAGCCGCGCGTGGGCCTTCTTCGGGGGGATGGCCGTTCTGGTGCTCGCGCTGCAGGGCCCGTTCGATGCGTACGCGGATGTGAGCCTGCCCCTGCACATGACTCAGCATCTGCTGCTGCTGGCGGTCGTCGCGCCCTTGCTCGCGCTCGGCGCCCCGGTGACCCTCGCCTTGCGCACCGTGTCGCCGGGAGTCCGCCGCGGGTTCCTGCTACCGATCCTGCACAGTGGGGTGGCGCGGGTGTTCACCCGGCTGTGGTTGGTCGGGGTGTTGTACGCCGCCGCGCTGTTCTTGACGCACTTCACCGGGTTCTACAATCTCGCGCTGGAAAATCAGTTCGTACACGACTGCGAGCATCTGATCTACCTCGTGCTCGCCTTCCTGCTGTGGTTGCTCCTGGTCGGTGCGGACCCGGTCCGGAATCGGCCCTCGCACGGCCAGCGGATCCTGTTGCTCCTGCTGTTGATGCCGGTACCCGCGTTCATCGGGGTCATCTTCATCATGGCGCCGGACGTGCTCTACCCGTACTACGCGGCGTTGCCCCCACCCTGGGGTGGGAGCAACGCCTTGGCCGGCCAGGCCACCGCGGGAGTGATCATGTGGCTGCCCTCCCAGTTCGAGACGGTCGTCGTCGTGCTGCTGCTCGCCGCCGACTGGTTCACCAAGGACGAGGCACGCCAGGAGCGGATCGAGGCTCTGCAGGACCGGCGCAAGCAACGCGCCGTGACCTCGATCTGAGGGGTTCAGAGGTCGAGTGTGATTCGGCCGTCGTGGGCGCGGGAGACGCAGATGGTCATGGTGTCGGTGTGTTCGGTGTCGGTGAGTACGTGGTCGCGGTGGTCGATCTGGCCGGAGAGGACTCGGGTTCGGCAGGTGCCGCAGAAGCCTTGTTGGCAGGAGTAGGCGATGTCGGGTCGTATTTGGCGGATGGTGTCGAGTGCGGATTGGTCGGCGGGCACGGTGAGTATCTGTTTGCTGCTGGTGAGCTCGATCTCGAAGGGGTGGCCGTCGAGGATGGGCGGTGGGGAGAACCGTTCGTAGTGCAGCACCGCCGCAGCGCTGGCCGGCAGGTCCCGTCGGACGAGGGCGATCACCGGCGGGGGACCGCAGCAGTACACGGTGGCCCCGGCCCGGGCGTGGGCCAGCAACTCGGTGCCCGAGCCGGGAATGCCGTACTCGCTGTCCGGCCGGATCCAGATCCGGTCGGGTTCCAGCACGCTGAGCTCGTGCAGGAACGGCATCGATTCGCGGGAGCGCCCGGTGTACACCAGCCGCCACTGCGCACCACTGGCTGCCGCATGCTTGACCATCGGCAGGATCGGCGTGATACCGATGC
>JBOHGD010000103.1:0-12303 GCA_050699955.1 Pseudonocardiaceae bacterium | reverse complement strand
TTCCACGCGATATCTCCTCGCGCTCGTCGTCGCACAGCAGCGTACCTCGAGTCAACTCGTCCTCCACTCAAGCGATCGGCCAGCGATTATCTCATGCTGACGCACTGACCCCTTGAGGCTGCCCAGTCTTCGCCAGCGAGGGCATCCAGATCATCAAAACCCCGATCCAGGCGCCCCGAGCAAACGCGATCATGGAACGCCGGATAGGCAGCCTACGTCGAGAACTCCTCCACCGCATACTCATCCTCAACACCCGACACCTACGCACAGTCCTCGCCGAGTACGAACACCACTTCAATACCCACCGACCACACAGATCCCTCGACCAAGCCGCCCCACTACGAGCACTCCCCCAGCCCGACACCACGATCATCCGACGTGACCGACTCGGTGGAGCCATCCACGAATACATCCAGGTCGCGTAGGACAGCCGAGTTTCGGGCACCCACAGGATCACTCCGCGAGGAGCACGGCTACCCCGTCCGGATGTTGAGCGGCTCGGGCGGAGTCATCTTTGGATCTCTGGCCCCCACGGTCGGCGTCACACCCACCGTCGATGCCGTCGATGACCAGCCCACGTCGCGGGTTTCGGGACGGGATGCACACCGGATATACTCGGCTGACGAGTTAATGCTGAGGAGTTGTTCTGTTCGGTCAGGAGCACCCGGTTACTACGACGCCCGCGCCCGGCACGCGCACGGCGTCAGCCGGCGCGGCGCTGGGTCGGGCCCGCCGCGTGCCGGTGGGGGTCAGTCTTCTGGCCCTGGCGCTCGGGGGTCTGGCGATCGGCACGGCCGAGTTCGCCACGATGGGCGTGCTGCCGTTGTTCGCGGGCGAGATGCGGGTCTCGGTGCCGTCCGCGGGATACGCCATCAGCGGCTACGCGCTCGGGGTGGTGGTTGGTGCTCCCTTGTTCGCCTTGCTCGGCGCCCGGTGGACACGGAAGCGGCTGGTGCTGTGGCTGGCGGCTGCCGTCGCGGTGACCAACCTGTGCACGGCGTTGGCGTGGTCGCTGCCGGCTCTGGTCCTGACCCGGTTTGCCTGTGGGTTGCCCCATGGTGCCTACTTCGGGACCGCCGCAGTCATCGGCTCCTCGCTCGTCGCTCCCGAGCGCCGCGCACGGGCGATCGCGCAGACGATGATGGGGCTGATGGTCGCCAATGTGGTCGGAGTGCCGGCTGCGACGTGGCTGGGTGAGACCTTCGGCTGGCGCAGCGCCTACGTCGCTGTGGGTGGGGTCGCGGTGGTGACCGTGGTGGCTGTGGCCGCGTTGGTGCCACCCCCCGCGGTCATTGCGACCGAACCTGCGGAGAGCGGGTCGGACGTGGGTCGGGAGCTTTCGGCGTTACGGCGTACGCAAGTCTGGCTGAACCTTCTGCTTATCGCGGCCGGTTTCGGGGGCATGTTCGCGGTGTATAGCTATATCGCCCCGATCCTGACCACACTGGCCGGGTATCGGCCTGAGCAGGTGCCGATCGCCCTGGCAGTGTTCGGCGTCGGGATGACCCTCGGCAACTGGGTGGGCGGTCGGCTGGCCGACTGGTCTCCGGTCCGCGCCACCGGTCTCGGCCTCGTGGCCACGGCAGTGGCTCTTCTTGCCTTCACCGTCACGGTGCACGAGGCTGTGCCCGCGACAGTCACCCTGTTCCTCATCGGTTTCGTCGTGATCGGCTCCACGCCCGCGTTGACCACGCGGCTGATGGACGCGGCCTGTGAGGGACGCAACCTGGCCGCGGCGCTCTACCACTCGGCGTTCAACGTCGCGAACGCGGCCGGGGCCAGTATCGGCGGGATCCTGATTGCGGCCGGCCTGGGGTACACCGCGCCCGCTGTGGCCGGTGCGGTTCTCGCCGGTGTCGGGCTAGCCGTCCTGGTGTTCTCGGTTGCTCTCGGGCGGCGGCGTGCTCCGGTCAGAACTGTAGGACCGTCTTGACATCGTGTGCGCCGCGTTCGAGGACGGTCGCGGCGCTTCCGGCCTCGGGGAGGCTTCCGTAGGCCGGCACACGGGTGGTGACCAGCTGTGCGAGCCAGCAGGAGTCTGCGGCGGTGAGGGCGGCGCCCGCGGCCTCGAAGTGACGCCGGTTGGCGTTGACCGAGCCGAACACGACGAGGTTTTTCAGGACCATGTCTCGGCCGAGCGTACCGAGGTCAACGCCAGCGGGGGCGGGCGCAGAGAGCCCGGTCAGGCACACGATGCCGTTGCGGGCGACGACGCCGAGGACCTCCTCGATGACCGAGCAGGCCCCAGTGCACTCGACGGCGACATCGACGTTGCAGCCCAGGTCGGTGGCACCGCCGGTGTGGTACTGCGCGCCCAGCGCCGCCACCAGGTCGGGTTTGAGGCCACTGGTCGCCCGGCCGAGCACGTGGACCTCGTAGCCGCGCTGGACGGCCATTAAGGTCACCAGGAGCCCGATCGGCCCGGTGCCGGTCACGAGGACCCGGTGCAGCGAGGAGCGACTGCGCTGGGCGATCCACTCGATGTGCTCCCAGGCCTTCGCCCCGACGGTCGCCGGCTCGACGAGCACGCCGAGGTCCTCCAGGGATTCCGGGACGCGGACGAGCATGCCCGGCGAGGTGCGGAAACGCTCGCGGGGGAAGCCGTGGCGACCGGCGATCCCGTGCTCGGTGAACAGCCCGTTGCCGCACATGTCCCATTCCCCCGCCGCGCATTGTGTGCAGGGCACGGGGTCCGGGTGCCGCACCACTGGTACGACGAGGTCACCAGCGCTCACCATCGCACCCTGCGGTGCCTCGAGCACGCGGCCGAGCGCCTCATGCCCGAGGACCAATTGCCCTTGCCCGGCCCCCTCGTCGCCACCGGGGGCCTGGCCGTACTCGCCAGCGGCGATCTCCCGGTCGGTGCCGCAGAGTCCGACCCGGTGCGTCGCGATGAGCACTTCGCCCTCGTTCGGGTCGGGTTCGTCGATGTCGCTCCACGCCACGGACCCCCCGACCCCGGCCTGGACGGTCAGTGCCCTCATCGGGCTGGCGAGCGTTGTTCCCTGGCCTCGGGTTCCCTGGCCTCGGGTTCCCTGGCTGGGCCAGTCGTCGCAGTGGCGAGACGATCGAGGGCTGTGCCGATCTCGGCGACGGTGACGTCGTCGACGAACCGCGCTGAGCCGATGCCGACGGGTAGCGGCAGCCGCTGGGCGCCGTCGCGGTGGCGCACCGTATCGGCGAGCGCGGCGCCCAATCGCTCCACGGTGCAGATTGGGTGATAGGCGGGCAATCGCAGCGTCTCGATGGTCGCCATGATGCGTCGGTAGTCCTCGTCGCCGACGAGGCCTCGACCGTGAGCGATGGCGGTTGTCAGCGCCATATCGATGCACACTGCCTCCCCGTGGAGCAGGTCCGGTAGTGCGTCCATCTCTATGGTCGGACTGAAGCTGTGCCCGTAGTCGACAAGTCGATGCAGCTCCTTCTCCCAGAGATTCGGGGCGAGCTCCTCGAGCATGCCTCCGATGGCGCGTTCCAGGACTTCCCGGGCCACCGTCGAATCGTTTCGCTCGGGTTGCAGACGCGAGGTGACCAGCCGCCCACCGTGCCGCTCCAACAATGTGAACAAACGGTAATCTTTCACCAGGGCGATTTTGAGAATTTCCGCTAGTCCGTTGCTGATGTGACGCTCGTCAAGCGAGCGGAGGAACGACGGGTCGAGCAGGCAGGTGCTCGGCGCATAGTACGTACCCAACCTGTTCTTGTGGTTGTCGAAGTTCACGCCTGTCTTCACCCCGACCCCGGCGTCGACCAGGCCGATCAGTGTTGTCGGTACGCGCACGTAGGGGGTGCTGCGCCGGTAGAGGCTCGCTGCCATCCCCACCACGTCGAGCAGGACGCCGCCGCCGATCGCGATGATCGGTTCGTGTCGGCGGGCGATCTCCAACCCGTCGAGATGCCTCGTCACCGTGTGCACACTGTCCATCGTCTTGGCCTGCTCCCCGGCCAGGAGCACGAGGACTTCGGCCGTCAGCCCCCACGCCCGGAGGTACCGCTCGAGCACATGCCCGTAGAGGGTGTGCACGAACGATTCGATCACGATCAGCCGTCGGCCCCCGGTCCGCTCGGTCGTGCCCGCGCGAGCGAGGGCGGGTTGCGTGCGGTCGAGCACACCCTCGACGATCCGCACGTCGTAAGTGACAGGCTGTGAGGACACGACACGCCACCAAGACGACTCGCTGTCGTTCTCGCTGAAGAGCCCTTCGCCGTGCGGGTCTCTGCGGGCGACCTGCTCAGTGTCCTGGGACTGCTGCGGGTGCGACATGCAATCTCCTTGTGTCGGTGCGGTGAGGGCGCGCGAGGAAACCCGGCGCCCGCACACGGTGCAATTCGGCGCGCGCCACGCTGCACGGTGAGCGAGGAAGACACATCGAAGAAAACAACCAAATCCGCGTGCCACCACCGACGAGGGTAGCGGGCGAAGCCTAGGAATCGCGTTGCGATCATCGAAACTCGATATGACATCGCGGTGCCCTGTTTGCTTTCCCGGGTCAACTATTGCGGTGATCAAGTACTTTACTTTCTCGTCGTCGGATCCTTACGACCACATCGTCGTGTTGCGATCGTCGAAACACGACGTGACATCCTGATGCCCTGTTTCGCTTCTGGTCGACTACTGAGGCGGCTAGTGCTTTTCTATCCATGGGGAACTCATGACCATAACGTCGAAGGAGAGCCAGTGACGGAATCGTGCCCGGAGCCGGAGGTGGCCGTCTTCGACGTGGGCGGGACGTGGCTGCGCAGCGGACGGTTGCGGTGGGGTGCCGTGGTCGATGTCGACAGACGCCCGGCGCCGAGCCAGCTGCACCGACCCGACGCGGAGCCGGCCGCCCTGCAAGACGAGCTGGTCGCGACGCTGGCGGAACTGACCGGCGACGCCGCCCGGGCCGCCGTGTCGCTGGGCGCGGCGCTGGACTCGCGCCGTCAGGTCGTCTACGGCTCCGGGCCGATGTGGGGTCACTCGCGGACCCCACTGGATCTCGGTGCCCAGCTGGGTCGTGCCCGACCGGACGTGGAGTGGATCCTGGTCAACGACCTCACCGCGGCGCTCGCCGACTTCGCTGCCGAACTCCCCGACAACACCCGCACCGTCTCCGGCATCCGCAAGATCTGCTACGTGACGGTGAGCAGCGGGGTCGCGTGCCGGATCCTCGACCGGCGCAGGCAGGTGATCCCGGTCGACGAGTGGGGGCTGCAAGGCGAGATCGGGCACCTGCCACTGACAACAGCGAACGACATCCTTGACGGTCTCCGGAGGCTGCCCTGCGACTGCGGCGGCTCGGGCCACATCGCCTCGGTGGCATCGGGGCCCGGAGTGCAACGGGTCGCCCGGACCTTCGGTGTCGACCTCGGCGAGGCACAGACCCAGCGATGGCTTACCGACAACCTCGACGGCGGCGACCCCGTGGCCTGGTCCGTGCTGCGGCTCGCGGTGACCCCCATCGCCGACATGCTGCGGACCCTGTGGTGCCTCGACCCCGAGATCGACATGGTCGGAATCGGCGGTGGCGTGGCGGAGGGCGTGCGTGAGCGCTACGAGCGGTGCCTGGTCGACCAACTGTCCCGCACCCACTCCTACGCCGACCGAGGACGGGACACGTGCTGGGTGCGTGAGCGCGTGCATGTGTGTGCCCCCGGCGAGATCGACGGGATGCGCGGCGCCGGCCGTGTCGCGTCGGGCCGCTACATGGAGGCACGATGAGCGCCGAGGCGCATCAGGTGATCGCCCGCCGGAACGGTGCCATCGAAGTCGCGAGCCGGTCGACAGCGGCTCCCGGCCCCGGGGAACTACTCCTTGCCCCGACCACGGCCGGGCTGTGCGGAACCGACATCCAGATCCTGCGCGGGCTCCGCGACGACCCTGCGACGGTCCTGGGCCACGAGGGCATCGCCACGATCGTCGCTGTCGGCGAGGGCGTGGACCCCGACCTGGCGCCGGCGACAACCGTCGTGGTCAACCCCACCCACCCGAGCGACCCGAGCTTCCTGCTCGGCCACAACGTCGACGGACTGTGGTCGCAGCGGACGCTGCTTCCCCGGCGCGCGGTCGCCGCCGGCCTGGTCGTGCCCCTGAACCTCGGGGGCGACGACCAGCTCGCCGCCCTGCTCGAACCCCTGGCCTCGGTGCTCTATGGCCTCGACATCCTGCAGACCCCAGACCTGGACACCGTGGTGGTGTGGGGAGACGGCACGGTCGGGCATCTCGCCGTCCGCACCGCCCGGCGTCGTTGGCCGGACGCCACGATCGTCCACGTGCACCACAGCGCGCCGGGAGTGGACTGGAGCTGGACCCATGACAGTCCGGCCGACCTGGTGCTCGAGACCGCAGGGTCCTCCGCCGCCGCGCTCCGCGCTTTCCTGCGGGCGCATTGTGGGGACGTCGTGGCGGCCGTGCTGGCCACCCCCCGCGACGCCACACTGGCGGCCTTTGACCTGCTCACGCGCTCGGTGCCGGCACGGCTGTCAGTGGACCTGCACGCGGGCCTGCCATCGGGTCCGCTGCCCACCGGCGTAGGAGAGCTCGACCTGGCCGAGATCCGCGCCGCCAACGCCGGGGGGACTCCGCACGAGCCCCACACCAGGACCCTACCCCGTCCCGCGATGGCGCCGATCCGCATCTCGGGCCACCGGGGCGTGTCGAACGCCCACCTGCACCGGGCCGCCGCCGCGCTGCTCGCCGGTCGCGACACCTACGCACCGCTGGTGACTCATCGATACGACCTGGCGGGCTCCGCGCAGGTCATGCGCCACCTCGCGACCTCACCCGACCGCACCATCGACGGACACCGCCTCATCAAACTGGCCGTAGAGGTGGGATGAATGTCTGCACCCGGGATCGAGGTGACTCTCGCGCAGTGGCGGATGACCGGTTCCCGCGCCGACAGCTTCCGCCGCGCCGTCCGCCACGGCGTCCGGCGCGTACAGATCGATGCGGGTGGCGCCCACCGCGGCCCCCCGCTGAACCGTCCCGAGGAACTCGCACGGCTGCGGGCCGCCCGATCCCAGACCGGGATCACGCTGAGCGGGCTGAGCCTCAACCACGCCAACGATCTCGGCCTGACCTGTGCCCGCGACACCGAGCAGGGCCGGGCGGTGACCCGGTTGATCGAGCTCGGCGTCCGGCTCGCCGCCGAGCTGGGCATCCCGGCGGTGAACCTCCCGAGCTTCCGGCGCAGCAGCATCACCACCACAACCGACCTGCGCCGCACCGCCGACCGGCTCCGGGAAGCCGCCGAGGCAGCCAGCGGTCATGGCGTGCTCGTGGGCACCGAGAACGTGCTCGCGCCGCGCGATCTCGACGACCTGCTCCGGCGCGTGGACCACCCGGCCCTGCGGGTCGTGGCCGACACCGGCAACATCCTCGACGCCGGACTCGACGTCGCAGACGTGCTCTCCACCGCCGCCGAGCGCGTCGCCGCCGAGGTCCACCTCAAACACCCGGCCGGTCCCGCGGACCTCCAACGACTGTGGTCGGTAGTCGAGCACGATGTGCTACCCACGATTCATCCCGACGCGTTCCTGCTCGAGAACGACTACGTCAAGGCCCCTACCCAACTCGCCGACGACGTGCGCTGGCTCCGCGGCCGGCTTTCAGGGCTCTTGCCCCTGCCGATCGGCGAGCGCGGCGAGCGCGTCAGGGCTGATCGCGTAGTCGAGAGCCAGAGCAGCAGCGCCCCGCAAAGCAGCGTCGTCGCCGTGCGCGGGGTCGACGACCGGCGGCGGCCGCCGCCGGTGAAACGCCATCAGCCCATCGCGGTAGGCCGCACGGAAGGCGTCGCCGGCAGCGGAGCGCAGCGCCACGCCGAGACCGCCCAGCACGACGACGTCGGGATCATGGGCGTTGACCAATCCGGCGACGCCCCGGCCCAGTGAACGCGCCACGAGGACGATGGCGCGCCGGGCAGCGGCGTCTCCCTCGGCGACGGCCCAGTCCAGTACCGCGGCGGCGTGGCTGCGCGGGTCGGCGGGTTCTGGCTCGCCGAGGTGGCGAGCCAGAGCGCGGCCGTCGACCTCAAGGCCCCAGCAGCCTCGGGCCCCGCACGGGCAGCACCGGTCCGGATCGCCGAACGGAAGGTGACCATACTCACCGGCGGCGCCGTGGCCGCCGGTATAGGGGCGGCCCTCGATGATCAGCGCTCCGCCGACGCCGACCTCGACGGTCAGGTACAGGGCGCTGCGAGCGTCCCCCGCCGCACCCGTCCGGGCCTCGGCCACACCAGCCAGGGTGGCGTCGTTGCCGAGCATGATCGGGACCCCATGCGGCGCGGTGATCCGCTGCAGGTCTACCGCCTCCCACCCGAGGCTGGCCGCCTGGACCAGACGCTCCTCCATCACGGTGCCGGCGACCGCCACCCCGACCGCAACCACACGACCCGCATGGCGCACGACAAGCTCACCGACCGCCGCGCACAAGGCCTCGACGACGGTCTCGGGATCGCGTCGCAGGTGCCGGCCGCCCCCGACGATGGTGCACTGGCCATCGAGCCCAGCCAGCGCGCACCGCCAGTCCTCATGGCGCAAGTCGATGGCCACCACCACAGGACCCCGGGGATCGGGGGTGAGGACGCTGGTGGGCCGACCACGGCCACCGCTCGGTGCGCGACGCTCGACGAGCCATCCCACCGCGCGCAGCCGCGCCGTGACCTCGGTCGACGACGCGCTGGCCAGACTCAATCGGCGGGCGAGTTCCACCCGAGTCAGACCCGGTGACCGGCGGAGCTCGGAAAGCACCTCTGAGGCCGTGCGCCACCGATCAATGCGCGCCCGACCCTGCCGTGTCGACACCTCTCAACCTCCGCACTTATCCTCGCATCACGAGAAAAAGGAGTCGCGACATGTACCCAGTCGCCGTCCTCATCGAGGCCCTCCTGTTTGACATGGACGGCACCCTGGTCGACTCCAACCGCGCCGTCGAGCGAGCCTGGCGGCAATGGGCCCACGAGTACGGGGTCGACCCCCAGCCGGTACTGACCGTCTCGCATGGCAGCCCGTCCGCCGCCACCGTGCGGGTCGTCCGACCCGACCTCGACGACGCCGCCGTCACCCGCGCCGCCCACCGCCAGCTCTCCCTCCAGTACGCCGACCTGGACGACATCACCGCCACCCCCGGCGCCATCGAAGCCCTCGACCACCTCCGCGAACACGGCATTCCCTGGGCGGTTGTGACCAGCGCGGACCGACACCTGGCCACACTCCGACTGACTGCATCCGGCCTGGACATCCCTCCGGTCCTGGTCACCAGCGAGGATGTCGTCTCCGGCAAACCCGACCCACAGGGCTACCTCGACGCCGCCCACCGACTCGGAATACCCCCAAACGCATGCCTGGTCATCGAGGACACCCCGACCGGGGTAGCCGCCGGCCGCGCAGCCGGCGCGCGAGTCGCCGGACTCAACAACGTCCCAGCAGACCTCCAGATCACCGATCTGCACCAGCTACGACGCCTCCTGCCCAGATCCACCAACCCGACAGGCAATCCCCGACCCTGACCGAGCCCACCCAGGTATCGGGCACGATCTGCCCACCCACTGGGATGGCCTGATCAGCGGGCGGCAGACCCCTGCGACCTCGGACACATGGCTCTCGCCTTGTGCTGGCTGAGCAGCAGTCTGGCGGACGCCGCGGCGTGCCCGTCACCGCGGCGGTTCGGGCGGTTTCTGCGCTGCTGCACTGTCGGTTTGGCCTGGTGTCTGGCGTCAGGGAGGCGCTGTTGCGTTAACGAAGGGCGGGCGTGGCTGGGCCGTGTGGAGCCGCGGTCAGATGGCGACGGCGAGTCCGGCGAAGACCGCCGGTAACCGATGCTGCGGGTCCGCATCCACTCCGAGTTCGTAGTGGCCGCGGCGCAGGTTCTGGACGAAGGCGTGGCCGGTACTGATCACCCGGGTCGACCGATGTTCAGGCCGCGCATCGGGCGTAGCCGGGCTTTGAGCCGGCCGTGATCGTGATCGTGTGGGGCTCGAATATAGGATTCTGGGTTTGACCTGGGGGTTTACGGTGCTCGGTTGATCATGCTGTGATCTGGTACTGGCTGGTGAGTCCGCCGAGGATTGGTCTGCGTCGCACCTGGTGCTCGGCGAGGTTGATCACTGGTGGGGGTTGGGTCTGGGCCTGGGCCGGTGCGAGTTGCCCGAGGGTGCGGTGTGCTCGCGTGGTGTTGACGTGGTCCAGGTAGGTCGTGAGGATCCGGCGCAGGTGGCGTTCGTTGACGACCAGGACCTTGTCGAGGAGTTCGCAGCGCAGTGTTTGCGATCATGCGTTCGCAGATCGCGTTCGCCCGGGGCGCGCCGGGTGGGCTGGTCAGGATCCGGATGCTGTCCGCAGTGAAGACTGCATCGAATGCCCCGGTGAACCGACAGTCGCGGTCACGGAGCAGAAACGAGAGGGTGGCGGCGCGGCCGGCGAGGTCCATCAGCAGGTTGCGAGCGGCTTGAGTGTCCACGCCCCGGTCGGGTGCGCGGCCACACCCACCAGGTGTGCCCGGCGGGAGCCGTGCTCGAGGGCGATCAGGACGTAGACCCACTTGAGCACGATGGTGTCTACGGGCAGGAAGTCCACAGCCAGGACGGCCTGGGCCTGGGCGGTGAGGAACTGGCGCCAGGTCGGAGCCCACCGGCGCGGCGCGGGATCAAGACCGGCGTCATGCAGAATCTGCCACACCGTGGAGGCGGCGATGCGATGGCCGAGCCGGACCAGTTCACCCTGCACGCGCCTGTGCCCCCAGCTGGGGTCCTCGGTGGCCATGCGCACCACGAGGTTCTTGATCGCCGCCGCGGTCGGGGGACGCCCCCGCGACGCTCCGAACAGTCCCACGTGCGCGAGATCAGCCTGCGATGCCAGGCCAGGATCGTGGCCGGTGTGACCGCAAAGACCCCGCTCCAGCGCCGGCGCGGCAGCAACCGGGACAAGACCGCCAGCCACACCCGGTCCGCAGGTGCGTAGCGGACCCGGGCAATCTGTCGGCGCAACACGGCGTTCTCATGGCGCAAAACCAGCAGCTCGGCGTCCTTGCTCAGATCTTTCCGCATCAACACAGCGATCAGACCGAGCAGCCAGCACACGAGCTGGCACAAGATCGACAACAGCGACATTGAGCGATCATCCACGACCGGCCGGCACACCAGGAGCGCAGCTCAGGACGCTGCATCGAGTATTCGAGCCCCACAGGCAGGTCGGGCGGGACTACGCCCCGGAGGGGATCTCGATCCCGGCGCAGCGCGCCGCCTGTCATCGCAGAGCTGAACAACTCGGCCTCACCATCGTCGACGAATACGTCGAACCAGGACGGTCGGCCACGGAGATGACCAAACGTGCCGCGTTCCAACACATGCTCCCCCGCATCCGCGACACCAACGATGTCGATCACGTGATCGTGTACAAGCTGTCCCGATTGGCCCGTAACCGGGTTGATGACGCGCTAGTCATGGCCGATCTACGGCAGCGCGGCGTCACGCTGATCTCGGCAACGGAGTCGGTCGACGACACTCCAGTCGGGCAACTGATGCACGGCATCCTCGCCACGTTCAACGAATACCAGTCCCGCGAGTCCGGCGCCGACATCGCCTACAAGATGAGCCAGAAGGCCCGCAACGGCGGCACCATCGGCCGCGCCCGGCTCGGTTACCTCAACCACATCGACCGCACCAACGGCCGCGACATCCGCACGATCGTCGTCGACCCCGAACGCGGACCTCTAGTCCGGCCCGCCGCCGCGGACCGAGCGCGCGCGAGCGGCGGAGCTCCCCGAGTGATCGTTCTCGACACCAACGTCGTCTCAGAGCTGATGCGCCAGACGCCGGACCGCGGCGTCGTCGGCTGGGTCGACCAGCATTCGGCCGACGACGTGTTCATCACCGCCGTGACGGCCGCGGAGCTCCAGTACGGGGTCGCCCGGCTGCCGAACGGTCGTCGCAAGAAGGCCCTGACGACCAAGGTCGCCGAGCTGCTGACCGAGGACCTGCAAGGTCAGATCCTGCCGTTCGACGGCGACGCGGGCCGCGCTGTGGCGGTACAACGAAGAGCTGATGCGAGCCGGGGTGCTGCTGGCCGCGGATGGGCCGGCGTCGAGCGCGCGGGGTGCCCGGGTCCGGTTCGCTGGCGGGCGGGCGACGTTCGAGGAGGACGGCGCGGCGGTCACCGCGGAAGACACCGCGCTGGCGACCGGGTACTGGCTGATCGATGTGGCGTCGCGGCGGGAGGCGGTCGAGTGGGTGCGCCGCTGCCCGTGCGAGGGCGAGGTCGAGATCAGGCGGGTGCCCGAGCCGGCCGAGTACGCCACGCTGAGCCCCGAGCACGAGGACTACCTGC
>JBOHGD010000102.1:0-12342 GCA_050699955.1 Pseudonocardiaceae bacterium | reverse complement strand
GTGGTGGAGCTCTCACACAATGACCCCGGATTTCGTCGGTGATCTCAGCCAGCACATCAGAGGCTCCGCTACAGCGTGACCGACGCTGCTTTTCCCGATGCACGCCGTGACAGTGCCTTTGGGCTGATGCGAGGGCGGCCGGCCGGCCGTTCGTGGCCGCCGCCGAGGCGCCTATCATTTCCACCCATTTGGAGTAGCGTCACGGCCTGTTGGGGGAGTCGAGTGACCGAACGAAGTTCTTACACCAAGGGCAGCGCGGCGTGCGTCCAGGCCAAGGTGGGGGGTCAACTACCCATCGGACCCCCAAAGGGGGAAGGGTGCAAGCGCAGGTCTCCTACATTTGGGTCCATTGTGGACTCAGCGGGGCATGAGGTTGGGCACGAACTTGAGCGTGACAGTGCCTCTCGTGCCCGACGAGGGATACCTCTGGTCGGGGTTTGCCCAGGTAGTTGCCCTGTGCGTCAAGATCGATGTACGTCGACCATGCAATGCCGCTACGTTACCCGGGGCGGTGCATGGCAGCCTTCACCGAACTCGGTCTTGCCGTCCGATCACGGCGTCCACCGCGGCTCGGCGTGCTCCGCTCCGCTCCGCCAATGCAACACCGCCTGAACCCCATGTCTTCGGCAGCCAGGCCGGCCACGTTGCGTGCTCTCTCGGCCGAACATGAGGTCGAGGGCCGACGCCTGATTCTTGATTGATTCCAGAAACTGGGCCACACTTCGGCGCGTGCCAACGACTTCGGACTTCGAGCGCATGTTGCGCGGGGTTGCTCTGCGTGTGACGCGTCCTCGGGTAGCGGTGCTGTCCGCGGTGCACGACCATCCGCACGCCGACACGGACTCGATCATCGGTGTCGCGCGTGAGGATCTCGGTGAGGTGTCCCACCAGGCCGTCTACGACGTGCTGCGCGCGCTGACCGCCGCGGGTCTGGTGCGGCGCATCCAGCCACCGGGCTCCTTGGCGCGCTACGAGGCTCGGGTCGGGGACAACCACCACCACGTCGTGTGTCGGTCGTGCGGTGCCATCGCCGATGTCGATTGCGCCGTCGGCACCACGCCCTGCTTGACCGCGTCCGACGATCACGGCTACGCGATCGACGAGGCCGAGGTCATCTACTGGGGCCTGTGCCCCCGCTGCTCAACCTCATCCACTCCCTGAGCCCACCTCTTGATCCCGGAAGGATTCCCGTGTCTGACAATCCTGACGCCGTTGTTGGCGAGTTGAACGACGAGAGCGCAGGCGGGTGCCCCGTCACCGCCGGGCGCCTCAACCACCCGACCGAAGGCGCGACCAGCCGCGACTGGTGGCCGGATCAGCTCAAGCTGGCGGTCCTCCGGAAGCACCACCCCACGGCCGACCCCATGGGTACGGA
Source organism: Pseudonocardiaceae bacterium (assembly GCA_050699955.1). Taxonomy (GTDB): domain Bacteria; phylum Actinomycetota; class Actinomycetes; order Mycobacteriales; family Pseudonocardiaceae. The sequence continues at coordinate 10,967 of JBOHGD010000102.1, read as the reverse complement.
CTTCGACTACGCCAAGGAGTTCCAGTCCCTGGACCTCGACGCCCTGACGAGGGACGTCGACGAGCTGATGACCACCTCGCAGGACTGGTGGCCTGCCGACTTCGGCCACTACGGGCCGCTTCTCATCCGGATGGCGTGGCACAGCGCGGGCACGTACCGCATCGACGACGGTCGCGGCGGCGCCGGCTCCGGCATGCAGCGCTTCGCGCCGTTGAACAGCTGGCCCGACAACGTGCTCCTCGACCGGGCGCGCCGGCTGCTCTGGCCGGTGAAGCAGAAGTACGGTCGCAAGATCTCGTGGGCCGACCTGTACATCTTCGCGGGCAACCGCGCCCTGGAGACCATGGGCTTCAAGACTTTCGGCTTCGCCGGCGGCCGCCAGGACCGCTGGGAGCCCGACGAGGATGTCTACTGGGGTCCCGAACGCACCTGGCTCGGCGACAAGCGCTACAGCGGTGACCGGGACCTCGACAAGCCCTTCGCCGCGGTCCAGATGGGCCTGATCTACGTCAACCCGGAAGGCCCGAATGGCAATCCGGATCCGTTGGCCGCAGCACGGGACACCCGCGAGACGTTCCGCCGCATGGCGATGAACGACGAGGAGACCATCGCGCTGATCGCGGGCGGGCACACGTTCGGCAAGACCCACGGCGCCGCCGATGCGGACGAGTACGTCGGGCCGGAGCCGGAGGCCGCGCCGCTCGAGGAGCAGGGCCTGGGCTGGAAGGGTGGCTTCGGCAGCGGCAAGGGCCGGGACGCGATCGGCAGCGGCCTCGAGGTCACCTGGACGCCCACGCCGACGAAGTGGGACAACAGCTTCTTCGAGACCCTGTTCGGCTACGAGTGGGAGCTGACCACGAGCCCCGCGGGTGCCCACCAGTGGGTGGCCAAGGACGGCGCGGGGGCGAACACCGTGCCCGACCCCGAGGACGGCTCGCTCTCGCGCCCGCCGACGATGCTGACGACAGACCTCGGGCTCCGGTTCGACCCGATCTACGAGCCGATCTCGCGGCGCTTCCTCGAGCACCCCGAGGAGCTCGCGGACGCGTTCGCCCGGGCCTGGTTCAAGCTGACCCATCGCGACATGGGCCCGATCCAGCGCTACCTCGGGCCGCTGGTCCCGCAGGAGAAGCTGATCTGGCAGGACCCCGTACCCGCGGTGGACCACGAGTTGATCGGGGCCGAGGACGTCGCCACCCTCAAGAGCAGGATCCTCGAGTCGGGCCTGTCGGTCTCCGGGCTCGTCTCCACCGCGTGGGCGTCGGCCTCGACGTTCCGTGGCAGCGACAAGCGCGGTGGGGCGAACGGTGCCCGTATCCGCCTCGAACCCCAGCGGGAATGGGAGGTCAACGAGCCTGACACGCTGGCGACGGTGCTGCGCACCCTGGGGGGGATCCAGGAGTCCTTCAACAGCTCCCAGACCGGGGACAAGAAGGTCTCGCTCGCCGACCTCATCGTGCTCGGTGGGTGTGCCGCCGTCGAGCAGGCCGCGAAGAACGCCGGTCACGACATCCAGGTCCCCTTCACCCCGGGCCGCACGGACGCGTCGCAGGATCAGACCGACGTGGAGTCCTTCGTCCCGCTTGAGCCGGCCGCGGACGGGTTCCGCAACTACCGCGGAAAGGGGAACCGGCTGCCGAGCGAGTACCTGCTCGTCGACCGGGCGAACCTGCTGACCCTGAACGCGCCCGAGATGACCGTCCTCGTGGGTGGCCTGCGCGTCCTGGGCGCGAACCACCAGCAGTCCCCGCTGGGCGCCCTCACCTCGTCGCCCGGGTCACTGACCAACCACTTCTTCGTGAACCTGCTCGACATGGGCACGGAGTGGAAGGCGACATCCGAGGACGCGGAGACCTTCGAGGGCCGCGATCGTGCCACGGGCGAGCTCAAGTGGACCGGCAGTCGTGTCGACCTCGTCTTCGGCTCGAATTCCGAGCTGCGTGCCGTCGCCGAGGTCTACGCGAGCGACGACTCGCGGGAGAAGTTCGTGCACGACTTCGTGGCCGCCTGGGACAAGGTCATGAACCTCGATCGGTTCGACCTCGCCTGATCCCGATGTCCAGGTCGGCCGCTCGTCGGCCGACCTGGACATCCTCGCCGGACAATGTCCTGGCAGACCCGGAGCGCCTGCCACTGCTCAAAACTTGAACGCGGTCGACGGATCGCGTCCGTGACGATGGAAATTGAGGCAAGCTGAGGATTCCCTCGCATCAAACCGAGGGCGGTGATTCGGTTCCCATCCTGACCGGACCGGAACAGCTCGCCCACCGCTTCCGTACTGACGAAGTCGAACTGGGCCATCTTCTTAGCCTGTTCGACCAGTTCCACCATCGCAACGGTACGCACCCGCCCGTGCGGGCCGCTCTCGCGGACCGCTTCGTACCGTGTCGCGATCGGTTCCATCGCGACGAGCAATAGCTGGGCCTCACGGCGCAGCCGCTCGGCGCCCTCGGCATCACCCGATGCGTCCGCCTGATCAGCCTCTTGCAGTTTCGCGGCCACCGCAGCGAGTTGAAGCTTGAACCCGCCGCCCTCGACGCTTTCGAGCTGGTTGGCGAACAAGCCAACGACAACCATCACCACGCCCGCAGCGACCAGGGCCGACGCGCCCACCGAGTTCGTCGTCACGAAGACGGCGACCGCTCCGGCCGCCAGCAACGCGACACCGACCAAAGCCACCCCGAGACGTGCCAGTGTCGTTGCGACGCCCGCTGGGCGCGACCGTCGTACCACGGCCGAAAATCCTCTGGTGAGCCTCGTCATATCTCCCCCACCCAACGCGAGCCAGCAGCGCCATGCGCTCAGACCCGACGTCTACCGACCTTAGTTCCTCCCGATCAGCGCTCCACAGGCCATGCCGCCAGACGGCAGCCGCCATCTCCGATGAGACATGCCAGGTTGACCGGGACTCGCAGCAGTGCAACCGATGACAATCCCGGCAAACAGGGCTACTGGCAACATTGCCGAAGAATCCGCGAGTCCGGGCACTGACGCCGCAAGCTCCGCTGAGAACAGACACTTGCGCCCGGAACGACTGCTCGCCGGACACGGTATCCACCTACCGGCCAACTCGGCGACGTCGGCAATGCCGGCCCGACGACCCGCCACAGACGCCTCTTTGATCCAGATAGGGCATCCGGGTGGTGCGCGGAGGCTTCTATACCTGAAGTGCCGACTGACTCATCACACAACCGAGTACGCAGCTTCGGTCCCGCACGACGAAGTGTGAGCCGCCGTGGGATCCACGGGACTGGCTCTGGACCGCACCGTCGAAATGCGCGTACGATGTCTGAAGAGGCTCTTGATCTTCGCTTCTACGGGCGTTGCCCATCCTACCTGGAATCGGAGAAATACCATGCTGTCAGACTTTCGCAGGAGAAGCTGTCCGCTGGCTTCAAGGAGTTGGACGTAGATGGAGACGGCCTTCTCGGAAGCAGTGATATCCAGCTCCTGATCCAGAACCATGGCAGCGCGTATGGATATTCGGAGAACACCGAGGAATACCAGGATCTCGCGCGCAGGACGTTGGCCGTCTGGGATCAGCTCAAGCAATTCGACTCAGATGGCGACGGTCTGGTTTCGCTCGAGGAATATGTCGCCGGATTCGATGAGTTCCTGAGTCGGTCGGACATGTTCATGGGGAACATGACCGCACTCGTCGATGCCTTCTACGCGGTGGCTGATCGCAATATGGACGGCCAGATCACCGAAGACGAGTTGATCCTGCATTTTCGTGCGTGGAGCCATTCCGAAGAACAGGCCAAAGTGGCGTTCACGCGGCTCGATCGCAACAAAAAGGGCGCCATCTCCAAGGCGGAGTGGATGGCGAACCTGGAGGAGTACTATTTCAGTGAGGACCCCGAAGCGCCAGGAAACTGGCTGGCTCCTTTGCCCGAGTAACAGACGTTCAGCGGTGCCGATCATCCGGAGGATGGGCGGGGTGACAACGTCGGGCGGAGGGAGTGGATCTTGAAGAGGGTCATGGGTATCCTGTTCGTCCAGCTTCTCATGCTGTTAGGTAACGGCGCTGCGTGGGCGGTACCGCCGGATAACGTGCGTTTCCTTGTCACCGGCCGTGTCGAGGACCCGTCGGCCACGATCATCGCCAGCGGTGCAATCAGTGGGATTGGAACGCTGACCGCCGAGTCGGTGGACTACCGGCAAGCGGACAACACCTACCACGAGACAGACCTGGCGGCGGTGGGCGGAGGAACGCTCACCATGTCGGTCGACGGCCGGTTCGATGTCTGGCCTTTTACCCTGGACCCGCGCACTTGTACCCAGCGGGGAACCCTCACCGGTGTGTGGACCGTCACCGCAGGTGGTGGCGATTTCGCCGGGGCAACCGGCAGCGGAACATTCTCTGGCCGCTTTCTCACCTACGCGAACCGAACACCTGGCGGTTGTGATGAGCAGGCACTCAAAGGCTTCCTGGCCGGTCCCATGGTGGGCAACGTGAGTTTCGGGCGGCACTGACCGCATTTCCCAGGTGCCCATGACCGTCAGCACTCAGCGCGAGTGAGGGCGTTCGCCAGGCCGCGGGAATTGCGGCTCAGACAGCGGGCTCTCCTCGAACCACCTCTGTCCCGATGCGTCGCTGCGGCCGGGGCCAGCGCGCCCCTCGCGGGCCGTACCGGGCTGTACCGGGATGGCCAACTCCACGGTGTCCAGGTCAGACGGGCCATTTCCGGGGGGCGCCCACGGGGAACCGTAGATACCGCAGAGCTGGTCGTAGATCGGTGTGTCACTCATCTCGATAGGTCAACGAGCACCTACGGAACACGATTCATGACTGCACAGTATCCGGTCCCCGTCGTGCCACATGCCACGAAAATACAGAGGCTCCAACCTAGTGGAACCAGTACGCTGGAATATTCCAGCTCCTGGTCGGGGTGGCGACGTTCTTCCGCGCCCGGACTGGGCACTGGTGCATCGAGCGACCATTCGTGATCTTGGCTGAAAAATCTCCTGTCGGCAGGTCTCACAAGGTCCGGAGAGGGTAGTTTTGCCGCTGGTGGCCCTCCCGGTGTTCGCTGTGTGGGGGCGCGGGGGTCATCGGGTCGAATACCTGACCCGCCACCACCAGCCAGATCGGCTCCTGACCAGGACGAGTCGGGTCAGAGGCCGATCTTCGTCTAGTCTAGCTGCGTCGGGTTGTGCGGTATGGTCTCGAGTCAGGGAAGCGGAACGTCAGCCGTGAAGCGTCACGGTATACCGCGTTCGACCTCGCCGACGGGTTTGGCCTCTCCGGTCAGGCCCACCTTGTCCGAATGAGCGAGGCCGGTCGGGGGCGAGTCGGCCAGACGTCCGCCAGTTGCTCTATGACCACATGGACGGGTTGTGGGCAGACGTCCCAGCGGGCGCGTCAGATCATCGTGTCCACGCAGCACCCACAACTTATGAAAGGCGTAACTTGACTGACTATGTAACACCGTACAACCAGGACGACGGGTTGTTCAGCATGGCTGGGCCGGCAGACGAGGGTCAGGTGGCGTCAGGCGTCGCTGACGTGAGGCCAGTTGCGAGGCCGTCGCGTGATCTGTTCCACCAGGCTGTTAAACACGAGGCTGCCGAGCACCAGCGTTCGGCTACTCAGCGCGACGAGGTGGCGATGCGGTCGCTGCGGTTTCCCTTCGACGAAGACGACTGCCGATAGCGGGCAAGTCGGCTCCATCTCTGGGAGCCGATGGTGTCGGCCGATGGCCAGTTCGTAGTGGCCGCGCGACTTTTTCCGGGAGCTCGGTCTTTATTCGCAAGCGCCAGATCTCGTCTTCCAATGTTTATGGTTGAGAAATAGCAGATAACGGCCACGTGAAGACGTGACAGCGCAGTCGAATCTTTATGCTGGCGCCAGGCTGATAGTATCGATCCACTATGCCGCTCACGCTCACCAGCTCAGCCTTCGCTGACAACGCGTTCGTTCCTGCCCAGTACACCTGTGATGGCGAGAACGTGTCGCCCCCACTGGCGTGGTCGGAGGTCCCGGAGGGTACCGCCGAGTTGGTCCTACTCTTCGAGGATCTTGATGGCCCGGGAGGTACCCAGGTGTACTGGGTGCTCTTCGGGCTCAACCCGGCCAGTGGCGGATTGGAGGAGGGGAAGGTCCCCGCGGAAGCCGTCTGCGGCAGGAATGACTACGGCCGCACGGACTGGGCGGGGCCATGCCCCCCGGTCGGCAGGCCCCATCGCTTCGTCTTCACGCTGCTCGCTCTGTCGGAGCCCAGCGGCCTGGCCGAGGGTGCCAGCCCTCGCAAAGATCTGCCGCATGCCCTCTCGGGTAAGGTGCTGGCCCAGGCCCAACTCACCGGCAAGTACGCCCGCGAGCGTTGAGCCGGCCAGGTGAGCTGACCTACCCCAGGTCGCGGGGCGAGCTGTCCGTCGGCGGCCAGATAAACTGCCTGTTGACAACAGAATCAGCGATGACCTTAAGGATAAGGAGTGTCGAGGTGGTCATGGACCATGATTCCGACACGATGGCGATGGATACCCGCACCCGAGACGGCGATGCGCGACTGATCGGTGTGCGAGACGATTGGTGGTTCACCGGTGTCGCGCCTCGACCGGGGCACTGCCCGGGAGTGGATGGCTCCGGCAGAATCACCTCCCTGCCGCTGCCGGATCTGGCGCGTTGCTCCCGCCAGGATGTGCTGGACTACTTCGACAACTCCTGGACGCTGCAGGAGACGCTCTTCGCGGGGCTGCAGACGGCGGAGCCATTCTACCGCGCTCCAGACCACAACCTGCGGCATCCACTCATCTTCTATTACGGGCATCCCGCGGCTCTCTACCTCAACAAGCTACGGGTCGCCGGCCTCGTCGACGACTCGGTCAACGCCTACTACGAAGAGATCTTTGAAACCGGCGTGGACGAGATGTCGTGGGACGACCTGTCCAAGAATGAAATGGTGTGGCCCCGACTCGATGAGGTACATGCCTACCGATCTGAGATCTACCGCATCATGCGGGATGTCATCACCAAGAACGATTTCGCGGCCGAACTCGGCCGTGCGGTCACCATGGATGACCCGGGTTGGGCCGTGTTCATGGGTTTCGAGCACGACCGGATCCATTTGGAGACCAGCTCGGTGCTGATCCGGGAGTTGCCCGCACGACTGGCCTCCCGTCATCCCGCATGGCCCTCGCCGGCCACGTCCGCCCGGACCTCGTCTGACGGACGGCTCGGCTCGGTTCGGTTGCCGGACAACGACATGCTGGAAGTGCCGGCCGGTGATGTTGTGGTGGGCAAGCCGCGCGCCTTCCCGTCCTACGGGTGGGACAACGAATACGGTCACCGACGCACGCCGGTGAGCGCGTTCAAGGCCAGCCGATACCTGATCAGCAATGGCGAGTACTACGTGTTCGTCACCTCCGGCGGCTACCAGGAGCAGCGGCACTGGTCGGCTGACGGCTGGGGCTGGCGCAGCTTCCGTAACGCCAAATGGCCACGCTTCTGGGTACCGGACGGCCCGGCCGGACTGCACGCCTATCGCCTGCGCACGGTCTTCGACGAGATCCGCATGCCCTGGGACTGGCCGGTCTGCGTGAACTACCACGAGGCCAAGGCATACTGCGCCTGGCGCGGCGAGCGTGACGGCGTGCCTTACCGGTTGGTCACCGAAGCGGAACACCACCGGATGCGGAACCCGCTTCCGCCGGACCCCGGCCCCACGGACGATCCGGTGATGTGTCACAGCGGGCACGCACTGGCCTCCCAGGGGATCAATATCAACCTCGCATTCGGCTCGGAGACGCCAGTGGATGCCTCCCCGCCGAGCGCCGCAGGATTCGGGGACGTCTTCGGCAATGTGTGGCAGTGGTGCGAGGACCATTTTCACCCGCTGCCTGGCTTCGCGGTGCACCCCTTCTACGACGACTTCAGCATTCCGTGCTTCGACGGCGAGCACCAGATGATCCTCGGCGGTTCCTTCATCAGCACCGGCGCCGAGGCCAGCATCTGGGCGCGGTTCCACTTCCGGCCGCACTTTCTGCAGCACTCCGGCATCCGCCTGGCCCAATCCGTCGACGGGGCCGATAACGACGCGGTGCGGCTCGACCGAGAAATCGTGCATCCGGCCAACGATATTTATCGCACCCGGCAATCGCTCAACCAGTACCTCCTGATGCACTACGGCACTGCGGAGGAGACCTTGGGGACGCCATCCCTGGCGGCGGGCGTATTCAGCCAGGCGCACGGTTTCTCGAGACGTGTCGTCGGTCTGCTCGTCGACACAGCACGGGCCCACGGCGTGCCACTCGGCGACGCCCTCGATCTGGGCTGTGCGGTCGGAGGCGCGACGTTCGAGCTCAGCAAGCACTTCGACCGTGTTCTCGGGCTCGACTACAGTCCGTCGTTCATCGACACCGCCCGAGAACTGGCACGGGCCGGAAGCATCCCGTACCAGCGGATTGATCAGGGCGAGCGCTCTACCGCGCTATGGGCACGAGTCGATCCCGCGGCGCACGCTGACCGGGTGGAGTTCCAGGTCGCCGACGCCTGTGCGCTCCCAACCGGTGTGGGCAGCTTCGACTCCGTGCTGCTGGCCAACATCCTGTGCCGGCTTCCTGACCCGCGCGCCTGCCTGGCGCGGATGTGCGGCGCGGATGCCGTTCTGCGCCCCGGAGGGCTCCTTCTCGTGGCCTCCCCCTGGTCATGGACCGCGGAGTTCACCGAACGCCCGCAGTGGCTCGGCGCATCGCCGGGCAGCGGCTCGTCCGACGACGCGTTGCACGAGTTCCTGTCCGTCGAGTACGAGTTGATCTACACCGGCGAGCTCCCCATGGTGCTCCGCGACCACGAGCGGCGGTTCCAGTACGTGCTGCCTCGGACAACGATCTGGCGACGCAACAGTGAGACGCACAGTGAAAGGTAACCGGAGTACCTGAACGTATCGTCGTGGGAGTGCACGTGGTGCGGTCGAAGATCCGTTCGGGTGCAGATGCCTGCGAACTCGACGTGTATCCCCCTGACGGGAACATCACCACGGTGCGTGTACCCGATCGCCAGGTTCATCCATTCATGCAGGTGGTGGCGTGTCCAGCTGTCTGGGCGGTCTGCCGTCGTGGGGGTAGCGTTTGGTGATGGCTGAAGGTTGGTGGGCTGGGGCGACGCCCTAGGCTCACCAGCAGGGCGATCGGCACGATCGGGTAGGCAGGGGGGCGATGGGTGCCGAATTCGATATCACCGTGCGTGGGCACGGGCCTGTGCGGGTATTTCAACCACAGGGGAAGTTGACCGAGCGCACGGGTTCCGAGGTAGGCCGGGTACTGACCAAGGTATTGCTCGACCATGGCCGGGTCGTGGTTGACCTCGACGGGTTCCGGTTGGGCCGGGCATCGTGCGTGACGATCTTTCCCGCTGCTCTGGACCAATGCGGCGGTTGGCCCAGGGTGCGCCTTGTGCTCTGTCGGCCGGACCACGACATGGCTCGGGCGCTGGTTCAGCGAAGGATCTCCGCTTTGGTGCCGGTGTATCGGCTGTTGCCCGAGGCCGAGAACGCGATTGAGCGTCGGCCGGTGGTGGTACGGGCCCGGACCCGGTTGGCGTGTGACGATCACGCCCCGGATGTCGCTCGTCGCCTGGTCCGCGACACCTGCCCGAAGTGGCAGGTCGAGGCCGAGCAGCAGCAGATCGCCGAACTGGTGGTCAGTGAGTTGGTGGACAACGCGGTCAGACACGCTCGCACTGCTGCGGCGTTGATCCTGGAACGAGGTCCCCGCGGGTTGCGAGTCGCGGTGCGCGACACGGCCTCCTCGCTCGGGTTCTCGGCTGCGGCGGAGCGGTCAGCCGAGGCTCGGCGACCCGGACGAGGACTGGAACTGGTAGCGAGGCTTACCACGGCATGGGGTGTCGAGACGCACCCGGTCGGCAAGACCGTCTGGGCAGAGATAGCCGGTTCTTCGCAGCGAATCCGATTGCGGGGTGTGGACAGCGAGGCGACCCACCGCGCCGAAACGAGCTGACGTGCGCCACGCCACGAACGAGACGTGCCACTGGTAACAGTTCCTGAGGTGAGCGCACCTGAGTCCTGCACGATTTCCTTACGGATCGTGCAGGACTCAGGCCCCTTCGCGCTCTGAACCTTATGTATAGAGGAAGTCAACGGGATCGGTGCTGGTGCCGCTGGGGGTGGTGACGACCACCTGCGCCGGGCCGACCGCGTGGGCCGGCGCAGTGGCGGTGATCTGGGTGGCGGCGTCCACCGTGAAGCTGGTAGCGGGGATGCCGCCGAAGGTGACGGAGGTCGCGCCGGTGAAGTTGTCGCCGGCGATGGTAACGGAAGTGCCACCGGCGGCCGGGCCGGTGTCGGGGATCAGGGTGGTGACGACGGGCCCGATCGTGTAGGTGAAGGTAACGACGTCGGTGCTGGACCCTCCGGCCGCGGTGGTGACGACCACCTGTGCTGGGCCGGCGGCGTGCGGCGGGGTGATCGCCTGAACCTGGTTCACGGAGGCGACGATGAAGAACAACGCAGGGGTGCCGCCGAAGGTGACCGACGTGGTGCCGGTGAAGTTGGCACCGTCGATGATGACCGTGTCGCCACCGTCGGTCGTGCCGTCGTTGGGGGTCACGGAGGTGACGGTGGGTGCGGCGGTGTAGGTGAAGTCGACGAGGTCGGTGCTGGTGCCCCCGCAGGCGGTGGTGACGACCACTTGCGCCGGGCCGGCGACGTCGGGCGGGGTGAGGGCGAAGATCTGGGTGGGGTTGACCACGGTGAAGGTGGGGGCGGGGGTGCCGCCGAAGGTGACGGTGGTGGTGCCGGTGAGGTTGGTGCCGGTGATGAGGACGGGGGTGCCACCGCTGGCCGGGCCGTTGTTGGGGGTCACGGAGGTGACGGTGGGTGCTGCGGCGTAGATGAAGTTCACCAGGTTGGTGCTGGTGCCCCCGCAGGGGGTGGTGACGGTGACCTGGGCTGGGCCGGCGGTGTGGGCGGGGGTGGTGGTGGTGATCTGGGTGGGGCTGATCACGG
>JBOHGD010000101.1:0-12534 GCA_050699955.1 Pseudonocardiaceae bacterium | reverse complement strand
ACCGACCCCACCGACCCCACCGCACACCCCAACCCAATCACCCCCCGAGCACACTGCTCCGTCTGCAACAACCCCGGCACCAACCCCGGCTCATACGTCCGCACCCCCGAACACCCCTGCTCCAACCCCACATAGAACTCAAACCACCCCGGCACCACATCCCCATACTCACACCACCACCCCGCCACACCACCACCCCGAGCCAACCCCACCAACGCCCCAGGCCCACACCCCACCCACAACCGCCCACACCCCACCGACGAACCACCACCCAACCGCACGCCAGCCAAAACTCCCCCTTCGAGTGAACAAACCGGCCTTGATCCTCCCACCATGGACCTGATATTGGAACATTCCATCACGGCTTTTCTTGCGCGCTGCGGGCGTGCGGACCCATCCCACCAAGAACAGGGGTGGCCGGCCCGGCCGTGGCCGTCGCCGCATGACCGACGACCTGAGCCGCCCACGACTGAGCCGGCTGAGCCGCGACCGTGCGGTCGCGGCTCAGCCGGCTCAGTGGCGACGCACGGTCGCGGTGACGGCCAAACGTGCAGGAAAGCCCGACACACCGTGGACGAGAGCCCGACACGCCGGGGGTGGGTGGGGCGAGCGGGCGGTCAGTATCGGTAGTGGTGTGGCTTGTAGGGGCCCTCGACGTCCACGCCGATGTATTCGGCCTGATCCTTGGTGAGTTTGGTGAGCTGCCCGCCGAGCGCCTCCACGTGGATGCGGGCCACCTTCTCATCGAGCACCTTGGGCAGCGTGTAGACCTCGTTGTCGTACTCATCGTGCTTGGTGAACAGCTCGATCTGCGCGATGACCTGGTTCGAGAACGAGTTCGACATCACAAAACTCGGATGCCCCGTCGCGTTCCCCAGATTCAACAACCGCCCCTCCGACAACACGATAATCGAGTGCCCGTCCGGGAACGTCCACTCGTCCACCTGCGGCTTGATCACCAGTCGCCGCGCTCCCGACCTACGCTCCAACCCCGCCATATCGATCTCATTATCGAAATGCCCGATGTTACCCAAAATCGCCTGATGCTTCATCGCCGCCATGTGATCGACCGTGACAATTTCCTTGTTCCCGGTCGCGGTGATCACCACGTCGGCCTTGCCGATCACGTTGTCCAAGGTGTCCACACCGTAGCCGTCCATCATCGCCTGCAACGCACAGATCGGGTCCGCCTCGGCCACCACCACCCGCGCCCCCTGGGCACGCAACGACTCCGCGCACCCTTTCCCCACATCCCCATACCCACACACCACCGCCATCTTCCCGGCCAGCAACACATCCACCGCCCGGTTGATCCCATCCACCAACGAATGCCGACACCCGTACTTATTGTCGAACTTCGACTTCGTCACCGAGTCGTTCACATTGATCGCCGGGAACAACAGCTCCCCCGCCGCAGCCAGCTGATACAACCGATGGACCCCCGTGGTGGTCTCCTCGCTCACCCCCAAGATCCCCTCGCCGACCCGGGTCCAGCGCCCCGGATCCGCCACCAGCGACGCCCGCATCAGCTCCAGGAACACCTTCCACTCGTCCGAGTCGTCGTCTTCGACCGCAGGCACCACCCCGGCCCGTTCGTAGGTCGCCCCCCTGTGCACCAGCAGCGTCGCATCCCCGCCATCATCCAGAATCATGTTCGGACCCTGGCCCTCCGGCCAGCTCAGCATCCGCTCGGTGCACCACCAGTACTCCTCCAGTGACTCCCCCTTCCACGCGAAACACGGCACTCCCCGCGGATCCTCAGCCGACCCGTGCGGACCCACCACCACCGCCGCCGCCGCATGATCCTGCGTCGAGAAGATATTGCACGACGCCCACCGCACCTGCGCCCCCAAACTCACCAACGTCTCAATCAACACCGCCGTCTGCACCGTCATGTGCAACGAGCCCGACACCCGAGCCCCTCGCAACGGAAACACCTCCGCATACTCCCGCCGCAACGCCATCAAACCCGGCATCTCATGCTCCGCCAGCCGGATCTCCCGGCGACCGAAGTCAGCCAGATCCAAATCAGCAACAGCGAAATCAATACCGCCCCGACTCTGCAACTTAGCCTCAGCACCAGGCGCAACCGCACTCACCGAAATACACTCCTTAGGAAGTCAGAGATCACTATGCTCTGCTGCTAGCCTGCTACCGAGCGTGGCGCACGCACGTGCCGGGACACCTCGTCGGCACTATCGGATCCGTAAGCTTCAGTGAACCGCTCGAGGAACGACTCAGGTTCGAGCTCGTGCTCCTGGGTTCCGACCGACTCGATCACCAGGGTGGCCAGCATGCAGCCCAGCTGGGCGGCCCGCTCGTCACCCACTCCCCACTCCACTCCGGCCAGAAAACCGGCGCGGAATGCGTCGCCGACACCGGTGGGATCAGCCTTGGCCCGTTCCTGCGGCGGTGTCACCGAGATCGCCGGTTCCCCCGGTCGTTGCACGGTCACGCCTTTGGCGCCCCGCGTCATCACCGAGACGTCCACCCGCTCCACGATGTCCTCAGTGGACCAGCCGGTCTTGCGTTCGAGCAGGCCCCGCTCGTACTCGTTGGTGAACAGATAAGCCGCCCCTTCCACGAGATGGGAGATCTCGTCACCGTCGAGCCGGGCGAGCTGCTGTGAGGGATCAGCGGCGAATGGGTAGCCGTGGTCCCGGCACTCCTGAGTGTGGCGCAGCATGGCGGCCGGGTCACACGGACCCACCACCACGAGATCGGCCCCGCCCATGCGGTCCACGATCTTCTTCAGCTCGATGTCCCGGGACTCGCTCATCGCCCCTGCGTAGAACGAGGCGATCTGGTTCTGGTCGGAGTCGGTCGTGCACAGGAACCGCGCGGTGTGCTTGTCCGCTGAGACGTGCACCGCGCTGGTGTCCACACCGTGCGCGGACAGCCATTCCCCGTATTCGGCGAAGTCGGCGCCGACGGCGCCCACCAGCACCGGCGCCAGCCCGAGGCAGCCCAGGTTGAACGCGATGTTGGCGGCTGCCCCGCCACGGTGGATCGCCAGATCGTCGACCAGGAAGGACAGTGACAAGCTGTCCAGCTTGTCGGTGACGAGCTGCTCGGTGAACCTGCCAGGGAAGACCATCAGGTAGTCGGTGGCGATCGAACCGGTGACGAAGATGCGCACTCCCGACCTCCTCAGACCGTCGCCGACGTCGAACCGCCGGCTGCGGCAGGCAACCCGGCCGCGTCCCGTAGTGCCTCCGCCCGGTCGGTGCGCTCCCAGGTGAAGTCGGGATCGTCGCGTCCGAAGTGGCCGTAGGCGGCGGTCTTGGCATAGATCGGCCGGTGCAAGCTTAGATAGCTCCGGAAGGCCGCCGGGCGCAGGTCGAAGTGCTCGCCGACCAGTTTCTCGATCGTCCCGCGAGACACCTGCTCGGTGCCGAAGGTCTCCACCAGCAACGACAGCGGCCGGGCGACACCGATCGCGTAGGCCACCTGCACCTCCGCCCGGTCCGCGAGGCCGGCCGCCACGACGTTCTTGGCCACGTAGCGGGCCGCGTACGCCGCAGAACGGTCCACCTTGGACGGATCCTTACCGGAGAACGCCCCACCACCATGGCGGGCGAACCCGCCGTAGGTATCCACGATGATCTTGCGACCGGTCAGCCCGGCGTCACCCACCGGCCCGCCGATCACGAACCGCCCGGTGGGGTTGACGAACAGGTTGCGGGCCAGCTCGCCCTCGTCGTAGAAGTCCGCCGGCAACTCGGCCAGCACCACCTGCTCCCACAGGTCCGCCCTGATCTGCTCGGAGGTGACCTCCTCCGCGTGCTGAGTCGAGATCAGCACCTTCTCCACCCCGACCGGCACGTGGTCCCGGTAGCGGACGGTGACCTGCGTCTTGCCGTCCGGCCGTAGATAGGGCAGTGACCCGTCCTTGCGCACCTGCGCCAGCCGCTTGGACAACCGGTGCGCCAGCGCGATCGGCATCGGCATCAGCTCGGGTGTCTCGTTCGTGGCATAGCCGAACATCATCCCCTGATCGCCCGCACCCGCGCTGTCCAGTTCGTCCTCGGACAGCTTTCCCCGCCGCTCGGCCGCCATGTCGACACCCTGGGCGATATCCGGCGACTGCTTGTCCAGCACGGTCATCACCGCACAACTGTGCCCGTCGAAACCGTAGATTCCGTCGTCGTAACCGATGCCGCAGATCGTGTCGCGCACGATCTGGGTGTAGTCCAGCAGACCTGGTGTGGTGATCTCACCGGCGAGCACGACCATCCCCGTGGTGATCAGCGTTTCGCATGCCACCCGCGAGTTCGCGTCCATCCCCAAGGCCGCGTCCAGCACTGCGTCGGAGATCTGATCGGCGATCTTGTCAGGGTGGCCCTCCGTCACCGACTCCGAGGTGAACAGGTATTCGTTGGTATCCAGCTGGGTCATCAGGCACGCTCCTTGCTCGGGCGCTCGATTCCAGGACGGTCAACTAGAGATCTATGCTGAGCGGACTCCTTCGGGCAGACTGTCGGCGGCGGGATCGTGGCCATCGGTGCGGGGAGCGTGCCGCGCATCGCGGCGGGCCCCTCAACCATCGCGCAAAGCTTCGCCCTGGCGACATCGACGGGCAGGTGGAACCGCCCGCAGTCGGGATTGACGATCGGCTTGTCCGCCGGAAGGGTATCCAATACCCGGCGAGTGCGCGCATCGACGAGGTCGGGGGGACTCGATCGCCGCCGTGACGTCCTACGGCGGGGTCCGGTAGCGCTTAAGGCGCCGACCCGATCAGGATGATGCCGCATTGGGGATCTGCCGGGACGCCAGGGTGTTGAACCCCGTCCCGCGCAGTCGAGCAACCGTGGTCCGCAGGTGCTCGATCTCCCGGTTGAGCAACTCCACAGTGTTCACATCGGGCACGCGCACGGTGTCCGGGGTGGCGAGCAGCGGACACCCGCAGTGTGGACAGTTGAGCTCTCGTGACATCCGACCCCTCCCGACCACGACCCGCCGACCGGTCACGCCTGTGAGCGAGACCACATACCTAGTGAAGGGGGATCACCCGCACGGAACAACCGGGTGCGGGCACGAAATCACCGGGGCCGCATTTGTGGCGTGCCCACAAGTGGCGCCTCGGCGTCGTCGCTGTCCTCGATCAACACCCAGATCCGCGCGGTCTTGTCGCTGCTCCCGGTGGCCAGCCGGCGCCCGTCCGGGCTGAAGACCAGCCCCCACACCTGGTCAGCGTGGGCGACAACGGCGAGCTCCTGCTCAGTGGCGAGATCCCAGACCCGGGCGGTGCCGTCCTGACTGGCGGTGGCCAGCCAGGCCCCGTCCGGGCTGAAGGCCACCCTCAACACCCCGCTGTCGTGCCTGACTTCGAGCAGTTCTTCGCCGAGGGCGGCATCCCAGATCCGCGCGGTGCCGTCATCGCTGGCGGTGGCCAGCCAGCGCCCGTTCGGACTGAACGCCACGCCCCACACCACGCTGTCGTGCGTGACCTTGGCGAATTCCCGCCCGCTGACGGCATCCCAGACCCGCGCCGTCCGGTCGACTCCGCCGGTTGCCAGCCAGCACCCGTCGGGGCTGAAGGCCAGGCCCCGGACCCAGTTGTCGTGCGGGATGTTGAGCAGCTCCGCCCCGCCGGTGGCCTCCCAGATCCGGGCGGTGCCGTCATCGCCCGCAGTGGCCAGCCAGCGTCCGTCCGGACTGAACGCCAGCCCCCACACCTGGCCGTCGTGAGTGACCTGGAGAAGCTCCTCCCCGCTGGTGGCATCCCAGATCCGGGCGGTGCCGTCATCGCTGGCGGTGGCCAGCCAGTGCCCGTCCGGACTGAACACCACCCCCTCCATGCCGCGACGCCAGGCCTTGGACCCCACACTCAGGAGCTCGTGTCCGTCGGTGGCGTCCCACACCTGCGCGACGTTCTTACTGCCTGCGGTGGCCAGCCGGCACCCGTCCGGGCTGAAGGCGACCGCGCTGACCTCCTTACGGGTATGCAGGATCTGCCCGGCCCTGGGGTGACGGGCGATGCGGGGCACGTCGGGCAGTGCCGACGCGGGATCCTGGAGCTCCTGGGCCTGCGCGGCCAGCGCCGCGTCCTCCTGCCGGCGGCGGGCGTCCTCCAGCAGATCACGAACGTCCAGATAGCCGGGGTTGAGATCGGCCAGCAGCGCGAAGCCCGCGATGGCCTGTTCCCAGTCCCCGGTGTCGAGTGCCCCGCGGGTCTGGGCGTAGCGGGTGGCCAGGTCCTGCTCCCGGCGGGCCTGCTCCAGTTTGGCGGTGGCGTCCGGGTGGCCGGGGCGGTGGGCGAGGACCTTGTGCAGCAGCGCAACCGCCTGGTCCCACTGCTCGGTCCAGAACGCGGCGAGGGCCTCGTCGTAGAGGGATTCCACCTCCGGCGTGCTCGGCTGGTTCTCGGCCGGGTCCAGCGGCTGGCTCTCCGCCTGGTCAGACGGTGGGGTGGCACTGGTGAAGATGCGCCCGTCGGGAGTACGCAGGTACAGCGCCGGCGTGCCCCATTCCAGGGTGTCCTCGTTGGCCAGGCGCATCGCCTGCCGAGCGCGAGTCACCCCCGTGTCCACCGGCAGGAGCTTGGCCACGCTGTCATAGAAGGTCTGGGCGAACAGGATCGCGGCCGGATCGGTGATGGCGAACTGCATGGCCACCACCGCGGGGACACCCCGGCGCACCAATGCCCCAGCCGTGCCCGCGAACGCATCCGGGCCGCCACCGCGCTCGGTGTCGCACCCGGTGTCGCGGGCACTGAGCACCACCAGTCGCAGCGTGTGGTGGTCGGCGAGCAGTCCGCTGACATCGCCGGCACCGACCGGGCGGGCGCGGTCCCCCTCGGGGGTCGCCGCCACGGCGCGCTCATCGGCGACCTGACCATGCCGGCCGTGATCGACGAAGTGGAACGCGTGCCAGGGACCCTGGTTCAGGGCCTCCTCCAGGTCGCCGTAGGTCGGCCCGGCCACCCATCCCAGCTCCACCAGTCCCTCGCGCAGCGGACCGGCCAATGCGGCACGCAGCCGCTGCTGCTCCTCGTCGACGTCCGGGGCGGGCTGGCCGCCAGGACGGGCGACCATACCCAAGATCCGCAACGGTGCGGCGACCCGCAGCGGCTGGCGGGGGGCCAGCACCTCGGGGTAGTGCACCAGCGGCAGGCTCACCCCGAGGTAGTCCTGCTGGTCGGAGTCGAACAGGAACTCCCACGGCAGCCGAGCCAGCTCCGCCGGGCGTACCCGTACCACCAGCCGCAGCGCGCTGTTCTGCGCACGGGCCCGCTCCCGGCTGGCCGTGTACAGATCCCGCACCTCGCCGGCGATCAGCGCATCGAACAACTGCCTGCCCAGCATCCGCGCGGGCTGCTCGTCGTCGGTCGCCGCGCGGCGCCGGGCCACCCACGACGACAGCACCTCGTCCTGGACCACCGCGAGCTCGTGGTCGAGCTCCGCGAAGGTCAGCGGTAGCCGCATGGTGACGGCGACCTCACCGCCAGGCGCGCGGGCTACCAGCGGATAGCCACCGCCGGTGCCCCGGCCGACCTCCAGCTCCAAGTCGAGTGTGGTCATATTCGCCCCTCCGACCGGGTCACCCCGCGCGCACCGCACGCGGGTGGTTGCCGGATCTTACGGAGGCCCGGTTCTATCGCGGTGGGGGCCGCTGTCGCCACTCGTCGAGCTCCGAGCGCCACCGGCGGCGCCTCAGGTCGTAATGCACCGGCCCCTGCTCGAACGCGGACAGGTCGAGCGCCACCAGCGCCGAGTAGGCCTCCTCGGGAAGGCCGGCCTCGAGGACGACCTGCAGCCCGGTATCGGCCTCCCGCAGCACCAGCACCTGGCGGCATGACTTCGCCGCATCCCGGTCTCGGAACACGCGACCGACCAGGTGCTTCACGCTCCGGCCGAGGTTTTCCGCCACGGCGGCACCCACGCCGCTCAGCATGGCCTGGATCGGCAGCGTGGCCAGCATCAGCCACTGCATCTCGTCCGGCCCGCGGCGGGTGGGGACCACTCGGATGTGCGCGGCAACGCCGAGAGCCCGGAAAGCGTCGACGATCGCCTGTTCCTGCCCGGGGGAGACCTCGGTGGTGACGAGGACCTGTGCCGTGAGCGGTTGCGGGTCGTTCACGGGTCGCTCCCCTCGTCCAACGCCCAGACCCGCGCGGTCCTGTCCTTGCTGGCGGTGGCCAGCCGACGGCCATCCGGGCTGAACGCCACCCCCCGGACCGCGTCATCGTGCACCAGCACCGCGAGCTGCCTTCCGCTACCGACGTGCCAGACCCGCGCGGTCCCGTCCTTGCTGGCGGTGGCCAGCCGACGGCCATCCGGGCTGAACGCCACCCCCCGGACCGCGTCATCGTGCACCAGCACCGCGAGCTGCCTTCCGCTACCGACGTGCCAGACCCGCGCCGTCCCGTCCCGGCCGACCGTCGCCAGCCGACCACCGTGGCGGGTGAACGCCACCCCCCACAAGAAGTCGTGGGTGAGGGTGGCGAGTCGCTGTCCACTGGTGACGTCCCAGACCAATGCGGTCCCGTCGGCCCCCGCGGTGGCCAGCCGACGGCCATCCGGGCTGAACGCCACCCCCCGGACGGCAGCGTCGTGCACCAGCACCGCGAGCTGCCCGCCGCTGCGCAGGCTCCAGATCCGCGCCGTCCGGTCGTGGCTGGTGGTGGCCAACCGGCGGCCGTCCGGGCTCAGCGCCATACCCGACAAGAAGTGATGTGTGACGTCGGCCAGTGGGGAGTGCGCTGCGCTGAGGGCGTCCCAGACCCGGGCGGTCCCACCGCTGCCCGCGGTAGCCAGCCTGCGTCCGTTCAAGCTGAACGCCACCCCGCGCACCGCGTCGTCATGCGTGAGGGTGGCGAGCAACGCCCCGCTGGTGGCGTCCCAGATCCGCGCGGTCCGGTCGTCGCTGGCGGTGGCCAGCCGACGGCCGTCGGGGCTGAACGCCACCGCGTTGACCCCGCGGTCGTGATGGACGGTCCGCACCGGTGCGGGGCGAAGCGCGAGGCGGGCCGGGGCGATCCGTCCCGCGCGCTCCGCGGGAACGACTCCGGCCCGCGCCGACGCCGCCGGGTCGAAGATCCGCCCGTCGGGGGTATGCAGGTACAGCACCGGAGTGCCCCATTCCAGGGTGTCCTTCTTGGCCAGCCGCAACGCCCGCCGAGCCCGCATCACGCTGATGTCGACCGGCAGCTGTTTGGCCACGTTCTGATAGAAGGTCTGGGCGAACCGGATCGCGGCCGGGTCGGTGATCTCGAACTGCATGGCCACCACGGCCGGGATCCCCCGGCGCATCAGCGCCCCCGCGGTGCTGGAGAACGCGTCCGAGACCCCGGCCCACCCCGTCTGGCAGGCGTTGAGCACGACCAGACGCAGCGTGTGGTGCTCGGCGAGCAGCCGGCTGAGGTCGTCGGCACCGACCGGATCGGTGCGGCCCGCCTCGTCGCCCAATACCAGCGTGCCCTCGTCGAGATCACGGTCGTACCCACCGTGGCCGACGAAATGGAACACGTGCCAGGGACCCCGATCCAGGGCATTCTCCAGGTCACGATAGGTCTGCCCAGCCACCCACCCGAGCTGCACCACGCCGTCGCGCCGCAGACCGGCCAGCGCGTCGTGCAGTCGCCGCTGTTCGTCGTCGACCCCCAGCGCATGCTGGTCATCCGGGCGGGCGACCATACCCAGGATCCCCAGCGGCACAGCGGCCTGCAGCGGTTGTACAGCGGCCAGCACCTCGGGATAGCGCACCAGCGGCATGCTCAGCCCCAGGTAGTCCTGCCGGCCGGGATCGAACAGGAACTCCCACGGCAGCCGGGCCAGCTCCGGTGGGCGCACCCGCAGCACCAACCGGAGCACGCTGCCGTCCTCGCGAGCGCGCTGGCTGCTGGCCACGTACAGGCCCCGCACATCGTCGGCGACCAGCGCCTCGAACAACCACTGGCCCATCTGCCGGACCGGCTGCTCGTCCGAGGTGGGCCCGCGGCGCAGCACGGCCGACGACGCCACCACGGCGACCCTGATCACCGCGAGCCGACGGCTGAGCTCAGCGAGCGTGACGGGCAGTCGCATGCTGGTGGCGACCTCGCCACCCGGCGCTCGGGCGACCACCGGGTAGCTGTCCCCGGTACCCGGGCCGATCTCCAGCTCGAAGTCGAGCGTGGTCATGCTCGCCCTCCAAGCAGGTTCCCCGCAGGTCACGCGAGGCGCTCCCCAACCTACGTATTACCAGGTCAATCGCCTCGCCGCGAACGGTCGGCCGCCCCCGCCAAGCGCCCATGGCTGTGGACAGCCCGTGAGTGGCGATACGAGCTATGACTCGCATCGCCACTCACGGGGCGCGCTAGCGCCACTACTCCCATTCGATGGTGCCGGGCGGTTTGCTCGTCACGTCGAGCACCACGCGGTTGACCTCGGGTACCTCGTTCGTGATCCGCCCCGAGATGCGGGCCAGCACGTCGTAGGGCAGCCGGGACCAGTCCGCGGTCATGGCGTCCTCGCTGGACACCGGCCGCAGCACCACGGGATGGCCGTAGGTGCGCCCGTCACCCTGTACCCCGACACTGCGCACCTCGGCCAGCAGCACCACCGGGCATTGCCAGATGTCGCGGTCCATCCCGGCCGCGGTGAGCTCCTCGCGGGCGATCTCGTCCGCAGCACGCAACGTCGTCAGCCGCTGCGCGGTGACCTCGCCGATGATCCGGATCGCCAGCCCGGGGCCGGGGAACGGCTGACGATGCACGATCGTCTCCGGCAGGCCCAGCTCCAGCCCGACCCGGCGCACCTCGTCCTTGAACAGTGCCCGCAGCGGCTCGACCAACTCGAACTTCAGATCCTCGGGCAGGCCGCCGACGTTGTGGTGACTCTTGATGTTGGCAGTGCCCGAGCCACCGCCGGACTCCACCACGTCCGGGTACAGCGTGCCCTGCACCAGGAACCGGACGTCCTCGCCGTGCCTGCCCGCCTGCGCCTGCAGATCACGCGCGGCACCCTCGAACACCCGGATGAACTCCCGGCCGATGATCTTGCGCTTCTGTTCCGGGTCGGTGACCCCGGTCAGCGCGTCCAGGAACCGCGCCCGAGCGTCGACGGTGACCAGCCGGACCCCGGTGGCGGCCACGTAGTCCCGCTCCACCTGGGCACGCTCCCCTGCCCGTAGCAGGCCGTGGTCGACGAACACGCACGTCAGGTCGTTCCCGACGGCTCGGTGCACCAGCGCGGCGGCGACCGCGGAGTCCACCCCGCCGGACAACCCGCAGATCAGCTTGGCGCCGCCGGTCCGGGCCCGGATGGCTCGCACGGTCTCGTCGATGACGTTGGTCGTGGTCCAGTTCGGCCGGATACCTGCCATCTCATGCAGGAACCGGCGCAGCACCTCCTGGCCGTGCGGGGAATGCATCACCTCGGGGTGGTACTGCACCCCGGCCAGGCCGCGGTCGACGTCCTCGAAGGCCGCCACCGGGGAGCCCTCGGACCGCGCGGTGACCGTGCACCCCTCCGGCGCGGCGGTGACCGCGTCCCCATGGCTCATCCATACCGGGCCGCGCGGCGGCAACCCACCGTGCAGCACGCCGCCATCGCCGAGTATCTGCAGATCGGTCCGCCCGTACTCCCCGGTGCCGGTATGCGCTACGGCACCGCCGAGCGCATCGGCCATCACCTGGAAGCCGTAGCAGATACCGAACACCGGCACTCTTGCCTTCGACCCCGCAGCCGCTGACCCCGCAGCCGCTGACCCCGTGACCCCGGGCACCGTGGCCTCGAACAAGGCCGGGTCGATCCGGGGGGCACCGTCGGCGTACACGCTGGCAGGCCCGCCGGACAGCACGATCGCCGCGGGCTCGCGGGCGAGCAACTCCGCGACCGTCGCGGTGTGCGGCACGATCTCCGAGTACACCTGCGCCTCGCGGACCCGACGGGCGATCAGCTGGGCGTACTGCGCGCCGAAGTCGACGACGAGCACGGGCCGGTCCTCCACGAGGCGCCAGCCTACGGCGTGCCGTGAGTGGCGATACGAGCCCTGGCTCGCATCGCCACTCACGGCGTGCGCCGCCCCCCGGTTGTGCCGGCACCACAAACGCGGACCCCGCGATTTCGTGCCCGCACCCGGTTGCTCCGCCGGGCGCTTCCCTTTTCACTATGAGTGTGCCGCCGCTCACAGGCAGGCATCAGGAGGTCTTTCTTATGAGCCAGATCGCAAGCCTCGGCGTCCTTACCGACGACTCACCCTGGATATCTCCCTGGCCAGTGGGGTTCGATAGAGTTCCCGACGAGGACTGGACCCGACAGGAACCAGACGATTTCGGCCGGAAATACGACAGCGTCGGGGATCACGGATGGTACAAGAACCTCGAGCCGACCGTTGCACAGGTGCTCGCCACGCTCACCGATGACGACATCCTGATGGACTACTCCAGCGGAACCGGAATTCTGGCCGGACGCATCCTGCCGCGTATCAAACATCGCGTCGGTATTCTGAACGTCGACGCCTCGGCGAAATTTCTCCGGGTCGCGCTGGACAACTTCGAGCACGACGAGCGCGTTGCGTTCCGCTTGATGCGCTTCCTCAAGCAGGAGA
>JBOHGD010000100.1:0-12633 GCA_050699955.1 Pseudonocardiaceae bacterium | reverse complement strand
GAGCTGGCTCGGTTGCGCACTTCGCCCGCCAGTTCCGCGCCGCGCACGGCGAGACGCCCTACTGCTACCTGATGACCCGCCGCATCGAGCGGGCGAAGGCGTTGCTGCGGCGCGGCGACCGGACCGTCACCGAGGCGTGCATGGACGTCGGCTGCACCTCGCTCGGCTCGTTCAGCGCCCCGTAGTGCTTCAAAATGGTTTCACCGGCTCTGACCTGGGCTTCGTGGGTGGTCAGTTGGCTCGGTGGTACTCGTTGATGAGGCCTGCGACGGCGGGATGGCGTTCGATTCGGGGTGGGGGCAAGGGGACGAGTGTCGGGTCGTCGTTGGGGGCGAGTTGGTGGCGGCTCTGGTGGGGTCGGTGGTTGTTGAAGTGGTGGGCGTAGTCGCGGAGGATTTTCTCGGCGTGGCGGCGGTCCAGGAGCAGGATCCGGTCGGTCCATACCCGCCGCGCTGGTCAAGACCCCTGACCTGGGACCAGGGCAGCGAGATGGCCGCCCACGCCACGTTCAGCCTCCCCACCACCGTCGACATCTACTTCGCCCACCCCCACTCACCCTGGGAACGCGGCACCAACGACAACATCAACAGGCTATTCCGCGAGTACTTCCCCAAAGGCACCACCAACACCGACGACCAAACCTACCCCGACACCGTAGCCCGCGAACTCAACAAACACCCACACCGTATCCTCGGCTACCGAACCCCTGTGGGGTTCCAAAAGTCGGCCACCTACTCTGAGTAGGCTTACGCCGCTCGTTCGTACTCGTTGATCAGACCACTCAGAACCGGGCGGCGGGTGATCCTTTCATCGTTGAGGTTGGCCGTGGGGTGTGTTGGCCGTGGTGGGCGAAGGTTGCGGGCGCGGTGGGGTTGTCGGCCGTTGTAGTGGTGGACGTATTCCGCGAGCACCGCAGGCAGGTGCTGCTGGCTGAAGATCGGCATGCGGTCGGTGAGTTCGGTTCGGGGGGTGCGGACGAACCGTTCGGCGAAGCAGTTTGCTCGGGGGCAGCGAGGAGGAATCCGCACTACGTGGATATCGGTGTCGGCCAGGACAGCATCGAATGATGCTGTGAACTGTCCGGCGCGGTCTCGGACGAGGAACTGGAACGGGGTGAGGCGATCGCCGGGATCCATCACCAGGTTGCGGATCTGCTGGGTGGTCCACCGGCCGTCGGGGTTGGTAGTCGTACCCAGCACGTGTACGGATCTGGTGGGCACCTCCAACACGAAGAACACGGAGATCGGCTGGAGTGTGACTGCGCGGTCCACATGGAAGAGATCGCAGGCCAGCATGGTCGAGGCCTGGGGTGCGCAGGAAACTGTCGCCAGGTGGTGTCGGTGTCGCGGACCGGGGCCGGAGGTATACGCCCCCGCCGCAGGACGCGGCGGATCGTTGATGCCCCCATGCGGTGGCCGAGTTTCCAGCAACTCGCCCTGAATCCTCTGGTATCCCCAGCTGGGATTCTCCGTGGCCAGGCGCTCGATCAGCACGGGCACAGTGTCGTCGAGGGGTGGAGGGCCCAGACGGTGGGGATAGGTCCATTTCTTGGCGACCAGCCGACGATGCCAGCCCAAGGGTCGTGCCCGGCGTGACCAGGCGATGGCGCCGCAGCATCCGCGGCAACTTCCGGACCAGTGCGGCGAAGATCGCGCGATCTGCCCAGTCCAGGCGGGGCTTGGGGTTGGTTCTGCGCAGCACGGCGACTTCGTGACGCAGCACCAGGAGTTCGACGTCCTTGGACGCCGACGAGCGGGCGAGCAACACCAGCAGGTTCAGCAGGCGCAGGAAGATCAAATACAGCAGGCGCAGTGACACAACGCCCGATCATGCCCTGACGGTCGAGCGTCCTGATCACGCAGGTCAGAGGCGCAGGCCGACTTCTGGAACCCCGCAGGTAGGCCGCGGCCAGCCGGTGAGCGCTTCGTACCAGGTCAGGACCGGTGAAGCCATTCTGGAGCGCTACGGGGTCAGCGGACAGATCAGCCCTGAAAGCAGATCCGTCAGAAATCCCCGGGGTTCGCCGGAACTCACCCTTCCCGACCGGCTCAACACCTGCCTCCCCCAAAATGTTTTCGCTCTCCATCTCCACTGTGAGTTTGTTACCGGGCGAAGACCAATGTGGCGGGCGATGGTGTGGGCTGGAACGAGACGTGTTCGAAGCCGGCTTCGGCGAGCCAGGCGTGGTAGTCGGCCTGCCGCCAGGTCCCTCCCTGTTTGCTCTTGAGCAGCATTTCCGAGGCGAAGATCAGCGGGAAGGGCGGGCCGCTTCGGTCGTCCTCGACGATGTAGTCATTGATGACTAACGTGCCGCCGGGCTTGAGGGCGCCCCGGACCTTGGCGAAGATCGCTACGTTGTCCTCCGGTCCCTCTTGGTGGGCGATGTGGGAGTACACCGCGATGTCGTAAGCGGCGGTGCCGAAGTCGGTGGTGTGGAAGTCACCGTCGATGCAGGTGAATCGGTCAGCGGCGCCTCGCTCGGCCACAAGCCGACGGGCCATCGCGTTAATCGGTCCCCAGTCGAGCTGAGTCGAGCGGGCGGCGGGGTTGAGCTCGAGCCAGGTGGCCGAATAGATGCCTGAGCCACCGCCTATGTCAAGGATCGAGATCTCTTCGGCCTCTGCCAGTCGCAGTATGTCGGCGGCGATCGTCGCCACAGGAACCGACTGCGCGGCGATGGCCTGGACTACCTTCTCCCAGTGGGGGTTGTCGGTCACCTCCACCGTTGCGTCCGTCACCGGCCCCCCGGTGCGGACCACATCGGGCAGGGCTGCCAGTTTGCCCATCTCGGCCAGCTTGAATTCGGCGAAGCTGCTCAAGCAGGCGGGCTGGCCTTTAACCAGGAAGGTGGCTGCTTCGGCGGTGTTGCGGTAATTGCCGTCGCGCAGCTCGACCAGGCCCAGGCTGACGAGCCCATCGAGGAGGGTCTGAGCGCCCCGCTCGGAGATCCCGGCTTGGGCGGCCAGTTGGTCGGCAGTGTCCGCGCCGGCTTCGAGGTGGGTGAACAGCGAGTGGCTCGCCGCTGCGCCGAGGATGCCGGTGGTCCAGTAGCCGGTGGCGAGCTGCATAATCCGATCCGGCGTCGGTTGGTTGCTATTCATGCCGCTCTCCCTGGGTCCTGTGTGGACGCGCGTGGGTCCGGAGCGTGGTATGCAGGGTTTCCGCGACCCGTTCGACTTGGTTCATGCTGAGCTCGGCGTGCATGGGGATGGCGAGCTGGCGCTGGAAGAGATCCGCCGAGACCGGGCACGGCTGCTTCGTCTCGTATACCGGCTGCAGATGGCACGCCCACGTACCGTGCCCGCAGCCGATGCCCTGAGCACGGAGGTCGGCAGCGAACCCCGCGCGGTCCACGCTCGGATCCAATGTCAACAGATAGGATTGCCAGGCGTGGGTACGGTCCTGCGGCACGTGCGGCACCGTGACGAGCTCGTCGTCGGCGAGCAGTTCGGCGTAGCGCGCTGCGCACGCGCTCCGACGGTCCAGCAGCTCGCCGATCCGACCTATCTGCACCCGCAGGATCGCGGCGGCGATGTCGGACAGCTTGTAGTTGTAGCCGATTTCGGTGAACACCGGGATCGGCAGGCCGACGACCTGCGCCTGATTGAAGATGGCTTCGATGCCGAAGGACGACCGCAGCCTCGCGTCCGCCGCGAGCGCCGGATCGACGGTGAGCAGGGCCCCGCCCTCACCGCTGGTGATTCCCTTGCGCCCGTGGAAGGACAGGCAGGCTACCGGTGCCAGCGCACCCGCCTGGCGCCCCTGGTAAGTCGCGCCAACCGCACAGGCAGCGTCCTCGACGAGAAACAGTCCGTAGCGGTCCGTGATCGACCTCAGCTCCGCGTAGTCGGCGGGCAGACCGACCGTGTCCACCGCGATCACACCCACGGTTCGCGGACTGACCAGGTCGGCTACCGCTTGCGGGTCTACGGTGCCGGTATCGGCACGCACGTCGGCGAAGATCGGGACCGCGCCGACGTATCGCACCGCATGGGCAGGAGCCGGGAACGTGTAGTCGGCGACGATCACTTCGTCGCCCGGGTCGACGCCGAGCGCGAGCAGGCCCAGGTGCAGCGCGGCGCCGCAGTTGCTCACCGCGACCGCTCCACCAACCTCATAACGTTTGGCCAGCTCCATCTCCAGTGCCTGCCCGCTCGGGCCCTGACCGGCCGGCCAGCCTGCGCTGAACACCTCCGCGACGGCTTCCAGTTCCTGCTCACCCAAACTTGCGCGAACCAGGGGAATCGTGTCCATCGTGTCACCTCCGGCTATCTTCACCTGCTGGTTCTCGATTCGGCGATGATGCTTTCCAGCGTTGTGGTGTCGTGTTCGGCGGCGAGGAAGCTCGGGTGACAGATCACGTCGGCCAGCAACCCGGCGGTGGTGTGTATGCCCGGCCCGGTCACCCGCAGTTCACTCAGCGCCCGGCGCATCCGGGCGATCGCTTCCTCGCGATCGGTTCCCCAGGTAATCACCTTGGCCAGCAGCGAGTCGTAGTTTGGCTGTACTCTTACCCCGGGTCCGGCGTCGGTGTCGACTCGGACGAACGGGCCGGACGGTGCGGTGTATTCCTCCAGCGTTCCTGCGCAGGGCATAAATTCGCGCGCCGGGTCCTCGGCGTTGATTCTGCATTCGATGGCTGCCCCACGCGGCGCAATCTCGTCCTGGGTAAGGCCTAATGGCTCGCCTGCGGCAATGCGCAGCTGCTGGCGGACGATGTCGATACCGGTGAGTGTCTCGGTTACCGGATGTTCCACTTGGATGCGTGAGTTGACCTCGATGAAGGCGATATCCGTGCCGGAGACCAGAAACTCGAATGTACCGGCACCGTGGTAACCGATCGCCCGGGCACCCATCACGGCGTACTCTGCGAGCTGCCGCGACACCTCCGGCGGCAGTCCGGGCGAGGGAGATTCCTCGATCAGCTTTTGGTGGCGACGCTGCATTGAACAATCCCGCTCGCCCAGATGTACTACCGTGCCATGCTGATCGGCGAGTATCTGAACTTCTACATGCCGCGCGCCATTCAGAAAACGCTCGAGATAAACGCGGTTGTCGCCGAACGCCAGAGCGGCCGCAGCCTGGGTGTCACGGAAAGCTGTCAGCAGATGGGAGATCTCGTGGACCACCGTCATGCCACGGCCGCCGCCACCCGCGGCTGCCTTGATGATGAGCGGGAATCCGATTTTCTGCGCTGCACTGAGCACCTCTTCGGTGTTGCTGACCGGGTCGGGAGTGCCCGAGGCCATCGGAAGCCCGGCCTTGGCCATCAGGCGCCGGGCGGTCGCCTTGTCGCCCAGCTGAGCCATCACCTCCGGATCGGGGCCGATGAACACCAGGTCGTGTTCGCCGCACATCTCCGCGAAGTCCGGATCCTCGGAGAGGAATCCGTACCCGGGATGGATCGCCTGCGCGCCACACGCCAGCGCGGCCTCGATGATCGAGGGTGGATAGCGATAACTCCGTTTGGGATCGGCCGGCCCGATCCTGACCCGATGGTCAGCTGCTCGTACGGCGGCGCTGTCCTCGTCGGCGGTGGAATGCACAATTATCGGAGAGATCCCCATGTCCCGGCAGGTACGTATCACCCGCAACGCGATCTCGCCGCGATTGGCCACGAGCACTTTGTCGAACACAATTCACTCCCCCGATTGCATTGGTCTGATCAGCACTAGCGGCTGATCGAATTCCACCGGGCTGCTGTCCGGCACCGGGACTTCCACGACCTGACCGTCGCAGTCGGCCTCGATCGAGTTCATCAGTTTCATTGCCTCGACGATGGCCAGTTGTTGCCCGCAGGTGACAACATCACCGACTTCCACAAACGGGGTCGACCCCGGCTCGCTCGCCCGGTGGAAGGTACCCACCAGCGGTGAGCGCACCGCGTGTATGCTATCGGCGGACGCGTCAGGTTGTGACGTCGCGGATTGTGCAGACTCATCGACCGGTACTGTCGGTATGGTCGGTATCGATAGGTCGTGCCAACTGACGTCGAGCTCCGCGCCATTCAGACTCAACCGCACCCGAGCGGGGATGACCGGAGAAGCTTCCAGCACGCCAACCAGCGCAACTCGGAGGGCCTTCAAGATCGTCTCAGCGCGGGCGGTGGTGTTGTCTTCTGTCATCGCACCATTGCCGTGTTCTGAAAATCGCAACCCAGCCTTCGGTAGCGATGATGCCGCTGCCGGAGCCGCTCCGTGCAGTCTACTTTCTCAATGTGGTCCAACGTGCACACGACAGCGTCGCGGATCATCAGGCTGGCCGTCATCGGGTCGGTGTGGGCTCCGCCGGTCGGCTCATTGACCACACCATCGACAACTCCCAGGGACAGTAGCGACCGAGCGTCGACCCCCAGCGCCCGCGCCGCCGGCTCCCACCGAGAGCTGTCCTTCCACAGGATCGCAGCGCAACCTTCGGGACTGATCACCGAATAGATTGCGTATTGGCACATCAGCACCCGATCTGCTGAGGCGAGTGCCAGGGCCCCGCCACTGCCACCTTCGCCAGTGATCACCGAGACGACCGGGACCGGTACGGATCCCAGTACCCGCAGGCACTCCGCGATGGCGCTCGCCTGACCGTATCGTTCGGCGTCCAGCCCCGGATGCGCACCTGGGGTGTCGACCAGGGTCACAATGGGAATACCGATCTTGGCCGCAAGCCGCATACACCGTGCGGCCTTCCGGTATCCCGCGGGTGATGCCATGCCGAAATTCCGTTCAACCAACTCCTGAGTGGAATGTCCCTTTTGATGTCCGAGCATCATCACGCCGCGGCCATCGAGCAGTCCGATGCCGCTGATGATCGACGGGCAGTCGCGGCCACCGGCACGATCGCCGTGCAGCGCGACGAACCCATCCGTCCACTGCCCGAGATGATCTGTCATCGTTGGTCGTCCGGTGTGTCGGGCCAGGGTGAGTACCCGTGCGGGATCGAGGTCCCCGAGCTGGTCGGGCTCGGTCACCACCGCGGCAGGCCCCCTGCCGCGCGCCACCGTCGCGCGTCGGCTCGCCGCCGCGAGTAGCACAGCCAGCGTGGCACGGAGCTCGCTGCGTGGCCGGATATCGTCCACCAGACCGTGCTCCAGAAGGAACTCAGCAGTCTGGAAGCCCTCCGGAAGGCGCTCACCGACGATCTGCTCGATGACACGCGGACCCGCGAATCCTAGCCGTGCTCCCGGCTCGCACAGCACGATGTCAGATAACGTGGCGAACGACGCCGCAACGCCCCCGTACGTGGGGTCGGTAATCAGACTAATGGTGAGGATCCCGGCCGAGTCCAGCGCGGCCATAGCGTTGGACGTTTTTACCATCTGCATTAAGGCCAGCGTTCCTTCCTGCATCCGCGCCCCGCTGGAAGCAGTCACCAGCAACAGCGGAGTGCGGGTGGACAACGCGTGCTCGGCAGCAGTAACGACGGCCTCGCCCGCAGCGACCCCGAGACTGCCACCCAGGAAGGCGAAATCCATCACGGCCACCACCACTGGCTGCCCATCCACGGTGCCCGCCGCGATCAGCACGGCGTCCTCGAGCCCTGTCGTGTCCTGCGCGACACGCAGTCGCTCTCGATAATCGCAGGTGTCGGTGAAACTCAGCGGATCGCACACGGTGGCCGCCGGTGTCAATGGTTGGGCCGACCCCGGATCCAGCAGCATCCGTATGCGCTGAGCGGCCGACAGCCGCAAGTGCTGCCCGCACGCCGGGCACACCAACATCTCGCGTTCCAGCCGACGCCTGTAGTTCAGAAATCTGCAACGGTCGCAGGCGATCCATGACGGAGGTGTTTTCTCCACCAGCAGCCTGCTCTCTATGCTTGTCACGACAGTCTCCATGCGGCGAGTTCAGGGTAATGGACTTGCGGTGGAATTCAGGAGCGAGGTGGTCCGTAGCGAAGCGGGGTGATCTGGTTGACGTCATAACGGTCGCGGAGTTCTTGCACGGCGTGAGAATCCACTGCTCGGCCGTTCGAGAAGATGTCACACAATTCTTCGAAGTAGCGTTCGTGGTCGGGTGGCGGGTAGGATTGAAACAGCATGCGCGCTGGCTTGTCGGTGGGATTCGTGAACGCGTGCGGGCACCCGGTCGGAACAAACATGCAGCTACCGGCACCTGCGCGGACGGCTCGATCTCCACCAGGGGATTTCCAGTCTTGCCAACGTTCCTCTGTGCGTTTGATCGGCTCAAACGCTAGGACGTCGAGTTCTCCTTCCAGGACGTAAAAGAATTCTTTCGAGCGGTCATGGATGTGCGCCCCAACATCGAAACCGGGCGGGACCACAACCTCGAAACACGATGCAAAGGCGCCTTGGGCCCCAGTGACCTTGAAGGTCACTTCCTGCGCCTTTGTCGTCAGCTTCCGACCCTGACCGGGTGGGACGATTACCCCGTCCATGCGATTCACCTCCTCGTCGTCTGTACGAAATCTGGCTCAAGGCGGGCTGCCGATGTGTCCCGTTGGGTTCGATCCATGTTCCTCGGTGCGTCGACGATCCAACTGCCCACCGCCATCTCGGCGGTGATGCCCGGACCGAAACCCGCGATCACGCCGGTAGCACCTGGAATCGTCGTGTCTTCGTCGAATAGCCTGCGCAGCGCATCGAGTACGACTGCGCTGGCAATATTGCCGTATTCGGTCAAGGTCGCCCAGCTGTGGCGGAACACACGAGAATCGACGTCGAGGAACTTGCCCAGATCGCTCAGAATCCGCGGACCGCCAGCGTGAATGATGTAAAAGTCGAGGTTGCCGACATCCCAGCCGTGGTCCGTGACGAGCTCACGCAGCACCGGGGCTAGTGGTTCCATCGTCCCGGGCACCCGGCGATCCAGCTGGAAGTGGAAGCCGGTGGCACGCACGGCGTAGGAAATCCAGTCCTCGGTGTTCGGAATGAGATACGAGGCATTGCGCTCCAGCGCCACGCCAGTGCCACCGCTGCCCCGCACTACGGCAGCCGCGACCGCGTCACCGAACAACCCGTCAGACAACAGCGAACCGACACCGTCGTCGTCGGGCTGGTAACACAGCGAGCACAACTCGCACGAGACGATCAAAACATTGCCCTCAGGGTAAGCCATGCAGAAATCGTGGGCACGATTGATCGCCGCGCCACCCGCCGCGCAGCCCAACTGGGCGATAGGTATCTGTCGCGTATTAGAACGAAATCCCATAGTGTTGATCAGCCAAGCAGTCAGCGACGGCATCAGAAATCCGGTACACGACACATATATAATCACGTCAATATCATGCGCCACCACGCCGGCGTTCGCCAGGGCTCGTTCGATAACCTCGGGACACCGTTTCTTGGATTCGAACTCAAAGATGCGGTTGCGTTCTTCGAACCCCGGGTGGCGGAGCGTTTGTTCGATAGGCTGCACGACATGCCGCTCCCGCACTCCGGTATTCTGAATCAACCGAAGCGCCAAAGGGAGCTGCGGCTTTCCGGCATGTACGTTCTCGGCAAATTCCAGTGTCTCTTCCATTGTGATGACATATTCGGGCACACTCACCGACGGCTTGCATAACGTTGACATGTCTGGCATCTACCTTCGGTACGTAAGGGCCGGTTCGGGTGTACGCCCAATACCGTCGCTTATCCCGCTTGTTATCGGCTTGGTGTCGACTTGGCGTCCGCTCGAGGCACCGGCCACCGAATAACAGGCTGCTGGGTCGCGCTCCTAGTGTTCCGTAAGGGATCAGCCCAGGCCGTGCACATCTCAAGGCTGCGCGGTCGGCGTTGTCGACTTACTTGCCGCGTGCAAGCTGCGTTTTAGTGAGTTAATTTCATGCTGCGAGCTGTTTAGTTCCGCCAAGCCGCCGCCAAGTCAAGGCCAAGCACGCTGAGTGCTCGAACTCGGCGTCGCCACGAGCGGGTGCGCTACCACAACCTGATCGCCCCGCAAACAGCCACTGACAGTGCCATCCAAGCCCCCACAAACGCGCGGGCGCCCGTGAGCGCTGAGCGCCTCCAGTGATCCGTCCATGGCGAACCACCAGCACTCCTCCGCTCGAATGAATACCCGGAGGCCGTGGTGTTAGCCGAGCTCGCCACCCTTCACGGCGAGGAGCCGCCAAGCCGACGCCAACCCGCTGAACAGTCCCAGCCAAGGCCTGTGGCCGATGCTGAGTGCACGGAGCAGCGGGAAGGGGACACCCCCATGACTGATGTAGACGGGGTTCACCCGGGAGCTTCGCTTCCAGGTCGCGGGAGCGAGGGGCGCGAGGATGGTGCCGATACGTTCGGTCACTACGGCTGCGCCGGCCCTAGTCCTCGGCAAAGCTGTCGCCAAGCGGCTATCCGCCCGGATCGTCAACGAGTCAGCCAATTCCGGGCGCCCGGCCGAGCCCTCCAGATCGACCTCGAAGCATCCGCAAATTGTCGATTCCAAACAGGCGGACGTCACCTCGGCGCTCGTTGAGCGTGTCCTCGCGCGCGGCCGAGCCCTAGCTCCGGCCCGAGTTTCTATCGAATACCGTAGAAGGAGCTGCTCTGGATGAAGGGCTTCAGGATCCCCAATTCGATACGGAAGCGCGGTCTTTATCTCGGCATCGTGCCGGAAACGGCCGCGGCTAAGAACAGTTCGACGCTGCTCACCCTTGATCACGATCTGGACGTCTTCCCCGAGGAGGGACGGCGTCTGACGGTAGCCGAGATCGCCTACCACGTGGACGACCTGGCGGGCCGACTGTGGGCGGCTGGGGTTCGGCCCGGAGAGCACATCGCGATCCACAAGGCAGCCAACTTCGATGTGTGGGTGCTCGCTACCGCGGCAGCGCGCATCGGGGCGGTTCCCGTGATGCTGTCGCCTGCCTTGGGCGGCGCGACCGTCGGCGCCCTGCTCAGTCGGCTAGACCAGCCACACCTGCTCATTGATGTGCACAAGTTCGACGCACTGGCCGCCGTGCCGCTGACGGACCTCACCAAACGGGTGATTGTCGTCAACGGATCCAGGCCGGGTGCGGTATCGCTCACTGAGCTTGCGGGGTCCCCGCGGGTTCAACCGGTGTTTCAGGGCCTGGACGAGCCCGCACTGATTACCCACACGTCGGGCACCACCGGGCTGCCCAAGCTCGTCGTTCATACGCCGCGAACCCAGCGTGCCCGGCTTCGGCCACAACTGGGCCTCCTAGCGTTGATGAGGAAACGAGAGACCGTCGCGATCCACATCTCCTTCGTGCATTCGCGGATGTACGCGGCGATGGCTCTGTGCCTTTCAAAGGCCATGCCGGTTCTGCTCATGAAGGAGTCTGATTCTGACGAGGTCGCCGGGTTTTTCCTCAAGAATCGGCCAGGCTTGATCGAGGCACTTCCCAACTCATTCATGGAATGGGAGGGGCTCGCCGACGATCCGCGAAAGCCGTTCGCGTCGGTAAAGTACTTCAGCAGCACGTTCGACGCGATCCACCCCAGAACGATCAGTCGGCTTCTCAGGTCCTCCGAGCGGCGAGCGCCGCTGTTCTTTCAGATCTACGGGCAGAGCGAGGTCGGTCCGGCAGTCGGCCGACCTTACTTCCGCAAGTCCGCCCACCGAACGGACGGGCGCTGCGTTGGTTACCCACTGCCGGGCAGCGCGAGGGTTCGCGTGGTGAGCCGGGACGGCAAGCGGCCGTCCGAGAAGAATCCGGGCTTCATCGAGGTCCGGTGGGAGGGCCTGGCGAAAACCTATTTCGGCGAGCAGGAGCGGTACGACGCCAACCTGCACGATAACTGGTGGCGGACCGGGGACGTCGGTTACCGCACCAGGCGTGGCTGCCTGCACATGCTCGACCGGGAAGTGGACATGATCCCCGGGGTGAGCAGCAGTCTCGAGGTCGAGGATCTCGTGTTGAGCAGGCTGGGAGAGCTGAGCGAGCTTGTCGTGGTGCTGGGTCCGAAGTCCGAGCCGATCCCGGTGATCTGCACAAACGAGGATCAACCACTGGACAGGGACCGCTGGCGCGCGGCCGTCGCTGAGTTCCCTCAGCTGGCCGACCCGATCCAGATCCCGCTCGCCGAGCTACCTCGGACCGCCACGATGAAGGTGCAGCGGATCGAGCTGTCTCGGCGGCTCCACGAACAGTTGGTGGAGCGGCGCGAACCGTGGTCAGCCGAACACGAAGGATCAGTGCAATGACACCAGAAGCCACACTCGCGCGGTTTCGCGAATATATGGTGGGACCCGTGCGGTTTATGAACCTGCTGTCCTGTTTTGAGCTCGGCATCATCGATACGCTCCGGGAGAACCCCGGCATGACCGCGGCCAAGCTCGGCGACGCCGTCGGCGCCAAACCGGATGCCGTGGAACAGCTCCTGCAGCTGCTGGTCAAGGAAAGTTTCCTCTCCTACGACGCAGGGTCCGGCGGCTACTCCCTCGACGCGCTCGCGGGCGTCGCCAAGGCCGACCTCCAGCGAGCGCTCAACTATATGAACCTGATCAAGGTCATCGCGCTCAGGCAGGTGTTCTATCTTACCGACAGCGTGCGGACCGGCACGCTCGTCGGCCTGAACAAGCTCTATGGATTTGACGGAAACCTGGCGGTTTCAAGCGGTGGATGCGTCACCTGCTTCCAAGAGTATAGCGTTGAGTTTCTCGGTGGGTTTGAGCCAGCCGAGAGTTTGTCGGGGTCGTCCGTTGAGCTCGAAGGCGACTGCGTCGAGGT
>JBOHGD010000099.1:0-13206 GCA_050699955.1 Pseudonocardiaceae bacterium | reverse complement strand
GCCGAACCCCGGGGTTCGGCGGCCTCGCCGTCTCGGGGTATCGAGGCGGTGGGTCTGCCGGGTTTAGGATCGGCTGACCTGACCGGCCTTCACGGCCGTCTCGGACCTGCCGCATAGTTGCGCCAGGCGGTGCTGGAAGCCCCAGATCGTCACCCGCCACAGGGCCTCGCGCACGATGCCACCGGTCATCTTCGACTGGCCTTGTTCTCGCTCGGTGAAGGTGATCGGCACCTCCACCACGGTGAAACCGGCTCGGACCGCTCGCCAGGCCAGGTCGACCTGGAAGCAGTATCCCGCGGAGGCGACAGTGCGGAGATCGAGGGACTCCAGCACCTGCCGCCGGTAGGCGCGAAACCCCCCGGTGATGTCGTGTATAGGTACGCCCAGCGCCATTCGCGAGTAGAGGTTCCCGCCCCGGGACAGCAGGTGCCGATGCCACGCCCAGTTCACCACCCGCCCGCCAGGCACGTAGCGTGAGCCCACTGCCAGGTCGGCACCGAGGCCTGGCGGATCGTCGGCCAACGCTTCCAGCAACCGCGGCAGGTCCTCGGGGGCGTGCGAGCCGTCGGCGTCCATCTCCACGACGACCTGGTAGCCACGCTCCATGACCCAGCCGAAACCGGCGACATAGGCCGCACCGAGACCAGCCTTGGCAGCGCGGTGCAGCACGTGTACCCGGTTGTCAGCGGCCACCAGCTCGTCGGCCAACTCTCCGGTGCCGTCCGGGCTGGCGTCGTCGACGATGAGGGCGTGCGCGCTGGGCACGGCGTCGTGCAACCGCTCCAGAACGGGCTGCAGGGTGGGCCGCTCGTTATAGGTGGGGATCACCACTACTATCCGGTCGACCTCTTCGACGTGCCTGCCCTGCTCATCCCTCATCGACGTCCTCCTTCACCGGCGCGCGTTGTCGCCGGTCCTTCCGGATTCCCTGCACCGGGTCCCTCTTGGACACCGGGTTCCGCTTCGAACGCGCGATCAGGGCGATAACGATTCCCAGCCCGCCGAACGCCGCCATACCCCATTCGGGCGCTGGGCCGAGCCGGGTCGCCAGCGTAGTACCGGAGCGCAGCGGCACCCGCGCCACCAGTGCCGCGGGGGTGAACAGGGCAGTCTGTTGCTCGACGGTGCCGTCCGGCGCGATCACCGCACTGACCCCGCTGGTGGCCGCCACCAGCACGGCGCGGCTGTGCTCCACCGCCCGCACCCGAGCGATCGCCTGCTGTTGGTAGGTCATCTCGGTGAAGCCGAAGGTGGCGTTGTTGGTCGGCACGGCCAGCAGCTGGGCTCCGGATTGCACACTCTGGCGAACCAGGTCGTCGAACACCACCTCGTAGCAGGTGGTCACCCCAACCCGGACTCCGCCGATGTCCACCGCACCGTCGTCGTGTCCCGGCACGAAGTCGCCCGCCCGGTCGACGTATGGGCTGAACATCCGGAAGAACTTCCGGTACGGCATGTACTCGCCGAACGGCTGCAATCGGCGTTTGTCATGGCGCTCGCCCGGCCCGGTTCGCGGGTCCCACACGATGGCGCTGTTGGTCGGGCCTTTGTCGCCCTGCAGGACCGCCCCGACCAGGATCGGGGCGTCGATCGCGCGGGCCGCCTGGTCGATCTCGGCGTGGGCGTCCGAGTTGCGCAGCGGGTCGATGTCGGAGGAGTTCTCCGGCCAGATCACCAGCTGTGGTCGGGGGTAGCGGCCGGCCGCTACATCGGCGGCGAGCTGCTCGGTGCGCGCGACGTGGTAGTCGAGCACGGCGCGGCGCTGCGCGTTGAAGTCCAGCCCGGCGCGTGGCACGTTGCCCTGCACCAGGGCGACCACGGCCGTGCCGTTCGTCGCGGTCGTCGCCACCAACGGGGTGGCAGCGAGACCGGCCACCACGGGTGCCGCAGCCAGCAGCGCGGGCACCGCTAGCACCCTGCCTCGTTGCCCCCGGACCAACCGTCGGACCAGCTCCCCTGCGCCGAACCCGGCCAGTACCACGACCGCACTGAGCAGCGGAGCCCCACCGATCGCCGCCACCGGGAGGAACACTCCGGACGGTTGACCGAACGCCACCCGTCCCCAGGGAAAACCACCGAAGGGCACCCGGGCGATCAGTGCCTCGCCCGCCACCCACACCCCGGTTGCCCACAGTGGCGCCGCGGGCAACCGGGATACCACCGCGATGCCCGCCCCGGCCAGCGCCACCACCAGCGCTTCCACCGTCGCCAGCGCTAGCCAGGGCAGCGCGCCGACGTACTCCCCGACCCAGGGCAGTAACGGCACGAAGAAGCCGAGCCCGAAGGCGAAGCCGTATCCGAACCCGGCCCGGACGCGGGGTCGCCCCGTACCGGGCCCCCGCAAGACCTGCCACAGCAGCGCGAACGCCATCGGCGCGAGCCACCACAGCTCGCGTGGCGGGACGTCGACGTAGAGCAGCACACCAGCGCCGACAGCCGTGCCCAGACGCAGCAGCGCCCGACCGGGCCTGCGGACACTGCGCGGCGCCGGTGCGGGCCGATCATCCGCAGTCACCGTCGGCGCAGCCACGTCGGTCAGCCTACGGTCCGCTCAGACGTGCAACGTGCCGCCCGGTACGACGATGGTGCCCACGGCGCGAGCGACCACCAGAGCGGGGGAGAGTACGTGGGCCGCCGAAGGCCCGCGCTTGGGGTTGCCCCGGCACACCACCCGTGCCTCGAAGTCGAGATCTCGCGAGCGGGTACCGATCCGGCGCAAGGTGGCGGACGCTTCGAGCACGTCCCCAGCCTGCACCGGCGCGAGCAGCTCCACTGAGCTGTACCCGGCCAGCAGGCTCTCGTCGCCGTCAGTGCGGATCGCCAGCTCGGTGGCGACATCGCCGAACAGCCCGAGACAGTAGGCCCCGTCGACCAGCCCGCCCCCGTAGTGAGTTTCGGCGTGCGTCACATAACGGCGGTGCAGGACGGAGAAGCCCACGACGAGCGTCATACCGGGAGCCCCTTCGTCAACGCGTGCACAAGGTAGCTGGCCACCTCGCCGGGCGTGGTACCTCGGCCGAACACCCGGTCCACGCCGAGCGTGCCCGCCATCGCCGGATCGAACCGCGGCCCGCCTGCCACCAGCAGTGGCCGCCGCTCCCCCATTGTCTCCCGGAAGGCCTGCGCGGTCTCCCGGGTGCCCCGCAGGTGCGCATCGCGCTGGGTGACCACCTGGGAGATCAGGACCGCGTCGGCCCGCTCCTGCCGGGCCACCGTGACCAGGTCGGCCACCCCTACCTGGGCCCCGAGATTGATCACCCGCAGCTCCCGGTAGTACTCCAGGCCCTTGTGGCCCGCGAAACCCTTCACGTTGAGGATCGCGTCGATTCCCACGGTGTGCGCGTCGGTGCCGACACAGGCACCGACCACGACGAGCTTGCGCCGCAGCTGCGCCCGCACCCTGGCGTTGACCTCGGCGGGGGTCAGCAGCGGGTAGTCCCGCTCGACCACCCGGACCTCGTCGACATCGACGGTGTGGGTCACCGATCCGTACACCACCACGAACGTGAAATCCGGACCTACCGGCGTCGCGTGCACCACCATCGCGGGGTCGAGTCCCATCTTGGTGGCGAGCTGTGCGGCAGCCCCCTCAGCCTGCGGGCCGTGCGATATCGGCAGCGTGAAGGACAGCTGCACCATCCCGTCGCCCCGGGTGTCCCCGTACGGCCGGATCCGGGGCCCCATCACTGCTGCCCGGTCCCGGCGAGTACAACGGGGCCGAGGACGTCCAGCGCGTCGGTGGCCGGGTTGCAATAGCCCTCGGCCTTCTCGATCACGCCCTCGGCGCCCCTGCCCCCGTCCATTGGGCGTTTCATCAGTCCGAAGGTACCGGTGCCGATCGCAGTGAGCAGACCGTCGGCGACGATTCGGTCGAGCAGCACCACGGCCTCGTCGAGTACCCGGTGCGCCCGGCGGACGATGAGCCCGTCGGGGGCGGGACGGAAGTCCTCGTCGAGGTTGCCTGCGGCACCCAGTACGTACCGCACGCCCCGCAGTGCCAGGTCCCGGTCGGACAGCCACGGCGTGGCCACCCCCTCGGTCATCATCCCGACCAGCAGAATGGACTGACCGGTGAGCGCCCCGGCGAGGGTGAACATCCCGTCCAGCAGGTACCCGCGGAAGATGTCGCCGGTCATATGGCGGGTCGGCGGCATCCATTTCAGCGGTGCGTGCGGGAACAGCTCTCTGGCCAGCAGCGCATGCGCCAGCTCCAGCCGGAACGACTCGGGCAGCTCGGGATCGATCTCGAAGGCGTGTCCCAGCCCGATCAGCTCGTCCGGCAGCCCGGCCTCATGCGCGAAGTGCTCATTGAGCAGCTGCGAGACGGTCACCGTGTGTGCGGCTTCCACAGCGTCCGCGGTGGTGAGGTAGTTGTCCTC
Organism: Pseudonocardiaceae bacterium; assembly: GCA_050699955.1. GTDB lineage: Bacteria > Actinomycetota > Actinomycetes > Mycobacteriales > Pseudonocardiaceae. The sequence continues at coordinate 8,827 of JBOHGD010000099.1, read as the reverse complement.
GCCGGTATTGATGATGATCCCGGCGTGTGCATGCACCTGCCGGGAGAACCGCTGGTCGACGAAGGTCCGCACCGGGTTGATGTCCCGGAACAGGATCCCGTACATGGCATCGTTGAGCATCATGTCCAGCCGTTCCAGACCAGCCAGCACCGCGATCTCCGGCATGCACAGCCCGCTGGCATAGTTGGTCAGCCGGATGTAACGGCCGACCTCGGCTGAGACGTCGTCGAGCGCAGCCCGCATGATGCGGAAGTTCTGCTGGGTGGCGTAGGTGCCCGCGTAGCCGTGGTGGGTGGCGCCCTCGGGCACGTAGTCCAGTAGCGATTGCCCGGTGGAGCGGATCACCGCGATCACGTCGGCGCCCGCCCGGGCGGCCTCGCACGCTTGCACGACATCCTCGTCGATGTCGCCGGTGGCAACGATGAGATAGATCCAGGGCCGACGCGGGGGGTCACCAAGCCTGCGCACCAGGCGATCCCGCCGCGCGCGGTTGCGCTCGATCTGACGCAGTCCGGCGCGGACCGCCCGGCGTGCCGCGGTGGCGGCCCTGCTGCGCTGCCGTCCCACGGGTATCCGGTAGCGCACCTGGCCTGCGGCGGTGGCCTCGGCCAGTTCGGTGAGCGCACCCAGATCGTGCTCGGCCAGCGCGTGGAACGCAGGCAGGCAGGCGCCTTCCTGCAGCCCACAATGCGCGGCGATGGTGTCGACCACCCGGTTCGCCCCGGGCGCCGTGTTCTCCGACTCCGCGGTTCCGGAGATCGTGGCGTCTGTGCCGCTGGTGAGGCCGGCCAGCCGCAGGGTGGCTCGCTCCACGCTGACCGTGGTCCGGTCCCGGGCCAGTGCGATGACCGGTGCAGCCGCTCGGGCAGCCAGTTCCCTGGCGCGCGCCACGATCGCGGGGTCCAGACCCAGCAGGCTCATCCCAGTGCGCCTTCCTGCTCGAAGAGGATCCGGCCACGGTGCACGGTGCGCAGACAGGCAGGCGTACCGCGGTCCGGGGTGTCGTCTCCGGGCAGTTCAGTGGTATCCCAGATGGCATAGGAGGCCGGGGCACCGGGGAACAGCGTGCCGGCCAGCGGGTCGGCACTGGCTGCTGCCTGGTACCCGCCAAAGGTGTGTGCCGCGAGTGCCTCCAAGGCGTTGATCTCCGAGCCTGGACTGCGGTGTCGCACGGCGGCGCACACTGCGCCCCACGGGTCCAGCGGGGTGACCGGCGCGTCGGATCCGAACGCCAGTGCCACACCCGCCGCTATGAACTGGGCGTAGGGGTTCATCGCGGCGGCCCGGGACACCCCCAACCGCAGCGCGTACATCCCCTCCCGGCCACCCCAGGTGGCGTCGAACGCCGGCTGCACACTGGCCACCACACCCCAGTCCGCCAGCCGCCCGATCTGGTCGGGGTCCACCATCTCCACGTGCTCGAGCCGGTGCCTGCACCGCCGTAGCGCGGTGCCACCGACCGCAGCCTCCGCGGTGGCGAAACCGGCCACTACCGCGTCAGTCGCAGCGTCTCCGATCACATGGAAACCGGCCTGGACGCCGGCCAGCGTGCACGCGCTGAGGTGCGCGGCGATCTGTTCGGCGCTCAGGTAAACCGCCCCCCGTGTACCGGGGTCGTCGGTGTAGGGCACACGAAGCGCGGCAGTGCGCGAGCCGAGTGCCCCGTCGCAGAACAGGTCACCGCCCAGCCCGTGCGCCCCGGTGGCTTCGATCAGTTCGCGGGCCTGGTCAGGCGTGGTGACCGGCTGGCCCCAGTAACCGACCACCTCCACGCCGTGGTCGGCCGCCAGCAGGTCGGCGAAGTCGTCGATACCTGCGACGTCGGGGCCCCCGCACTCGTGCACCACGGCGACTCCGCGCGCCGCTGCCGCGGCCAGGAACGCCTGTTGGGCGTCGCGGCGCTGACCGGTCGTCATCGACTCCCGCGCAGCCCGCCTGGCGTGGTGATGTGCGTCGCGGGTCAGCGCAGCGTCGGCCGACCAGCCGGCCGCGCCGATCGCCTCTGGGACCCGCTCCAGCAGAGCCGAGGACACCGCGGCGGAGTGCCCGTCGATACGGCACAGGTACACCGGCGCGCCGCCGGCCGCGCGATCCAGCTCTATACGGGTCGGCGGGCGGCGCTCCGGCCAGGCCGTCTCGTCCCATCCATGGCCGTACAGGACCGAGCCGAGCCGAGCCTGCCCGGCGACGACGTCCAGGCACTGCGCCAGCGACCCGCAGCCGGCCAGATCAGGCCCGCTGGCCAGCAGGCCCGCGGCTGTGGCGTGCACATGCGCGTCCACGAAGGCCGGGGTGAGCACTGCGCCGCGCAACTCCAGCACCTCGGTGGCATCGCCGAAGCAGATCTGCCCGGTGCTGTCGTCCCCGGTCCAGACCACCATCCCGTCGGCGATCGCCATCGCGGTGGCCCCGGCAACTGACGGGATGCGCCCGCCCAGTAGCAATGTGGTGTTCACAGCGCGGCAGTATTCCGGTTCGCGCGGCTTCGGGCCTCCTCGGTCCGGGCCTTCTCAATCAGTCCACGGAGCCCGGGATCGTCCCGTACCAGGCTCAGGGCCAGTTCCGCATGTCCGGGGGTGTATCCGTTGCCGATGAGCAGCTCGACGTCGGCGACGAGGCCCTCGGCCCCCAGCGCGGCTGCGCTGAACGACGTGGCCATGGAGAAGAACACCACGGTGCCGCCGTCCGTGGTGGCCAGGATCGCCCCGTGCTCACAGCCGCCGACGTCGACGCAGACCACCGTGATGTCCACCTGTGGGTAGACCGCCGCGGCGACCGCAACGGGATCCCGGGCATCGGCGACGACCACCTCGTCGGCCAGCCCGGCAGTGCGTACCTCGCGGGCCTGCCCTTCATGCGCGACCAGGGCGACCAACCGCCCCGCGCCCGCCCGGCGAGCCGCGACCAGCGACAACGACCCCGACTTGCCCGCGGCACCCAGCACACAGACCGATACACCCGGACCGCTACGGCGGACCACCCGGTCGGTCAGCGCGGGTGCACCGCACACATCGAGCACGGACAGCGCCAACTCCTCAGAGAGGTCGGAAGGCAGCGGGGCGACGATCGAGCGGGCGAAGAGCACTGCGGTGCCGGTGCACGGGAGCTGTCCGCCGCACCCGTCCCAGCGGCGCAGTCCATCGGTGATCCGCAGTGGGGTGAGGGTCAGCGAGACCAGGCTGGCCACCCGTTGCCCGACCCGAAGGCCCAGCGGTGAGTCGGGTCCTACCTCGCGGACCGTGCCCAGCAGCATCCCGCCGGAGCCGGTGACCGGATTCTGCATCTTGCCGCGTTCGGCGACGATCGCGAGCACTGCGGCGCGGACCGCAGCCCCGGTGCCGTATCGCTCGCGCAGCTGCCGCAGCGAGGCCGCGTCGAGGTTGAGCCGCTCGACGTCGAGCACCACCTCGTCAGCGCCCGGCCGAGGCTCGGTCTCCAACCGCCACGCCTGCTGGGGCAATACTCCGACGGGGTCGAGCACGCGATGTAGACCCCAGGACGAGGACGTAATAGTCATGGCACGACTGTCATGGCTCCGCAAAACCTTCGAAATGATGCCTGATAAGTCAGGATAGCTTCCCCGGTAGTGGGTTTCGCCCTGAAACATCAGATCTGATGAGACTCGCTACCTGGATCGGCTGAGCTGCCGGCCGCCGAACAGCACTGTGGACGATCAGGAGCACCGCCCGTACCGGCGGCACCCGCCCGTGCCGTCGATCCCCCGGCCCGAGTCATCGCCGCAGCTCGACGACACTACAGCAGCCGACTCGGCGATGAGCACACCACCGATCCGGTTGACCTGCGGCTGCGTTTGTCAGGAACACAACCCGGAATGAGGACACTGTTGCCTGACCCAGATCTCGTGAACTTGTTCACTATTTGGTGTACATCGCCGACTGAGTGACGCGCTTGACATCTCATCACGGGCGGACCGTAATTGACCGGACACACGGATTCACCGTCCTACGAAGCCGTTCGAGACGGAGGTCACCTACCATCTCATGGTTCTCTGAACGGTGCTCAGCGAAGCTCCGGACCAGGGCGGGGCGCCGCCGGCTCGTCGACGACCTCGCCCTCGATGACGGTGCCCGGCCCGTACTGTCCGGGAGCACCGCGATCGGTGGAGCGCAGTAGCCGTCGCCGGATCAGCGCCCGGATCGGCGGCAGTAGTAGCAGCAGGCCCAGCACGTCAGAGACGAAGCCCGGTACCACGATGAGCACCCCGGCCGCCACGATCAGCATCCCGTCGATCAGTTCGCGGTGCGGGGGTCTGCGGGTGCGCACCGCTTCGGTGAACGCGGTCAGGGCACGGGTGCCTTCGTGACGGAGCAGGACTGCCCCGGCGAGCGAGGTGAGGATCAGTAGTCCGATGGTGGCCAAGACTCCGATCGCCTTCCCCACCGCGACGAGCACCGACAGCTCGATGAACCCGCCGACCAGCAGGATCAGCAGGATCGGCATGATGCGAGCACTCCCTCGGATCGGTTGACGAGTGCGGTGTGCGCTCCTGTCCGGCAAACGCGCGAACCGCCTATTTCGCTCCCAGTACCCACCGTACCGGTCCGAACCGCTCGGTGAGCCGGGTCGGAGCGCGCCCCCAGGACGCCGAACCCGACGTGAGAGCTCGTGAGCCAGTCTCAGACGACGGGAGATATTGCTACAGTTGTGGAGTTGACAGGAGAACATCCTGCACATGGGGGTGTGTGCCGTAATGAATTCGAAATCGAGCGTTGTCGGGGGAGTCCCGGCAGCACCGGTCCCTGACCCCGTCACGCAGCCGTACCGCTACCAGCGTCGCGAGCTCGTGGAGCCGGACTGGCACCGGTTCCCCGGCTGGGCTGACGTCACCGCCGCGCAGTGGCGGGATGCCCAGTGGCAGCGGGTGCATTGCCTGCGCAACATCCGGCAGCTGCGCGACGTCCTCGGCGGCCGGGTCGCCGACGGGTTCTATGCCGACCTGGCCGCCGATCAGGCCCAGATGGCCACCATGTCGATGCTGCTGCCTCCGCAGATGCTCAACACCATGGTTCCCGGTCCCGGTGGCTCGCCGGACATCGGTGCTGACCTCACTGCCGCGCTCTACGCCGATCCGGTGCGCCGCTACATGCTGCCGCTGCGCTCTGAGCGGGACACCGTCTGGCCGAGCCATCCCCGCTCGTCCCGGGACTCCCTGCACGAGGCGGAGATGTGGGTGGCCGAGGGGCTGACGCACCGCTACCCCACGAAGGTGCTCGCCGAATTGCTGTCCACCTGCCCGCAGTACTGCGGGCACTGCACCCGGATGGACCTGGTCGGCAACTCCACCCCCCAAGTGGACAAGCTCGCGTGGTCTCTCGCTCCGGCCGACCGGCAGGACCAGATGATCGACTATCTGCATCGCACCCCCAACGTGCGCGACGTGGTGGTCTCAGGTGGTGACGTCGCCAACGTGCCCTGGCACCGGCTGGAGACGTTCCTGATGCGGCTGCTGAACATCGATACGGTGCGCGACATCCGGCTGGCGACCAAAGCGCTTGCCGGGCTGCCGCAACACTGGCTGCAGCCACAGGTGATCCAGGGTCTGGAACGAGTGGCGCGCACGGCCCGGCGCCGTGGAGTGAACCTGGCCATTCATACCCACATCAACCACGTGCAGTCGGTGACCCCGCTGGTGGCGGAGGCGGCCCGCGCCGCGCTGGACGCTGGTGTCCGCGACGTGCGCAACCAGGGCGTCCTGCTGCGCGGCGTGAACACCACAGAGGAGGCGTTGCTGGACCTCTGCTTCGCCTTGCAGGACGAGGCCGGTGTGCTTCCTTATTACTTCTACCTCTGCGACATGATCCCGAACGCCGAGCACTGGCGCATCGCGGTGTGGGAGGCGCAAGCATTACAAGAGGCCATCCTGGGCTGGCTGCCCGGCTACGCCACCCCCCGGATCGTCTGCGACGTGCCCTATGTCGGCAAACGCTGGGTGCACCAGACAGCGGGGTACGACCGGGAACGCGGTATCACCTACTGGACCAAGAACTACCGCACCGGTATCGAACACGGAGAGGCTGAGACGGCGTCGGTCCTCGGGCGCTGCTACCCCTACTACGACCCGATCGCGACGCTGCCCGCCGGCGGTCGTACCTGGTGGAGCGAGCACCCCACGATATAGATGTCCGGGCAGGTCCGGGACGTGAAACCAGGACGACCTAGACTGGTCCTCCGATGATCGGCATTCGTCGTCTCGCCGCTGGCCTGCTACTCCTCCCACTCACGGCGCTGCTGGTGTTCGCCGATGCCCCGGCTCCCCCACCATCGGCTGCGCCGTCCTCGACTGCTATCCCTGACCTGCGTCCGCTCGCCGTAGTGAGCCTGGGTGACAGCATCATGGCCGGGGAGGGCGCCGGCGACTACCTGCCGGGGACCCGCGGCGAGAACGGCAACTTCTGCCACCGCTCGGCCCACGCCGTGGTGCAGCACATTTCCCTACCCGGGGTCACTCGCCGGATCAACCTGGCCTGTTCGGGGGCCCGGTCGGCGAATATCGAGTTCCACGCCCCGCGGCGGGCAGCCGAGACCTCGCAGGCTGCCCGCCTGGCGGTCGTCGCCAGGCGATACCGGGTGGATGTCGTGATGATCTCCGTCGGGGCCAATGACGGGCCCTCCTTCGCCGACGTGGTGCTACGTTGCGCGCAGGCCTGGGTGGCGAGGTGGGGGCCGTCCTGTTCCACTGAACTGGCCACGCTGTGGCCGCAGCGGGTGGCGGCAATGGTCCCCGCCGCCGCCGCCGCGGTGGCCGACGTGCGCACCGCGATGCGGGGCGCCGGCTACCCCGACGGTAGCTACGAGCTTGTCCTGCAGTCCTATCCCACCCCGGTGACCGAGCGGCTTGCCCCCGAGCTGCAGAACCTGTCCGGCTGTCCTTTCCGCACCGAGGACCTGGTGTGGCTGCGCACGGTCGCGGTACCAGAGCTGGCTGCTGCGCTGCGCGGCGTGGCCGACCGGGCCGGGGCCCGGTTTCTTGACCTCACCCGTGCGGCAGAGGGGCATGAGGCGTGCACCTCCCCCGCCGAACCGGCCAACGAGTGGATCACTCGGCTGACCCTCGACTTCACCCGGCTACGCGAGGACGACACCGGCCTGCACGCCGTCCAGGAGTCCTTCCACCCCAACGCGACCGGGTACGAGCGGATCGCGGGCTGTCTATCCGAGTTCATCCGGATGGAGTATATCGATGGGTCCTGTCAGGTGAGTCCGGACGGACTATTGCATACCGTGAGTCTGCCCGCGGCCTTGAGGTAATCCGAAAGATGAGAGGCCTTGCTCTCGGATCATCCATCCCCCTATCGTTGTGACTCCAGCCACACATCCCAGCAAGGTGGGGAGGTGTACGGCGTGTCCGGGTCACCAGCCAGGACCGCCACCGCCGGAGAACCCTTCGAGCGGCGTGTACCACTCCTATATCACTTGGCTGATGACGCTGGCGAGATCGCCGCCGCGTGCCACGACATGGCTGTCCGCCTCCGTAGTGGCGGGACTCTCGTGGTCTTCGGCTACGGGGCGGCCAGCACGGACTCCCAGCACGTGTTCTTCGAGCGTCCGGGCCTACTGACCCCGGAGGTGGTCTCGTGACTGTTCCTGAATGCCATGGGCAGGTGTGCATCACCTGCTCGGATGAGGCCGTCGCGGTCCGTATCGTCCGGTTGCTCCCTGACGGCCTGGCTGTTGTGGACACCGGGTCCGGTAATGAGGAGGTGAGCATTGCGCTGGTGACGGCGGGGGTCGGTGACGAGATCCTCGTCCATGCCAAGGAGGCAATCGCGGTCGTGGGGCGGGCTGAATGAACCTAGTTGACCAGGGATCAGTGGTCCGGGCGGGTGAGCATGTGCGGTCTGACGACCTCGCCTCGCTGTACCCGTTCTTGTACTCGGACGCTGGTGACCTCGACGCGGTTCTGACCGAGGTGCACCGTTCCACGGTGGACAAGGACCATCAGATCGTGACGCTACGACGCGAGGTCCTCGCCCGGGACCGTGAGCGGCTCGCGGAGTGTGCCTCGGCCATGGCGGCGGCGTTCGCTAGCGGTGGGCGGTTGTTCGCCATCGGAAACGGGGGAAGCTGCACAGACGCGGCTGACCTCGCCAGTTTGTTTCTCCACCCGGGTCCGGGACGGCAGGCTCTGCCCGCCTTCGCGCTCACCGGGGACATCGCGGTGCTGACGGCATTGTCGAACGACGTCTCCTTCGACGTCGTCTTCGCCCGCCAGATCGCGGCTTTCGGGCGACGTGGTGACGTCGTCGTCGGGCTGTCCACCTCGGGCAACTCCATCAATCTCGTGCATGCCTTCGACGAAGCGGGCAGGCGAGGCCTGCTCACCGTCGGCCTGGTCGGGTACGAGGGTGGGGCGATGGCCGAACTGGGTAGCATCGACCACTTGTTCGTGGTGCCTGCTGACTCTGTGCACCGGATTCAGGAGGCCCAGACCACGATCTATCACACGCTGTGGGAGCTCACGCTCAACGAGCTGACCACCGGAAGGCGAGATCCGGCACGAGCAGAGCGACGTGAGGTCGCTCGTGGAGTAGGGGATCATGACTGAAGAAGAGAGCCCGATCCATATCCTCTGGATCAACTGTGGCCTGTCCTGTGATGGGGACTCGGTGGCGCTGACCGCGGCGACCCAGCCGAGTATCGAGGAGATCGCACTGGGAGCCCTCCCTGGCCTGCCCAAGATCGCGGTGCACTGGCCGTTGATCGATTTCGAATGTGGCCCGGACCAGGGTGCGGACACCTTCATCGAGTGGTTCCACAAGGCCGATCGCGGTGAGCTGGAACCGTTCGTGCTCGTCTTGGAGGGCTC
>JBOHGD010000098.1:0-13435 GCA_050699955.1 Pseudonocardiaceae bacterium | reverse complement strand
TACTACAGTCCCGGTGGCTGCTGCCCGGCCTGGAACTAGCCCTGCTGGCCGGCCTGATCGTGGCCAACCCGACCCGGTTCAACCGGGAATCCCGAGCACTGCGGGCCGGTGGCCTCATCCTGAGCGGGGTACTGACCCCGGCCAACGCCTGGTCGGCGTGTGCACCTGGCCAGCATTACGGCCCACCCCACCGGCGACTGAGTCACCCAACAGGCCCGCAACCCGCTCATGGACCTCGGTGACCGCGCACAACGCTTCCGCTATCCCATCCGCGACCCCGACACCAAGTTCACCGTCGCGGGCGCCACGAGCCAACGCTCTTGCCGAACCCTGGATCGGCAACCTGCGCCGCGAACGCCTCGACCGGATTCTAGGCACCCACAAGGTGATCGGCGGTGTCGTCGCAGACATGCTCGCCAATCCCTCATCCGCAACTGCCTGTCCCAAAGCCAGAGCGACCGCGGGTCGCCCGCCTGACAACTTGCCGACAAATGATCACGGGCCTGATCACCATCGCTGGTGATCAGGCCCGTGACCTGGTACTTCCTGGTAGCGGGGGTAGGATTCGAACCTACGACCTCTGGGTTATGAGCCCAGCGAGCTACCGAGCTGCTCCACCCCGCGTCGCTGGAGCAAACCTTACGCGGAGCGCTCCGTGCGGAGCAAATCGCCAGGTCAACGGGCATCAACGGGGTTGGTCAGCCACCCCCGGAAGGTGCCGGAGGCGCCGGCTTGGGGCCACTGTCACGGGTCGCGCTGCCTGTCGCCGCCTGCGCCGAGTCGAACCGCTTGCTGGCCGCGTCCAGGTCGGCCAGCGCCTTGCCCTGAGCCGCGAAGTCACCCGAGGCCTGCGCCTGGTGCAGCCGGTTGAGCGCGTCGGCGATATCGCTGACCGCCTGCTGCATCTCCGGGCTGGTGCCCACGCTGGGACCAGCAGACGGCGGTGCGCCCTGCGCGGGTGGCTGCGACTGCTGGTTCGGTGTGGTGCTCGCATCCCCGGCACCGGCTCCGAAGATCTGGTTGAGCGCCTCGCCCAGGGTCGCGGCGTACCCGATCCGATCTCCGTAGGCCACCAGCACCCGGTTGAGCTGGGGGAAGGCCGCTTGCTGATTGGCCCGCTCGATGTAGACCGGCTCGACGTAGAGCAGCCCGCCGCCGACCGGGAGAGTGAGCAGGTTGCCGTAACGGACGTCGGTCTCCGACTGCCGCAGCAAGTTGAGTTCCCGGCTGACGTTCGCCGAGGACACGAACCTGTTCTGCACCTGCTCCGGACCCTGAGTCTGGGAGTCGCTGGGCAACTCGAGCACCCGGATCTTGCCGTAGTCCTTCGGATCGGATGCCACTGACACGTAGGCGGCGAGGAACGGCCGCCGCAGACTGACCAGGGCACTGGTGAGCTGGAACTCGGCAGGCCCGTGCCCCGAGGGAGGCCCGGCCAGCACATAGTACGGCGGCTGGTCGACACCCGGCTGGTTCTGGGTCGGGTCGGACGGCACATTCCAGAAGTCATCGTTGGTGAAGAACACCGACGGGTTGTCGACGTGGTAGCGGGTGAGCATCTGCCGCTGCACCTTGAACATGTCCTCCGGGTAGCGGAAATGCGCCCGCAACTGAGGACTGATGTCGCTGGCGGGCTTCACGGTGCCGGGGAACGCCTTCATCCAGGTCTTGAGCACCGGATCGTGGTCGTCGACGGCGTAGAGTGTCACCGTGCCGTCATAGGCATCCACCGTGGCCTTGACGGAGTTGCGTATGTAGCTGATCTCCTCATTGGGCAGGCGGGCCACCCCGGTCAGTGAGTCCGTCGTCGCCTGGCCCAGTGCGGTGCGCTGCGCGTACGGGTAGTTCTTCAGCGTGGTGTAGCCATCCAGGATCCATTCGATCCTACCGTTTATCACCGCGGGGTACGGGTCGCCATCCACGGTGAGCCAGGGCGCGACCTTCTTGACCCGATCTCTCGGATTCTGGTTGTAGATAATCTTCGACTTGGGTCCGATCGCCTGGTTGAACAGGATGTTGCGCTCGCCGTAGTAGGCGGCGAACAAGAACCGGTTCGCCCAGCCCCCGATCGGTACACCGCCTTTGCCGGCATAGGTGTAGTTCTCCGGGCGACCGTCAGGACCGTTACGACCGTCCAACTCCCGAGGCGCGGCGCCGGGATCTCCTCCTACGATCACGTAGTCCTTGATCAGCTCGCCGAAATAGATCCTCGGCTGGCTCACCGGTATGGCGCCTTGCTGCGTGGTGTCCGACACGGTGAACACGGGGTAGCCACCGGCCCCCGAACCGCTCTCGCTCAGCGCCGAGTTCACCGTGTTGGCCGGCGCCGCGACAAAGCCGTTGCCATGGGTGAAGGTGAGATGCTGGTTGATCCAGGTCCGCTGGTTCTCCGCCAGCGAGTCGGAATCCAGCTCCCGCACTGCGACGATGTAGTCCTGCGTCTTGCCGTTCACTGTGTAACGATCGACGTCGAGCTTTTGCGGGAAGCCATAGAAGTTCTCCCGCTGCTGCAGCTGGGTGAAGGTCTCCGACAGCACGTTCGGGTCCAGCAGCCGAACGTTGGGGATCGTGGCCGTGTCGTCCCGCACGACGGAGGGTGAGGCGTCGCTACGACCAGAGTAAGGGATGTACTGGACCTGCTTGTCGGTGATCCCGTAGGCCTGTCTGGTCGCAGCGATATTCCGCTCGATCGGTACGGCCTCGCGCTCATTGGCGTTGGGACGCACCGAGAACTGCTCCAGCATCGCCGGCCACGCCGCACCCACCAGGATGCTCGACAGCAACAGCAGCGCGGTGGCGATGGCGGGCAGCTGCAGGTTGCGCAATACCGCCCCGGCGAAGAAGGCGACCGCGCAGATGGCCGCGATGCACATCAGGATGAGCTTGGCGGGCAGCACGGCGTTGAGGTCGGTATAGCTGGCCCCGGTGAAAAGGTGGTTGCGATTGGAGAACAGCAGCCAATAGCGATCCAGGTAGTAGTCGACCGCTTTGAACAGCACGAACGTGCCGGCCAGCACCCCGAGCTGGACACGGGCAGGCCCGGAGAGCTGACCTCCCCGACCGGCCAGCCGCAGACCACCGAACAGATAGTGCGTGATCAGCGCGCCGATGAAGGAGAGCACCACCGCGACGAACGCCCAGGACAGCAATGCGCTGTAGAAGGGTAGCTGGAAGGCGTAGAAGGAGACGTCCAAGCCGAACTCAGGATCGGTGACGCCGAAGTCGGTGCTGTTGAGGAACATCTGCACGGTCTGCCAGTCGCCCTGTGCGGACAGCCCCGCGATCAGCCCGACCACCACCGGCACGCCGATTCCGACCAGCCGCAGCCGCTGCATGACCGCGATGCGGTACCGGGCGACCGGATCCTCCGGCCCCACCACCGGCACGAACACCGGGCGGACGCGGTAGGCGATCACCAGATTCAGCGCGAGCAACCCGCCGATGACCACCCCGATGATCACCATCTGCAGCACCCGGGTGACCAGCACGGTGGTGAACACCGAGCCGAAGCCGACTTGGTCGAACCACAACCAGTCCACGTAGGTGTCGATCACCCGCGACCCGACGATCAGAATGACCAGCAGCGCAACCCCGGCCATAATCAGTATCCGGCCGCGCCGGGAGAGCGTGGGCACTGCGACGGGGGGCCTATTGGCCACGAGACACACTCCAGAAGTACGGCGATGCAGGGAGCGGACTGCTCGCCGCAGGGGGTGGGCGTCCACGCCGGTTTGAGTTCTGCGTGTCCAACTCTACGGAGGGCTTCGAGGTTCCGATGAAGGTGGCCGTGCCGCAGGTGCACATGCCGGTGCGGCCGGCAGCGATGCGAGGATGGCCGGGTGAGCGATGAGCAGCCGTACCTGTCCGAGCTCTCCTATGCCCTGCCGGCCACCGCGCGCGAGGTCGAAGAGTTCGTTGCGGCTGCCGGATGGGATCAGCAGCCGCAACTGTTCGCGCTGGTACCCACGCCAACCCTGCTGGCCAGCCAGCCCGACCTGGCCAGTGAGCTGGACGCTGGGGCGGCACTGACTCCGGTGGCTCAGGAAGCGCTACCCGAAGGAGAGCTCGACGCCGCACTGGCCGGAATCGAATGGCCGCACGCGGTCGCAGGCTGCGCACTGGCCCAGGAGATCGTGGTGCTCCCGCCGGAGGCCGAGGCCGGGCTCGGCACGCTGCCTGATGATCCGGTGGCGGCCCGCCGCGCAGCCGCCGAGCACCCCCAGCGGCGGGAGGGCCGGCTGGTCGCCGCGGTGCTGCGGGAGGGCGTCGGAGCCTGCGTACTGCGGCTGCGCGCCGCCACCGGTAGCGACTCGGATCACGAGGAGCTGGTGGAGGACCCACAGTTGGCCCCGAACCTGCTGCGCGCGCTGCTGGCCACCTTGCGCTGAGGCAGCTGACCCGCTCGCCAGTGGCATCGAGCGCGGCGGCACCTCACGAGCCACAGTCAGGCGGCTGCTGGCCGGTCCGCAGCTCGTCCAAGGCGCGCACCGCGTCGCCCAGACTCGTCACCCGCACCAGCCGCAGACCGGCCGGAGTGCGCTGCGCCGCCTCGGCGCAGTTGTCCGTCGGCACCAGGAACACCGTCGCACCCGCCTCCCGAGCGCGGATCATCTTGAACGGGATGCCGCCGATCGGGCTGACCTCGCCCTGTGGCGTGATCTCACCGGTGCCCGCGACAAACATGTCTCCGGCGAGTGCGCCGGGGGTCAGCTTGTCCACGATGGACAACGCGAACATCAGACCCGCGGACGGCCCCCCGATGTCGGCCAGACTGATCGTGATGTGGAAGGGCACGTCCGGGCGGTCCCGTAGCCCGATACCGAGGTAACCGTGATCGCGTTGCGGCCCGGTGCCGAGGCTGACCGCCACCTGCCGCGGCGGAGTGTCCCCGCGCTGGAAGCCGACCTGCACGAGCTGGCCCGGACGGCTGGCCGCGACCAGCGCCACCACCTGCTGCGCGGTGTCGACCTTCTTGCCGTCGATGCTGAGCAGCCGATCCCCCGCGGCGAGCTTGCCGTGCGAGGCGCCGTTGAGGAACACCTGATCGACCACGACCTTGGACGGGTAGTGCAGGTAGTGCAACGCCGCGGTCTCGGCGCTGGACTCCGACTGCTTGAACATCTGCTGGTTCTGCTGCTGGACCTGCTGCCGGGACAGGTCCGGCGGGAAGATCTCCTCGCGAGGCACCAAGGCACTGCTCCCGGAGAGCCAGAACCCCATCGCCCCGAACAACGTGACGTTGTCGACCACTGACACGGTGGTCATGTTGAGATGACCCGCAGTCGGGTATGTCCGGGTGCCCTTGATATCCACTACGGTCTGGCCCGCCACGGTGCCGAGAGTGTTGAAGGTGGGCCCAGGACGCAGTGCGACATATGGCACCGTCGCCAGCCCACCCAGCACCCCGAGTGTCATGGCGAGCAGGAGACTGACCAGCAGGGTCCACGTTCGGCGGTTCACGGCCGATCAGCGTACGTGCCGGACAATCCGCGTACGGTGGTGCCATGAGTGACCTCCCCTTCGGCTTCGGTTCCCACGACCCCCGGGATCCTGACCGGCACCGTCCCGGCGAAGGCGGCCACGGCGCTTCCGACCCGACGAACCCGTTCGGGGGCTTCGGGGCGGGCGGGATGGACGTCGGCGCTCTGGGCCAGATGCTGACCCAGCTCGGTCAGATGCTCAGCCAGAGCTCTACCGGCGGCAGCAGTGCCGGCCCGGTGAACTACGATCTGGCCAAACAGATGGCGTTGCAGCGGCTGTCCACCACCGGGTTGCCCTCGGCCGAGCAGGCCACCGCGGTCGCCGATGCGGTGCGGCTGGCCGAGCTGTGGCTGGACCCGGCCACCGCGCTGCCCTCCGGCGTACAGACCAGCGCCGCGTGGGCGCCGCGGGACTGGGTGGAGCGCACCCTGCCCACCTGGCAGCGGCTGTGCGACCCGGTCGCCCGGCAGATGGCGGGCTCCTGGATCGAGGCGCTGCCCGCAGATGCCCGTGAGGCGGCCGGCCCGCTGGTGGCGATGGTCGAGCAGATGGGCGGACTGGCCTTCGGCTCGCAGTTGGGTGCTGCGCTCGCCCAGCTGGCGGGTGAGGTACTCACCTCAACGGACATCGGGCTCCCGCTGGGTCCCGACGGCATGGCCGCGCTACTGCCGGACTCGGTCGAGAAGTTCGCCACCGGACTGGAGCGCAAGGGCTCGGAGGTGATGGTGTTCCTGGCTGCCCGGGAGGCCGCACACCACCGTCTGTTCGCTCACGTACCGTGGTTGCGGCAGCGGTTGCTGGCCACCGTCGAGGAGTTCGCCCGCGGCATCCGGGTGGACAGCCAGGCGCTGGAGGAGATGGCCCGTCAGGTCGACCCGACCGACGCGGAGAGCATGGAACGCCTGATGAAGTCGGGGCTACTCGAGCCCCAGACCAGCCCCGAGCAGCAGGCCGCGCTGGTCCGGCTCGAGGCGCTGCTGGCGCTGGTCGAAGGCTGGGTCGACGTCGTCGTCGCGGACGCGGTGGGTGAACGGCTACCCGGTGCCGACGCGCTGCAGGAGACCCTACGCAGGCGACGGGCCTCGGGCGGGCCAGCGGAGCAGACCTTCGCCACTCTGGTCGGTCTGAAACTGCGCCCGCGCAAGCTGCGTGCGGCCGCGCAGGTGTGGCGCCAGCTCACCGATCAGCGAGGCATCGAGGGCCGCGACGCGTTGTGGGGCCACCCCGACCTGCTCCCTACCGCGCAGGACCTGGACGACCCGGCCGGGTTCGCCGACCGCGCGGCCAGCCTTGCCGCCGATCTGGACGACCCGATCGCGGCGCTGGAGCGCACCACAGGCCAGGCGCCCACCGAGCCCGGCCCCGGCGAACCCGGCCCCACCGAACCCGACCACGGCGAACAGGGCCCCGGAGACAAGGGCGAAGAGCCTCCCGGCCAGCCCCAGGCAGGTAGCGACTGATCCGTCCGCTCGGCCCGCGGCCGCGTGGCGCGCACGAGCCGTTCAGCCGACCGGTTCCTGGGCGGCTGATCCATCAGCCCGGGGGATTTGTCCACCAGTCTGTCCCCAGTCTGTCCACAGTCTGTGGATAGCCGGTTGAGTCGCCCGCCCGCTCAGCGCAGGCTTTCCGGGCATGAGCCTGCCGACCCTCCCCGCCACGCCGGACCCCGCCACCTCATCCGACCTTCCGGAACGGCTACGGCTCGCGCCGGGCCGGGCCGTCCTCTGGCGGTCCCCGACCTCTCTGCAGCTCGGCCTGGACCTGCAGCGCGCCATGGTCCTCGACGGTCTGCCGGATGCGCTCGCCGCGCTGCTGCGGCGGATGGACGGCGTGCGCAGCACGGCCGAGCTACTCGCGGAGGCGGAGGCCGCCGGATCGCCACCCGGCGAGGGCCGCCGGATGCTCGCCGAGCTGCACCGGACCGGTCTGGTGCAGGACGCCGCGGCCGCCGACAGCGGCCCGGCAGGCTGGCACCGCACCGCGCTGGCCACCGAAGCAGCCGGCTGGTCGGTACACACCACCCGCGGGGCGCGCGATGTGTTGCGACGACGGTGCTCGGCGGCCGTGCGGGTGGTCGGATCCGGCCGGGTGGCGGTGGCGCTGGCGACCGCGCTGGCCGCAGCCGGGGTCGGGCAGCTCGCGGTGCACGCCACCGGCACGGTCGGCGCTGCGGACCTCGGCACCGGCTATCTGCCCGACGACATCGGTAGGCCGCGCACGGCCGCCGCGACGGACGCCGTGCGCCGCGCCGCACCCGAGGTGCTGGTTCGCGACCGGCAACGACCGGACCTGGTGGTGCTCACCGACCTGCTGGTACCCGACCCGGACCTGGTCACCGAGCTGATCGCCGCACGAGTGCCGCACCTGATGGCCTACCCCCTCGAGGGGAGAGCAGTGGTGGGCCCATTGGTATGGCCGGGTCGCAGCAGTTGCCTGCATTGCGCCCAACTCCACCGGGCCGAGGTGGATCTGGCCTGGCCGAAACTGGCCGCGCAGCTGGTCGGACGGATTCCGCAGGCCGGATTGGCCGCCACCCTGCTCACCGCGGCGCTGACCGCCGAGCAGGTGCTCGCGGCTCTGGCCGGGCCAGACGCCGGACTGCCGGTTCCCCCGACCTGGGGTGCCACGCTGGAGCTGGACCCATTGCGCGGCCGGTTACGGCGGCACCTTCGACCCGCCCATGCACGCTGTGGATGTGGCGCCCGTTAACCCATCGAGACGACCCCACTGCGAAGTGCAGCGATCTCGGGAGACAATCAGGGGGTGACCGACATCCCTCGCAAGGCAACCCAGCGAACCGTCAGGCTTGCGAGCCTGCCGCTCGGGGTGGCCGGGCGCGTCGCCGCAGGATGGGGTAAGCGGCTCGCCGGACACGACGCGCAGGACGTCAGCGCCGAGTTCAGCGCCCGTAATGCCGAGCAGCTCTTCACCGTACTGGGGTCACTCAAGGGCGGCGCGATGAAGTTCGGCCAGACACTGAGTGTGTTCGAGGCGGCGATCCCCGATGAGCTGGCCGCGCCCTACCGGGAGGCACTGACCAAGCTGCAGTCCGCCGCGCCACCGATGCCCCCACAGGCGGTACATCGGGTGCTCGACGAGCAGCTCGGCACCGGGTGGCGACGCCGCTTCGCCGAGTTCTCCGAGGAGCCGGCGGCAGCCGCCAGCATCGGACAGGTGCATCGGGCGGTGTGGCACGACGGGCGCGAAGTGGCGGTCAAGGTGCAGTACCCGGGTGCCGACGAAGCGCTGCGCGCTGATCTGCGGCAGCTCCAGCGGTTCAGCTGGCTGTTCCAGGCGGTCATCCCGGGTATGGAGATCAAGCCGCTGCTCGCCGAGCTGCGGGACCGGATGGTCGAGGAGCTCGACTACCGCAGCGAGGCGGACACCCAACGCGCATTCGCGGTGGCATTCCGTGGTCATCCCGAGATCGCCATCCCGTCGGTCGTCGCCAGCGCGCCGAAGGTGATGGTCTCCGAATGGGTCGAAGGGATCCCGCTAGCACAGATCATCCGCAGCGGATCATCAGCCGAGCGGGACGACATCGGTCGCAAGCTGGCCGAATTCCATACCTCATCGCCGGCCCGTGCCCAGCTACTGCACGCCGACCCGCATCCCGGGAACTTCTTGCGCTTGGCGGACGGGCGGCTGGGCGTGCTCGACTTCGGCGCGGCGGCGAAGCAACCCGGCGGTGCCCCGCGGACCCTGGGTATGGCAACCCGGCTGGCCGTGGAGGAGCGCTCGGAGGAGTTGCTCGAACTGCTGAGCGCGGAGGGTTTCGTCCGGCCGGGTATGCGGCTGCGAGCCGAGGACGTGATGACCTACCTCGGCCCGTTCGCCGATCCGGTACGCGCCGAGACCTTTCACTTCACCCGGGCCTGGATGCAGGCTCAGGCCGAACGCATCGGCGGCTTCGGCACGACGGACTTCCGGATGGCGCGGGCCCTCAACCTGCCGCCCAGCTACCTGCTGATCCATCGGGTCAGCAGTGGGACGTTCGGCGTGATGTGCCAGCTCGACGCCACCGTCCCACTGCGCGGGATCGCCGAGCGCTGGCAACCCGGTTTCGCCGACTAGGACCTACCCACCCTCGCGTGTCCGCCCCCCATGCACGGTGTGTCCGCCCCCCATGCACGGTGTGTCCGGGGAACGAACGTGTCACTGGTGCACGAGACGCGGACCCAGCGGCGCCGCAGCGGTGGCGCGCCACTCACGCAAGCTTGGCTTCGATGTCGCGCAGGTGCGCCCTGGCGCAGTCCGGGCACAGCCACTGTCCGCTCGCACCGGGTTCGTGCGCCCAAGCCAGCGCCGTCCTGGCATCCTGCTCCGCGCGCACGACTGCGCAGTCACCACAGCAGATGTTCTCCATCCCAGACAACGCTACGCGTGGCGATCCGGGTTGGCCGTCGATATGTGCACGCAACGCCGGGGTTGGGGGCTCTGAGCGGACGCCCTACTAGTCATGGTTCTGGCTGTTCAGGACGTTGCCGCTGATCTTTGGGGCACAGTGGGGGCACAAGAATCGGCCACCAGGCTGTAGGCCGTGTCGACGGCCTTGCGCATCCGGTCCTCGCTGTTCGCCATGAGGTGCCCGTAAGTGGTGAGTACGAGGTGGGCGTTGTCGTGCCCGAGCCACTCGGCGACGGCTACCACGGACTCACCGGCCTGCAGCAGCACGGACGCGAAGTGGTGGCGCAGGTCGTGGCTGGTTGTGCCCGCCGCTATCTCTGGGGCCTTCTCGGCGCCCTTCGGGAGCGTCGCGTTGGCTTCCCGGATAGCGGCCTTGACCTTGCGCACCGCAGCGCCGAACACGCGACGCCCGTAGTAGTCCTGATCGATCGCGGTACCCGCTGCGGTATGGAACAGCAGCGCCGAGGCGGCACGGGAGCATTTCACGCCCGCCGGGCAGGCGCACCCGACGTCCGGGCCGGTGGGGTGCGCGGCGAGGTGCGCGGCCAACGCATCGGCGACCACGGCGGGCAGTGGGACGGTCCGCCGTGAACTGGCGGTCTTGAGGGGCACGAGTACGCGGGTCACCTCGTGGGACTGGTGCTCGACGTGGACGACCCTGCGTAGGAAGTCGACATCGCAGACCCGCAGTCCGAGCAGTTCACCGATGCGCAGTCCGAGACCGGCCTGGGTGAGCACCATCGACCGGTACCGGTCGACTACCGCATCGGCCAGTGCGAGCACCTGCGCCACGCTCAGCGGCACCACGCGCTCCCGAGCGACGCTCGGCAGGCTCACCCGGACCACCGGGTTAGACACGATGCGCCGGTCAAGTACCGCATCGGCCATCACCGACTTCAGCATCCCGACCAGCTTCCGCAGCGAGGCCGGTCCGATCACGGTGCCCCGATCGGCCACCCAGGCGTGTATCTCGGACGGCCGCACTGCGACGACCCGCCGGGAACCGAGCGGCACCGGGTCGATGTGGCACTTGATGAGTGAGGACAGCCGCACGCGGGTGCGGTCGCGGATCGAGCGGCGCTCCAGCCACGCCCAGCACGCCTGGCTGACCGTGGTCCGGTCGGTCCCGTCGACGTACACACCGCGGGCCGCGTCCGCTTCCATCGCCGCGGCATGCCTCGCTGCCTCGACGCGCTTGGTGAAGCTCTGTTTGCGCTGCCGGCCTTCCGGGTCACGCCACCTGGCCAGCCAGGTCACTTTGCCGTCGCGGGTTCGTTTCTCCACGCTGCTCATCAGGTCACGCCTTCCGCTTGCCGGGGGTGGTCGCGGGAAGCAGTCCAGCGTCACGGGCCTGCGCTACCCGCCGGGCCGCGGTGCGGGGCGAGTAGCCGAACAGCTTCTCTACGGCCAGGGTGGGTGAGGCGTCCACGTGTGCCCGGTACACCCGGGCGACCTCTTCCAGGTCTGTGCGGGTCACCGTGGGGCGCCGCGCTGATCGGGCCTCACTGACGCCACGGAACGCGCGCCGCTGTTCCGCCTCGGTCTCCAGGAGGTCAGTGGCAAGCTCGGCGAACACGGCCACGGTCAGGTTGTCCATATTGAACATCGCCATATCGGCGCTGCGGATACCGCGGCCGTCCGGTTTGGCTACGACGTGCACCTCGACGCACTCCGGGCGACCGTCGCGGACCTCGAAGCGCGCCGTGACATCGGGGGAGCCGTTGCAGCCCTCGAAGGTCATCTCCGCCTTGGGTGGCACGAGCGCGTCACCGAGCTGCACGAAGCCGCCGTGCTGGCCGCCGGCGTAACCGGTGACCCGCTGCTTGCCTTCCCAGCCCACCTAGACCACCTCGCCAAGAGTTCCTAGTCGTATGGCAGGGACAACCCTGCCCATATTGGCTAGGAATGTCAACGGTAGCCGTCACAGTCACGACGGATCGACGCACAGAGGGGCCAGCAGATGACTGATCGCTTGCTCACCACGAAGCAGGTCGCCGAGCGCGTGGGCGGCGTGTCAGAGTCCACGGTCCGCTATTGGCGCCACACCGGATATGGCCCCGAGGGATTCCGCGTCGGACGCCGGGTCCTGTATCCCGAAGCCGGAGTGAACCAGTGGATCAGTGACCTGCGGGCCGCCGAGCAAACCGCCTGACCGATGACCGAGACAGAACGTCGCCCCGGCGAGGCTGACCGGGGCGACGTCGACGATCAGCACCGGGCGGGCACTGTCGGCACCGAGGGTAGTACCGCCGCCTTGCTCACCGCCCCCGGACTCGACGGCCGGCTGCGCCGTGCCTGGCGTGCTCAGAAGGTCGCCGACTGGACGGCTGGGCCGCCGCGGTACTTCACCGACCCTCGGCCGACCTGCCGGAGGTGGCCCCGTCGTGCACGGGTCAACGATTCCCCGGCACGCCGCCAGGTCCTCACCACGGTGGGCCAGTGACGCCGGTGGGTATCGGGCTGATCGTCGAGGTGCTCGACCAAGCGCCGGCCGAGCTGACGGCGCAGGAGCGGCTACTGCTCGTGGTCATCGCCGAGAATGCCAACGATGACACCCGCGTGGGCTGGCCGGGCATGCCCAAACTCACTCACCGACTCGGCCGCGGTGATAGCACCGTCCGCAAGATCGTCAGGCAGCTAGCTGAGCGCGGATACGACCCTCGCGTACCGGTCGGCACCGACAAGAACGGCAAGCCGATCTATGCCCACAAAGGACAGAGCGCGGTGTACCGGGTGCCGGACTTCCGACGGGACTCGACCGACCCTAAGGCGTCACCCCGGGGTGCTGCCTTAGGTGGACCCAAAGGCAGCACCCGTGGTGACGCAAAGGCAGCACCCGTGGTGACGCAAAGGCAGCACCCCGGGGTGCTGCCCTCCCCTCATATCCCCTCAGAGAACCCTCATCCGCGCGCGCGACTCGACGAGGAAACCGCGGCCGTCATCGGGGCACTGAAGGACCGGACTGGGAAGACGGTCGACGAACACCACGCGGCGCTCGTGATCCGCCGTCTGCTCGACGGCCGCGCCGGTATCCGCGATCCGGTGAGCTACCTGCGCGGCGTCATCCGCAACGACACCGACCCCGTGCGGTTCCTGCCGACACCCAGCCCGCCACCGTTCCGCAGAGAGGACTACTCGTGATCGAGCAGAGCATCACCATCGTGCCGGCCGGTCATCGGCCGCGTCGTGCGCTGAGCGTGCCGCGCCTGGCCGAGGCTGACCGGCTCGACCCTGCCGAGCTGGCCAAGCTGCGCAAGCAAGTCGCTCGCGTCCGTGGCGTGCGTGGTCGGTCGCATGCCGACCGCCCGGTGTGCCCGTGAGTGGCCCGGGCCGGGGTGTGGGTGCTGGACGTAATGTTGATCTACTCCCGGGACCCTCGCCTGTGGTCCCTCGCGATCTGTACGGGTTTGGAAAATCCGGCGGTGGTACCAGCGAAAAAAGGAGCCATGGGAGCGGGTCCTGGGCCCTGGCCCGGAACCCGTCTGACCCCCTCGCCCCTACCCCTATGGAGGATCTGATGATGCGCACACCACTTGCCGAGCCTGAG
>JBOHGD010000097.1:0-13974 GCA_050699955.1 Pseudonocardiaceae bacterium | reverse complement strand
CGGGCGAGACGTCACCTCGGCGGGTGTCACGCACTGCGTCCGGCGCGGACCGCGGTGAGCCAGTCCCGGGCGGCGGCGAACCCGGCCGGGTCCGGGCCTGGACGCTGCGGCCCGGTGCGGGGGTAGGAGCCGAGGAAACGCACCCAGACGCAGCGGCGATGCAGCTCGGCCAGCGCGTCCCCGACCGCGTCCTCGGCCACATGGCCCTCGCAGTCCAGGAAGAACCGGTACTGCCCCAGCTTGCACTTCGCGGGCCGGGACTCGATCCGGGTCAGGTTGATCCCGCGCAACGCGAACTCGGCGAGCACCTCCAGCAGCGCACCGGGGCGGTCGTCGGTCACCGCGACCAGCGAGGTGCGGTCCGCGCCGGTGGGTGGCGGCAGCGTGCCCGGGTGGCGCAGCAGCAGGAACCGGGTCTGCGCATCGTCCTGGTCGTGCACCCCGGTGGCCAGCTCGGCCAGCGGATAGTGCTGCGCCGCGATCGGGGCGCACACCGCGGCGTCGGCGTCCTTGCCGAGTACCGCGACCGCGGCCGCCGAGGTGGAGGGCGTCAGCACCGTCGTCGCCCCGGGCAGGTGCTCGGCGATCCAGTCCCGGACCTGTGCGGCCCCGATCGGGTGGCTGGCCACGACACGCACGTCGGCTGCGACGGTGCCCGGCCGCACCAGCACACTGAACCGGATCGGCAGCACGGTCTCCGCCACGGCGATCACCGGTTCGGCCTCAGCCATCGCGTCCAAGGTGGCTGGTACGGAACCCTCCATCGAGTTCTCCACCGGCACGCAGGCGCCCTGCACCTCGCCGGCTCGTAGCGCGGCTATCGCCGCATGCTCGGACACCGCCGGGCGCAGTTCGTCGTCCGGGGCCAGCACGCGGGCGGCCTGCTCGGTGAAGGTCCCCTCGGGGCCGAGGAAGGCGATGGCGGGCACGGCCGTGAGCCTACGAGGTGCCTGCGCCGGCCGATGACCTGACACCCATCGCGCGCCGTGCGGGAGTAGTCGACACACTGAGGTCGTGCAGCTCTCGCCGATCGTGCTCGCCACCACCTTCGCGCTGGTGCTGCCCGCTGAGCTGCCGGACAAGACGATGTTCACCACGCTGCTGCTCGCGACCCGGTACCGGCCGTTGCCGGTGTTGCTGGGGGTGGCGTCGGCGTTCGCGGTGCAGTGCGTGGTCGCGGTGGCCTTCGGCAGCGTGCTGACCCTGCTGCCGGGCCGCATCGTCGCTCTGGTGACGGCCCTGCTGTTCACCATCGGGGCGGTACTGCTGCTGCGGCAGGGTTTCGGTGCCGGCCACGAGCAGACCCCGAACGTGGGTGACGGCAACGGAGCCGCTCCCTGGCGGCGCGCCGCAGCGGTGTCCTTCGGAATGCTGTTCGCCGCGGAGTGGGGCGATGCCTCCCAGCTCGCCACCGCGGCGCTGACCGCGCGGTACGACGATCCCGTGTCGGTGGGACTGGGCTCGTGGCTCGCGCTGGTGGTGGTCGGCACCCTCGCGGTGCTGGTGGGCAAGGGGTTCGCCGACCGGTTTCCCACGACGTGGCTGCAGCGGATCGCGGGCGCCATATTCGCCGTGTTCGCCGTGCTGGCGGGAGCGGCCGCCCTGTTCGGCTGAGCCCGGTTCGGCTGAGCCCGGTTCGGCTGAGCCCGGTTCGGCTGAGCCCGGTTCGGCCGGGCTCACCCGCCGGACGGGCTGCGATGCCGGTCGGACTCCGGGAGCAGTCCCAGCCGGATCAGATCGGCCACCGGCTCGGTCAGCGAAGCCGACCCGTAGCAGGCGAAGACCTCGCGGACCCCCCACGCGTCCTGCTCGCACAGCGCGCCGGCCTCAGCGGCCAGCTCTGCCGGATCGGTGCAGCTGAGCGCCTCCTGGACGCTCGCGCCGGTCACCGCGCGGGCGGTACCGACCAGCATGTTGAGCAGGCCGTGATGAGTCAGCCCGGTGGACTCGTCGTGCTGGCGCACCGAGTAGTGCAGACCGGCGGTGGCCTTGAACGAGCGGCCGGTGCCGATGGTGATGGCCAGGAACGCCGCCACCTCATCGACACTGGGGAACGACTCGGTCGCCTGACCACCGCAACGCAGCTTGGGCCAGCAGCCCGCCTCGGCGACCCGGCGCACGCCGTCCAGCCAGTCCGGCCTGCCCCGGCGCGGCTCGACCACCCGCACCACATCGTCG
Source organism: Pseudonocardiaceae bacterium (assembly GCA_050699955.1). Taxonomy (GTDB): domain Bacteria; phylum Actinomycetota; class Actinomycetes; order Mycobacteriales; family Pseudonocardiaceae. The sequence goes on along the minus strand of JBOHGD010000097.1, from coordinate 11,796 downwards.
GGCACGAACTCGGTCAGCTGCACCAGCCAGTTGGCGTCCACATCGGACGGTGCAGGCACCTCGATCATCCGGACATCGACCAGCTCTCCGTTGTCCAGCGCGATGGAGATGGCCTTGGGCAGGCCACCCAGGCCGGTGTCGGCGACCAGCGACAGGGACAGCGGCTGCGCGGGAGGCCGCTTGCGCAACTGGTCGACCAGCTCGCGGAGCCGGGAGGTCGGGCAGAGGAAGAAACCGATCACCCAGGCGTAGGCCCCTTCGCGGGAAGCCAGGTGCAGCGCGACAGCGTCGGCCATGCTCGTTTTGGACGGTGGGAAGAGTGCTGCGTCGTCGACGAGTCGGGCGAGCAGCGGCGAGACGCCGGTCGGAAAGGGGGAATGCAGATTCAACACCGATGGCACCCGAGGCACCTTACTGACGGGTGGCCGGGGCTCTCCGACCACGTCGGTCCGCTTCTCCATACCGCAGCACTGAGCCGGCTCGCTCGTGACGCTCAGATGAGATCGCGTACCTCGCGGGTCACGCTGCGCTCCGCGACGAAGGACATCAGCGGGATGGTGCCCGCCAGCGCCACCAGCACCATCCGGCGGGGGCGCCACCGCACCGCGGTGCCGAGCAACCCCACCGTGACCAGGTAGACCATGTACATCCAGCCGTGCGCGTAAGCGCTCCAGTTCAGGTCGTTCCGGCCGAACCCGTACTTCATCACCATCGAGGTGCACAGCAGCAACAGCAGGCAGCCGGTGGTGTAGGCCATCACCCGGTAGGCCAGCAGGCGCCGAGCCACCGAGGTGACGTCAACGTCGCCGGTCCCGCTCGGCGAGCTGGGCGAGGTAGGCGTTGTATATGGCGAGCTCATCGTCGGGATCGTCCTCCGGGTTCGGGAGAGGTACGCGGCCTCGGGCAGCAGGTAGCGGTGCAGGTGCCGAAGTCCCGACGGGCGCGCGAGGGGCTGTCACTGATTGGGCGGGATCAGGCGGGGTCGTCCCACTGTCGTCGCGATGCTGCTCCAGCCAGAGGAACCGCAGCCAGGCCACGAAGAGGAAGACCGCGAACAGCGGCCACTGCAGCGCATAACCGAAGTTCTGCCAGTCACCGCCGACCGAATGGGCCCGATCCCACTGCCAGCGGGCCAGGCCCAGGAACACCACGCAGAATGCCACGACCAGCACGTGACCGGTCCACCACCGCGAGGACAACGCGAACCGCCACACGCGGCTCACGATACGCCCGGTCGCACACGCCCCCGGAGCCCGAGCACCTCCGTACCCGAGCACCTCCGTACCCGGGCACCTCCGTACCCGGGCACCGCGGGCTCGGGTACCGGCCGGAACGCGGCGTGACCGGCTACCGTCGCGCAGGTGAGTGCACGGACCGCCGGGCTGCGGGAGTGGCTGGCTCCCGCGGGTCCGCAGCAGCCTGCGGTGGTCACCGACCCGGCGCAGCGCCGAGCACTGGTCATCGAGATCGTCCTGGTGCTCGCGACGACGCTGGGGCTCGCCGGGCTGCGCGGTCTGCTGGCCCTGCTGGACGCGCTGCTGGCACCGACGTCGTTGCCCGACCAGTCGGTGGCGATCAACGCACCGGCCCGGCACAGCGCGGTGCTGGACCTGTTGTACCAGCTCAGCGGAGTGATCCAACTCGCAGCGTGGGGCGGGCTGGGCGTGTACCTGCTGTGGCGCAGCGGCATCGGGCTGCGCTCCCTGGGCCTGGACCGCAGCGCCCGCGGCCGGGACGCCGGACTCGGTGTCGGGCTGGCCGCGCTGATCGGCGTGCCGGGGCTGGGTTTGTACCTGCTGGCCCACGCGCTGGGGCTCGACCTCACGGTGTTGCCGTCCGCGCTGGGCGACACCTGGTGGCGGATTCCGGTGCTGCTGGCCTCGGCGGTGGCCAACGCGCTGGCCGAGGAGCTGGTGGTGGTCGGGTACCTGATCACCCGGCTCCGCCAGCTGGGGTGGGGAGCGAACGGTGCCGTGGCGGCCAGCGCCGTGCTTCGCGGCTCGTACCACCTCTACCAGGGGTTCGGCGGGTTCATCGGGAACCTGGTGATGGGTCTGGTGTTCGGCCGGGTGTGGCAGCGCACCGGCCGGCTCTGGGCACTGGTGATCGGGCACACCCTGATCGACACCGTGGCGTTCGTCGGATACGCGGTGCTGCGCGGCCGGGTCGGCTGGCTGCCCTAACTGCGGCGGAAGCCTTCCGCGCCCGCGTAGCGCAACCCGACCCGGGACAGATCGGCGGGCCGCCGGTAGACCAGCACCCGGGGCAGCCATTGCGGGCCGAACCTGGCGTTGAAGTCGTGCAGGGACTTGATCTGGAAGAACGGGCTGAGCACCCGGATCGCCCGCCTGGCCAGCCGCTGGGCCGGGGTATGCGGGATGTCGTCGGCCGACAGCCGGCCCCTGGCCTCGAAGTTCATCGACAACCGGCCCACCCCGCGCCTGCCCAGCGCCTGGGCGGCGCCGGCGATGAGGAACTCGGTCATCCCGTTGGGCGCCTGCGGATCGTGGCGCAGGAGGTCGAGGGTGTATCCGGGATCCAGCCCGGCGGTGGGCACCAGGCGCAGGAACCCACCGGGGACACCGTCGGCGTCCAGTGCGATGCACAGCAGCAGGTCGGGGTCGGGGTCGGCGCCCGGGCCACGGATGTCGCGGGACAGCGTCATCGTGAACCCGCGCTCGGGTGCCTTGCCGGGCCAGCGTGCGCTGATCGCGTTGAGCTGCTCGACCAGCCGAGGTGGTGCGTCGGACTCGGCGATCAGCAGGCAGCGGAAACCACGGCCGACGCGGCGCACCGCGGCGCGCAGGCCCTTGCGCGCGGGGCCGGCCAGGGTGAACGTGTCGCACCGCAGGATCGCCTCGTCGCCGAGGTAGAAACTACGGAACCCCCGGGCGGCGTAGAGCGGGAACTCGGCTTCGCGGATCGCCAGGAAGGCCGGTTCCCAGGCCCGGCCGGTGCACATGTCGAGGAACTCGTCGAGCACCGCGGGGATGGCCTCCGGCGCGCCGAGCGGGTCGCCGGAGACCAGTGCGTAGCCGCCGAGGTGGGTGTAGGCGAGCATCGCCTCGCCGTCGGAGCTGAAGAAGAAGCTCTTGTCCTCGCGCAGGGCGAAGGGGGCCAGGGTGTCCCAGCCGTAGCGGCGGATCAGCCGCTGGGCGTGCTGCCGGTCGGCTTTGGTGTGCGCCCGGCCCGCCCACAGTGCGCGCGGTCGCAGCGCGGTGAGCCCGGCGATCACCCGCAGCGGCCAGCGGGACTGCGCGGCAGGCGGCGCTGCCGTGGGAAGCCGTGAGTGGCGATGCGAGTCCTGGCTCGCATCGCCACTCACGGCTTTTTCTGGTGGCGGGGGGAACTCGGGGGGCAGGACCGGGAACAGGATCACCTCGCGGATCGAGTCGACGCCGGTCAGCAGCATGACCAACCGGTCGATCCCGAGGCTGAGCCCGCCGGTGGGCGGCATGCCGTACTCCAGGGCACGGATGTAGTCCAGCTCGACGTCGCGGGCCAGCGGGTCGCGCCCCGGCTGGGTCTCGAAGGCCGCGAGCTGGCGCACCGGGTCGTTCTGCTCGCTGTAGGCGCCGCACAGCTCGAACCCGGCCACGACAAGTCCGAAGCGCTCGACGTACTCCGGGTCGGTGCGGTGTGGTCTGGCCAGCGGGTACACCTCGTGCGGGTAGTCCAGACAGAACAGCGGGCCGGGGATCGCGGGCCGCACCTGCTCGTCGAAGAGCCGCGTCATCAGCCGGCCCGCACCCCAGCTCTGCCGGTAGCGGACCCCCCGCTGGTCGACGATCGCGCGAGCCTGCTCCACCGGCATGGCGGGGTGCATCTGGGCGCCGGTGTACTTGGCGATCAGCTCCGCCATCCGCACCCTCGGCCATGGCGGGCGCAGATCGATCTGCTGCCCGCCTGCGCGCACCAGGAGCCGTTCGTCCAGCACCGCATGCGCGGCACTGACCACCAGATCCTCGACCAGGTTCATGACGTCGTAGTAGTCGGCGAAGGCCTGATACGCCCCGAGCATGGTGAACTCGGGGTTGCGCCGGTCGCCGGGGTCCTCGTTGCGAAACACCCGCCCGATCTCGAACACCCGCTCCATGCCACCGACGATCAGCCGGTTGAGCTGCAGCTCCAAGCCGATCCGCAGGTAGAGGTCCAGATTCAGCGCGTCGTGGTGGGTGCGCAGCGGTGCCGCCGCCGGGTTGATCTGGGCGGCCTGCAGTACCGGGCCCTCGACCTCGGCGTAGCCGTGTTCGGCGAGGCGAGCACGGATCGCGCTGATCGCGGTGTGCCGGGTCCAGAAGATCCGGCGGGTCGACTCGTTGACCGTCAGGTCCAGGTGGCGCTGCCGGTAACGGGTCTGCTCATCGGTGAGCCCGCGGTACTTGTCCGGCGGCGTGCGCAGGGCCTTCGCCAGCAGCTGGAAGTTCTCGACACGGATCGAGAGCTCACCGCTGCGAGTGGTCATGACGGTGCCCGCGGCGCCCAGCCAGTCGCCCCGGTCGAGGTCGTCGAAGTCCCGGTGGGCCTGCGCGCCGAGCACGGCGGTGTCGACGAAGAGCTGGATCTGCCCGGTCCGATCCTGCAGGACCGCGAAGGTGAGCCCGCCCTGGCGCCGGATCAGCATCACCCGCCCGGCGATCCGCACCCAGTCCCCGGTCCTGCGGTCCGGGCCGAGGTCGGTGTTGGCCTCGCGGATCTGCGCCACCGCATGATCGGTCGGGAAGCGGTGTGGATAGGGGTTCACCCCCCGGCTGCGCAGTGCCTCGATCTTGTCCAGCCGGTACTCACGTTCACTGCGCTGCCCATCGCCGTTGAACCGGGCGGCCATCGGCCCACCATAGGACCGTCTGCAGGGCCATGGTTGAGCCTTCACCCAGGTCGACCAACGGCGGTCAGTCGCCGGACAGGGCTGGGGTGCGGGGCAGCAGGCCGTGCAGCACGAGGTCGGTGAGCTGCTCGATCAGGGTCGCGGTGAGCGCGGCGCCCAGCAGGGAGCGGTACAGGATGGCGCCTGCGAGCATGTCGAGCAGTGCGTGGGGGTCGACGTCGCGCGGCAGATCGCCTCGATCCGCGATGTGTTGGATCACGGCGGCGTTGGCGGCGCGACGCGGGCCCATCATCTTCCTGAACTGTTCAGCTGCTTCGGGATCGCGGGTCAGGTCGACGGCCAGCGCGGGCAGCACGTCACCGAGCGGCGGCCGGGCGAAGGTGTCGGCGATGCGCTGGATGAGCGCTCGGATGTCGGCTCGGGAGTCCCCGGTGGGCTGCAGCGGCGCAGCGTCGAGGTACCGGTCGAGCGCCTCGATGACCAAGCCGTTCTTGGTCGGCCACCAGCGGTAGACGGTGGTCTTGCCGACCCCGGCTCGGGCGGCGACTCCTTCGATGGTGAGCCCGGCGAAGCCGACGTCGTGCAGCTTCTCCAGCGTCGCGTCCAGGATCGCTTCGTGGGCCTGGGCGGAGCGGCGGCGTCCGGGTCTGGCGGTCTCATGCTCAGCGGGTGGGGTGCTGTCGGACCTCATTGCGGCACCTTTCCCGGTCGGTACGTCGCGTTTCGCGGATTGTAGGGGGCCCTGGGCGGCGAGTCGCGCCCACCGCGATCGAATTGTCCGGACGTTCACCCTTAAGGGGGTAATTACTCAAGCTATCTTACTGAACGTTTCACTGAGCCCTCGAACCTGAGCTGCGAAAACACTGACGGTGGAGTACTGAAGCGCGGTTCGTGGTCATTGGACGACCGATGTCGCGATGGGTCACGTGTAGCACCCAGCGGGATCGTCCCGATACGGCTGACAGAGAACGATACGAAACGTATCGCAATGGCCGTCAAGTCTCGGGGATCCGGGCGAGACCGCTGCGATCCGGCCCACCTAGAGGGGGAACTGTGTCTCCGACGACGACTTCCAAGCTGCCCTGTTCAGGATCGATGCAGGTGCGGGCCCGCGCGGGCGCCAAGATCGCCACTTTTCCGCTCGTCGCCGGCGTCGCGCTCTCGGTGCTGGTCGGCTGCACGCCGTCGACCGCCGCCGGCGGTACACCCGATCACGTGGTGGTGCTCACCACCGCGACATCGCACGAACCGCGCCCGATGCTGACCGACCAGGCGCTACAGATACTGCGCGACGCCGCGGAGAGCAAGACCGCCACCGACGGTGCGGGCGGCAAGAACAGCAGCGCGCTGGTCACCATCGCGGACGGGCGGTTCGGCCCGCCACTGCCGCTCACCCCGCGACGCAGCGACGGCGAGGTCGAGCACGGCCTGCAGCGCGATGCCCTGATCAAGGACAACCTGCGCAAGGTCGAGGAGGCCGTGTCCGCCACGACCGCCACCCAGCCCGGCGTGGACCTGCTCCAGGGCATCGACGACGCCGTCGCCGGAAGCGACCATGGGGTGCTCATCCTGGTCAGCAACGGACTGAGCACCAGCGGCGGGTTCGACCTGCGCCAGGTCGGTTGGAACGCCGACCCCGGCCAGATCGCCGCGCAGCTGCGCGACCGCGACCTGCTGCCGGACCTGACCGGCTGGCGCGTGCTGTTCACCGGCCTGGGCGCCACCGCCGGGGACCAGCCGCCGCTGACCACACCCGCCCGGGACAAGCTCACCGCCTACTGGAAGGCCATCTGCGCGGCCGCCGCGGGGGACTGCCGGTTCGACGGCACCCGGTTCACGCCCGTACCACCGGACACGACGGTGCAGACCCCCGTCGTCGCGATCCCCGAGGTCAGCTCGGTGACCGGTCCGAGCGGAGAGGTCACCACCACGCTGTCGGACCGGGTGCTGGGTTTCGCGGGGGACTCCTCCATGCTGCCCCCCACAGCACTGGACCTGCTGCACGACACCGCCGACCGGATCAACGCCGATCTCACCGCCCATCCGGATACCCAGGTCACAGTGCGCGGTTACACCGCAGACCCGCCGGGGTCCACACCCGGAGATCGCCAGCGGCTGTCCCAGGATCGGGCCCAGGCCGTCGCCGACGCGCTCACCGCCGCCGGAGTCGCCCACCGGATCCAGGTCTTCGGCGGGGCGACGGCCCCCGGCCTGACCTCGGTGGTCAACGGCACGTTCGACGAGGCCATCGCCGTTCGGATGCGCCGCGTCGAGATCACCTACTGACCCCAGCAGCACCCACTCGGAGAGGACCACGGCGCCATGACCAGCTTTCATCCCCCCATTAACCTGCCCCCGGCCACCGATCGACTGATGGCGAAGATCAACAAACTGCACTATCGCGCCCACCGCGTCATGGACACCCCCGTGACCGGCCCGCGAGGCCAGCAGCTCACTGTCGCCGAGGCGAAGTACCGGGCCAAGGTGCTCGGCGACGCGATCGACGCCGAGGAGGCCGACGGCAGCCAGCGGCATCGTGGCGTGTCCCGCACCACCAAGGCGCTCGCCCTGGGTGTCGTCGCCATCGTCGATTTCCCGATCATGCTGTGGCTGGTCAGCTCGGTGTTCAACGTCGATTGGGACAACCCGTTCGGGATCAACCTGGCGGTCAGTGCCGTGGTCTCGGTGCTAGCCACCGGCGGCGCCGCGGCCGCGCTGTATCACTTGGGCCACGACCAGCGGCAGAACAAGAACCATCGCCGTCAGCTGGACCGCAACCAGCTCACGCTCGGATCGAAGATCAGCATCGCCGCGGTGACCCTGCTGGTCGGGCTCATCGCCGCGGTGATGTTCGTCCGGGTCTGGACCGAAGGCAAGCTCAGCGGCGTTGCGGGCCTGGCAGGCATACTGGCCCTGCTGGTGTCCGCGGTGATGCTCATCTCGGCCTGGCTGGTGTTCTGGATCGCCTTCCGGGACGGCTCACCCGAGCAGGACGACCTCGCCCAGTACACCCGCCTGGTCCAGCGCCATCTGCGGATCAAGCGCGGCTACGAGGACAGCGCGCAGGTGCTCCAGGACCAGGTCGAACTGATCAGTGTCAGCGCCGCCCGCAGCTACCCGCAGCACAGCGGCGGGTACCTGGCCGGATACCGGGCCTTGGCTCCCGATGCCATCCCGACCGTCGCCACCCGGCCGGCCATGGTGACCAGCCAGACCGGCGACACCGCCGACCCGGAGCACGAGTGAGGCCGGTCGAGCAGGGCCCGGATCAGCGGGCCCCGCTCGGCGTTTCCGGCCGAGCCGTCACCCCCGCCTGCGCAGCACGGGTTCGGGCGTGGAGTAGGGCTTCGGGTGGGGTGCCGCGAAGAAGTCGACCACCGGATCCAACCGGCTGCGTCCACCGGGTGGGAAGCGCTGCAGCGACCGGGACAGCAGCCACGATCCCGGCCGGTAGAAGAACCGCGCCCAGGGTGAGGTCGGCCGGGCCAGCCGCACCACGGCCACCAGTGCGAGCAGCGGGATGAACACCCCGATCAGCCCCATGGCCGGGCGGCCCTTGAGGACGGCGAGCAGCGCGATGGTCAGGTTGGCCACGATGGTCAGGGCCGCGGCCCGCCTGCTGTCCGCGATGGCCTCGCCGAACGGGTTGGCGCCGAGCAGCAACAGCCCGCCGATGGTCATGGCGATCAGCACGGCATTGACCGATCGACGGCCCTCGGGGGTCCAGTACACGTCCTCCAGATGCAGCCACAGCGCGAACTCGTCCAGGGTCAGCGCGGCGCCGGCCCCGAACAGCACCGCGAGTACCTGCAACCACGGCCGGTCCGGCTGGTAGGTGAACTCGGCGGTGGCCGCCGCCAGCATCAGGAAGATGCCGTACACCTGGTGGTGCACGTGCACGCCGCCGAACTTGATGTTGAAGAACGGTCCCCGGCGCCCCGCCTTGATCCACTTGGCGATCGCCCGGACCGCGAGGAAGGTGAGCAGGAAGGCGACCAACATCCATCCCACGATGCCGCGGTGGGTTCCCGGCAGCGGGATCAGCTCGATATCGAGGTCGGAGAACATGTCGCCTGGCCCATCACTATCCGGACGTCCCACCCCCGGGCCGCCTCATCTCGGAGCGAGACCGTAGCAAGGTCAACTTTCCCGCCGCACAGTGGTCCGCACTCCGGGTCCTCCCCGGGCGCTCCTCGGGCGGTCGGCACCGGCGCCGTTGCTAGCCTGAGCTGTCCTGGCCGTACCAGCCCCGCAGACCGGAGAACCGATGCTCGACCGTGCGGTCATCGACTCGTTGTTCCCCGCCGACCTGCCCGAACCGGAGCATTGGGAGCGGCGCTATCCGCCGAGGCAACTGCCCGACGGCGCTGAGGTGACCCGTTTCGGGCCGTCCCCGACCGGGTTCGTGCACATCGGTGGGGTGTACGTGGCCACCATCGACCGTGACGTCGCCGTGCGGTCCGGCGGCCGGTATCTCGTCCGGGTCGAGGACACCGACCAGTCCCGTGACGTCGAAGGGGCGCTGGAACAGTTCGCCCGCGCCTTCGACTATTTCGGGATCGGACCCACCGAGGACTCCGATGCCTACGGGCCCCACCAGCAGTCCGCCCGCGAGCGGATCTACCTGACGTTCGTGCGTCATCTGCTGCGCCGCGGTGCGGCCTACCCCTGCTTCGCCGGCAAGGACGAGCTCGCCGACATCACCACCCGGCAGCAGGCCGCGGAGGTGCCGCCCGGCTATCACGGCCGCTGGGCGATCTGGCGCGACGCGACACCGTCCGCCGTGCTCGCCGAGCTGGAGCAGGGCACGCCGTATGTGGTGCGGTTCCGCGCGCCATCCGACGCGCCGGGGCAGCGGGTGCGGTTCACCGACGCGATCCGCGGCGAGCTGAGACACGAGGCCAACCGCAACGACGTGGTGATCCTGAAGTCCTCCGACCAGTCGCCGAGGCTGCCGACCTACCACTTCGCGCACGTCGTCGACGACCATCTGATGCGGACCACCCTGGTCATCCGTGGTGAGGAGTGGATCTCCTCGGTGCCGCTGCACCTGCAGCTGTTCGACGCGCTCGGCTTCGACCCGCCGCGCTACGCGCACATCGCCCCGCTGATGAAGCAGATCCCGGGCGGGAAGCGGAAGCTGTCCAAGCGCAAGGACCCCGAGGCCGGCGTCGACTTCTACATCGAAGCCGGGTACCCGGCGCCGGCGGTGCTGTACTACCTGCGCGGCCTGGCCAACGGGCGGCTCGCCGAGATGCCGCTGGCCGAGGCGCTGGACGCGCCGATCCGGCTGGCCGAGTGCGGGGTGGCCGGGCCGCTGGTGGACCTGGTCAAGCTGGAGGACATCTCGGCGGATCATGTCGCCACCCTGTCCGGCGGCGAGATCCTCGACGCGGTGCGGGCCTGGGCTGGTGTTCATGACCCCGAGTTGGTGGCCGTACTCGACGGGTCGCGTGACCTGGCGCTGCGGGCGCTGGCGGTGGAACGCGGCGAGGGCGTCCCCAACCCGCGTAAGGACCTGCGCAAATGGTCCGACTTCCGGACCGCCTACGGATTCTTCTTCGCTGAGCTGTTCACGATGGTGACGCGGGCCGACGACGAGCGCCTCGGCGGGCTGGACCCGGAGCTGGTGCGTGCTTTCGTCGCCGATTTCGCCGAGATCTACCAGCCGATGGACGACCCTCGGGAATGGTTCGACCAGATCCGCAGCCTCGCCACCAAACACGGCTTCGCGCCCAGCCCCAAGGACTACAAGAAGGACCCCGGCGCCTACCCCGGCTCGATCCGGGAAGCCGCCCAACTCATCCGGGTCGCGCTCACCGGCTCCACCCGCAGCCCCGATCTGCACGCCGTCGCGACCACTCTCGGACCCACCGAAGTCCAGCGCCGCCTCCGCGCGCTCGCCTAATCGGCTGACTCGGAGTATCGCGCGCTCACTCAACCGAGGTGGCCCGAATCCGCGTCAGTTGCTCGGCACCCCCTCCGAGCCAAGCAACCGGAGACCATCACCGGCTGTCACCCGGTGACCTTGTAGCCCTGATCGATTGGGCCGGACGTAGCCTGACGTTGCCTCTTCGCCGAGGTGCCCGCCTCAGGGTAGCTCCCCGGTGCGTCGGCGCAGAGAGCCATCTCGGCGAAGGAAGCAGGTCGCGTCATGGACGCTGACGAAGCGCTGATGATCGGTCAGCGGGTACGGATGGTCCGCCGTCGCCGCGGGTTGGGTCTGGCGGTGGCCGCCGGGCTCGCCGGTATGAGCAAGCAGTACCTCTCGATGCTGGAACGCGGAGAACGTGGGTTCAACCGGCGTGGCCTGCTCGAAGACCTCGCTGAAGCACTCAGCTGCTCTGTGGCCGACCTGACCGGTCAGCCGTACTCCTTGCCCGACCGGCAGAGCGCAGGCGTCGTTGCGGCTGTCGCGGAGATCAGCAGGGCGCTGCATGACACCACCCTCGACGATGTGCCAGACGTGCCTGTCGAGACGTTGCGGGAGCTGGCCAGGGCTACTGCGCTCGCCCATGCACACATCGACGCCGCGGATTACGGCATCGCTGGGCACGGTCTGGCTGATCTCCTGATCGGACTCCACGTGCGTGCTGTGACAAGCAGCGTTGAGGAACGCAGGGACGCATTGGCCAGGCTGGCCGAGGCGTGCAAGGTGGCCTACGTCCTCGCCAAGAGAACGGGACAGATGGAGCTGGCGGGTATCGCGGCCCAGCGGGGCTTAGATGCAGCTCGGCGCGCTGAGCGGCCGGACCTGGTGGGCATGCTGGAAATGAGTCGGACCAGCACCCTGATCGGGCTCGGTGCCCGGCGCCATGCTGCTGTGGTGTGCGGCGACACGCTCCAGACCATCTCGGCGTTGCCGGGGCCGACACAGGAGGATACGAGGGTCGCCGAAGCGTGCGGAATGTTGCACCTGACCACGGCATTGATTGCTGCCCGTGATGGTCGAACCGGCGACGTCGCCA
>JBOHGD010000096.1:0-14010 GCA_050699955.1 Pseudonocardiaceae bacterium | reverse complement strand
CACCATGCTCAGCGCCGCGCCGGTCACCGTCAGCGTGCCCAACAGCTTCACAGCCGCCTCGACCACAAACTCTTCAAGCTTGAGCGCCCCGATACGCCGCGAACAGCTCCACTGATCCATGCGCTTGCTCCGCGCGCACTGATACGACCAACCACCACTATCACCTGGACCACCCCCACCGGGCACACCTACTCCAGCCGCCCTTACGACTACCGCTCCGACCCCGGGCACGACCCACCCGGTCAACGACACCTGGATCGCCGCGTGTCGCCTGGTCCGCGACCTACCGCTCGCCACCTTTAACATCAAGGGCGTCACCCGAAGACTTGCCCGGCCCGGCGGCAGTCCGTGACGTGATCGGGAGCCGACAATCGGTACCAGGTTGAACGTCGAGACCGGCCGGCAGAACACCGGCGGCCGGACAGCGGCCGGCGAGGCCCCCGAGCTGACCAGCGTCGGTGCAGCGGGGCTGGCGCTGACCGGGGAACGGACCGCGCCGGGGATTCCGCAGGAGAATTACTGGTTCCGCCGACACCAGGCCGCCTATCTGCACCTGGCCGCCTACTGCACGGAGGCGGTAGTACTGGATGCCGGGTGCGGAGAGGGCTACGGGGCGGCGCTGCTCGCCCGCACCGCACGCCTGGTCCTCGCGCTGGACTACGACCAGCGCACCACCGAGCACGTCGCACACCGCTATCCGGAGCTGGGCACCGCCCGCGGCAACCTGGCCGCGCTGCCCTACGGGGAGTCCACAGTGGATGTGGTGGCCAACCTGCAGGTGATCGAGCACCTGTGGGACCAGTCGGGTTTCCTGGCCGAATGCACCCGGGTGCTGCGTCCGGGCGGCCGGCTACTGGTCACCACCCCCAACCGGCTCACCTTCTCCCCCGGCCGCGACACCCCGCTCAACCCGTTCCACACCAGGGAACTGGCCGCCGCCGAGCTGGCCGACCTGCTGGGCAAGGCGGGCTTCACCGTGCAGGTGCTGGCGGGTCTGCACCACGGTCCACAGCTGCGCGCGCTCGATGGGGCGCACGGCGGCTCCGTGGTCGACGCGCAGATCGCCGCCGCACTGCACGACTCGTGGCCGCCCCAACTGCTCGCCGACGTGGCCGCGGTGCGCGTCGACGACTTCACCGTGCATCTCGATGACCGGGACATCGACGCCAGTCTGGACCTGCTCGCGGTGGCGACCACCCGGTGATGCCCGGACGTGTCGGCACGTTCTGCCTGGTACTGCACTCGCACCTGCCCTGGCTCGCGCACCACGGGCGGTGGCCGGTCGGTGAGGAGTGGCTCTACCAGGCCTGGGCGCACTCGTATCTGCCGCTGATCGACCTGCTGCGGCAGCTGGCCGCCGAAGGTCGACGCGACCTGCTCACCCTCGGCGTCACCCCGGTGCTCGCCGCCCAGCTCGACGACCCGTACTGCCTGCGCGGCATGCACGACTGGCTGGGCGGCTGGCTGCTGCGCGCGCAGTTCGCCGCGGGCCGCACCGGCCTGCGGGAGGTCGCCGCCCGCGAGTACCGCGCCGCCAGTGCCGCGTTGGACGGCTTCGAACAGCGCTGGCGGCACGGCGGCTCCCCGGTGCTGCGCGAGCTGGTCGACGGCGGTGTGGTGGAGCTGCTCGGCGGGCCGCTGACGCACCCGTTCCAACCCATGCTGCACCCGCCGGTGCGCGCCTTCGCCCTCGCCGAGGGGCTCGCCGACACCGCGCTGCGTCTGGGGTGCCGCCCGGAGGGGATCTGGGCACCGGAATGCGGCTACGCGCCGGGGATGGAGGACGGGTACGCCGAGGCGGGAGTACACCGGTTCCTGGTGGACGGCCCGGCGCTGGGCGGCGACACCGCGTTCGCCCGTCCGGTGGGTAGCTCCGGCGTGGTGTGTTTCGGACGCGACCTCGAGGTGACCTACCGGGTCTGGTCGCCCCGGTCCGGCTACCCGGGCGACCCCGCCTACCGCGACTTCCACACCTTCGACCATCCGACCGGCTTCAAGCCTGCCCGGGTCACCGGCCGGCAGGTCGCCCAGCCGGACAAGGAGCCCTACGATCCCGGCCTCGCGCGCCACGCCGTCGGGAAACACGTCGACGACTTCGTCACGGTGGTGCACGACCGGTTGCGGGCACTCGCCGATCAGCACGGGCGTCCCGCGCTGATCGTCGCCGGATACGACACCGAGCTGTTCGGGCACTGGTGGCACGAGGGCCCGGCCTGGCTGGACGGGGTGTTGCGGACGCTGCCGGAGACCGGGGTACGGGTCACCACGCTGCGCGGGGCACTGGCATCCGTTCTCGGCCCACCGGTCGAGCTGCCTGCCAGCTCCTGGGGGTCGGGCAAGGACTGGCGGGTCTGGAACGGCGAACCGGTGGCCGACCTGGTGGCCGACCACGATGCGCTGCAGCGGGAACTGCTCGAAGGGCTACCCGCCCCCGGTTCGGCCCGCGACCCGGTGGCCGACCAGGCGGTGCGCGAGGCACTGCTCGCGCTGTCCAGTGACTGGGCGTTCATGGTGAGCAAGAACTCCGCTGCCGACTACGCTCACCGCCGCGCCGCCGAGCATCTCGCCCGGGCTCGAGCCCTGCTCACCGGCCCGGCTCCCGCCGATCAGGTGGCCCGCTGGCGCACCGAGGCGCCGTTCGGCGGGCTCGACGCGCGGCGACTCGGCCGCTGCTGAGCGGGCGTGCGACGCTGCCACGGTCGATCGCTCCCTCAGTCCCGGCGGGGGATTGTGGAGGTAGTGATGACCAACTCCGAGGACCGCGACCGGCCGACGTCCACCGAACCGACGTCCACCGAACCGGGGCGCACCGAACCGGGGGACACCACCAGCCGGCCCGCTGGTGAACCTGGCCGGGCTCAGCAACACGATCCGCGCACGCTCGCGGCGGTGCGCGAGGAGCTCGCCCGCCTGGAGGAGGTGCTGTCCGCGGGCCTGTCCCGGACCCGCGATGCGGCGCACCACGTGCATGTACCCGCCTGGCTACGCCCCACCCGGGGAGAGAGCCGCTGGCCGGTCGCCGTAGTGATCGTGATCGCCATCGCACTACAAGTGGCCCTGCCCGACCAGCTGGTACTACAGTCCCGGTGGCTGCTGCCCGGCCTGGAACTAGCCCTGCTGGCCGGCCTGATCGTGGCCAACCCGACCCGGTTCAACCGGGAATCCCGAGCACTGCGGGCCGGTGGCCTCATCCTGAGCGGAGTACTGACCCTGGCCAACGCCTGGTCGGCCACCCTGCTGGTACTCGGCCTAGTAGCGGGCCGAGACGGCCAGAACGCCGCCGCGCTGCTGGCCACCGGCGCAGCGATCTGGCTGACCAACATCATCGCCTTCGCCCTGTGGTACTGGCAGTTCGACCGCGGCGGCCCCGCCGCCCGCGCACACGCCCGTCACACAGTGCCCGACTTCCAATTCGTCCAAATGCAGAACCCCGAACTGGCCCAACCGGACTGGGAACCGGAGTTCGTCGACTACCTCTACCTCTCGTTCACCAACGCCACCGCCTTCAGTCCCACCGACGTCATGCCCCTGTCCCGATGGGCGAAACTGACCATGCTCGCCCAATCCGCAGTCTCCCTGGTCACCGTGGCCCTGGTGATCGCCCGCGCCGTCAACATCCTCAAGTAAGCACCACTGCGGGGTTCAGTGACCGCGGGGTTCAGTGACCGCCGCGGAACCGCTCAGCGATGTCCGGGACGTCCTCCCACCACAGCCGCTGCCGGGCCGGGCCGGATTCGGCCGGGGCGTTCTCCGACGTCGTCGTGGCCGTCGCGGCAGGCGGCTCGACAGCGCTGGTCGGGGTGACGTCGCTCGTCGCGGCGGCGTCGAGGGCGTCGAGTTCGGCGTCGATGGTGTCGGCCTGCTCCTGGTCCTCCCGCATCATCCGGGTCACGATCGCACCGAGGAAGGGCAGCCCGGCCAGGTCACCGCCGATCCAGAGCACCCCGGCGCCGATGATCTGATCCGTCCGCAAGTCGGGTCCCCACGACCGGTTCAGCGCCTGGTAGTAGTGCGCCGCGACCAGCGGCCCCAGCCAGAGGGTCAAGCCCAGCACCCCATCGAAGATCACTTCGGCGACGCTGATTCCCACGCTCAGGATGTACGGGTCCTTGCGTGGGGTGGGATCGATCCGAAACCGGGTCCAGAAGTAGACGAACCCGGCTGCGACCAGGCCGGCTCCCACCAGTCCGCCCACCACCGCCGAGCGCAAGCCGGCCTCGTACAGCG
Source organism: Pseudonocardiaceae bacterium (assembly GCA_050699955.1). Lineage (GTDB taxonomy): Bacteria > Actinomycetota > Actinomycetes > Mycobacteriales > Pseudonocardiaceae. The sequence goes on along the minus strand of JBOHGD010000096.1, from coordinate 9,783 downwards.
GGGTCAGGTAGAGGACGAACAGCGGGGCGATCAGTACCGCGGTCACCACCAGGGGGAAGGTCATCGCGCGGGCCGCCGCGCTGTGCAGCAGCCGGCCCGCCCGCCGTCTGGCCTTGTCCGGGAGAACCTCGCGCAGCAGCGTCAGCGGGGTCCCCAGGACGAGGAACATCGGGGCGATCATGAGCAGCACGATGTTCTGCACCGCACGGTCCCAGAACAGGGTGCCCGCGTAGACTCCGACGAAGCTCACCGTCACCAACAGGATCGACCCCAAGCCGGCCAGGAACCACCAGGTCCGGCCGTCCGGCCAGGCCAGGCCCTTTCGGCTCAGCCTGCGCACCCCGAGCCCGTAGACCACCCCCAGCGCGGCCACCACGACCAGCACCCGCGGGTTGGGCGTCCATGCGGTCAGCAGCCGCACCCAGGTCAACGGCGGAGACCCCGGATACCCGGTCGTCAGTTCCATACGCACCGCATCAGAATGCACCTCATCACGAATCGCATTCCGGACGGCGCCGGCGACGTGTGGGCTGCGTCAAGATTGTGCAATGGAGCTTGACGGGGCATCTAGGTGGACTGTCGACTAGGCACCGCAGCACCTCGTTCGGCGAGGCGTCTGCGCGGACACGGACCACTGTCCTCCCCGTGCTGTCCCACCCCCCGCCCGGCCAGGTGGTCCATACAACCTGCTCAACCTGCCCGTCGTCGACGACGCTGACCACCCGATCGGTGTGATCACCGTCGACGACGCACTGGAGGCGACCGTCCCGGCCAGCTGGCGCCGCCGCGAGCCGCCACCCCGGCCGGGGCGACGGGAACATCGGGCCGATCCCAGCTAGCTCGCTGACCGCGGGGTCCCACCGGCGACCACCCATGCCACCGTGAGACTCTCACCGACCGTGACAAGCAGGAGGGACGTGGCATGGCGGGGGTGACATTCGGCGACCACGATCCGGGCAACGGAGCGATATCGGCGCTGAGCCGGAGCACGCCCACGAAATGTCCGGCCCGTACCCGGCTGTACCGGCACGGCGTGCTGGTGGCCGAGGGGTTCCCGGTCGCGGACATCAGCGATCACCTGGGGAAAGACGGGGTGACGGTGTGGCTGGACCTGCACGATCCCGACCACGGCGACATCGAGGTACTCACCGAGGAGTTCGGTCTGCACCCGTTGGCGGTCGAGGACGCCGTGCACGAGCACCAGCGCCCCAAGCTGGACCGCTACCGCGACCACCTGTTTCTCAGCGCCTACGCCGTGCACCTGGAGCCGGCCAGCGGCGAGCTGACCACCAGTGAGCTCGCGGCGTTCGTCACCACGCAGGCTTTGATCACAGTGCGCAAGGACGACGGGTTCGACGTGCAGGCCCTCCTCGATCGCTGGGACGACAGCCCGGAACTGATCCGCCACGGCGTCGGCTATCTGCTGTACGGGCTGCTCGACCAAGTCGTCGATGGGCACTTCGCCGCCGTCCAGTCCTTGGACGATGCCATCGAGGAGCTGGAGGACCGGCTCTTCGCCCCCGTCGCGAGCGGGACGGAAGTGCAGCGGCGCAGCTTCGAGCTGCGCAAGAGCCTGGTGCTCACCCGCCGGGTCGTGCTGCCGATGCGCGAGGTCGTCAACACCGTCATGCGCCGCGACCTGGAGCTCGTCGACGAGGCCATGGCGCCCTACTACCAGGACGTCTACGACCACGTGTTGCGGGCCAGCGAGTGGACCGAGAGCCTGCGCGACCTGGTCACCACGATCATGGAGACCCGGCTCACCATCCAGGGCAACCGGCTCAACGAGATCATGAAGAAACTCACCGCATGGGCCGCGATCATCGCCGTACCCACCGCCGTCACCGGCTTCTACGGGCAGAACGTGCCCTACCCGGGCTTCCAGCAGCCGTGGGGCTTCTACACCAGTATCGGCGTGATCGTGGGCATCGGTGGCGGGCTCTATCTGACCTTCAAGCGCAAGGGCTGGCTCTAGGGCAGCGGAGGGAATGACCAGCGGTCCGAATCTTGTTGCACATTCTCCCATTGCGGCCGTGTCCGGACGCTCAGCCGATCGTTGTTCTGACATGTGAGCGGCGACCAGCGGGCCAGCGCGCGAATGGGGGAATCCCCCGGCGAGTCGCCTCCCGGACCTCGTTCCTTCCCTTCCCGGCTGTCCCACTACCTGCTGCGGGGCATGTTGTCCGCCGGTGCGCTGGCCTGTGCCGGTCTGGTGGTACTGGCCCTGAGCGCGGTGGCCGCCCCGTTGCCCGACCGCGGAGTCACCCGGCCGGCCCCGGCAGCGGAGATCGCGGCTCCTGCCGCGCTACCCGATGTCCCGGAGCCGGCCGCTGCGCCCGTCCCAGTGCCCGCAGCCCAGCCGGCCACCCAGCCGGCCGCGGGGCAGCCCGCCGAGCCCGGACCGCAGGCCGCGCCCGCGGTCACCCCGGATGCCCGGGAGGTGGCCTTCGCCGCCTGGGCCTCCCGGATGTCGCGAGCGACCGGCATCTCAGCCCGAGCGTTGCAGGCCTACGCCAATGCCCACGCCACACTCGCTGAGACCCGGCCCGGCTGCCACATCACCTGGGTGACGCTGGCCGGCATCGCGACCGTCGAGTCCGGCAACGCCACCTTCGGGGGCCGCACCCTGCTGCCCAACGGCCTGCCGTCGTCGCCGATCATCGGCATACCGTTGAACGGCATACCCGGCGTGCGGGCCATCGCGGACACTGACAATGGCCTGCTCGACGGCGACAAGCTGTGGGACCACGCGGTCGGGCCCTTCCAGTTCATTCCGTCCACCTGGGCCGCCTGGCGCGCCGACGGGAACGGCGACGGGAGGACCGATCCGCAGAACATCGACGACGCCGCACTGGCTGCGGCGAACTACCTCTGTGCCGGTGGCGGGAACCTGAGCAGCGGGAACAGCTGGCTGCGCGCGGTGCTGTCCTACAACAGCTCCGTCGCCTACGCGGAGGAGGTCTACGGATTTGCGGAGGCCTACGCCCGCCGTGCCCAGGGCGTCCACTGACGCTCGGTCCTGGGTCGCCGATGCACGACCCGCCCCTCGTCGACCACCTCACCCGGGCCGCATGACAGGTTGGGTTGACTAGCAGGATGGCTGTCGGTGGATTCGCGGCGCCCGGCTGGTTCGCGCTGCTGACGGTGGTCGCTGCGGTGATCGTCGGCTACGTCCTGGTCCTGCGCCGCGCCCGCCGGTACACGCTGCGCTTCGCCAACCTGGAACTGCTGGATCGAGTCGCTCCCCGTCGGCCGGGGTGGCAGCGCCACATCCCCGCCGCGTTGCTGATCCTCGCTCTGCTGCTGCTCACCTTCGGGTTGGCCGGTCCCACCGCCAACGCCCAGGTCCCCCGCGACCGAGCCACCGTGATGCTGGTCATCGACGTGTCACTGTCGATGAACTCCACCGATGTCACCCCCACTCGCCTCGCCGCGGCACAGGACGCCGCGACCTCGTTCGTCCGTGGCCTGCCCGCCGGGATCAACCTCGGCGTGGAGTCCTTCGCCGGTTCCCCCACCGTGCTGGTCAGCCCCACCACCGAGCGCAGCCAAGCCGTGCAGGCCATCCAGACCCTCAAACTCGCTGAGGCCACCGCCACCGGTGAGGCTCTCGCCGCCGCCCTGGACGCCATCGACAGCGTCAACCAACTCGTCCCCGGCCCGGGTCAAGGACCACCACCGGCGCGGATCGTGCTGATGAGCGACGGCAAACAGACCGTCGGCCGAGACGAGTTCACGGTGGCCACTCAAGCAGGCAAAGCGCACATCCCGATCAGCACGATCTCCTTCGGCACCCTCTACGGCACCGTGGACCTGCAAGGCCAACAGGTCACCGTGCCGGTCGACGACGCCTCGCTGGCCCGGGTCGCCCAACTCTCCGGCGGCGACTTCTACCCGGCCCAGAGCAACCAGCAGATCCACCAGGTCTACGACACCCTCGGCCACCAGATCGGCTACACCACCGAGCGTCGCGACGCCAGCAAACCCTGGCTCATCCTCGGTACCATGGCCTGTCTGGCCGCCGCTGTCGCCGCCCTGCTCATCTCGCAGCGGTTACCCGGCTGATCGGGTGAGCCGAGCAACCACGATCGGCCCTCGCGCGTCCCCTGTAGGGCGATCTATGTCATGGGGGTGGGTTCCGGGCGCAAGGAGTGTGCGTGGCTGGTGGAGATCGACGTACCGACCCCGGCGGGGATCGGGGTGGTGCCCACACCCGCTCGGCACACCGGCCCGGTCCGCGGCCGGGTACATCTGCCGGCGCCCGGCCCACTCGACGTTGGGGGTCGATCGCCGGGCACTGGGCGCTGGCGCTGGTGTCCGTGCTGGTGTTCACCGTCACGGGCTACGGCTGGAGCCAGTACCAGAGCCTCGCCAACGGAATCGACAAGTCCGACGCGCTGGCCGGCCTCAGGTCGGCGAACGGCGACATCAACATCTTGGTCATGGGACTGGACAGCCGCCTGGATGAGGACGGCAACCCGCTGCCCCCCGATATCTACGACGCGCTGCACGCAGGCGACCAGCAGGACGGCGGGTACAACGCCAACGTCTTGATGCTGCTGCACCTGCCGGGCAACGGCGCCAAGGCCACCTCCATCTCGATCCCCCGCGACGACTACGTCGACCTCGCGGGCAGCCCGGACGGCGTCTCGAAGGGGAAGATCAAGCAGGCCTACGGCTTCGCCTTCGACCAGGAACACAGCCGGCTCGTCGCCGCGGGCGTGACCGACCAGGCCGGCCTGGAACAGCGCAGCCGCGACGCCGGGCGCAAAGCGGAGATCGAGACGGTCCGCCAGTTCCTCGGTGGCGTGCCGATCGACCACTTCATCGAGGTGACCCTGGTGGCCTTCTACCAGCTCGCGCAGGTCGTGCAACCCCTCACCGTGTGCCTGAAGGAAGCCACCCAGGACAGTTACTCCGGCGCCGACTTCCACCCCGGCTACCAGCAGATCAACGCCTCCCAGGCGGTGGCATTCGTCCGCCAGCGCCGCGACTACCAGCACCCGGAGCTGAACTTCACCGACCTCGACCGCGAACGCCGCCAGCAGGCGTTCATCGCCTCGCTCGCCTACCAGCTCAAGCAGGCGGGGACGTTCACCAACCCCGGACGGCTGAGTGAGATCATCAACGTGGCCAAACAGAACATCGCCACCGACAGCGGTCTCGACCTGCTCGCCTTCGCCCGGGAGGCCGCCATTCTAGCCGGTGGGAACATCACCTTCACCACCCTGCCGATCAGCCGTTTCGACACCGATCCCGCCGGCGAGGACGTCAACATCGTCGACGTGTCCCAGATCAGGTCCCTGGTGCACCGCCTGATCGGGTCGCCGACCCCCGCATCCGGTGCCGCGACGGCCGGCCCGCCGGAGATCGTCGATGTGGTGAACGCCGCCGGTCACGACGGACTCGCCGCCTCCCTGGAACACCGCCTGGCAGGCAGTGGCTTCACCCCCGGGTCGACCAGCACCTACAGTCGCACCCGCACCCGCACGATGATCTACTACCCCCGCTCCGGGCTCGCCGACGCGGCGAACACGCTCGCCGAGCGGCTCGACGCGGCCTCGGTAGCGCAGGACTCCACCGTGCCTGCCGGGCATCTGCGGGTCGTGCTCGGGACCGACTTCACCATGCCCGACTCCCTCCCGACCGCACACCCCGCGGTGGCGGCCTCCTCGCCCACCGACTCAACATCGCCCACCGCATCGACATCGCCGGCCCCGCCACCACCAAGCACCGAGTCGACCGATCCGGGCAGCATCTCCGGCGGCGGGATCCCCTGCGTCAAGTAGCTGGGCCACGCAGCCTGCGAGCCACCGCGGCCTCGGTCTTGTGGGCGATATCCGCCACCGCGGCACGCTCGCGATCTCCGGCGGCGTAGTCGTCCCGCCGGTTGCGCACCACCCGGGCCGGGCTGCCCACCGCAACCGCATAGTCCGGCACACAGCCACGCACCACGGCGTTCGCGCCCAGCACGACGCCCCGCCCGACCTGGGCCCCCCGCAGCACCGTGACCTTGGTGCCCACCCAGGTGCCCGGCCCGATCCGCACCGGGCTCTTGACGATCCCCTGGTCCTTGATCGGCGCGTGCAGATCGGCTGTCCGGTGGTCGAAGTCCACGATGTAGACCCAGTCCGCGACCAGGCCGGCCGCACCGATCTCTACATCGAGATAGCAGTTCACCACGGAGTTGCAGCCGAAGACGACCTTGTCACCGATCCGCAACGACCCCTCGTGGCAGCGGATCGAGCTACCGTCCCCGATATGGGTGAAGGCGCCGAGCTCGAGGCGCCCGTACCCGGGGCGGCAGTGCACCTGCACGTCCCGGCCCAGAAACACCATGCCGCGCAGCACCAGATGCGGATGCGCCAGCCGCAGCCGCAGCAGCCGCCAGTACCGGACCAGATACCACGGGGTGAGCGCCCGATGGCGCAGCACCCAGCGCAGTGAGTCCCGGGTCAGGAAGCGGGCCTGCTGCGGATCATGCCGAGTGACCGACCACCACTCCCACACCGCCGCCGGCCACCTGCCCATGGCCGGTCACCCTAGGCCTGGGTCGGGTCGAGACGGACGGCGCGGCTCACCCCACAGCACCGCACTGTGATCACCATCTGGGTGCGTTCGGCGACGCACACTGTCGTCGAACGCACCCGAACAGAATCAGCCCGCCGCAAGTGCCGCACGTGGTGGGATGGGGCCGGTGGGCATCACGGTGGTCGGCAGCGTGAACCTCGATCTCGTGGCGACGCTGCCACGGTTGCCCGACGCCGGCGAGACCCTCACCGCCACCGGGTTCACCCGGGTTCCCGGGGGCAAGGGGGCCAACCAGGCGCTGGCCGCGCGCAAGCTGGGGCTCTCGGTGCGGCTGGTCGCCGCGGTGGGCACCGACCCGGAGGCCGGCACCGCGCTGGAGCTGCTGCGCGCCCATGGCGTCGACCTGACCGGGGTGACCCGGACCGAGGATCCCACCGGGCTGGCGATGATCTGCGTCGACCCCGACGGCGAGACGACCATCGTCGTGGTGCCGGGCGCCAACGCGCGGCTGCGGGTGCGCGCCGAGGACGTGGCAGGCGCCGATGCGGTGCTGACCGTGCTCGAAGTACCCGAACCGGCCGTCGCCGCCGCGGCCCGGCACGCCACCGGGCTGTTCGTGCTCAACGCCGCCCCGGCCCGTCCGGTGCCGTCCGAGGTGCTCCGGCGCGCCGACCTGGTGGTGGTCAACAGTGCCGAGTACGCCGGGGTGCCAGGTCTGGACGCGGCGCGCGCCGTCGCCGTCACCTACGGGCCGCGCGGAGCGGTGCTGCTGCGCGACGGCCGGGAGGTGGCCGCCGCGACTCCCCCACCGGTGACCGCGGTCGACGGCACCGGCGCAGGTGACGCGTTCGTCGGTGCTGCCGTGGCAGGCCTGCTGGAGGGGCGCCGGGACGCCGACCTGCTCGCCAGGGCCTGCGCGGCGGGTGCCCTGGCGGCCACCCGGCCCGGCGCGCAACCGTCGCTGCCCACCGCCGCCGAGATCGACGAGGTACTCGCCCGATGAGCGTACCGATGATCATCGATACCGACCCGGGAGTGGACGACGCGGTCGCCCTCATGCCGGCCGCCGCCAGCCCGGAGGTCGAACTGCTCGCCAGCACACCGCTGGACCTGACGCTGCGGGCCACGGTCGACGCGGCGTGGCTGTCCACCATGGCGGTTGCCGGGCCCCCGCTGCGACACGCTGGCCGGCATCGTCGAGCACTATCGGGCGCGTTTCCGGGAGACCACCGGCCGGGACGCGGTGGCGCTGCACGACTCGCTGGCGGTACTGGAAGCCGCCGTGCCGGGCACACTGCGCACCACCGCGATGCCGCTGGAGGTGGGCTGCGACCACGGACCGGCCCGCGGCACCGTGTGGGCCGACAGCGGGCGCCACCCGCAAGCTCACCTGGTGCAGATGGCGCTGGACGCCGATCTGCCCGCGATCAGCGCGACGATCCTGAACCGGCTCCGCGGTCTGCGCTGACCCGGCCGCGGGCCCCGACGTCGGTCCGGACTCAGGCCGGCTTGCACCCGGTGATGAGCACGTTGTAGCCCAGCGACCGAGGCAGTATCCGGGACAGCACCCGCTGGTCCAGCGCGGAGAGCGCCAGCCAGGTCCGGTAGGCGAAACCGGCCCAGCGCACCCCGAGCCGGCCCGGCGGCACCGCCGCCTCGAAGGTACGCACCGGCCAGCCGAACACCGCCGCGGAGAACTCCTCGGTGATCGCGTGGACGTGCACCGCACCTGCCCCCAGGGCCATGCCCTCCAGCGCCGACGGATCGAACGTGTGCAGGTCGACCATCGCCTCCAGGGCCGCCGCGCGGGAAGACTCGTCCAGCTCCTGCTGCGGCCGGCGCCAGCCGCGCAGCGGCGGCATCCGGGTCAGCGTGGTGGTGGCCCACCAGGTGATCCGGCCGAGCCGGCGGGCGTAGCGGTCGCCGATCCGGGTCGGCTCACCGGCGAAGACGAACCGGCCACCGGGCCGCAGCACTCGCAGTACTTCACGCAGCGCGGCGGGGACGTCCGGGATGTGGTGCAGCACCGCGTGGCCCACCACCAGATCGAACGTGTCATCGGGGTAGGACAGCCGCTCGGCATCGGCGACCCGGCCGTCGACGTCCAGCCCGAGGCTCGCCGCGGTGCGCAGTGCCACCTGCACCATCCCCGGCGACAGATCCGTCACCGAGCCACGGTCCGCGATTCCGCCCTGCATCAGGTTGAGCAGGAAGAAGCCGGTGCCGCTGCCGACCTCCATGGCGTGCTCGTAGGGCCCCCGATGGATGTCATCGTCACCGGCGACGGCGCGGAAGCGCCCCACCGCGTAATCGATGCAGCGCTTGTCGTAGGAGATCGACCACTTCTCGTCGTAGCTGGCCGCCTCCCAGTCGTGGTAGAGCACGTTCGCCAGCTTCGGGTCCCGCCGCGCGGCCTCGACCTGCTCAGCGGTGACGTGCGGGCTCATACCGGAACGCTAGCGCGTACCCGTGAGTGGCGATGCGAGCTATCGCGAACCGTCATTTTGACCTGGGGTGCAGGGCGGCGGCGTCGCTGTCCTTGGTGAACAGTCGCTGTCCTTGGTGAACAGCAGTACCGGTCCGGGGTGGCGCAGATCTTCGCGCAGGGACCACTCGACCATCATCGGCTCGGGATGCTGGTTGTACCGCCGTCGAACGCTCGGGCGCCGCGGAGTCGTGCGCTGAGGTCCCAATGGTGCGTGTCGTTGGGGTGGTCTAGACAGATGATGTGCCGTCCATCTTGGATAGTCAGCCTGAATCGTTCACGGGTGGGCTGGCCTAGTTGTCGCCAGGTGAGGAACCAGGTCTGCGTCTATGTCGATGCTGGTCACGTGGGTGGGATTGAGTCGGTGACAGAGCAGCGCTGTGTTGTAGGCGGTCCCGGTGCCGATTTCCAGCACCCGGTGTCCCCTGCGTGCGTCAATTGCTTCCAGCATTAACTCCATGAGAGTGGGTGCGCTACTGGATGAGGTAGCGGCGCCGTTGACGCGGCTAGTTCGAGCTACGGTGGCGTTGTGGTCATCGCCGTTAATCTGTGTGATTAGCGCGCGCGTGCTATAAACCGCTTCCCACCACTCCGGGCTAGGACGTTCCACCAGGAACCAGCCCGGTTGGTTGGGGTTTTGGGTGAAGTAGTACGGCACGAAGGCAGGACGCGTGTGTGTCAGAAGTGGAGCGGTCCGGAGGCGGGTGGGGGGTCGCGCAGCGCGACCCGCACGGCGGCGATGACATCGATTTCGCGGCAGAGCCGCA
>JBOHGD010000095.1:0-14066 GCA_050699955.1 Pseudonocardiaceae bacterium | reverse complement strand
CGAACTCCTCGGCGCGCCGATTCCGCTGGGCCTGGGTGGCCGGTAGACACAGAGTCCTCCCGGCCAACCAGCAAAGCCCCAGCTCAGGATGCTTCCACGGCCACTAAGATCAAGTAAGTTCGGGCTAGAGACCACTCCCCCACCCGGCAACGATTTCGGTTGCCGGGTGGGGTTTCGACGGTGGCGTTGAGTCACCGTTCGGTCATCGCCGTCGCGAGTGGAAATTCGCCGGACTGACCGCGCGCTGTGCCCTGAGTACCATGTAGGGCAGTCGTACAGGGCTATTGCCCAGGGCGGTTCTACCAGGAGACGGTGCGGGTGACTTCTCCGGCGGCTGCGCGCGGGCGGGAGGTGCGGCAGCGGTTGCTGAACGCCGCGGCCGAGCTCATCCCCGAACGCGGCTGGACTGCGGTGAGCACGCGGATCCTCGCCGAGCGCGCCGGAGTCACGCCGAGCGTCGTGCATTACCACTTCCCGTCATTGCGCGCGCTGCTGACCGAGGCGGTGCTCGGGGTCATGCGCGACACCGTCGGCGAACTGCAGCCGGTACTCGACGCTGCACGGACGCCGGGGGACGCTCTGGACGCGCTGCTCGCGTCGGTCGACCAGTACACCGGGGTCGATCCGATGTCGCTGCTGTTCACCGAGGCCTACCTGGCCGCGACCCGGGACGAGCAACTGCGCGAGGCGATGACCGAGGTCCTCATCGGCTTCCGTCAGCACCTGGGCCGATGGTTCGGGGAGCGAGGGGTGCCCGCACCGGATGAGACCGCAGCAGTCGTGATGGCGGCCGTCGACGGCTTGGTGCTGCATCGCGCGCTGACCCCGGGGCAGGTACCCGGACCGGCAGCGGCAGTCCTGCGCAGGCTGGTCGACTAGTACTCACCAACGAGGAGGCATACACATGAAAGCGGTGATCTGCGGAGCCGGCATCGCCGGGCTCGCGCTGGCGCAGCGGATGTCCACGCTCGGGGTGGAGACCGTGGTCCTGGAACGGGCGTCCGGCCCCAGGGCTCAGGGCTACATGATCGACTTCTTCGGCACCGGGTACGACGCCGCCGAGGCGATGGGCGTGCTGCCGGCGATCGAACAGCTCGCCTACCACGTCAAGGAGGCGAGCCTGCTGGACGAGACCGGGCGCCAGCGGTCCGGCCTGCGCTACACCCAGTTCGCCAAAGCCGTACACGGCCGCATGCTCAGCATCATGCGCCCGGACCTGGAACGGGCGCTGCGCGACGAGCTGCCCTCGCAGGTCGAGCTCCGGTTCGGGACCGGCCCGGTCGCCGTCGACGACCTCGGCGACCGGGTGCGAATCACCCTCGCCGGCGGCGAGGTGATCGAAGCCGACCTGCTCGTCGGCGCGGACGGAATCCATTCGACCGTGCGGCGGCTGGTGTTCGGGCAGGAACAGCGCTTCTTGCGCTACCTCGGTTTCCACACGGCCGCGTTCCGCTTCGATGATCCGAAGCTGCATGTCGCCATCAGGGACCGGTTCTGTCTGACCGACACCATCGGCAAGCAGATGGGCTTCTACAGCCTCCGCGACGGCCAGGTCGCCACCTTCACCGTCCACCGCACCCCGGATCCGGCACTCCCCGACGATGCTCGGGCCGCGGTGCGGGCGGTCTACGGCTCACTCGGCTGGATCGTGCCTGAGGCCCTCGACCGCTGCCCCCCACCGGCCGAGATCTACTACGACCAGGTGGCCCAGATCGAGATGCCGCAGTGGAGCCATGGTCGGGTCGTGCTGGTCGGCGACGCCGGCTACGCGGTCTCTCTGCTCGCCGGGCAAGGGGCGTCCTTGGGAATCGCCGGCGCCTACGTGCTGGCGGGCCAGCTGGCCCGCCCGGACCCGATCGAGGCGGGGCTGCGGCGCTACGAGCAGCTGATGCGTCCGATCGTGGCGGAGAAGCAGAAACTGGCCCGCGACAGTGCCCGCTGGTTCCTGCCGGAGACCGCGCTGCAGCTGCGCATCCGGCGGATCGCCATGCGGCTCGGGCGGCTACCCGGCATCGATCGCTACGTCGCCGGGATCATCGCCGGGAAGTCGACCGCGCTCATCACGAACCTGCGCCGGGACGCCGACTCGCCGGCCCTGGCCGAAGTCGAGTTCTCATAATATGGGAGAGATGTCTTATAGACTGGAATACCTTGGTACGTTATCAGTGCTGAGGGAGGCCAGACTATGCAGTTACTCGAGTGGGATGCGCGCGCCTACGATGCACTGCCGCTGCCGCACAAACGGTGGGGCGCCCAGACGATTCACCGTCTCCGGGCGGCCGGAGACGAAACCGTCTTGGATCTCGGCGCCGGCACCGGACGTGACGCCGAGCGGCTCCTCGACGCGCTGCCCACCGGGCGGGTGGTCGCCGTCGATGGCTCCGAGCAGATGCTGGCCGAGCTCCGTCGGAGACTGGCCGGCCGGATGGACCGGGTCACCGTGGTGCACGCCGACCTGCGTGACACCTTGGCCCTCGACGAGCCGGTGGACGCTGCCCTGAGCGTGGCGACACTGCATTGGCTTCCCGATCACGACGCGGTATTCCGGACGGTGGCGGCAGCACTGCGGCCCGGCGGTCGATTCGTCGCCGAGGCGGGAGGGGCAGGCAACGTCGCCCGATTCCGCACCGCACTGCGCGCCGTGAGCGGCTCCGATGGTGGGCGAATCTGGAACTTCGCCGGGATCGAGGAGACCACTCAGCGTCTGCGCCGGGCCGGGTTCACCGACATTGAGGTCGACCTCGTCGCCGATTCCGCCGTTCTGGAACGCGGAGAACAACTTGAGGCGTTCCTGGCCACCGTGATGCTCGGCGCCCAACTGCGCGAGCTGCCGGCACCTCAGCGCCGCCCGTTCGTGCGCGAGGTCGCCCGGCACATGCCTGAACCGATCATCGACTACGTGCGTCTGCAGATCAACGCGACCGCGCCCGTGATCACAATCGGGCCTTCGTGAAGGCCGTGAAGGCCAAGACGCCGAGCGCGGTCCCGACCATCCCGACTCCTGCGATCACCGCCACCGCGATCGCGGATCCGGCCAGCGCCGCAACGATGCCGGCGAGCACCAACACCGCGATCGCACTCGCCACCACCGTGAGTGATGTGCGTTGCCCGACCAGCTCCCTGACGATCTCCACCGCGTGCTCCTTCACCCTGGCTTCCCCGAGATACGTCGCCGCCGGGCACCGAAACGCTTCACCAACGGCACTACTCTCACACCACGGGAGGCTTCTCCACCCCATCGGCCCATCGGCGACACCCTCCCCGCCCTTTCTGTGCGGTTCGCGGCGCTATCGGGGCCGGCGGCGCGATAGCTGAATTCAAGCGCGGCCCTATCCGGTTGACTGTGCCCTGCTCGCCGCGCCGCTGCCGCCGTCAACGCCCGCCCGGACCAGCGCCGAGTCGAGCCGTTCCCAGCCGATGTCCACGGCGACCGGGCGAATGGTGCGGACGATGCCCGCCGCGTCCAGCTCGTGCGCGTCGAGCAGGTCGTCCCGCGCACCGTGCTGGAGGAACTGCTGGCCCAGACAGAGAGTACGCAGCGCCACCCGCGACCCAATGGCCCGCAACGCTCGGGCGAGAGCATCCCCGAACCCACCCGCGCTGCCGTTGTCCTCGACACTGACCACGAGCCGGTAGCCGTCGGCGGCCCGGGCCAGTACCGGGTCCACCGGCAACAGCCAGCGGGGATCCACCACGGTGACGTTCTCGTCGGCGGCGGCGAGCTCGACGGCCGCCGCCACTGCGGCCTGTGCGCACGCGCCGGCCGCCACCACCAGCACCCCACCGCAACCACTGCGGGTCAGCACATCGGCCCCGCCGATCCGGCCGATCGCCGGCAGGTTCGCGCCGGCCACACCCTTCGGGAACCGCACCGCGGCCGGCCCCGGGTGATCGAGCGCCTCACGCAGCTGCGCGCGCAGCTGCTGCGCGTCACGTGGCGCGGCCACCCGCATCCCGGGCACGACACCGAGCAGGGACAGGTCCCACATCCCGTTGTGGGACGGCCCGTCGTTGCCCGTGACACCGGCGCGATCGAGCACGAAGGTGACCGGCAGCTTGTGCAGCGCCACATCCATCAGGACCTGGTCGAACGCTCGGTTGAGGAAGGTGGCGTAGACGCACACCACCGGGTGCAGGCCGCCCATCGCCAGTCCCGCCGCGGCGGTTACCGCGTGCTGCTCGGCGATCCCGACATCGAACACGCGGTCGGGGAACTCACGGGCGAACTCGCGCAGCCCGGTGGGGTGCAGCATCGCCGCGGTCAGCGCGACCACGTCCGGCCGCGCGCGGGCGAGGGCGACCAGTTCGTCGGACAGCACCGCGGTCCAGGTCAACCCACCGGCAGGAGCTCGCCGGGACACGGAGTGCATGCAGTCCACCTGGTCGGCCTCGGCCGGCGGGTATCCCTTGCCCTTGACGGTCACGCAGTGCACGAGCACAGGATGGTTGAGCGACCGGGCGCGATGCAGGGCCCGCTGCACAGCAGCGATGTCGTGGCCGTCGACCGGGCCGAGATAGGCCAGACCCAGCTCGTCGAACAGCGACCGCGACACGGCGCGGCTCCGCAGCGCGCTCAGGTGTCCGGCCAGCGCCCCCACCGTCGGGGCATAGGAGCGGCCGTTGTCGTTCAGTACCACGATCACCGGACGGCCGGGGGCCCCGCCGATGTTGTTCAACGCCTCCCAGCACATGCCGCCGGTGAGAGCACCGTCGCCGACCACCGCGACGACCGCGCGGTCTCCCTCTCCCCGTAGTTGGAAGGCCTTGGCCAGGCCGTCGGCGTAGGACAGGGCCGTCGAGGCGTGCGAGTTCTCCACCAGGTCGTGCTCGCTCTCCGCACGGTTGGGATACCCCGAGAGCCCACCGGCGCTACGCAACCGGGCGAACCCGTCCTGGCGTCCGGTCAGCAGCTTGTGCACGTACGCCTGGTGGCCGGTGTCCCAGATGATCGCGTCTGTCGGGGAGTCGAACACCCGGTGCAGCGCGATGGTCAGCTCGACCACCCCGAGGTTGGGACCGAGGTGTCCGCCGGTGCGTGAGACCGAGTCGATCAGCAGCTCCCGGATCTCCTCGGCGAGCGCAGGCAAGGCCGCGGTCGGCAGACGTCGCAGGTCCACCGGGCCGGACAGGTTCTCCAGCAGCGACGACACCGGACCTCACCCACCCACAGCGGCACGCAGGGACTCCGTGAGCGAATTCATCGTGGCGATCACCGCGGTGGGCTCGTAGCCGCAGTGGGCCATGCAGTTGGCACACCGCGGGTCGCGCCCGCGGCCGAACTGGGACCAGTCGGTGTCCTCGATCAGCTCGCGGTAGGTCTCGGCGTAGCCGTCGTCGAGTAGGTAGCACGGACGCTGCCAGCCCAGCAGCGAGTACGACGGTATGCCCCACGCGGTGCAGGCCAGCTCCCGTTTGCCTTCCAGGAAGTCGAGGAAGACCGGGGAATGGTTGAGCCGCCAGCGCTTGCGCCGCCCGTCGCCGAACGCCTTCGCGAACAGCTCCCTGGTCTGCTCCACGCCCAGCCAGTGCTCCTGGTCGGGCGCTTTGTCGTAGGCGTAGGCCGGGGAGATCTGCATGTTATCCACGCCGAGCTCGTCGTTGAGGTAGTCGAGCACATCGATGACGTCCTGCGGGGTGTCGGTGGTGAAGAACGTCGTGTTGGTCATCACCCGGAAGCCGGCCCCCTTGGCCTGCCGGATCGCCTCGACCGCGGCGTCGAAGCCACCCGCTTTGCGCACGGATGCGTCGTGGCGCTCCCGCAGGCCGTCGATGTGCACCATCCAGGCGAAGTCGCGGTGCGGACGGAACCGATGCAGATGTTTAGGCAGCAGCAAGGCGTTGGTGCACAAGAAAACGATCTTCTTGCGGCGCAGTAGCTGGCGGGTGAGCTCGTCGATCTGCGGGTGCATCAGCGGTTCGCCACCGGCGATGGAGACCATCGGGGCGCCGCATTCCTCAATGGCGGCGACCGCCTGCTCGACCGGCATCCGCTGCTTCAGCAGCGCGGCCGGTTGCTGGATCTTGCCGCAGCCCCCGCACTTGAGGTTGCACGCGAACAGCGGCTCGAGTTCGACCAGCAGGGCGAACTTCTCCCGGCGCAACAGCTTCTGCTTCAGCAGGAAGCGACCCAACCGCAGGGACTGGTGCAATGGCATGGCCATGGTCAGATCACCTCTCGAGGCAGAGCGAAGGTGACGTTCTCGTCGATCGACCGCGATTCGGTCGTGCTGACCGGGCCCAGGCCGGTCAGGCAATGCACGACCTGCTCCACCAGATGTGGTGGGGCAGAGGCGCCCGCGGTGATACCGAGCCGCGTCGTGCCCGCCAGCCAGCGAAGATCGATCTCGCTGACGTCGTCGACCAGGTGGGCGGGCACACCCTCCCGCTCGGCGACCTCCACCAAGCGGCGGGAATTGGACGAATTGACTGAACCGACGACGAGCACCAGGTCCACCCGCCGTGCGATCGCACGCACCGCGCGCTGGCGGTTGGTGGTCGCGTAGCAGATGTCGTCGGTGCGCGGCGCGGTCAGAGCGGGAAACCGCTCGCGCAGGACTCCGGCGATCTGGTCCGCCTCGTCCACCGCGAGCGTGGTCTGCATGGTGTAGGCCACCCGGGCGGGATCGCGTGGCTGCACCCGCCGGGCCGCGTCGACGTCCGCTACCACGACCACCTGCGACGGCGCCTCGCCGAGGCTGCCCTGTACCTCCTCGTGCTCGGGGTGGCCGATGAGGAACACCGTGTTGTCCCGCTTGGCGTAGCGGCGAATCTCGCTGTGCACCTTGGTTACCAGTGGGCAGGTGGCGTCGAGGACGGTGAGCTCGCGCGCGGTTGCGGCCCGGCGCACTGCAGGCGCTACCCCGTGGGCAGCGAACACCAGCACGCTGCCTGCCGGGACCTCGTCGACCTCGTCGACGAACACCACACCCCGGGCCTGCAGATCGTGCACCACATGCGCGTTGTGCACGATCTGCCTGCGTACGTACACCGGGGCGCCGTAGCGCTGCAACGCGCGCTGCACTGTCTCGATCGCCCGGGCGACGCCTGCGCAGAACGAGCGCGGCGCGGCGAGCAGGACCTCTCGCGGGCCCGTCGCCGCCGCCCACCATTCCAGCGCGGGCAGGCACGCCCGCAACACCCGCAAGGCACGCACCCCGCGCCGCACCGTGCCGACGTGCCACAGCGGATGATCCGTCGAGTCCACAATGGCGCGGACGACGGCGAACGGGACGTCCATGGCGGCCAGCTGGACCGATTCCATGTCCACCGCGAGCGGGCCACCCGCGGCCGGAGCCCACTGGGTGTGCCCAGGGATGATCCGGGAACTGGATCTGATGGGTCCGATATGGACGGTCAGGCCGAGCCTGCGTAACGCGCCGGCCAGCAACGGCGCGGACGGGACCTCGACGCTTCGGCCCTCGCTCCCGCTGTCGTCACGGACCTCGCTGGCCACCACGACATCGCCCGGCCGGACCTGCGGCACCAGGCCGCCACCTACCCCGGCGACCAGCACCGGATCGGTGCCGGAGGACAGTCGCGCTGCGGTAGCGGCCGCGCGCCGGGGCCCCATCCCGGTGCGCACCAGCCGCATACTGCGCCCGGCCCGGCGCAGCGCAGCCTGTTCCACGCGCAGCGGCGTGCACAACACCGCTGCGCGGCACGTGTTCATGGCTCGACCCTGACAGGCAGGTCTCGTGTGTTCACGGCGCGCCCTGCAGATAGCGGCCCATCGCGGAGACCGGGAACGCCAGCCGGTAGAGCTGGTAGCTGATGTAGAAGTCGCACGGGAATCCGGTACCGGTGAACTGCGGCTCATCCCATGAGCCGTCCGGGCGCTGGGTGTCGCACAGCCACCGCACGCCGCGCTCGACCGAGTCCGAACGCTCCCCCGCCGCCAGCAGGGCCAGCAGGGCCCACGCGGTCTGTGAGGGCGTCGACTCGCCCCGGCCTGCCCAGGCACGGTCCGCATAGGAGCGTAGGTCTTCCCCCCACCCGCCGTCGGTGTTCTGGTGCTGTTCCAGCCACCGCACGGCCCGCCGGATACATCTCTCGCCCTGCCCGATACCAGCAGCGACCAAGGCGGGCACCACCGCACCAGTGCCGTACACGTAGTTCGCACCCCACCGCCCGAACCAGGACCCGTCGGCTTCCTGTGCCGCGAGCAACCAGGAGACACCCCGCATGCAGGAGGTGTCATCGGTCCGCCCCTCGGCGACCAGCGCTTCCACGATGTGCGCCGTCACATCCGCCGACGGTGGGTCGATGACCGCGCCGAAATCGCAGAACGGCAGCTTCTCGCACAACCGGCGGGTGTTGTCGGCGTCGAACGCGCCCCAGCCGCCGTCCCGCGACTGCATGCCGATCAGCCAGTTCACCCCGCGATCGATCGCCGCCCGCAGCGCACGGCGATCCCGGAAGCTGACCCGGCGCAGCGCGAGCACGACCTCTGCGGTGTCGTCGGTGTCGGGATAGGTATCGTTGTCGAACTCGAAGGCCCACCCGCCCGCGGCAAGTGACGGCCGGCGAACGGCCCAGTCACCCCGTACCCGGATCTCCTCGCCGAGCAGCCACTCCGTCACTCGGAGAACGGCCTCGTCGTCGGCCGGGACGCCGGCATCGAGCAGTGCGGTGAGCACCAGTGCGCTGTCCCACACCGGGGACTGACACGCCTCCAACCGGCGGATCCAACCGTTCGGGGTGTGTTCGCGGATGGTGAACCCGTCCAGACCGGCGATCCCCGCCCGCATCACCGGGTGATCCAGCGAGTAGCCCTGCAGATGCAGGGCGAGCAGCGAGTACACCCAGGGCGGCTGGATACCACCCCAGCAGCCGTCCGCCTCCTGCCGAGCCAGGATCCACTCGGTGGCGCGGCGCACTGCCGCCTTTCGCAGTGGGTGCACCCGCAGCCGGGCGTAAGCGTGCAGCACCCGGTCCGCCCGCTGGAAGAACCCGGGCCAGGTCCACGGCCGAGCGGCGGGCTCGGCGGCGGCCCCGGTGCGTAGTTCGTCCACTCCGAACGGCAGCGACCGCACCGGCCGTAGTGCACTGACGATGGTCAGCGGCACGATCGTCTGCCGCGCCCAGGATGCCCAGTCGTAGATGTTCAACGGGAACCATGGGGGGAGGAACATCAGCTCCGGGGGCAGCTCGGGCAGCGCGTCCCACGGCCACAGCCCGAACAGCGCCAGCCAGATGCGGGTGAACACCCGGCTGCCCGCCAGGCCGCCGTGAGCCTGGACGAACGCCGCCGCCTGCGCCAGGTGCGGGGACCCCGGCAGGTCGCCCGCCAGCCGCAGCGCCACCCAGGCCTCGATGGTGGTGGACAGATCACCCGGTCCGTCGTGGTAGACCGCCCAGGATCCGTCAGGCCGCTGCTGTGACCGGATCCACCGGGCGGTCTCCTCGGTCTGCTCCGCGGTCCGGATGCCGAGGAACTCGCGCAGCAGCAGGTCCTCCGCGTCCATGGTCACGTTGGTGTCCAGCTGTCCCTTCCACCACCCCTGTGGTTGCTGACGTTCACGCAGGTGCGCGACGGCGGCATCCAGCACCTGCGCCGCGGAACGAGACCGGGCGCTATCCGTGCTGCGGACTGGATCGGTCCGGGTCATCAGGCCTCCCTGTCGACGATGAAACGAGCGATCGCGGTGAGTTCTTCGCGCGGGCCGTCCGGGATCGTGACCGCGGCGAGCGCGTGTCCGGCCGCCGCGACACGGCGTTGCGCCTCGGCGCCGGCCCAATGGCGCCCTCCTGCGGCTTCAACGAGTTCGGCGGCCTGCCGCAACCGGGCTTCGTCGCGCGGGTCTGACTCGGCGCGCTCCGGTTCGGCGAGCCAGGCGGCCAGCTCCCTGCCGGCGGGACCGCCATGGGTGAGGGCGTAGGTCACCGGCAGGGTCTTCTTGCCTGAGCGCAGATCGGAGAACACGGGCTTGCCGGTGGTCGCCGGATCACCCCAGATCCCCAGCAGGTCGTCGACGAGCTGGAAGGCGACACCCAGCTGCGCACCGAAGGTGGACAACGCGTCCACCACCTCCGCCTCGGCCCCGACCAGCACCGCGCCGATCGCCGCGCTCGCCGAGAGCAGGGCACCGGTCTTGCCCGACACCATGTCCAGGCACTCCGGCAGTGTGACGTCGTCGCGCCGCTCGAACGCCAGGTCCTGCACCTGGCCGCGGATGAGGCGGCGGATGGCCCAGGCGAGCAGCCGGGTAGCGCTGACCCGGTGCGGCGACGCGCTGTCCAGCAACGTCTCCTGGGCCAGCGCCAGCAGTGCATCCCCGGTCACGATCGCACTGGCGGTGCCCCAGACCGCCCATACGGTGGGCCGGTGCCTGCGTTCGGTGTCGCCGTCCATCACGTCGTCGTGCATCAGGGAGAAGTTGTGCACCAGCTCGACGGCGATCGCACCCGGGATACCCACCTGCGGCGCAGCGCCGGCGGCCTGCGCCGACAGGGTGGCCAGGGCCGGGCGAACCGCCTTTCCCCCGCCACCGCCGGTCGCGGCGCCACCGGCGTCGGTCCAGCCGAAGTGGTAGGAGGCAATCGCCGCACTAGTGGGGTCCAGCCCTGCGATGACCGTCCGCATCGCGGGCAGCACGGTGTCGCGGGCCCGCCGCAGCGCACCGGGCACCGCGGCCCGGGCGGGGGAGAACACCTCAGCAGTCACCGGTGTCATGCCACCGCTCCTTCACGTCCATCATCGGAATCGATCGACGGCTGGGCAGGCTGGGACGACGGGTGCTCCGCGGGCGCCGACCGAGCAGAGCGGTGGCAGCCGCCACTCCGCTGCGCACGGCCCCCTCCATCGTCGCAGGCCACCCGGTGGCGGTCCATGCGCCCGCCAGGTACAACCCGCGGGCTGCGGTCACCGCCGTCGGCCGCAGCGCCGCCGTGCCCGGCGAAGGCCGGAACGTCGCATGCCGCTCCCTTGTGACGAAGAAATCACGCACCCGGGCTCGCTGGATGGCCGGCAGCAGAGCAGCCAGCTCTGGCAGCAACCACGCTTGCAGCGCCGCCGTGGACATGCCCACCAGGTCGTCCGCGGCTGACAGGGACACCGCGACGTACTGGCCTTCGGTGAGCCCGGACTGCGCCGTGCGGTCGAAGACCCACTGCACCGGGGTGTCCACCCCGGCGATGAACGGCTCGTCGAGCACCGTCCGGTCGAGCACCACGTGCACGTTGACGATAGGGACGCTGCCCAGCCGCTGCGACCAGTCCGGCGGCAGGGCCACGCTGCCGGCCGGGAGCAGCGGTTGCGCCGAGGCCGCAGGCACGGCCAGAACCACCTGGTCGACCGCCGTACGGCCATCGTCGGTGATGATCTGCCAGCCGCCGTCCTGCGGCTCGATGCCCCGGACCGTGACGCGGGTGCGCACCTGCGCCCCCGCCGCCTGCAGACAGGCCAGCGCCGGATCGCCGTGCAGCTGCCGCAATGGCACAAGCGACCAGCCGATGTCCGCAGCCGCGGCATCGGTGAGCAGGCCCTCCTGGAACACCGTGGCGGCCAGGCTGAGCGAGCAGTCATCGGCACGGGCGTTCAGCGTGGCCACGCCTACCAACTCCCATAGTGCCGCGATGGCATGGGAGCTCTGCCCGTGCCGACGCAGCCAGGCCCCGAAGTTCTGCTCGTCAGTTCCCGGGTCCGTGGGGTCCACCCGCCGCAGCGCGAGGGCGGCTCGGGCGAAGCGCACCCGCTCGGCCACGTTCAGTGGTCGGTACCGCAGCAACGACCCGGCCAGGTGCAGGGGCGCAGGTAGGGCAGTTCGGCGCAGCCACACCGGCCGGTCGGTTCCCGGCGAGCGGATCGGGATGGCCAGTCGTGGCTGCACCATCACGTGATCGGTCATCCCGAGCCGGTGCAGCAAAGTCAGGTATGACGTGCAGCAGCGCAGGAACACGTGCTGACCGTTGTCGACTCTCAGCTCTCCGCGACGAAACGAGTGGGTCAGGCCGCCCAGTTGCGTCCGGGCCTCGAACAGGGTGACCTGGCAGCCTTCGTCGGCACAGCGCAGCGCAGCGGTGATCCCCGCCAAGCCGCCGCCGATCACCGCGACCCGCCCGGTCACGACGACCACCCCGACAGCGCCTTCGCGGCGACCTCCGCTTTCTGCCAACCGGATAGCGACAGCCGCCGGTCGAACACCTGGCTCGGCTGCGTGGCGATCCGGTCCAGCAGTCGCCGGTAGATCCCGGACATCGCGGTGCAGCAGGCCGCGCTGCGCCGGTCCAGCAGCGGCAGCAGGCGCAGCCCGTGCGCGTACCACAGCCGCGCCCGGTCGGCGCATTCCCGGATCAGCGCGGTGAGCCGGCCACCCGTATCGACCAGGCAACCTCGCTCGTCGAGGGTCAGCGCAACACCGAACCGATCCAGATCGTGCTGGGGCAGATAGACCCGGCCGTTGCCGAGGTCCTCCCGGATGTCGCGCAAAATGTTGATCTGCTGCAGTGCGATGCCGAGCGCATCGGCATACTCGGGCGCGCACGGGTCGGGCCTGCTGCCGAACACTGCCAGGCACAACCGCCCGACCGAGCCGGCAACGCACCGGCAGTACCCGGTCAGCTCGTCGAAGTCGGCGTAGCGCCGCCCGGTCACGTCCATCTCCATACCGTCGAGCAACTCGTGGAAGGCCCCCAGCGGGATCGGCAGCCGCCGCGCCACCTCTGCCACCGCGATGAGTACCGGGTCGGCACCGGGATGAGCCAAGTCGGCGACCGCGCGACGCACCTCGGCCAGTGCGGCGAGCTTGTCCGTCCGGGACAGGTCGCCGTCCCCGATGTCGTCGATCCGCCGGGCCAACGCGTACACCGCGCACAGCGCCACGCGCTTGTCCGACTGCAGCAGTCGGATGCCGTAGTAAAAGTTGCGCGCCTGCGTCCTGGTGATCGACTCACACCGCAGGAAGGCGTCATCGATGCCGCTGTGCCTGCTGGTTCGCGCACTCACTGGGCTCGACCTCCCCGCCACCCGGGCCACCCGACGAGCAGCCTCGTCAGGTGCCACAGCACATCGCGACGCCGAGCGGGTGGCGAGCCGGACAGCACGTCCCCGTCAACCCGGCGCAGCGCGTCGAGGGCGGCCCGTCCCCCGGCCAGGTATCCGGCCACGGCCAGCCGAGCCCACCCGTGGAGCATCCCGACCAGCGCCGCGCCGGAGTCCAGCAGGTCCGCCGCCCGCTTGGTCTGGAAAGCCATCAGACTGCGCAGCGCCGCCGAGGCGACCACGGCGTCGAGGTCCGCCTCGGCGACCCCGAAGGCGACCAGATCCTGCTGCGGGAGATACACCCGACCGGCTCGGCGGTCCTCGGCGACGTCCTGCCAGTGCTCGATCAGCTGCAGCGCGGCGCAGACCCGGTCGGAGTACCCGATCGCGGCTGGAGAGCACACCCCGAACACCGCGAGCACGATCCGACCGATCGGCTCCGCCGACAGCACGCAGTACTCCCGCAGCTGCGAGTAGGTCTTATACCTGGTCACTCGCTGGTCGAGCAGATTCGCCCGCAGCAGACACTCGAACGGCTCGCGATCCAGCGCGCGGGCCCGTACCGCGGGCATCAGCCGCCGGAGTACCGGATGCTCGGGCCTGCCGCCCTCCCACACGGCGGCCAGGTCCAGGCCGAACCCCTCGAGCAGCGCGATCCGGTCTCCTGCGGCCTGGTCACCGAGGTCGTCGATGACTCGGGCGACGTCGTACACCGCGAGGAGATCGGCCCGCAGCTCCCGGGGTAGTGCCCGGAGCGCGACCGGGAAGTTCTCCTCCCGCTCCTTGCGTCGCAGTGTGCGCTCCGTAGCGGTCGCACAACTCTCCGAGATCGAACCTGCCATGAACTCATCCTCGGGTCGCCGGCAGGGACATCGCTGCGCCCGGCGGAGCAGTTTTCAGCCGCGTGAGTTGTCACAAATGAGTAGGGCTCGCGGGACAGTGTTGGGGTACTCAGAGTGTGGACCTTGTTGGGTGTGGTGTGGAGGGAGGTTGGGTGGTGCGGGCTGAGGAGGAGGTTCGGGTTCCGGGGTTGGTGTCGGCGGTGGTGGCTCGGTTGCCGGTGATCTTGGCTGAGGTTCGTGATGTG
>JBOHGD010000094.1:0-14205 GCA_050699955.1 Pseudonocardiaceae bacterium | reverse complement strand
GCCGATGCCTCAGTTTCGCGATCGCCAATGTCCTGACTCACGGATAGTTCCTTTCCCAGCCGCGTCGAGATCACAACGGCTGATCTTGGCCTATCCGTGGCTTACACGGTTGCCATGACACGCCCGGTGAGCATGACCCAGAAACACCAGACCGGTGTCGATGACCTCGCCGAGGGGACCTTCCAGCCAGGGCAGCAGCGGGCGTTCCTCGTGGTAGAAGCTCTCGCCGACCTTCGCCACGGTGCCCCCGTGCACGAGCCGCAGGACCGCCAGCGTGTCGATTTCGGCGTCGGTCAACGGTGTGGTCTTGAGGTAATCATCTCCCATCACGCCACCCCACAACGACAATGGAAACGAGTCCCCACGACACCGTGGGTGCCGTCCTCACTCCAGAACATAACCACCTCCTGTCCGTAATGCGGGTAGGTCGCGCGGGTTATGATTCGGTCTCCCAGCTCAATACCTCACCGAGGACGCTTAGCGCGCCACCCACGATCCGGCGCTCGACCATTCCCTCACCGGCAACGATCAAGGGTGATCTCCGCTGACGCCACCCCATACAATCCTGGCTGAAGCCCTCGACATACACGAAATCAACCCACTCCTCGGTGATCCGGCGTCCCATCAACGGACCATCCACACCCGGCGCGGTCCGCTGAAACACGAAACCCGCCACCTTCAATTCGTCAAGGAGTTGTTTCGCCCGCACCACAGCCGGACTGTCCGGCGTACTCATCGCCCACCACCGCCCGTCCCGGCGGTGTGCTTCCCATCACTCAACGGGGCATACCGCTCGTGGCCGGTATCGGTGATGCGCACTCGTCGATGCCCCACCGTGGCTGGGTGCAGGCCGATCCACACGAGGTCCTCGGACTCGGGGCTGAACGGGCTCACCGGGCGGTCCTGCGCTGGGCGCACACCCGGCAGCAGCCGCGTTGCGGAGTGGTCAAGCTGGCGGTGAGCACCCGCTGCCCGCATACCGCGAGGAAGCGTCCGGCGCGGTGACCGGTGGCCATCGACTCGTCGGTGACCAGGTGCGCGATGCCCTGGGTATCGGTCACGGTGAGCAGGCGCTGGGCGGGGGCACTCATCGCGCCCCCTCGAGTCGGACCCAGCGATGCCGGCCCCGCCTGCTCGGCCGGGGGGTCTGCATCGCCACCACCATCAGGACCACGAAATAGACCACCCCCAGGGCCATGACCAACATTGCTACCGGTTCGTAAGACACGGACCTATTCCACTGACATCACTCATTTGAGGGAAGGTTCCCGTCCTAGTCCGAACTGTCCGCAATCGCACTAGTCCCAGCAGAGAGCACAGGACGCACTGATGACCTCAACCCCGGCCATCAGGAGTGTTCTTCGCCCCATCCGGCGCGGCCTTCGGTCGCTGTGCTCACTTGCGGGCCGGTCGGGTACTCGCAGCATTGCGGGCGGGCGATCCGGCGGTGCCGTATGACAAAGCCCGGCGACCCCGAGAGCGAAAAGCCCTCACCTGGTCACCGGGGCTTCTCGTGTGGCCGACAGCCGCGCACACCCGACCGAGAAAGCGCTCGCCGGGCTGCGCCACAACCGGATCGGGGTAAGGAGGCCCCGCAACACCTGCTGGTGAGTGCACCTACCCACCGGAGGCGGCATCGTTTATATCGGATAAGAGCTCATTATCCGATAGATTGATCCATCTCGGCGTGCTGTGAGCTTCAGGGCTATCTGGCGGTGAATCTTCAGCGGTAATTGGTGCTGGCCAAGCGTTGTCTCAAGCAGGTTGGTCGGTTATCGGTCACATCGGTTGTCTGGGGGGAAGGGGCTTGGTGAGATGGACGAGTGTGTAGCCGGCCGGGGTGGGTGTGCGGTGTGTCTCGGTGTAGCCGAGGCGTGTGTAAAGGCGGAGGTTGCCCGGGCTGCGATCGCCGGTGAATAGCGCAAGCGCAGCCACGTCGGTCGGCAACCGCTGCTCGAGGTCGGTGAGCAGGCGGCTGCCGAGACCTTGACCCTGACGATCAGGGGCAACGGTAAGCCGCCCCACCTCGGCCACGGTCGGCGCAGCCGCGCGGACTCGAACACGGACTGCGGCAACCAGCCGACGCGCGTGGTCACGCAACCCCAGGGCGAGCACCTCGGGGTCGGCTAGTTCGCGTGCCAAGTCCTGCAGCGACTGACTCAACGGCGGGAGGTCCAGGTCGCGGTGTGCTTGGGCTTCGGTGACGTAAGCGGCGCGCTGCAGGGTCACCATCTCCCCGGCGTCATCTGGGTCGAGCGTGACCAATGACTCCACGCACAGGATCATGCCAGGGCCGCCCGGCCGGCCGGCGTCAGTCAAGGACGAGCGAAAGTTTCGACGGCCGGCACGAGGGACGCACGTTATCCGGTACATCGGGCAGGGGGCGGGGGTGGCGGCGGCCGTGATTGCGCGCGAACACCGGCCACGAACAGTACGGGTTCATCGCCGTCGCCCGAGCGGCCGGAACGCGTGATCCACCCCCGTCATCGTGGTCTTGGTGGCCGCTTGGCCGGGTGCGTGCCGGGTGGGGTGGTGGCGGCGCACTCTGGACCACCGCTGCGGCTGCGCCCGAGGCCCCGCCGGCCCAGCCCGACCGGGTGATCCGGTCACTGTGTCGTGCCCCCTATGCCCGGAGGAGTTGTCGCCACCGGATCACGCCGGTCGGGCGAGCGCGGCGCCCCGGCCGGTCCGCCCTCGGTGGTCCGGGCGAGTCGCGCCCCACCCACCGGCGGGACACCCACCTTCCAGGGCTTCACGACCTGGGTGTGGTGCGTCCCTGCCCTTTGCGAAGGAGATGCGATGAACTCCGGGCAACCGCTCTTGACCAGCCGCAACGCCGACCTCGGGGACATGGTCGCCCTGCTGCGGCGCCAGCACGACACCAAGCTCGATGTCGTCGTCCCCGCCCGTGACATGTGGATGCGCGACGGTGACCTGCACATCGACGGGATCGGCGAGCCGGTCCTGACCGGCGATGGCGTGACGCCCGCACGCGGGGTGTTCCGCCCGACGCTGACCTGCGACGGTGGTATCGCCGAGAAGCTCGCCATCCCCGTGCAGTATCTGCGGCGGATGCGCGAGGAACACGTCGATCTGCTCGACCACAACGTCAACACGTGGCTGGCCGATGACCCGGGCAGGCGCTATCTGATCCGTACCCTGCGCGGTGATGGTGGCCGGGTGGGTATCGCCCGCGCGGTGCTCTCGGAGAAGTACAAGATCACTGATAATCTCGATGTGCTGCTCTCGGTGCTCGACGGCATTCGCCGCACCGGCGTTCATACCCAGATTTCGCGGTGTGACCTGACCGAGAAACGCATGTATGTCAAGGTCGGTTCTCCCGAGGTCGCCGTGCGGGCACCGCGGTTGTTGGCCGACTACCGCAGCCCGTTCTCGGGGCTGCGTGGTGCGGACAACCCGCTGGTCTTCGCCGGGTTCGTGATCAGCAACAGTGAGACCGGCCACGGTAGTTTCTCGATCACCCCGCAGATCATCATCGAGGTCTGTGACAACGGCATGACCTTCACGACCGATGCCATGCGGGAGGTCCACCTCGGTGGCCGGCTACAGGACGGCGTGATCCGCTGGAGCGCCGACACCCAGGACGCCGCCCTGGAGCTGGTGGTCAAGCAGGCCCGCGACGCGGTGTCCGCGTTCTTGACCACCGACTACGTCGACGCCAAGATCGCCCAGGTCGAGGCCGACGCGGGGATCGGGGTCCGGGATGTCGACGCCACCCTGGACTACGTCGGCAAGGCGCTGCGGTTCACCACAGACCAGCAACAGATGATCCTGAATCACTTCATCGATGGCGGCGACCGCAGCTGCGGTGGTGTGCTGCACGCGGTCACCAGCACCGCGCAGACCCTGCAGGACGCCGACGACGCCTACGAGATGGAGCGCAGGGGCCTGCAGGCCATGACCCTGGCCGCGTCCTTCCAGCGGTGATGTCCCGGGTGCCCGGCCGAGGGCATCTGCCTCGGCCGGGCACCCACCCTCATTCCTTCCGCCGCGCTAGCTCGAGTGCCGCGGCGATTCGTTGCCGCATGAGCTCCGGACGGTGCAGAACCGCCGCTGCGCGGCAGGCCCGGCGTCGTTGTCCGAGCCGCAGGGCAACTGGCCGACTCCGCGCGTTGTGGTGCGTCTCACCTGTGGTGGGGCGGCGCACTCTGCCTCACCGGTGTGGGGGTGTCCAGCCCAACAGCACGGCTGGACACCCCCACACCGGTGAGGCCTGTCGAGTGCACCCCACCACAGGTGGGGCTGCCCGCTACGGGCCGACCAGGAGAGGGATGGGCCATGACAGTGGATGAGGTGCGACGAGCCCGGGCGTATCTGAGCCGGGTGGTGCAACCGCCCGTGTCGGCGGAGCTGGCGGCGCTGATCGCCGACGAGGGGGCCGTGGGGGCGGCCCGGCTGGTGGCCGGTGGTCACACCCCGTTCCGATCGTCCGGCCCGGGGTTGGTTGAGCGTGCTGAGGCAGACCTGGCCGCGATCGCGGCGTTGGGTGGGCGGCTGGTGATCCCCGGCGACGATGAGTGGCCGACCGAGGCGTTCGTGTGTTTCGGCTCGCCGGATGCGGTGCATGATCCGCGGTGGGCCGAGCCGATCGCGTTGTGGGTGCTGGGTGCAGGACGGCTCGAGGAGCTGACGACTCGGGCGGTGGCGATGACCGGCGCCCGCGCGGCGACCGGCTACGGGGAGCACGTGGCCGCCGATGTTGGCTACGGGCTGGCGGAGGCTGGTCTGACCGTGATCACCGGTGGCGGGTTCGGCATCGACGCTGCCGCGCACCGGGGTGCACTCGCCGTCGAGGATGGCCGGACTATCGCGGTGCAGGCGCGAGGGTTGGATGCGGCCTACCCCTCAGGGCATGACCGCCTGTTCCGTCAGGTCGCTGCGCGCGGCGTCCTGCTCAGCGAGTACCCGCCGGGCGTGCGCCCGAGCCGGGAGCGCTTCCTGGTCCGTCACCGGCTGATCGCTGCCCTGACGGCGGGCACCGTCATGGTGGAGGCCGGGGTGCGCAGCGGCGCACGGCGCACGGTCGCGGCAGCAGCAGCGCTGGGCAAGCCGGTGATGGCAGTGCCCGGGCCGGTGACCTCAGCCCTCTCGGCGGGCTCTCACCTGGAGATCCGGGAGAGGCGAGCGGTGCTGGTGACCTCCGCGCGCGACGTCATCGAACAGATCGGTGACGGGAAGCGATGATGGGCCCGACGGGCGCCACGGTAGCGGTGGTGATGCTGCGCGGCAGCGCCGACGACGAACAGGCCGACAGATCGTCACTGCCTGCCTCGCCGCGAAGTACCACGACCCGCTCACCGTCGGCGTGGGTGCGGTCCTCGGGCTGTGGGTTGTGGGTGCGCTGGTCATCATCGGTGACCGGCACCTGCTGCGTCTGATTCCCTTCAGCCGGATCGTCCGGATCGCCGCCGCCGTGACGGCCATCCTGGCTGTGGCCAGCCTGGTCAAAACGCCGCCACCGGCTGATCAGCCGGTGGCGGCGTTCCGGGCTGGTGCGGTCTCGTGATCGACCGGCCTGAGATCGGTGAAGCGCCAGCAGGATCGAGGGCTCACCATCGACGACGTCATCCACGACGGCGACCAGGTGCGACTGCGCCTCGGCGAACCACCATCACCCGGCCCCGGCAGACACGCTAAGCGGCGAGAGGGCCAGCCATGCTGGCCGAGGCTGAGTATCGAGAGCTGTCGGCCGTGGACATTGCCGCGGCCGTGAACGAGGCCGGTTTGTCGGCTGTGGAGGTTGTCGACGCGGCCCTGGGCCAGCTGGAGCGGCTCGACGCAGGGCTGCGGGCGTTCGCGCAGGTCTGGCCGGCACAGGCTCGCGATCAAGCCCGGCGAGTCGATCTCGCGAGAGCGCAGGGCACACGGCTGCCGTTGGCCGGCGTCCCCATCGGAGTGACGGCCACCGAAGGGGTCCGGTCAATCCAGGCTCAGCGGCTCCTGGCGGTGGGGTGCGTCGTGATCGGAGCGACATCCACCCCCCGTGCGACGACGTCCTGGCAGACCTGGGGCCACACCGACCGCGGGCCCACGGTCAATCCGTGGGGTCAGCACTGGTCTCCCGGTGGATCCTCGGCGGGGTCGGTCGTCGCCGTCGTCGCGCGTATCGTGCCGTTGGCCACCGGCAGTGACGGCGCCGGATCGGTACGCATTCCCGCCGCCTGGTGCGGTGTGCTCGGGCTCAAGCCCACGGCCGGGCTGCTCCCGGCTCGTGATCGGGCAGGTCTGACCATCGGTGGGCCCCTGGCTGCGACCGCCGCGGACGCCGGCGCCTATCTCGCCGTGGTCGTCGGGCCTGCGAGCCTGAGACCGGTCCCGGTTCCGTCGCGGCCGAGGGTGGCCTGGTCGGCCACCCTCGGATTCGCTGACACCTGCGCGCCCGTCGCCGCTGTCGCCGCTGACGCGCTGGCCCGCGTCGACCACCAGATCAACGTGATCGATCTGCCCGTGCACCTGCGTGATCCCCAGCTGGCCTGGCAGGCTCTGCGAGACCCCGAGGCGAACCAGGCCGGCGCAGTCGCGCTACGCCGCGACAACGCCGCTCGGCTAGCGGAGATCTTCGACGCGGTAGACCTCGTCGCGACACCTACGACACCCCACGAGCCGCACGGCCACCACGGCCCCGGTGAACGCCTGAGCGTTGCTCTGACGTGGGCATTCAATCTCAGTGGCCATCCAGCGATCAGCATCCCCGCGGGTTTCACCCCGGCCGGTGCTCCCTGTCGGTCTGCAGTTGGTCGGCCGGCCCGGTACCGACATGCTGCTACTCACCGTGGCTGCCCGTGCCACCGAAGCGCGCCGCGGACCGGAAGCAACCATCGTGGAAATCGCACGACACCTTGTGCTGGGTTGAGTTTGTCCGCTGCTCTGTTGTGGGACGGCGCACTCTAGCGCCGTCACCGCGCCGGGGCCGATGGTCCGGCACCCGGCCCAGCGCGGGTGAACCAGCACCTCGCACGGCCCTGTTCGCTGGTGAGCACCCCCGGCTGGTCCACGCCGGCTGGGCGAGGCCGGCACCCCCGCCCCCGTCGTCGGCTGGCGGCGCTTGTCCGAGTGCGTCCCACACCGGACAAGCAGCGAACGCCCTCTACCCCAGTCGACGGGGTGGCGCTCGCTTTCGTAACCCGGAGTCCGTCACGGCTCCGGTCCGCCACGAACAGGGAGAACAACAGTGACCGCAACCGAGATCTCGCCTCGGCACGCCGATTTTCAGGGCAATCTGGCGGCGGACGGGCTATCCGAGAACGGCCCCGCCGAGACTCAAATCGACGACCAGAACATCCTGTGGGTCGATCCTCGTGACCTGATCGTCGGCGATAACGTGCGCACCGACGTCCGGCTGGACAAGGGGTTCGTCGCCGACGTCAGGGACCGTGGTGTTCGTCAGATCATCCCGGTGCACCGTGACGAGTTCGGGCGGCTGGTGTTGCTGACCGGTCAGAAGCGTGTTCTGGCTGCCATTGAGGCTGGTCTGGACCGGGTTCGGGTCCTCGTCGAGCCCCAGCCGCACACCGATGAGCGTGACCGGCGGATCACTCGGATCCTTGAGCAGTTGGGGGAGAACGAGCACCGCGCCGGGATCAGCGACGCCGATGAGGCCCGCGCCACCCAGCAGCTGCTGGACCTGGGGCTGAGCGCCGGGCAGATCGCCCGCCGCCGCCACATCGGCACCAAGCGCGTCCGCACCGCCGCTGCGGTCGTGGGCAACCAGACGGCGATGGACGCGGTCGCCGAGGGCCGACTCGACCTCGCCCAGGCCGCCGTCGTCGCCGAGTTCGCCGGCGACGACACCGCGGTGGACAAGCTGACCACCGCGGTGCGCCACCGGCCCGAGCAGCTCGATCACGTCGCGCAGCAACTGCGCGACGACCGCGAGGAAGCTCGGCTCCGTGAGGAGCTCACCGTCACGCTCACCGAGCAGGGCGCGGCGGTCATCGACCGTCCGGAGGCTCTGTTCGGTGGCCGCGTCCGCAGGCTCTGCGAGCTTCGCGCCACCCCGGAGACCGAACCGGGTAGCGAACTCACCGCCGAGGCGCACGCCTGCTGTCCAGGCCATGCCGCGTTCATCGACGACCGCGGTTCCTGGCGGCCGG
Organism: Pseudonocardiaceae bacterium; assembly: GCA_050699955.1. GTDB lineage: Bacteria > Actinomycetota > Actinomycetes > Mycobacteriales > Pseudonocardiaceae. Next base: position 6,091 of record JBOHGD010000094.1, on the reverse strand, counting down.
TGGGGGAGCGGGTCGTGGCCGTATGGGTGTGCACCGACTTCCCGGCCCACGGGCACGCCGAGCGCTACACCGCTGCTGGCGTCGCCACCCACGGCAAGATCACCGGCCCGATGACCGAGGAGCAGAAGGCCGAGCGTCGCATGGTCATCGCCAACAACAAGGCATGGGACTCGGCCACCACGGTGCGCCGGGACTGGTTGCGGACGTTCCTCACCCGCAAGGCCGCACCGGCCGGGGGTGCGCGGTGGATCGCGCAGGTGCTGGCCCAGGGCAGTCACGACGTGCGCAAGGCGATGGAGTCCGACCACCAGGTCGCGATCGACCTGCTGGGCCTGCAACACACCGACCGCGGCTACCCCCGGACCCAGACCCACGTCATCGCTCAGCAGACCGCGACAGCGAGCCCCGCGCGGGCGATGACGCTCACCGTGGCGATGCTGATCGGCGCCCTGGACAGCGGCACCGACCGGCGCACCTGGCGCTGCCCCACCCAGGACCAGATCGCCTACTTCCACCAGCTGCAGGCTTGGAACTATCCACTGTCCGATGTCGAGATGCTGGTCATCAGCCCCCAGGACGCCGACGAGCCGGACCAGGTTGAGGCCGAAGCGGAGGTCGAGCCGGTGATCGGCGAGGGCGACCAGGACCGGGTGGCCTGATCGGCAGGCACTGGTGGGGCCACCGCTCTGCGGGGCCCCACCACTGGCTTGCCCGACCGGAGAGAGGGGAGTCCCGATGACTGCGAGCCCACCGCCGAGGCTGGTCGCCGCTCTGCACGCCGCTGAGCGGGGCTGGCCGGTGTTCCCGCTGCACCCTTACAGCAAGTACCCGGCCGTTCGGGACTGGGAGCGCCGCGCCACCTGCGACGTCGCGGAGATCACCCGCCGGTGGGCGGCCGGGCCCTACAACATCGGCATCGCCTGCGGACCCGCCGGGCTCGTCGTGCTCGACCTGGACGCCGCCCACGACCAGCAACCACCACCGCCGGAATGGGCCGAGCTCGGTGTGACCCACGGCCGTGACGTGCTGCGCCTCCTCGCCGCGCGGACCAACCAGCCCGACCCGGTCGACACCTACACCGTCGCCACACCCGGCGGCGGAGAGCACCGCTACTTCCTCGCCCCGGCCGGGCCCGAGCTGCGCAACACCGTCGGTGACCGCGGCGCGGGCCTGGGCTGGCTCATCGACACCCGCGCCGCCGGAGGCGCCATCATCGCCGCCGGCTCCCTACGCCGGATCAACCGCACCCCACGCCGGTACCGGGTGGTCCGCGACCTCGACCCCGCAGTGCTGCCGCCCTGGCTGCTCACCGCACTCACCCCGCCCCGGGTCCCGCTGCGCGCACCCATTCCGCCTCCGGCCCCCGGCCCCCGCCTCACCGCCTACGTCCACGCCGCGCTCGACGGTGAAACCGCTGTGGTCGCCCGCGCCGCTGTCGGCGTCCGCGCGCACACCCTGTTTTGTTCGGCGGCCCGTCTCGGTGAGCTGGTCGGCGCCGGCGTCCTGGACGAGACCCTCGCCACCGCCAAGCTGCTGGACGCCGCCGCAGCCCTGGACACCCCCGCAGCCCCCTTCACCCGCCGCGAGGCCACTGGGCACATCACCAACGGGATCGCCTGCGGCCGCCGCAATCCCCGCCAGCAACCCGCTGAGTAGACAGGCCAGGGCCGATCCACCGAGGCCGCAGCACCGGGCGGTCACCGGCACCATCTCGGCTGGGACGGCTGGGGACCGCCCGCAGGTCAGCACACCGGCTGGGGGCCAGCGGCGATGAACCCGGCCCATCCACCCGGGTGAGACGGAGCCGCCTGGCGGCGGTCACTGACGCGATCCCACCCGGTTGGACGAGCCAGAACCCCCGCCGTCCTCGCGGACCCCCACCCGGCGTGCTGAGGCAGAGCCGCGTTCCCCAGCCACCCCAGCCCCCTGGAGGCCCGCAGTGCACAGCGCTACCGACACCGCTTTGCTCTCCGACGAGGAGTACCTCGCCCACCAGTCCCGCCTCGAGGACGAGCACCCCGAGGCGACCGTCTCCACCGGGGTCACCGCTGCTGGCCTGGCCGATATCAGCCCGCCGTTCTGATTCCGCGTCGAGCTGCTCCCGCCCCCGACGTCCGTGGAGGTGTGCTCGCCATGCCTGACTGCTACTCCGTCTACGACTGGTCCCGCAGTTACCTGCTCCCCGACCACGTCGTCACCAACATTCCGCTTCGCGGCAGTGACGGCGAGCCAGGCGCCTACAACAACGCCCGCGGCCTGCTCGTCGAAGTCTGCCTTGCCACCGGCGCACGCCCGGTCGCACTCCACTACACCGAAACCCTCTCCCCACCCGACGGCGGTCTCACCCGGATCGGGCCCGGCCGCTGCTGGTCTGCACGTCCTGCCGGTACTCGCTGCGTGGGCAGGGCCCCGAAGCGTGGTCGATCTGCCTCGACCACGCACACCTGGCCACCGAGGACCGCCGCTTTCCTCCCTCACCGCCCTGGCAGGGCGGGATCGTCGCCCGTCGGCTACGGCCCCTGCTTACGTCTCATCTTTCGGTAGCCCGTCCACGCCGCTGTGGGCCTGGGCGATGACGGTGACCTGGGGCTGAAGTGCCCGTGGACCGCCCGCAGGTCAGCACACCGGGTGGGGGCCAGCGGCGATGAACCCGGCCCATCCACCCGGGTGAGACGGAGCCGCCTGGCGGCGGTCGCTGATGCGATCCCACCCGGGTGGACGAGCCAGAACCCCCGCCGTCCTACGGACCCCCACCCGGCGTGCTGAGGCAGGGCCGCGTTCCCCAGCCACCCCAGCCCCAGGAGGTCCCCGATGCCCACCCAGAACAACCACCCCGACCGGCACGAGCACCTGGATCTGCTGCAGCGCACCTCCCGGACCCGCCACCCCACCCGCCGGACTGCACTCGGCCCGAAGTTCTGCCGAACCTGCCACCTCCAGCGGACTCCCCAGGAACGCCGGTGCGACGACCTCCTCGTCGGCCAATGCCGCGACTGCCACGACCCGAACCTGTGACCGGCCCAGCTGGCCCCTCCCGGGGCCGGCCGCCCGGGGCCGCTGATCCGGCACCGGCGGGGCCGTCACCGTGCCCGTGGGGCCGCCCGGCTGCGCACCGCGTGGACCGGCAAACCGTCAGGAACACGAGACCTACGAGGCGAAGCTGCACACCTATCTGGACGGCTGGCCGATGCTGCCCACCCCGGCCGAGATGGCCCTCGTGCAGCGGCTCGCCACCGTGGCGTACCTGCGCGCTGGATGAGCATTTGCCCCAGCACGCGAATGCTGTCAACAAATGCAGGCGCGCCTGGGTTCGTCGGAGTCACGGTTCTGTTCTCTGTGGTCGAAGACCGTGTCGATGTACACCACATGCCAGCCGGCCGTCGCGACCCGACACATCACCGAACAGTGCCGCGGTCCCGACGCGACCTGGGTCAGCCGACGGCGAACAGGCGGCCGCACCCGCCCGCAGGCAGCTAACGTCGCGGTCGCTGATCGAGCAAGGGAAATCCAGGATGACGGTGCACGAACGTCAGGTCGGGTACGAGCACGAGGGTGTCGCACTCCAGGGAGTGCTCACCGTGGACCCGGCTGCACAAGGAAGGCGACCGGCCGTCCTGGTCTTCCATGGGATGGAAGGCCGGAGCGGGGCCCAGCTGGACGTCGCCAGAAGACTCACCGAGTGGGGTTACGCCGGTTTCGCCGTCGATCTCTTCGGCATCGGTGAGGACGAACTCGACCGTGGCCAACAGCTGATGACGGAACTTCTGAACGACCGAGACCGCCTGCGGCATCGACTGCTGCATGTGCTCGATCTGGTGCGACACTTCCCCGAGGTGGACCCCGACCGGGTCGCGGCGATCGGGTTCTGCTTCGGTGGCTTGTGTGTCCTCGATCTCGCGCGCAGCGGTGTCGAAGTACTCGGGGTGGCCAGCTTGCACGGCGTCCTCACCCCACCCGAGAACGCCTCAGGGAACAAGATCCGCGCTAAGGTGATCGTCTTCCACGGCTGGGATGATCCGTTCGCGCCGCCGCAGGACGTGGTGGCACTAGGCCGGGAGCTCTCCGAAGCGGGCGCGGACTGGCAGGTCCACGCCTACGGCAACACTATGCACTCCTTCATGGCGCCCGCAGCTGACAAGCCCGAGGCCGGGATCATGTACAGCGAGGTCGCCGCGCGCCGGGCATGGGCCTCGCTCGACTCGTTCCTCGCCGAGACGCTCGCAGGAACCGATGGCGCGCGTGAGTTCCCTTCGTAATACCCGGAACGGGACACCTCCAATACCCGGCTGACCACCGCCACATCAGTATCCTCCGCAGCTCGGCCAACTTCTTCTTCTCCGTGTTGATCAGCCTCGTCTCGCGGGGGGTGTGGTGCAGGTGCCGCGCGGTCGCTCTGCCACGTCAGCCCGACGGTGTCGTCACTCGCGCTCGTACCGAGAAAGTCCGCGGGAGCGACGGCGTCGGGCCAGTAAGTCAAGCGGATGCCGCCGGCCCGGATCTCGCGGCGCAGCCGGCCGGGGCGCAACCCGACGCGACGGGCGCACTCGTCGAAGCTGAGGTCCCTGGGGTGGTCCACCGGATCTCCGTTCGTGCTCAGCCCATCACCGTCGAGAACTGACGTGCCCGGGCCGCCTGCTGCCCGTTCCGTCGTCGGTTCCGTTTCTGCCGGTCAGTCAGCACCACGTCACCGACAGTTTCCGGTGAAGGGCGCTCGTCGGTACTGCGGCGCGGCGTCAGGTGCTTCGCTCGCGCCGTTCCCGTGCTCGGCGCCGGTGGATCGCCCGGAGGTCAGCAGACCGCGGGCGGGGCCAGCGGCGATGAACCCGGCCCATCCACCCGGGTGAGACGGGGCCGCCTGGCGGCGGTCGCTGACGCGATCCCACCCGGGTGGACGAGCCAGAACCCCCGCCGTCCTGACGGACCCCTCCCACGGCCCGCTGAGGCGTTGCCGCGTTCCACCGACACCGAGCCACCGGGAGGCCAGCAATGAACGAGATCACCTTCACCGGCAACGTCAGCAAGATCCACCCCACCCGCTACACCCAGGCCGGGGACGCCATCTTCAGCTTCGATCTCGCGGTCGACAACGGCTACTTCGACCGCAACCGCAACCGCTGGATGTCGCGGACCCGTTTCCAGCCCGTGGTCACCTACCGGCAGCTGGCCGACAACGCCTCAGCCACGCTCACCGTGGGGATGGCCCTCACCGTCACCGGCAAGCTGCTGGACGACTCCTTCACCCCGGAGGGCTCGGACTACCCGGTGCGCCGCGACAAACTCGAAGCCCTCGACGTCGCCGTGAGCCTGCGCTTCGCCACCGCGGCGGTCGCCAAGGCCGGCAAGTCGGCCCGGGACGAGGGCCTGGAGCACAACCGCGAACAGATCGCCGCCGTCGCCTGACCAACCCGCTGCCGGTACCGGGCCCCAGCCGCCCGGTACCGGCGCGGCCTCCAGTTCGCCAGCTGACCACACCCGAGTGAAGGAGTATCAGCATGATCGCGCCACAGCCCAAGCTCGTCCTGACCTCCACCGTGTTGGCCGTACTGATGCGGGTGGCCGGCCCGGTCCCCACCGAGGTGCACCCGCACGCTCTGGGCCACCCCGAGCAGCAGGTCAGCCTCCGCCTCGGCGACGCCGTCGTGTACCTCACCGAGCCCGCCGTGGCCGCCCGGGTCCGCCAGCACTGGGACGCCGCCCAGTATCTGGTCGCGCAGCGGCTGCCCGAGCGGGTCTCCCAGACCTGGCTGGCTCCCCGACCCGGCAAGTACCCGGTCAGTGTCGCGCTGCGGCTGACCGGGCCGATCGAGGCCCACACCCAGCCGATCACCGGCCGCCCACGCACTCGAACCCCTGCACATCTAAGGATCCAGATCGACCAGTTGGTCTGGCAGGTATGCGACCAGCAGGCCTGGCGAAGAATCGGTGATGCCTGGTTCCAGGCACAGCAATACCTCGACAGCCGAGTTCGGCCATCCGCGTCGTCGCTGCCCGGCTCGTACTCCGAGAGGAGGCCTGCGTGAGCACCTCACCGAACCCGCCGCCGCCGCGTTCCCCCCGGTTCAGGGCGCCGGGGGGTGTGGTCCTGGTGTGC
>JBOHGD010000093.1:0-14510 GCA_050699955.1 Pseudonocardiaceae bacterium | reverse complement strand
GCGCGCCGATTCCGCTGGGCCTGGGTGGCCGGTAGACACAGAGTCCTCCCGGCCAACCAGCAAAGCCCCAGCTCAGGATGCTTCCACGGCCACTAAGATCAAGTAAGTTCGGGCTAATGCAACAGCCCTCTTGGTTGATCTACCTTACGGTGATCTTCGTGAGTGACGATATCGGGCACCTGCATCACGTCGGCCACGTCGTCAGCGACATGGCCGAGGCGCTCGCGCTCTACCGGCGACTGGGCTTCGTGCTGCCGCCGCCGAGCTATCCCACGATGACGCCCCACGAGGGAGCCGCGCCCGAGCCGTTCGGCGCGGCGAACACCCACGCCGACTTCCCCCGCAGCTTCATCGAGCTCGCAACGTACGTGAAAGAAGGCGATGCCGGCCGGATCCCGAGCGACGCGAAGCTCGTTCCCCTGCAAGCGCCGGCCAATATGCAGCCCATGCTCCTGGAGCGAATCGGCGCCGCAAGCGCCAACCTGGCGGTGTGGCTGGACCGCTTCGAGGGCTTGCACATCCTGATGTTCTCCTCGCCTGACATCGACGCCGCCGCCACGCGCCTGAGCGAGGCAGGCGTGGGACACGGCGGAGTGAACACCGTGCAACGTCCGGTGGAGACCGAGACCGGAACTCGAATGGAGCCCATTCGCTATCTGGAGATCGACAGCGATGATCCCGGCACGCGGCCAGGCACGGTCGCGGAGGGACGAACCGGAGTCGTCGCCAATCTGGACCCACAAACCCAGAACGCCCGCCATTTGGACCACCCCAACGGCGCCGTCGATCTCGTCGAAGTCGTGATCTGCGTCGCGGGGGCCGACCTCACCGCAGTCCAAACCAGATACGAGAACTACCTCGGCCGACCGGCGAGGACAGCTGGACCCACGCGGATCTTCGATCTCGACAGCGCCGCGCTGACACTCGTGCCCGACTCCGACCTCGCGACACTCCTACCCGGCGAGGAACCCGCCGCACTGCCCGCGTTCATCGCCTACGCGGTCACCGTGCATGACATCGCCGTCGCCCAGGACCTCCTGCGGGACAACGGGCTCACGCTGAACCGAACGGCCTCCGGCGACATCTTCGTGCCGGCCACCGCGGCCTTCGGTGCCGCGATCATCTTCCGCGAAGCAACGACCGAGTGACCTCGCCATCCTGAGTCGAACAAGTCGTAGGTTCCCGCTACTCGAAGACTCATACCAGTTGTGAGCTGCATAGCTCTGCCGCTGATGCGATGAAGGGGCGGGGCCTAATGGCGGTGCAGTCCCGCTGGGTGGTTGGGTTGCCACACCGCCGGTGGGTGAGCACTTCGGGGCCTGGAGTTCGGTTTGAGCTCGTAGCGGAGACCGTGCCCCTGCTGGGTGGTGGGGAGACGGACAGCTGGTGGGTGTCGTGCCGTGGAGGGCACTGTTGACCACGTGATCTTGACAGGAAGTCTTCCGGCGAGGGCGCCTCCAGCGTCTTGCCCACCAGGCCCAGCCCGGCTAATGGAGCCCTCGACGGCCAGCCGGACCAGGGTGGGGCGACGTCCAACCGAAGATTCTCCGGCCAAGATCACTGAGCCTGCGCACGGTGTTGCAGCCACCGTCAGGCACGGCCGGACAGCCTACGTTCGTGCATCTGTACTTGCATCCGTACTTGCATCCGGATATGGCATCTGAGACCGTAGGCGTGACCAGCCGGGCCCCAGCCATCGCTTCGATCACCGGGAGGACCGTCGATGAGCTGCGAATCCCCGCCTCATCCTGATGACCAGGACGAACTGGCCACAGACAGCCAGGAGAACCCCGTCGCGGCCCTGATCGACCAGATGACACGGAACTGGGACCACGGCAACAACGCAGCCAACGACGACCTCGTCGTCCGGATCCGCGAACACATCCGCCAGCAGCAGACCACAACAGCGCTGCTCAGTGATGACCACCGAGAAACGACCCGCTCGGATACATCACTGGAACAGTGACGTACGTAGGACTACCAGCAGTCGGCACCGCTATACACACGAACCCGCGACAGCGATCCCGCAACGCGTACCCGCGGCTACCAGGCGGCGTGATCCTCGCTCTGGCCGGGCTGATCCTCGTGATGATTATCGATAGTTACCGTCGTGCTCCACGCGATACCGCCGCAATGCTGTGCCCGGGTGGTCATGCCGTTTCCGCGGTTCTGTTCACCTCCTTGACCGCACTCGTTGAGCTCCCGTTCATCCCACGCTGAACGAACAGGCCCACCGCACTCACGACCACGGTATGACGGCCACCGTGACGTCGCAGCAAGTACTCACTACACCGGGACGCGCCCACTGACCCCGGCACGCCGCAGGCGCCGTTCACGTTGGATATCGTTCAATCACCCCCGGCCGGCTCCGTACCGTGACGTGAGGTAGGGCGCAGTGGACGTATCCGACGGTAGAAAAGAGGACACCGATGTCAGATCCGGCCGGGACACCATCCGGCGTCGATTTCAACACACCCAGCGTCGCGCGCGGCTACGATCATCTTCTCGGTGGTAAAGACAACTACCCCGTAGACCGTCAGGTGACCGAGATGCTGCTCCAGGTTGCCCCCGAAGCCCAGCTCACCGCACGCGCGAATCGGGAGTTCGGCGCACGAGCTGCCCGGTGCATTGCCGAGCAGGGCATCGGGCAGTTCATCGACCTCGGATCCGGTATCCCCACGTCTCCGCCGGCGGTACACGAGGTGGTACGAGCGATTGATCCAGCTGTCCGAGTCGTGTACGTCGACCATGACCCCGTCGTCGTCGCCCACTCACACGCCTTACGATCGATCGGACCCGGCCTTACAACGGTCCTGGCTGACATCCGCCGGACCGAGGCCATCCTCCATCATCGCGATGTGCTGGAGATCATCGACTGGGACGAACGGGTCGGCGTGATCATCTTCAGTGTGCTCGATCTCATCGAGAACCCGGGTGAGATCGTCGGCCGGTTCCGCGAGCGGATGGTGCCGGGCAGTTTCCTCGGGATCTCGCATTTATCGGCGCGCAGCGACCAGGACGCCATCGACCATACCCACCAGATCAGCGAGCAGACGGGGTTTCCCTGGGTAGAGTTTCGGGACGACAAGGCAGTGCTCGAACTCTTCAAGGGTTGTGAGCTGGTAGAGCCCGGTCTGGTGAACATCAGTGAGTGGCGCCCTGTGCATGACGCACCCAGCACCAAGATCAAACTGGTCGGTGCCGTCGGTCGCCGACACGGCAGCACACCAGATCGTCACCGTCACCGACTACTACGTCTAGCCGCAAAGCCGTTCAGTTAGCCTTGATCATTCACGGTGTTGGCAGGTTCCTTTCTGGTTCGACCGAGGTGATCTTCACCTCAGTTTCTGATCTTGTTGTGGGAAGTCGGGTTGGCCGGTGGGGGTGTTGGTGGCGATCAGCTGGTAGCGCCATCCGTCGGCGTGTTCGAACAGCGAGAGCTGCGCTGCGGGGTGAGGGCGTTCTCGCAACGGGAACAAACCCGGGCCGATCCCGGCTGAGGATCCCGGTGGCAAACACGGGAAACCCGACGATCACGACGATGAAGATCCCAAGGACGACAAGGGCACGGGAAAGTGACGACGACGGCGCCACTGTTATGGTCCGGGCTGGTGGACGACCTGGCCGAACAGGGGATGCTGTCTGAATCGTGGCGGACGGCATTTTTGGCGGCATTCATCTGCGGATTACCGCCTCAGCGTTGCCGCAGCGGCCCGCCCGGACATCACCCGGGCGGACGATCACGGGATCTCCCGGTTCTCGCGCATGGAGACTCCGTACATGCACAGGTTCTTCGACCGCGTGGGGTTCCCCGGCGACTCGCGCATAACGCCGCCGGGGATGTTGCCTTCCGTTCTAGACAACGACGTCGGCACCCCAAACTCCTTGATTTCGCGGCTCAATAGCTGGCCTGCACGTACCCCTGTCAACGTTTCGCCGCCGCCCTCACAAACACCGACGCACGCATTGCTGGACACCAGCGAGTTGAGCGTCGAACTGGTACCAGCCGGCGTAGTCGTCGCGAACCAGGTAACCGGCATAGCCCTCCAACACACCCAGAGCGGCGATGGCGTTTTTGGATCGGGAGCCGATCGCGGCGTACCACACCAGCCGCGCATCAGGGGTACGCACCGTGACTGCGTGCGGAGATCCGGAATCGGTGTTCTTGCTGATCACGTTGGTCGGTGTCTCATCAGCGCAGAGCACCTCCTCGGCGCGCAGCGCGGTTTTCATGGCCTCATCGAACCCGCCCGCGGCCAAGCGCTGGGCGAAGCGCTCCAGGGCGCGGGCCACGAACCCGGTCGACACCGGGGTACCCAGCAGCGCCTCGATCAGCATCGCGGTCCGCTCGATCGGAATATTGCCCTCGCCGGCCAACAGGATCGCCGCGGCGTTGAGGTTCGGCCCGTAGGTCACGGTGCCGGCCGTCCCGAACGGTGGCCTCGCAGTGGTGGTCTTGCCGCTGCCGAAGCGCCGCCGCGGCAGCAGATAGCGCACCTTCTCCAGCGTGACCGCCACAATGTCCCACACCTGCACCCAGCTCATCCCCGCATCCGCGCCATCCCCCAGATCCCTGCCACACCCACCACACCACCCCGCCACCGGCAGTGTCTCGGTCCGATCCGGCGTTATGGCCACCAAGGAGGCGACCAGCACGACGTAACCGGCCCTTACTCACAACCCTACCGCCGGGCGAGGCAAACAGACTCCTTCCGGCTGAAACCGGAAGGAGCAGGTGACACCCGGACAGTCACGAAACACAGCAAACACCCCCGTAAACCCGAAATCACGCATCACACCCGGATGTCGCACCTCGCCGCCAGCACGATCCGCCCCCACCCGCCACACGATTTCCGACTACTTACGTTTGCATAGCCGCGGGACAATTTGAGGATTGGGCGGGGGCGGTTCGCGCCTGCTGTGTATTACACGCCACCCACCGGTACGCGGACCTGTCACAGCCCGGTACGCGCCGTGAGCCTGCCACTGCGCACCGCGTCGGCGAGCGACCGGTAGTCACGCTCGTTCTGGTCGGCATAGGCCTCGGCGAACTCCGCGACAGCCCGGTCGAAGGTGTCCTTGCCCCCGAGATATGACGAGATCGCGATCCGGTCGCCGGACCGGGCATGGGCACGAGCGAGGGTGGATCCGCAGGCCCGTCCGTAGTAGGCGAGTTCGGCGGGCGCCATGGTCTCCACCACCGCCGAACCCTTCCAGTCCCGGAGCTGCCGCAGATAGAAGTCGCTCGCGCCGCCGCCGGCCAACTGCTCGACACGGTCCCACCCGAGAAAGATGTCGCTGGCGGCTTGCATCCGGCGCTGTCCCGTCACCACTCGCTGACCTTCGTTGCGGAACTCGTCGGCCCCGACGAACTCCTCCAGCACCGAGGCCTGTGCCTCCTTGGCCTGCAGAAACAACGGATCATCGAGGTCGCGGCCGAACATCAATACGATGAAGGCACGGGTGCCGACGCTGCCGACGCCGACGACCTTGCGGGCGACCTGCGCCAGGCGGAAACGACTGAGCAAAGTCTTGCGGTCGTCCTGCAGGGAGCCGCGGTAGCGACGGACCAGACCGGCGAGCTGCCGGTACATCTGGTCGCGCTCCATATCGGGCAGCAAATCCTCGAGGGGGACGATCAGCGGCGGATCACTGACGATCCGGCGCTGCCCGGCCACCTTCTCGGTCAGTTTCGCCAGGGCTTGATGGCTGTCCCTGGTGCGGCTCTTCGCGACGTTCTTCGCCAGCCTCCGGCTGCGCCGCACAGCCCGCTGCGACCGGAAGGACGCCATGACCTCGTCCAGGTCGATCCGGGCGTACCAGACAGCGAGGGTGCTCTGGCCGGCGAACCTCCGCATCGCTTCCCGGTAGGCACACACCGCGCTGCGCACCACGGTCCGGGTGTCCTGCCCGGTGAACCCGTTCTCCCGGCCGGCCACCACCACGCTCGCCGCCAGCCGTTTGACGTCCCACTCCCAGGGCCCGGGCAGGGTCTCGTCGAAGTCGTTGACGTCGAAGACCAGGCGACGCTCCGGGGTGCCGAACATTCCGAAGTTCAGCAGGTGGGCATCCCCGCACACCTGCGCGGTGATGCCTGATCGCGGTGTTGCGGCCAGATCGGCGGCCATCACCCGTGCCGCGCCGCGATAGAACGCGAAAGGCGAGGTGAGCATCCGGCCGTACCGGATGGGCACGAGTTCCGGCACCCGACTCGTATCCTGCCCCATGAGCAAGATCTATCGGGTCCGGTCTGGTCGACGTCACCTCGAACGCCCCATGGCTGGAGCGCGGCACCTCCGCGCGTGCCGCCTTGCCCCGGGCGGCTCGCGCGGCGGCGTCCTCCCCTGGGGCGCTCATCCGGAGTTGGCTCGTCCGTGCCGCAGCCAGTCCCGGAGCGCCTTCTCCACCAGGATCGGGACGAAGGCACGGATGGGCGCCTCACGGTAGCTCGCGTAGATCATCTCCGCCTGCATGCGCACCTCCCAACCGGGGACGCCGTAGCGACTACTCAGGCGATCAACCACGCCGTCGATGTGGCGCGCGGCATCTCTCTCGTTCTCGCCGGGTACTTGCCTGGTCAGGGTGCCGACCTCGCTCTCGCCGGAGGGTAAGGCGCGAGCAGCATCGTGACCAGGCGAAGGGAATCCGACCTGCTGCGTCCTTCAGCGTCCCCGCCGAGGTCACAGGAGTGCATCGCCCACCGGGGGTGATGTGCCTGCCGCCCCGGGTCGGTGACGCTGAACCCCGACGAGTCGCCGGGAGGCGCCGTGCACAGTGCAGTGGCCAAGATCCCCTGGGGACGTCGCATTGCCGCGGTCGTTGCGCTCCTCGCTCCGCTCGCCGCGCTGGCCGTGGCCCTGTCGACGGTGTTCTCCAGCCCGGGCTGGGCACTGCTGAGCGCGCTGTGCGTGCTGGTCGCGGTCGCATCGGCTTGGACCCTGGTGACCAGACGCGGCGTGGCGCGCTTCCTGGGTGGCGCGGTGCTGGTCGCCTCCGTCGTGGGACTGATCGTCGTCCAGATCCTGCACTGGCCCAATCTGCTGCTGTCATTACTGATCATCGGACTGCTCGCGATCTTCGGCGGTGCCGGGCGCTACGCGATCGGCCGCAGTCCCGCGACAGCGCGGCCGCAGCCTGCCGAACCCGCCGAGCGGGGCGTCCTCATCGTCAACCCCCGCTCCGGTGACGGCAGGGCGGCCCGGTTCGATCTGCCCGCCCAGGCGAGCAGGCGCGGCATCCGGGTGATCATGCTCGAACCCGGGGACGATCTGCGCGAGCTCGCCGAGCGAGCCGTTGCGCAGGGCGCTGATGTCATCGGAATGGCAGGCGGCGACGGGTCCCAGGCCATCGTCGCCGCGACCGCCAGCCGTCACGGCATTCCGCACGTGTGCGTCCCTGCGGGCACCCGCAACCATTTCGCGTTGGACATCGGACTCGGCCGGGACGACGTGGTGGGCGCCCTGGATGCCTTCACCGAAGGGGTCGAGCGACGGATCGATCTGGCCCGGGTGGGCGAACACGTGTTCGTCAACAACGCCTCGCTCGGCGTCTACGCGCAAGTCGTCCGATCGGATGCCTACCGGGAGGCGAAGCTGCAGACCTGGGTCCGGCTGCTGCCGGACATGCTGGGCCCGGGCGCCGATCCGATCGACCTCCAGTTCGAAGGCCCCGACGGGACGCGTTACCGCGACGCCGCGCTCGTCCTCGTCTCCAACAACCCGTACGACGTCGCGGACCTGCGGAAAGCGGGCACCCGGCCGGCACTGGACCTTGGTGTGCTCGGCGTGCTCACCGCGGGCGCGCGGCGTCCGGATGAGGTCGAAGCCGGAGCTCCGGACGAGCCATCGCAGCGCAATGCCGGTGTGATCACCTGGACCTGCCAGGAGTTCCGGGTGAGCTCGACCGCGGCAGTACCGGTCGGCATCGACGGCGAGTCGGTGATGATCGACCCGCCGGTGCGGTTCGTGTCGCTGCCTGGTGCACTTCGGATCCGGTTGCCGAGCCGGTCGGGCGGACACTCCCCCGGGGCCACGGTCAGGTTGACTCGCGACGACATCATGACGCTGGTAACAGTTGCATTCGGCAGAACCCGCGGCACCTCGCCGCGAGGGGCCCGGCGGTGAGCCACTGACTCGGTGCCCAGCTCATCCCTTGCGGGCGATGCGTACCTGCGGACCGACCGCCGACGCTGAGCGTCGACAGTCCGGTGTGTCTGACAGCGGTGGACGGCGGCGCCTCCCCGGGCAGCGGTGGCGTCGTCGGTGCGGAAGTGCAACGCATCGTCGAACTCGTGTTGAAGCACGTCCGGGAACATCCAGACGACACACTGAGTGTGATCACTATGGGGATCAAGCATGCCAACCACGTCGAGACGGCATTGCGCGCCGCCACATCCGAACATCAAGAACTGGACGAGTTCACCACCCACATGCAGGGCCCTGGCCGTCGCTTGTTCGTCAAGAGCCTGGAGAACGTCCAGGGTGACGAGCGCGACGCCATCATCCTCAGTATGGGTTATTCCAAAGGCCCGGACGGCCGCCTGCCGATGCGGTTCGGCCCAATCAACCAGGAGGGCGGTGAGCACAGACTGAACGTGGCGGTCACCCAGGGCAACGTCATGATTACCATCTGTGTCGCGCTGTGACGCTAGGTAGCCAGGAGGGGGTGGGCGTGGTAGCGGTTTCGGCAGATCGCTTCGGTCGTTGACGGGTATCCCGTCGAGACCCAGGACGTCCCGGCGGATACAGCCGAGTTGGGCGGCGTGGGGAAAGTCGATTCCGGCGGCATCGGTGACCCACGTCGACCACCGGTTGATCCGGCCGTGAGCGCGTTCTTCAACGAAACATGCTGGTGCGGTGGCCACCAATGGTCGGCATCGGGCGAGGACATCATTCTGTAAAGTCGGTTGATTTCCCTTCACTGTCATGACGTAGTCGAAGCCCAGCTCGCCACACAGGTGCTGGGCGGTGGCGTGTTGAGTGTGCGCGGCATCAACAGTGATCACGACACGCGTGCTCTCGGCGACGTCAGGCAGACCCGCCAGCAGGGTCGTCACCTGAGTGATCTCGTTGGTGCCCTCGGGCACCCGCAGCTGCGCGACGGTGACACCCACACCGTGGATCATCGCGGAGAACAGGGTGACCTGGTCGTTGTCCTCGGTCCAGGCACCACGCAGAACCTTGCCATCCAGCGCGATCACCAGCAGGCCCTCGGTGTCACGGCGCGCCCGTTCGAACAACCACGACCCGATCAGCAGGTCCAACGCCGCGGCGTCGACGGTCTGCAACACCCGGCGCAGCGTCGGTTCGCTCGGCCACTCATACCGGCGCCCGAACACATTCCATTTCGCGCCCAGTTTCGCGAGCAACGACTGTGGAAGATCCCTCACCTGGGCCCCTATTTGACGATAGTTCGACGCGCCCGCCAGCACCGCGACCACCGCGGCTGCCAGAACGAACACCAACTCGTGTATCTTCCCCTGCGGGCTCCGCGGATCAGTCAGATGTCCCAACATCTCCAACAAGTTGGAGATGTTGGGGTCGTGCTCCTGCCCACTGCCCGAGATACTCGACGAATCGCCGGCGGCATGCCACAATGACATCGGATGGCCTTCTGTTCTGGGTGGTTCTTGTCTTGGTGACTTTCACCATCCCAGACAGAAGGCCATCCCCAGACACGCCACGCCGGGACTCCCCGAAACAATAATCATGCCTCCAGGGACGACCCAACACCGCAGACCCAGCCCAATCAGACCTCATCACGACATTCAATTTCCAGCCGCCGGCGACTGACTCACCGACAGGACTTACCTCCACTCGCACACGCCACCGCAGGGCGAGGAACCCACTGCAGGCGCCCCTCAGGACACGATGCGCGCCCCACGCATCGCTACTCAACGTCACAATCACTGACACTATGCGATCATGACGTTGCCCTGGTCCGTAGTCCGGAAGACCGGGGGCTCTTCAACGCCACCTCCTGAACTGTAACCTCGGTTGCTTCGTGCTGGGGTGCGTCGGTCGTGGGGAGGCAGGTCCGATGACGTCGTTCGAGCCTGACCGCGCCAGGGCTGGGGAGCTGCGGCGTTCCCGCCCGATGTTGATGGCTGTGGGTGTCATGGTCGTAGCGTTGGCCGTGGCGCTGGTCGTGGTAGCCGGGTGTTCTGGCCCGTCGTCGAGTTCGCCGCTACCGGTGCGTGCGGCCGGTGAGGTGGGGTTGCCGGGTGACAGTTCGAGGTTTGACTACGCGAGCCTGGATGCGGACCGGGGGTTGTTGTTCGTGGCGCATCTGGGCGCCAGTGAGGTCATCGAGGTCGATGTCTGGGCGCATCGGGTGGTGCGCACCATCCCGGACCTGCCGCAGGTGCATGGGGTGCTGGTGGTTCCCGGGCTGCGGCGGGTGTATGCCACGGCGACAGGTGCGAACCGGGTGGTCAGCCTGGACGAGGACACCGGTGCGGTGCTGCACCGGGCGGTGACGGGTGAGTATCCGGACGGGTTGGCCTTCGACCCGCACCGGGGTGCGGTCTGGACGACGAATGAGTCGGGCGGGTCGGAGACGGTGATCGACGCCGCCACCGGCGCGGTCCGCGGCACCGTCGCACTCGGCGCGGAGGTGGGCAATGTCGTCTACGACCCGGCCGGTGATCGGATGCTGGTGGCTGTGCAGGGGCGCAACGAGCTCGCGGTGATCGACCCGGCCACGCTCGCGGTGATCAGGCGGGTGCCGCTGCCCGGCTGCGAGCACGACCATGGCCTCGCGCTGGATCCGGACAGCGGGGTGGCGTTCGTTGCCTGCGCCGCCAACGCCGCCCTGCTCACCGTGGACCTGACCGGCTGGCAGGTCCTCGGCATGAACCCCGTCGGCGATAGTCCGGATGTGCTGGCCTACGACCCGGGTGCGCACCGGCTCTACGTCGCCGCCGAGAGCGGCCCGCTCACCGTGCTCGACCTGGGTCGTGATCGCCGGTTGGGCGTCGCCGGGTCGGATCACCTGGCTGACGGTGCGCACGTGGTGGTGGTCGATCCGGGCACGCATCACAGCTATTACCCGATCCCGAGCGGGGCGAACGGCCGTCCCGCGCTGCTGGACGAGGTGCCGGTCCGGTAGCGCGTCATCCGGAACCGGCCGCGACCCGCCAACCCAAGCTACCCGCCCGCCATGTGAGCTCCTCAGTCGGTGACCGGACCCGAGCAGCATGGGACCCACCTAATCCCCCACCCCTTGGCGTGCCGCAACGAAACCACCTGACAACCGCATTGTCCGACTGATCGGAGTCTTTCCATGACAGCGACCATGGCCACCACCGCCGTCGGCACTTTCGCCGCCGTCCATATCGCGCTGACCGCAGCGCTCACCGGGATCCTCGCGCTCACCGGAGCGGTGTGGCGTCTGCCGCGCGGTGCCTGGCTGGACATCACCGCGGTCGGCGTGCTCGCCGCCGCAGCGGTATTCCTGTTCCGGATCTCGGCCAACATGGCCCCACTCAACGACGACGGGCTGCCCGGCTTCTCGGCCAACGACTGGCTCGCCCCCGTGCTGACCTACCTGTTTCTCAGCCTCTACGCCGATCTGCGAGCCCCTACCGACCCGCGCCGCTACGGCCAGACCCGCGCGCTGGCCGTGCTGGCCGCACTGATCGTCAACGTCGTGACGATCTGAGAAAACACTCGCACCGCTGCCACAACCCGGGCAGATGGGCAGACACCCACCACGCCAACCGCATCCGACATCAGCGTTTTCGACCGGCTGCCATTCCGGATATTCGACGTCTTGCGATCGACGCCGGCACAGTTCTTCTCGTGCCCGAGATGGGCGCTACTGACGTTTCTGTGGGTGCCTGTTCATGATCGATAGGGGCGCACACCGCGCTCGGTCTAGGGTTTCTGGCTTTCCACAGTCAGAGACGATCAAGACGGTGAGGCGGCGTGCGCACGACGAGGGTATGGTGGCGGCTGCTCGGGGTGGAGCATACGGTGATCGAGTCGGTGGGCCTGGAGCCGGACGGCCGGGGTGGTGAGCGGTTGGTGGCCCGGGTGCGCCCGAAGGCGGCGTATCGGTCGCGGTGCTTGCGGTGTGATCGGCGCGCTCCGGGGTATGACTGCAGCCCGGCGCCGGGCCGGTGGCGAGGCCTGGACCTGGGCACCACGCCAGTGTTCCTGCAGGCCAGCACCCGTCGCGTGGCCTGTCCGGTGCATGGGGTGGTGGTCGCGGCGGTGCCGTGGGCGCGGACGGGGTCGCGGTTCACCACGGCGTTTGAGGACACCGTGGCGTGGCTGGTGTGTCACGCCACCGTGGCGGTGGTGGCCACTCTGCTACGGATCGCCTGGCGCAGCACGTCCACCATCGTCACTCGGGTCGTGGCCGGGCGGGCCGGGCAGATCGACCGGCTGGCGGGGCTGCGCCGGTTCTTCGACGCTCTCGGTCCGGACCGGGCGCACGCGTTGACCCACATCAGCGCTGACGGCGCGGGCCGACCGCGCGGTCGTAGGTGGTGTCCCCGTCCAGAACGCCGTGGTCGGTATCAAGAATCAACGCCGTACCTGGGCCGCCAGAGAGTCGTGGCCCAAGAATGGGTGTCACTGTAGTGCCCGAGGTGTCGACCTGTCCTCCTTGTGCGTGACCCGATTCAATGCGGCCGATCCCGGCGAGGAGCGACCAGGTCAGATGGCAGTTCGAATTCGTGATGGCGAGCCTTGTAGCAGCCACCCGATAGCCATCCAGGACAGTTCCAGGAATACCGAGCTGGCTCGGCGCGATGGCCACCTGATCTGTCGGGGTTCGCGCTTGCCCCAACGGCGTGAACGCGCCTGATGGAGGCGCGAGTGCCTTGAGTTTACTGGGATTCAAAACCTGGCCGGTAGGGCCGAACGGATCGTTTGGCACGAGAGAGGGCGCAGGTGTCAGATCTCCGAACCCGGCCCGTTGTTCTTCCACGGGTGCGACGGATACATGGGGATCGGTGTCCGGCCAGATAACGAACGCCAGCACAGTCAGGATACCAGCGACCATCCCAACATTGGCGATGACGCGCCGCCGCAAGCGCGTTTTTGACACAAGACTCCCATCCTCATCGACCGAGAATCGGCCTCAGGGGCTTCATATTCAGCCGTTACACTTAACGGTGGAGAGTTGGCCAGTCAACCAACCAAGGCTGAACTCCGCGGGGGTTCTCCGGCTTGTCGTTTGGTGTTATCAGCCGAAGCGGCGTACCCGCTATTGCCGCGCACCCGTTCGACGATGAGCTGTATCTCCTGCCGGCGCCGAGGCGAGCGCCGCCCCGAGACTGACTCCTCGGGGATGCAGCGGGTCTGGTCGACACGCACGTAGCGCGCGCCCAGACCCGCTGAACCCCTGTGTCAGGACATCGGCGGTGACTCTGCTCGGGGCCGGTGTCCACGGTCTGGAACGATCATTATTCGGGTGTCAGGGGGGGTCAGTTCATGCATAGTCCCCAGACGTCGGTGAAGGTGTTGGCGCTCGCCATTCCGCCGGTGTGGCCGATTGCTGTCCAGTTGGTGGTGGCGGATCCGTTGCTGGTGGGGGTGCCGGTCGAACCGCTGGGATAGTCGCCGGTGAGATGGTCGCCCTGCGAGCCTGGTGCGGTGAAGCTGCCCGTGGTGGGGTCGCTGCCGCTGATGGAGGCGCCTCCGCTGATCATGTTGCCTGAAGTGCCGCAGGTGCTGGAGGTGGCCGTCACGGCGGTACTCGCTGTGTTCGGACCGGTCACGTGGGTGTGTTTGACCGTGACGGTGATACCGGTGACGTTGATCCCGCTTCCGCTGCAGACCGCGTAGGCGGTGGTCGTGTTGCCGGTGCCGGTCATGCCGCCGTTCAACGCGACGGCCGTCCAAGATGTGGGGTTGGTGCTGCCGTCGGCGGCGGCGGCGCCGGTGCTGTTGGAGGGGTAGCTGGCGATGTCCTTGACGCTTTTGTTGCTTTCCAATATGGATTGTGCGCCGCCGCCGAGTAGGCGGGTGTTCGCCGGGCACGTCGCCGTCGTCGAGGCGGTTGCATTGGTACCTGTGGGCCCGGAGACGCTGCTGACCACGACCTGGGTGTGGTTGATCGTGGGGTTGGTGAAACACACTCCGAAGGGCTGGACCGTGTAGGTGCCGGTGCCCATGCCGCTGGTACCACCGTATCCCAGCCAATACGTGGGATCTGTGGCGCCGTTGCCCGACGGAGAGGTGCCGTTGTTACTTGGCTCGGTTTCCATCACGTCGATGCCATTGTCGGGCCCGGTGACCTGGACCCCGCCGCCGGAGATGAGGCCGCTGGCGCACTGGGCGTCTGTGTTGAGCAGGACACCGGCCCCGGGGGCACTAAAGGTGGTTGTTCCTGGGGTCGTCACCGTAGCAGTGGTAGCGGCATAGGCGATTCCTGGGCGGTTTCAAGCGGTGGATGCGTCACCTGCTTCCAAGAGTATAGCGTTGAGTTTCTCGGTGGGTTTGAGCCAGCCGAGAGTTTGTCGGGGTCGTCCGTTGAGCTCGAAGGCGACTGCGTCGAGG
>JBOHGD010000092.1:0-15597 GCA_050699955.1 Pseudonocardiaceae bacterium | reverse complement strand
CAACGGCGACTTCGACGACTACTGGAACTACCACCTCACCCAAGAAAAACACCGGATACATGAAGTCTGCTACGAGAAGGGGGTAATCCCCGCAATCTGATCTTCACACCTCAGAAGCGCTGCACCCTGTTGATTTCGATTCACCAGGAGGAAAGTTGACCGCGCTTGCCGAGTTCGACGCGGTACGGGCCAAGCTGATTGACAACCCCCTCTACTCGCGAATAACCACCGAGGACCGGCTGCGGATCTTCATGAAGCACCACGTGTTCGCCGTGTGGGACTTCTTCACGCTGCTCAAGCGCCTGCAGACGGAGGTGACCACGGTGACCCTGCCCTGGCGGCCACGAGGGCAGGCCGAACACGGCCGGTTCATCATGGAGATCGTGCTGGCCGAGGAGACCGACGACGACATCCACGGGGGCTACATCAGCCACTTCGAGCTGTATCGGCGCGCGATGGCCGAGATCGCTGCCGACACGGGGCCGATCGACGGGTTCCTCACGGCACTAGACAGCGGACTCGGCCCCATGGAGGCACTCAAGGACGAGAGCATCCCCGGGAGCGTCAGGGAGTTCGTCAGTCACACGCTTGAGGTGGCCCTGCACGGCGCGCCGCATGAGGTGGCCTCCTCGTTCTGCCACGGCCGGGAGAACCTGCTGCCGGACGTCTTCTCCGCGGTTCGCTCCAATGTGGACGGCGTGCTCGCGAACGCGCCGGTGTTCCGGCACTACCTGGATCGCCACATCGCACTGGACCACGACGAGCACGGCCCGCTGGCACTGCGCCTGCTCAGCGTCAGCTGATGCGGCTCCGTTCGGCGTCGCGGGAGCACTTCCTGGTTGCGCTGGCTGCCTTCGCCGACCTGGCCGCCCCGGACACCCTCGAGCTGCCCGACGCGGCCCCAGATCCGCACACAGCTCGGCGACGACCCCGACCGCTACTGCGGGCCCGTGCCCGGAAGAACTGCGGAGGCAGCTCCCGATCACCTGCGCGCGGGCAACGCAAGATCGCGCTGGCCCGCTGGGTGCGCAACCGGCGCCTGAGCGACGCGCGACATGCGCGGTGGTCGAAGTCGACGGCGCCCTCGACGACAACGGCGCCACAGGCCTGGCCCAGCGTGTGGGTCACGCGCTCGGTGTCACCGTGGTCGGCACCACGCTGTTCGCCGCACTTCCTGTTGGTTCGCAGTTCACTCCTGGGGGCCTCGTTGCCGTGCGGGGTGACGGGTTAGATCCAGATCGCGGGTTCACGGGATGACCCGTTTCCTGTTCTCGCGAACGCTCTGTGGCGAACGCAGGTGACGGCATACCTAGGACCCGTATCTACGTCCCACGGTCACGCGGGGCGAGCACAGAGGAGTCCTGTCTTGGGATCGCAGCTGCATCTGATGAACCGTGTGCTCGCCGGGGCCGTCAGCATGGTCGGCGCCGGCATCGACCATCGCTTACCGGACCGTTGCGCGGTACGGCGCTCGGCAGGGGTCGCAGGCATCGGGGTCGGCCTGCCGCTGGTGCTCGGGCGGGGGCCGGATTCCTGCACGGTCGACCAGCTCCCCTTGGCTGGGTCATGACTGACACAGAAGTCGTTGCGGCCTCATCTCCCACCTCGCCGGGCTCTACCCGATGGACCGAGGCAGAGCCGCCAGAAATGCGGGGTACTCCCGAGGTCATGGTGGAGTTCCGGGCATTGGGTCCGGTAGAGGCGGTGGTCGCTGGTCGGCTGGTCGATCTGGGAGCGCCTAAGCAGCGTGCACTGCTTGCGTTGTTGGTGAGCCGGGTGGGTCAGCCGGTGGCAGTGGATGTCATGCGGGAAGAATTGTGGGCGGGGCGTCCGCCGCCATCGGCGATGACCTCACTGCAGGCGTATATAGCCAATTTGCGGAGGGTGTTAGAACCGGAGCGTGCTCCACGGACACCGGCTACCGTGTTGCGCACTTGCGCCCCCGGCTATCTGCTGGACAGCCGCGTTGTCGACGTCGACGCCCATCGGTTCGGTGAGCGCGCTACGGCGGGGTGGCAGGCGTGGGAACGGGGTGATCCGCAACAGGCGTTGAGTGAGTTCGAGGCGGGGTTGGCGTTGTGGCGGGGACAGGCATACGCGGAGCTGGCCGATGCTACGTGGGTGGTGCCGGAGGTAGCGCGACTGGACGAGTTGCGGCTATCGGTTGTTGAGGGGCGCTGCGCTGCGCTGCTAGCTGTGGGCGCCCATGGGGTGGCAGTGGCCGAATTGGAGGCCTTTATACGGGTCCATCCGCTGCGCGAATACGGCTGTGAGCTGTTGAGCCTGGCGTTGTACCGGGCCGGGCGACAGGCCGACGCACTAGCAGTGCTGCGGACCATCCAGATGCGGCTGGCAGAGGAGCTAGGCATCGACCCCAGACCAGCAATACAACACCTCGAGCGTGAAATCCTGAACCAGGCTCCGGCTCTGGACTGGCGTTCAAACCGAGCCGTCTCGACCATGCGAGTACCTAGCAGGCACACGGCCTCAACACAGGTCGCTACGACTGGTCCGCCACCCTCCCCGGTTGCGGGCGGGGAAATCTTTGTCGGTCGTGAGGTGGCGCTGCGGCAGCTGGTCGAGGGATTGGCCGCGGCGGCGGCTGGTCGGGGGCGGGTGGTGGCTGTATCCGGGGAGCCGGGGATCGGCAAAACCAGCCTACTGCGGCGTTTCGCCGAACTGGCGGGTGTGCCAGTGCTCTGGGGTGCCTGCCCCGAACACGTCGCCGCACCACCATTGTGGCTCTGGGAGCAGGTGCTGCGTGCGGTAGCCACCTGCTGCCCGCAGCGCTCAATACCGGGCCCGATGGCCGAACTACTGGACGGGGACACCCAGCAGTTGATGGACGGCGTGGAGGGCGCCGGTGGCACATTGCGGCTGTTCGAGGCAATCGTCCATTACCTGACCGGCGCATCCCACACCGCACCGCTGGTGGTGGTCCTTGATCACCTGCATCGAGCGGACCGGAGCTCACTACGGCTGTTGGCCCACCTGGCTGAGTCGGTGCCAGCAAGTCGGCTACTGGTGGCTGTGTCCTACCAGTCGGGCGAGGCAGCAACCCTGGCCGAGACGTTGGCGGCGTTGGCCCGCCCGGGAATGACGCGGATAGAGCTAAATGGCCTCAATACCCAGGACACTCAAACTTTGGCGAGCGCTATGCTTCACCGGGAGGTCAATAAGTCTACCGCGGAAAGACTGTGGGCCCGCACCGAGGGAAATCCATTCTTCCTCCGGGAACTTATCAAGCTGTTGACCAGTGAACAGCGCCTGGATCAACCCCACACGGCACCGGTGCCGGTGCCGGTGCGCGATGTGGTGCTACGACGCATCGCCCGGCTACCCCAAATCGCGGCTGAGATGTTATCAGTGGCCGCCATCGCTGGCCGACACTTCGACATCGACGTCGTCGCCGAGGCTGCCTCCGTCGAGATTGAGACAGCACTGGAGGTCCTCGACACCGCCGTCGCAGCGGGCCTGATAGTAGAAGACCAACAGCAACTGGGCTGGTTCCGCTTCACCCACGCCCTAACCGCCGAGGCACTGTACGAAACCACCGGGCGGCTGCGCCGGGCCCGGCGGCATCGACGGATCGGTGCGGCGGCGGCGCGAGCGTGGACGGGGAACACGGAGAGGGCCGCCGAGATCGCCCGGCACTGGCTACTAGCCGCCGAACTTGACCCCACCGCTGCGACCGCCACCGCCACCGCGGCCCGCGTCGCCGACGCCCCCCAAGACGCCCTGATCTGCTTCGCGTTCTCCGGACACCACTTCTCACCGTGCGGCCCACGCCAGACAGGCCAGCCGTGCTCATAACAATCTGTTTATACAGAAATTAAGGTCCAAATCCCATCGTTATTCGGACCATCCCCGACCTGCCCCTGGAACTGGGGACTTATTGCATCTAATGCAACCTTGAAGGCCGCTTTCCCGCTGCTCCGTGTACCGAGCATCGGCCACCGGACTTGACTGAGACTGTTCAGCGGGTTGGCGCCGGCTTGGCGGCTCTTGTCCAAGGCCGGAGCTTCTCGGGGTTCCGTACCGCCCAGATGTGCTTGATCCGGTCGCCTGCCACGTCGAACGCCATCACCGTCACGGTGACGCCCTCTTGCTGAGCCACCAGACCGGGCTGACCGTTGACCATACGCTCCAGGATCCTCAGGTCGGGTGTCCTGCCGGCGATATCGACGAAGGCGCGCGCGACCTGCTCGCCGCCTTCGATGGGGCGGAGTTCGGCGCTGGCGAGGCCGCCGCCGTCAGTGATCGTCGTGACGTCAGGGTCGAGGAGGCCGATGAGGGCGTCGATGTCCTTGGCCTCCCATGCCTGCTTGAAGTCCCTGACAATGTCGGTGCGCTGGACACTCGGAGTCGCGGGAGCCTGCGGCGCGCGAATGCGACGGCGCGCCGATGAGGCCAGCTGGCGACATGCCGCCGGCGTACGGCCGACGATCTCGGCCACTTCCGCGAAGGAGTAGTGAAAGACATCGTGAAGAATGAGCACGACGCGCTCGGCCGGGGTCATTGATTCGAGCACGACGAGGAAGGCCATGTTGATCGACTCGTCGAGGGTGACTCGGTCGGCCGGGTCGACGGTGATGCCGCCCGACCACCCGGTGATCCACTCCGTAGGGTCGGGCAGGGGCTCCGGTATCCATTCGCCCACGTACCTCTCCCGCCTGGCCCGTGCCGAGCCGAGCAGGTCGAGGCAGATGCGGCTGGCGACCTTCGTCAGCCAGGCGCCGGGGGATTCGATGGCTTCCTGCTGCTGTCGCGACATGGCGTACCAGCGGGCGGACGTCTCTTGCACGACATCCTCAGCATCAGCCAGGGAGCCGAGGAGCCGGTACGCGAGATTGGTCAGCTGACGCCGCTCGCTCAGGATCGCGCTCAGGCCCGGATCGAGCCGGCCGTCTCCTGGCTCGGACTGCGTGCTCATGGTGTCGCCAACTCCCTTGGTCGCGCCTGCTCTCACCAGTTCGACGAGGCATCGCACTGAGGTGGGCGCGTTACCTCACAAAGTGAGGGATTGCGTCGTCGTACTGCTGGAGATCGGCTTCGCCCCCGGCCGGGACGTGAATCGCCGTGGCCCAACCGTCGCGCTGGCGCTGCCCATCCTGCTCGTCCGACCGTACCCGGCACCACCCGACAGAACCCGCGAAGGAAGAAAACCGATCATGGATTCCGTGAACGTCGCAATCATCTACTACAGCGCCACCGGCACCGTGCACGCCTTGGCGCAAGCGGCCGCCGAGGGCGCGGAAAAGGCCGACGCTCAGGTGCGACTGCGCAAGGTCGCCGAAACGGCCCCACCGGAGGCGATCAGTGCCAACCCGGCCTGGGACCAGCACATACAGGACACCGCCGATGTCGCCCAGGCCAGCCACGACGACCTCGAGTGGGCCGACGCGGTGCTGCTCGGCACCCCCACCCGCTTCGGTAACCCAGCCAGCCAGCTCAGGGCGTTCATCGACACCACCGGCCCGCTGTGGTTCGCGGGCAAGCTCGCCGACAAGGTGTACTCGGCTTTCACCGCCAGTAGCACCGCCCATGGCGGACAGGAGTCCACCCTCCTGGCGCTGGCGAACACGTTCTACCACTGGGGCGGCGTCATCGTGCCCCCCGGCTACACCGATCCCATCCAGTTCAAGTCAGGCAATCCCTACGGGACCTCCCACGTGGCCGGCGATGGCAAGATCAGCGACGTGGCCGTGGAAGCGGCCCGTTACCAGGCCCGGCGCGTCGTCGACACCGCGGCGGCACTCAAGGCCGGCCGCGCCGCCTAGCCCAGGCCAGCCACATCAGGACACCGCTCGCTGCGGCACCTGACCGACGTGGCGACCGCACCAGCGCTATCGACCTCATCGCCCCCGCAAACGACCACGGACAGTGCCATCCGAGCCGCCAAGCCGGCGCCAACCCGCTGAACAGTCCCAGCCAAGTCCGGTGGCCGATGCTGCTCGCTGCACGGAGCAGTGCTCAATCTTGATCACGGTCTGGGCGTCCTCCCCGAGGCGGGACGGCATCGGCCTCGCACACCTCATCACGAACGGCCATGTACGCACCGGCGACCACTCCTCTCCGAGGTCGGCATCGGCTTCACCTGACGAGCCGCGGCGGTGGAGATAACCAACTCGAAGGGATTAGAGTAATGACGCCAGAAGCCACACTCGCGCGGTTTCGCGAATATATGGTGGGGCCCGCGCGGTTTATGAACCTGCTGTCCTGTTTCGAGCTCGGCATCATCGATATGCTCCGGGAGAACCCCGGCATGACCGCGGCCAAGCTCGGCGACGCCGTCGGCGCCAAACCGGATGCCGTGGAACAGCTCCTGCAGCTGTTGGTCAAGGAAAGTTTCCTCTCCTACGACGCAGGGTCCGGCGGCTACTCCCTCGACGCGCTCGCGGGCGTCGCGAAGGCCGATCTCGAGCGAGTGCTCACCTTCATGGACCTGGTCAAGGTCGTCATGCTCAAGCAGCTATTTTATCTCACCGACAGCGTGCGGACCGGCACGATTGTCGGCCTGAACAAGCTCTATGGATTCGAGGGAAACCTGTTCGACGCCGTTGCCGAGCACCAGGACCTGCGTGAGTCCTGGGCTAAGGCGATGGACATTGGTACCGCCCGCGTTGATCCGTGGTTCTTCGATAACATCGACATGCCATCCGGCGCAAAGGTACTCGACCTCGCCGGAAACACGGGTCTTGGGGCGATTCTGACCTATCAACTGAAGGCCTCGCCCGGACTTCGGGTGACAACCTTCGACCTACCCGAAAAGGAAGAGGAGTGCCTGGCGAACTTCCGGACTCATGGCGTGGACGAGTACTGCTCGTTCATCGGCGGTGATGTTTTCAAGGAGGTCCCCACAGGTTTCGACGTTGTGATGATCAAGCACTTCCTGACCTTGTTCGACAAGAGCGAAGTGGTCAAGATCCTCGACAACGTCAACAAGTCACTGGACGTCGGCGGGCAGGTCAACGTCCTGGTTCCGGTGTACCAGGACAACGTCAGGGAGTTCGACTCTCGCTCGGTTGACTTCTACCCCGCGTTCTTCCTCGGCTGCGCCATGGGCCAGGGCGGGCCGCAGAAGCTGTCGACGTACCAAAGCTGGCTGGAAGAATGCGGTTTCGAGATGACAAAGGTAGTCGTTGAGGACCCCGCTGACATACCGCCGGACGCGCTCCCCCTACAGGCCATCCTGTGCGCGACCAAAACTGCATGATCATCTGACCTCGCGGCAGTCACAAAAGGGATTAGTTGAATAACCGTTCCGACCCCAGCGCTAGGCAGTTTCGTTTGGCTCAACGGGGGGACGAGAGAAAGAGATCCCGCGCGTGGAGTCGGGCCAGAAGAGGTGATGAGCGGGGGCGACGTCTCAGTGGCGGTCCCGAACTTCGTCGCACGTGGCCCCTGCGGCGGTGCGGCAGGGGAGACGCACGTCACATTCGTTCCTATCACATCCTACCGAGCTACTCCGTCAGAGATGTGTAAACACCAGTAACGGCAGAGGAGCTCACCATGGATGCTCGCTTGGACCTCTTCGGTAACCCGCTCACAACCAAGGTCCTGCGGTACCTCACCTCGGCGCACAATGCGGTCTCGGACTCGACGCTGCCAGCCGCGACGCAGGAACTGGTGAGGCTCCGTGCCAGTCAGATCAACGGCTGCGGGTTCTGCACCGACATGCACACGAAAGACGCTGCGCACGCCGGGGAGACCTCGGTGCGCCTCAACCTGGTTGCGGTCTGGCGGGAGGCCACGGTCTTCACCGAGGCCGAGCGCGCTGCTCTGGAGCTGACGGAGCAGGGCACCCGCATCGCCGACGCGGCCGGTGGTGTCACGGACGAGGCTTGGGCGAACGCCGCCAAGCACTACGACGAGGACCAGCTCGCCGCCCTGGTGTCCACCATCGCCCTCATCAACGCCTTCAACCGCGTGAACGTCATCGTCCAGCTGCCCGCCACCGGCGACTACCAGCCCGGCCAGGCACTCCTCTGATAACGAGGAGTACCTGGCCGGAACCGCCGGTGCCGTCTCGCACCAGCAGCGGAACCTGAACACCGCCGGACTCGACGTCCGCGACGGAGAGGTAGAGGTGAAGAAGAATGAAGTTCGGTGTGTTCTCCATGAACTCGGACGAGGGCCTCGACCCGCTCGAGCTCGCTCGCGAGGCCGAGGGGCTCGGCATCGAGTCGGTCTTCGCGCCCGACCACAGCCACGTGCCGGTGACCCGCCGGGTCCCCTTCGGTGCCGGGAACGAGAAGACCGTCAACATTGCGGACCGCAAGGACCTGAGTGCGGGATTCGAGGAGGCGGGGGGCGATATGCCCCGCGACTTCTACCGTAACCGCGAGCAGTTCGTGACTCTGACCGCGATGGCCGCCGTCACCTCGACCCTGCGGATCGGCACCGGGATCTGCCTTGTGGTGCAACGGGATCCCATCCTGCTGGCCAAGGAGATCGCCACCCTCGACCGGTTGTCGCGTGGGCGGCTGCTGTTCGGGGTCGGCCTCGGCTCGCCGTGGAACCACGAGGAGATGCGTAACCACGGCACCGATCCAGGTACCCGGATGAAGCTGATGGCCGAGCGGATGGCGGCGATTCAGCGGATCTGGACGAGCGACGAAGCGGAATACCACGGCGATTTCGTCCGGTTTGACCCCATCTACTCCTGGCCGAAACCGCTTCAGAACCCAAGGCCGCCAGTGTTCGTCGGGGGGGACGGCCCCACCGTGTTCGACCGGGTGCTGGCCTTTGGCGACGGGTGGATGCCCGGTCACCACGACGACATGGGCTTCTTCCGGGCGCGGGTCTCCGAGCTGCAGGAGCGTTCCGCCGCATCCGGTCGTGGGCGTATGGAGATCACCGTCTTTCTCGCCCGCCTCGATCGGCTCGACGACTACGTGGCGGCCGGCGTCGATCGCGTCGTGGTCATGCTCCCGACCGGAGTGGAACGGAAGTTCCTCAAGGACGTCGCCGACGCCATGTACCGCTTCTGACCAAGCCGGCCAATATCCGGGGAGGTGCTCACTGACATAGGCTGCGTCACCGACGACATGCACGATCCAGTCCGGATGGCGGGCGGCGACCAACTCGGCCATCTCACGGGCATAGGCGATCGTCCCGGTACGCTGCGGCCGCCACAACCGGGCCAACGTCGGCAGACACACCGGGCGGGACAGGAACGGCAGCGCCACCACGATGCCGGCGACCACCCAGCAGTTGCCGAACCCGATCGGCTTTGGTCCCTTCGCGGCGCCGTCGTGATGCCCTCGTGTTTCGTGGTTTTGATGGGTCATGTGCCGGCGGCGGCCCAGGCTGCGAGGACGGCTCGGGTTTCTTCGGGGGTCACCTGGTAGGGGCGTGGGCTGCGAAATCTCACGGCGATGATGACCCGGCGGAGCTTGATGGCCATGTCGTCATAGGAGGGCTCGGTCTTGGTGGTGTACCAGCGGGCCCGTGCTCGGTGGACCAGTGCGTCGTCGGGGGCGTGGCCGTTGGGGGGCGTACCAGACGGTGACCAGGCTCAGGCAGGTCAGTTCGAAGGGCACGGTGCGTTCCACCGCACGACGGAGGCGATTGCGGGCCTGGCCCACACCGAGGACTTGGCGGGCGTCGGCGAATGCCTGTGGCGGTGGTTCATGCAGCACCGAGGTGGGCACTGTTGCATTGAGCGCGACCACGTGATCTTGACAGGAAGTCTTCCGGCGAGGGGTGCCTCCAGCGTCTTGCCCACCAGGCCCCAGCCCGGCTAACGGAGCCCTCGACGGCCAGCCGGACCAGGGTTGGGGCGACGTCCAACCGAAGATTCTCCGGCCAAGATCACTTGTGATCGCTCAATGCAACAGTGCCACGTCAGGTACTCGGTGCACGCCACGTGCACGTAGGCCAATGCCCCGGCGGCGCGTCCGGTGGTCTCGTCGGCGTGTAATACCCCGGCGGTGGGTAACAGGGCTCGCAGGTGCGGCAGGAACACGGCTTCCAGCCCGCGCGCGGCACGTCCTCGGACACCCGCCAGGAACCCGGTGGACACGCCGATCCCGGCCAGAGCTTCCAGCACACTGGCGGCCCGCCCGATCGGAAGGTAATGCCCGCAGGTCAGCAACGCCGCCAGCGCGGTGGTCTGCGGGCCGATCTCCGACCGGGCTTCCCGGACGTAACGCCAATGCCACCACGGGATCGGGAGCGACCCCAGTCCCGGGCGACGCCGGGCCAGGCTCAGTCACAGGCTCGGTCACAGGCTCGGTCATGGATTCGGTGGCGGGCTCGGTGGCAGGCTCGGGGGCATCGGCCTCGTGCCGGGCATCAGCGGCGGGACGCGCCACGTCACTACCGGGGTCCACCGGGCGGGGCACATCGGTGGCGGCGGGATCATTGACATGCCCACACCCACCACAACGCCGCGACACCAGGTGGTACTCGGCCACCTTCGGTGGCGGCGGCGGCTCCACATCCACCACCTGGCGACGGACCCGCGCGGTCTCCACGGCGCCGTCCAACGACCGCTCACCCCTGTGGGGTTCCAAAAGTCGGCCGCCTACTCTGAGTAGGCTTTACGCCGCTCGTTCGTACTCGTTGATCAGACCACTCAGAACCGGGCGGCGGGTGATCCTTTCATCGTTGAGGTTGGCCGTGGGGTGTGTTGGCCGTGGTGGGCGAAGGTTGCGGGCGCGGTGGGGTTGTCGGCCGTTGTAGTGGTGGACGTATTCCGCGAGCACCGCAGGCAGGTGCTGCTGGCTGAAGATCGGCATGCGGTCGGTGAGTTCGGTTCGGGGGGTGCGGACGAACCGTTCGGCGAAACAGTTCGCTCGCGGGCAGCGAGGAGGAATCCGCACCGTGCCGCGTCGATGAGCAGCGGGGTGAACCGCTGCACCCACCGGTACACGGTGACGTGGGTCATGCCACGTTCATACACTCCGGGGTATGACTGGTACACGGCGTCAGCAGCGGGGCAGGACCCGGACCCTGGGTGGGTCGTCGGGGTGGGTGGGGCAGTCGGCGGCGGTTTATTGCCGGATTTCGAATGCTCGGGATGAGGATCAGACTGGGGTGGATGGACCGTTCCCGATCTTGTAGACACTCGCTCATAGACTGCCGCTGAGTTCCAGCGGAGGGATTCGTGTGGCGACACGCCGACGTTTTACCCAGGAGTACAAGGATCAGGCCGTTAGCCTCGTCCTCGATTCGGGCCGAACCATCGCCGAGGTGGCGAACAGTATCGGCGTCCACGAGATGACGTTAGGTAAATGGGGTGCGCCACGAACGTCGAAGGAGGGCTCGTTGGGTAGTTAGAGCTTTCGGAGACGGTGCTGTGCAGGAGATGAGGGATTGCTGGCCCTTCGGCGTCGCTCTACGGGGAGAGGCGTCAAACCACCTCATGCTGCGTTGGTTGAGGACCATCGTGGTGAGCGATGAGGAAAAGGCGCAGGTTATGCGTCAGGTGAGGATCGGAAAGGCGAGCGCAAGCGAACCGCTGAGGACGTGTCGAGACCAACAAGATGGCATCGAAACCGGGGCATCCCATTAGCTCCGAGATAAGCCTGGCGGGTGCCCGTGTATTGGTCAGGCGGTGCCCGGCATGAAGGCGGCGCGAGTCCGATCTGCGGCTTCTGCGGGGAACGTGGGAAGGCGGGTGCCGACACCGCTAGCTTTGCATCTGCGTGGTGGGTGCGAGGGAGGCAAGAGGGAGCGCGTCAAGCGGCAGAAACCGTGAGGCGTTGAGTACCGTTGCGGCACGCGCTGGCGGACCGGCTCGTAGTAGTGGTGAGACGCCTGTAATGGGCGTGGAGCGAAGGGACCGGCTCATCTAAGGGTTGTTCGCGCGAGCAACCGGAGGTTTTCGCCTCCGGGAGGAGACGAGTGAGCGAGTCAGGTTCATCGGACAAGCCGTTTACGATATCGAAGCAACTGGTGTGGAAGGCATACAGGCGTGTTGCGGCCAATAAAGGTGCCGCTGGCGTGGATGGACAGTCCGTCGAGGACTTCGAAGTCGATTTGAAGAATAACATCTTCAAAATCTGGAATCGGATGTCGTCGGGGACGTACTTTCCACCACCGGTGAGGGCGGTGGAAATACCGAAACCGCTGGGGGCGGGCGGCGCGCCGGTGGGGCGGGCGCGGGCGGCGTCGCTGCGGGAGGTGCTGGGGGAACAGCTGACCGATCCTCGCAAGCCGCGCGGGGTCCGGCACCGGCTGGTGTCGGGCCGATGCAGCCACTTACGTACCAGCACGCGCACTCGCGAGATCAGCTCGCCCGTGGCCTGACGACCTCGCCCATGCCGAAGCTCAGTGAATCGTCGCGGCTGGTACCACGTGTGAGCCTCCGGCCGCCCTCGTCCGAGAGCAGGTGGCCAGCGCTGCCACCAGTGGCACTTCCTGGGGTGGTACGTCCCGCATCACATCACGCACAACCTCGAACAGGTCCGGGCTCCGTATCTCGCCGGAATCCGTTCGACTAGGAAGGCATACTGGGCGTGTGGGAAGATCCCTTTTGGAGGCGGGCAAGGACCGGAGACTGGCAGGTGCCGTCATCCGCCAGTGTCTGTTGGCTATTTCATTTCATGACCAAGGAGGATGGGATGAGTAAATCGGTTGCAGAGATACTCGCGAACATCGACTTATTCGCCGACGACCAGCGTGAACATCTTCTTGAAGCGTTGGCCGTCGCGCGCGAGCAGTGCCCGGTGCTGCACACGGAGGCGGATGGCGGTTACTATCTGATCAGTCGATACGAGGATGTTCGCTGGGTCTGCGAACACCCGGAGATCTTCAGCTCCGCGCAGCCGGGTCTGCGAGGCGTGCCAGTCCGGGTCATACCGATAGATGTCGATCCACCCGATCACCGACTCTACCGCAAGTTCCTCAACGGCTATTTCTCGCGTTCGTTCCTCCTTCGCTATGAGGAGCAAATGCGGAAGATCGCTCGTGACGCCATAGCCGGTTTTATCGACAAGGGAGGACTGGAGGTCGTGTCCGACTATTCTGTGCCATTCAGCGCCGGGTCGCTAGCCCATGTTGTATTCGCCACCGATAACATGGAGCTGGTCTCGCGAGGGGTAGGCGCAGTGAAGCAGGTGGCGACGGAGAACACACCTGAAACGTTCGAACGAGTGGCTTTGCTGGCCATAGAGGCGATGGCCGCGGTCGTGAACTCGCCGGAGAAAAATGACACTGTGCTTACCGCTCTCACCATGGCGACGATCGACGGTCGCCCGCTCACGACTGAGGAACGGGTGGGCATCGTGACCATCCTGCTCATCGGTGGGCTGGACACGACCCGAGGCATGATCGTCAACATTGCCTACCACCTGGCGACCCGCGATGATATCGAGCCGATCTTGCGGACGCCGGACTGGTGGCACCGCGAGCTCGACGAGTTCCTCCGTTTCGAACCAACCGTGTCGTTCATGGCCCGCACGGTGACACAGGACACCGAAATCGCCGGCACACCACTGAAGGCAGGAGATCGGATCGCCATTCATTTCTATTCGGCTAACCGTGATTCCAACCGCTTCGATCATCCTGATGAGCTGATTTTCGACCGGCCGAACAATCGACACGCAGCAGCATTCGGAATTGGCATCCACCGCTGCCTTGGGGCGCATTTCGCCCGGATCCAAATCGCGATCGCGTTCGAGGAGCTACTTAAGCAGGCAACGAACTTCCGGCTCAAGGAGGGGGCCGACATCCCACGGCGGGCCGGCGTCATCCTGGGCAGTCCCGAGGCGCTGCACCTGACCTTCGATAAGCGCTGACCGACCACGGCGAGGCTGTTGCATTAGCCCGAACTTGCGTCACGTTCTGCGGCTGATCATGGGTCCGACCTGCTGGAAGTTCCCGACACGCCGGAATGGTAGCCAGTAAAATTCGCCATCACCCGTGATCGGTATGGTTGGATGAGCAGGTGAAACAGGGCAGCGCGCGGATGCATATCGACGACGCCGGTCGCCAGTACACCTCCGTCGATGGGGAGCGGCGGGCCTACCCCGTGCTATCTGCTGCGGCGTTCCTTCCGCGACGAGCAAGGCCGTCCCCGCAAGGAGACGCTGGCGAGTGTGTCATCGCTGCCGGAAGAAGCGATCGGTGGACGCCGGCAGGGTAAACATTCACGTCCCGGAGGGCATGGCGAATCGACTGTGGGTGGCGTCGGTGTAGTGAGGTGAGTTGTGGTTTCGGGTGGTCAGGTGGGTGCTACGAGCGGTGGTGTCCAGGGGTTGCCGGTGATGGGCTGGTGCGGTGCGGTGATGATGTCGGCGCCGTGTTTGCGGGCGGTGTCGATGTAGCTGCGGATATCGAGTCGATCTTGGGTGGTGTCTTCGCTGGTGAGCCGCCCGGAGATCTTCTGCTGTGTCTTGGTGGGTCGTAGGTCGCGCTCGCTGATGTTGTTCGTGGGCCAGATCCGGGTGTCGGAGCAGAAACCGAGGACGTTTGTCTTCGCGGTCATGGCAGAACTCCAGCAGGTCGCGTCCGGGATGCTGGGCGGTGTGGTGGCGCGGCCCGGGCACTCGTGGCACCTGCGCCAGGCCGACTCGGATGGCGTGTCGGAACTCGCGCAGCAGTGGGTCGCGGACATGCTCGGGGATCTCGGTCAGGCCGTTTTCGCGGGCGGTGTGCCAGGCGTGGATGAGGCCGCGCAGCGCACGCTGCGTTTGGGCCGGCCAGTGGTGGTCGGGGTAGGACTGTTCGGCGTCGGCGAAGTCGCGCAACAGATGAGCGTTACAGGCTTGATGCCCGGCGAGGTGCTCCCAGCGGGGGTGGAAGTAGTTGCGGTAGCGGTCGTGCACGGGGGCGCCCGCGAAGTCGGGCAGGATGCTGTCAACGGCCAAGTTGCGGTCCCCGCTGGTGGCCAACTGAAAGTCCCCACCCCTCGGGGTTGTTCAGGTCTTTTCGGGCGTGCACCTCCTCCGTTGCGGGCCTGGCGCATCCGGAACGACTCACCCTCAGTGACCACCACGTTGCTGTGGTGCAGCAGCCGGTCTAAGAGACTGACGGCGGTGGTGTGCTCGGGCAGGAACCGGCCCCACTGCTCGAAGGGCCAGTGCGAGCCGATCCCCAGCGCCCGGCGTTCGTAGGCGGCCGCGACGAACCGAAACAGCAGTTGGGCGCCGGTGTCATCCAGCGGGGCGAAGCCGAGTTCGTCGACGATCACCAGGTCGGCGCGGAGCAGGGTCTCGATGACCCGGCCAACGGAGTTGTCGACTAGTCCTCTGCAGAGGGTGTCGACCAGATCAGCGGCAGTGAAGTAGCGGACCCGGTGCCCAGCCGCGACAGCGGCGGCTCCAGGGCGATCAACATGTGGCTCTTGCCTGTGCCCGCAGGGCCGACCAGACACAAATTCTCTTGTGCCCCAATCCATTCCAGGCCGGCGAGGTAGTCGAACGTCGCCCGCGGGATCGAGGACGCCGCGATAGTGAACTCCTCCAACGTTTTCGCGACGGGGAACGCAGCGGCCTTGAGGCGGGTGCGGGCGTTGGACGCGCGTACCTGTTCACATCGGAGACGGTCGACATTCTCACGGTGTGCAACCCGGCTGGAACCGAAGCGCTGTTCCGCGTGGCCGGCTGGGACCTGAAAGATCCGCAGCCGGAAGACTGGGCTGTCGAC
>JBOHGD010000091.1:0-16889 GCA_050699955.1 Pseudonocardiaceae bacterium | reverse complement strand
GGACGGTGCCGCGTTCGACTTGGGAGACCAGGCTGGTGCTGACGTGGGCGCGGTCGGCGAGTTGGTATTGGGCCAGGCCGGCGAGTTTGCGTTGGGCGGCGACGCGTTGTCCGACCGCGCCGTCGGGGGCTGTCTCGTCGTCTGGGGTGCTCATGGTGGTGATCTCCCGGGTCTCTCTTGACTCGAACGGCTGGGGGTGACAGGGGGTCAGCTGGGGTGCGTGGGTGCGGGCCTGGTGGAGCGCGTCGGTGGCCCGGGTGTGGTCGCCGTGCAGTGCCCAGGCGCGGGTGAGGTGCCGCCGGGGCTCTGGGTGAAGTCGCGGACGATGGTGCTGGGGTCGTCGACCCACACCGTCTGATCACCGGGGGTGGTGATCGTCATGCCGAACCGGTCCAGGCCGGGCTTGCCCCGCTCATACCACCAGTCGTAGGCGGTTTCGGCCTCGTCCCAGAGCCGGCGCGGGCCGAGCTGGCGGACCACGAGCCGCTCCGATGAGCACAGGTCAGCGTCCAGCCGCGCCCACGACCCGGTGGACACGTCGTCCAGCTCAAGGATGTGGTGATCCTCGCCGGCGGTGTTGAGTTCGACGGTGAGTGCGCAGCGCGGGACGAGCAGCCCGATACTGAACGCGGCCTGATCACTGTTGATCATGCGGAAGAAGTCCCACCCGTGCACCTCGGTCGTGGCGACATCCGCTTGGTCGATCTGCGCCTGGTCGGGCTCGTAGAACCGGCGCCGCTGCGAGCGCAGCCGCATGAACGCCAGATCCCCGCCGAACCGGCCGGTCGCGGCGCCACCCTCGCCCACCTGCACGGTGAGCATGACCCCGTTGCAGTAGTCGGTCCCCCACGGGGTGACGACTAGGCCCCCGGGCCGGGTCTGCTCCAGCCAGGTACGTGGCACGACCTCACGGACCGACGCGGTGGCCAGCACCCGGTCGTAGGGCGCGGCATCCCGATAGCCCTCGACGCCGTCCGCGCAGACCACCAACGACGCGTACCCGGCGCGGACCAGCGCGCTCCGAGCGCGCTGCGCGATCCCGGGATCGACCTCGATGCTGACCACCCGCCCGGACTCACCGACCCGCCGGGATAACAACGCGGCGTTCCACCCGGTGCCGGTACCGATCTCCAGCACCGACTGCCCCGGACCGACATCCAGCACGTCGAGCATCGCCGCCACGATCGAAGGCTTGCTACACGAACTCGACGGAGACCACCCGACCTGTCCCGGCGCAGTGTTCCCCTCATCGACCTGAGTGACCACCGGCTCATCACCCGCGACCAGCCCCCACCAACGGCCCGGATCATCCCCCTTACACAACGCAACAAAACCCGACTGCCCCCCAACCTCGGCGGCGGCGTCAACCCAGATCAGATCCGGAATGAAACCATCCCGGGGAACCTCACCAAGCAGGGCGCGCCAATCCGTCTCAGCGCTCATCGATCTACCGGCCCTGTTTGTCGTCCCGCTCGTGTTTCCCCCGCCCGTAATCCTTCGGCTTCTCCGTCTTATCCGGCTGATAAACACCCCCGCCATCACGAGTCGAGTCATGCTTGCCCGGCTTGTTGTCCTCGCCCTTGTTTTGAGCCATCACAAACTCCTCGCAGTTGAAACGTCAGAGGTGCATGCCGAGCCAACGGGCGAACCCGGCGAGGGTATCGGTGGCGCGGCGGTCAGTCTCGGCCAGAATGCGAACGGTCTCGTGCACCTGCGGGTGGTACCGGGTCTGCTGCGGCGTGATCCGGCGGGCCTCCCTGAGTGCGCCGAGGGCTTTGGTGCGGTCGCCGTGCAAGGTCCAGGCCCGGGCGACGTCGATCCAGTGATGACCCACGCGGGACGGTTCCGCATCCGCAGGCAGCTGCACTGCTTCGGCGCGACCAACCGCTGTCGTGCCATCGGAGAGTTCGACTGGCACCGCAACCCAGTGGATCTCGACATTCGCTTGGCTCGCGTTGATGTTGTAGAAGGGTCGCGCAGGCACGTCGTCGCTGCTTACGAGCTGTCGAGCCTCATCAATGTGCTCATCGGCTCGGTCAAGCGCGGCCAAGCGAGCCTGCGCAATTGCCTGCCGCAGGTGCAGCTGGGCCCGTACAGCACGAGCGGCGGGCGAGTGCACGTCCTCAATCAGGGCGTGGCCTCGGTCGAGGATGCGAAGAACGTTGCGCCAGTCTCCTTGATGCAAACTCATGTGTGTTCCACGGAAAGCCGCTGCGGCGGCACGCAACGGATCTCCCGAGCGTCCGGCGGCATCACGACCACATCGGACAGCGAGCGTTGCGAGGTCAAAGTAGCCGAAGCGGTAACTGACGGCTTGGGCCAGTTCATAGGCATCATCGAGCAGGGCCCACCGTGCTTCGGCGTCCGATTCCGTTCGAGCCTCGGCGACGAGAGCGTTCGCATGGTTAAGCAGCTCCGGGAGCGCCGTGGTGACTGCCGAGTACCGGGACTTCTCCCGATTCGCCTCGCACTCGTCAAGGCGTGTACGAAGCTCCGCAACCGGCATAGGTGAGCGATTCAAGTCCGGGACCTGATCGGCGTACAACGCCGTGCGGAGTTCAGGTATCCCAGCATGATCGGCTGCTGGGTCGGTGATGGGGGGTCCGTAGGGCTGCCCGGTGAGGGTTTCGACGTCGACGCGCAGGGCGCGGGCGGCGGCGGCGGTGAAGGCGGGTGAGGCGGGGACGGCACCGCGTTCGACTTGGGAGACCAGGCTGGTGCTGACGTGGGCGCGGTCGGCGAGTTGGTATTGGGCCAGGCCGGCGAGTTTGCGTTGGACGGCGACGCGTTGTCCGACCGCGCCGTCGGGGGCTGTCTCGTCGTCTGGGGTGCTCATGATGGTGATCTCCCGGTGTTAGTCCGTCGGTGGTGAACCCGTTTGAGGTCGATGCGAAGCTGGTGAGCGAACCAGCCTGGGAGTTGGTGGCACGCCGCTCCCGCAGAGCAGCGGTAGGGGCCAACGGGTCCAGTTGTGGTCGTGATCGAGGTAGACGAATTGTGTCGTTGGGTTGGCGACGATTCCGAATCGAGTGGGCTCGGGTCGGCCGAGATCCGACCATATTCCGTGTGCGGCGAATAGGCTGTCCCACAGTCGGCGGGTGCCTCCCTGGCTGATCTGCCCAGTCGGGTGTGCTGTCGCCCACGATCCGTCGGTGGTTTCGGCTCGGATGATTGCAGGGGTGTCGTGAGATGTAGTAAGGATGCGGATTCCGGGTATATGTAGTTGGGTGAGAAATCGGAAATGCGGATCGGTGATGTCCTGTGCTATTTCGGTGACGGTTGTGGGGGCCGTGGTGGTACGGGCTTGGTCGCGTTCAGAAGTGGGGTGGATGTCGTAGGGTAGGGCGCGGGTGGTGTCGGCTCGGGTCCACATGAAATGACCTGCGATGTCGAGGAAGGGGCCGATCACTTCGTCGTCGCCGCTGGTGTCTTTGGTGAGCAGGCACAGGGTTCCGCCCGCGATCTCCCCGCGCACGTTGACAAGCAGGGTCCCGCCCGGTGCGAGTTGGGTGATCCATGCAAGCGGGATCTGCGCGACGGCGCAGGTGGCGATGATGCGGTCGAATGGGGCGCGGTCGGGAACGCCGGCTGCGCCATCCCCGGCGATCAGATGTGGTGACAGGCCCAGGTCGTGTAGTGCGCGTCGGGCATGCTCGACGAGCGTGGGGTCGATGTCGATGCTGGTGACCTGGGAATCGCCGAGGCGGTGAGCGAGCAGACCGGCGTTGTAGCCGGTACCGGTGCCGATCTCCAGCACGCGCATCCCGTCGCGCACGTCGAGTAGCTCGAGCATGCGCGCCATCAGTCCGGGTCGGGTAGAGGAACTGGTGGGTATATCGACCCGCAGGGCGGCGTCGTGGGCGGTGGCGGTGACGAGAGAATCGTCCTGATACACGTGCGACAGCCATCGGCAGCGGCGTTCGTCGGAGTCGTGCTCGCCAGTGACCTTATCGTGTTCAAGGAGGTGGGGCAGGAATACATGACGAGGTATGGCTTGGAACGTGTCGATCCACTGGGGATCGGACAAGGCGCCGACCTGCCGTATGGAGTTGACCATATCGGTAAGGTACTCCCGCCATTCTGTCGCGGGACTGGCGGTCACGGGACAACATCTCCAATCAGCAGATCGGCGATGGCCGAGGCAATCGGCATCCCAGTAGCCTCGGCGATGAAGCCCCACTGCCCGTTTGGATTACATTCCAAGAACCACCAGCGGCCCTCTTGGTCGACACTGAAATCGAACGCTCCGTACAGGATGTCAAAACGACTCAGGTAGCGGTAGATAGCGTCCGCGATCTCTCCCGGGATGGCGATCTCAGCATAGCTGAGTGAATCGTAGTCCGAGCGCCAGTCAACTCGACCGGCGTCACTGGTTGAGTGGATCGCGGCACCGAATACGCGAGACCCCGCCACGGTGACCCGCACATCATGGCTCTTTTCAATAAACGATTGAAATGAATGGGAAGTTGTGGCGATCTCCGCATCATCGAATGACTCCGCCGCAACAAGCGTCGCATAGATTAGAGTCAAGTTATCATGGTCGTCACGATGAAAACCACCACCAAGGGGTTTGTACACAATTTTCTGTGGCCAGGTTCGCGCGAAACCGTGCGCGCTAGACCCATCGTTGGTGATGAGTGTCGAGGGGACGGTGAACCCGTACTCGCGGGCCGCGGTAAGCTGCACCGGTTTGAATTCGGAATCGGCGATCCGGAACGGGTGGTTCACCCATCGTGCATTGAGAGAGGCGAGCACGCCACCGAAGCCACCGCGAGCCTCGGCCACCACAAATCGCCGTTCATTAGCCGTCAGGCTGGATGCGGGACGGAAGTTGCTCGGACGCCGATAATAGACAGCTTCGATGTCTTCCCACGCCACTGACCACCCATCGTCATGGCGAATCTGGCCGGTCCAGCGCCCCGCATCATCCAAGCACGCACTGGCGGTGACGCGTTGGGGGAAATCGGACAGGTCAAGTCGGGAGTAGCGCGCCGAGCGGCGATCCAACTCAAACTCGACCCGATCCGCAGTAGGGTCGTCGGCGCCGCTGAGGATAATGATCACACTGACCTCTCCTCGATGCTCAGTCCTCTTTTTCCTTGACGTTTTGATCGGTTATCGTCTCTACCACGCCGTCTCTGCTGATCTCCGTGGCCTCAGTCTCAGTGACGGTATAATAAGTCTTGCTGTGCTCCCCGGCTCGGATTGGCGAGACGGCGAAACGCAGACCGAACGGATGCGCGGCTGTCTTCACCTGCCCAGAGCTGGCCGCGTCCATAATTGGCCGCTGTGCTGCAAGTTTGTCGGTGGCGTCCATGAGCGGCTCAGTGCTGAGCCGAGAAGAGTTCAGAGCCATATCAGTCCACCGGTTCTGGTAGGTCGCGTACGGGCGTGAGTGGTCCTCACAGGTGCATGCCGAGCCAACGAGCGAAGCCCGCGAGGGTGTCAGTGGCACGGCGGTCACGCTCGGCCAGAATGCGCACGGTCTCGTGAACCTGTGGGTG
Source organism: Pseudonocardiaceae bacterium (assembly GCA_050699955.1). Taxonomy (GTDB): domain Bacteria; phylum Actinomycetota; class Actinomycetes; order Mycobacteriales; family Pseudonocardiaceae. The sequence goes on along the minus strand of JBOHGD010000091.1, from coordinate 11,385 downwards.
ATACCGGGTCAGCTGCGGGGCGGTGACACGGGCCTGCCTCAGCGCATCCAGGGCTTTGGCGCGGTCGCCGTGCAGGGTCCAGGCTCGGGCGACGTCGATATAGTGACGTCCTGCGCGGGCTGGCCCATCGTGCTCCGGGTTGTGCACTTGTTCGACTCTACCGACTGCGGTGGTGCCGTCAGAGAGTTCGACTGGAACCGCAACCCAATGAAGTTTGACATTGGTTACGGTGGCGATCACGTCGTAGTACGGATTCGCCGGGATACCTCGAGCGACCAACTCGCCAGCGGCGCTGACGTGCTCGTCGGCCCGGTCCGCGGCCCCGCCACGAGCGTGAGCGATAGCTTGGCGCAAGTGCAGTTGAGTCCTCACCGAATCAGCCGCCGGAGCCCGTTGATCCAGGATGTCAGCGTGTGCGCGTTCCATGATTCGGAGGACACCGGTGTAATCGCCGAGATAGAGCCGTAGAGCACCGCGTTGATAGGCAGCTGCGGCCGGGCGTAGGGGGTCACCAGACTGTGCCGCCGCCCAGTGCCAACGGTCATTGAAGTGCGCGGCCAAGTCGATGTGACGAAATCGGAAGCTGACTGTCTGGGCCAGCATGTAGGCGTCGCAGACCATGGACCACGCGAGTTCGGCATCGGCCCCATGTTCGGCCTCGGCAGCGATCGCGTTGGCGTTCTGGAGAAGCTGTGGGAGCTCGTCGGCGATATGCGTGTACCGCGATCGTGCTCGCTGATCCTCGCAGTGGTTGAGCCTGGCACGCAGCTCGGCAGCGGACATCGGCGGGTCAGAGAGCAGCGGATCGTCGGCGCAGTCCAGCGCCGTTCGCAGGGCATCTATCGCGGTGTGCTTGATCTTCGCGTCGGCTGTGGACCAGGGGGATTGCCCATAAAGCATGTCCACGTCGATGTGGAGGGCGCGGGCGGTGGCGGCGGTGAAGGCGGGTGAGGCGGGGACGGTGCCGCGTTCGACTTGGGAGACCAGGCTGGTGCTGACGTGGGCGCGGTCGGCGAGTTGGTATTGGGCCAGGCCGGCGAGTTTGCGTTGGGCGGCGACGCGTTGTCCGACCGCGCCGTCGGGTGCTTGCTCTTCCACGGGTTGCACGGCGGGGACCTCCCGGTCTCTCTCTTACTCGGTAGGGGACGACTGGGTGGTGATGTGTGCCCAGTGGGCGAAGCCGGGCAGGGTGTCGGCGCGGCGCCGCTGGGTTTCGGCGAGGTGGTGCACGGTCTCGTGGGCTTGGGGGTGGTAGCGGGTCAGTTGCGGGGCGATGGTGCGGGCCTGTTGCAGCGCGGTGAGGGCTTGGTCGTGGTCACCGGACAGGGTGTGTGCGCGGGCGAGGTCGATGAGGTGGCGGCCGATGAGGGCGGGGGGCTCCCCGGTGGGGATCTTCACCTGCCGGGCGCGGTCGAGTGCGGTGGCGGGGTCGGTGAGTTCGACGGCGACCGCGATCCAGCAGATGTCGACGCTGGCGGGGGTGGCCAGCACGGTGTAGTAGGGGCTGGCCGGGATACCGCGGGTGACTAGCTCGCGGGCGGTGTCGAGGTGCTTCTCGGCTCGGTCGGCGGCACCGCGGCGGGCCCAGTTGATCGCTTGGCGCAGGTGCAGCGTGGTGCGGACGGCGTCGGCGGCGGGGTGGTGCTGGTCGGTGATCGTGGTGTGGGCGCGTTCGGCTAGGCGCGCCACGCCGGGGTAGTCGCCGCGGTGGCATCGCAGCAGGCTGTGCGCGCAGGCCACCACGGCCACCCGGAGCCGGTCACCGCTGTGGTGCGCGGTGTCGCGGGCGCGCAGGGTGGCGAGCATGGCCAGGTCCAGGTAGCCGAATCGGTAGGCCACCCTCTGGGCGAGCAGGTAGGCGTCGGTGAGCAGCGCGGCCGCGGTCTCGGGGTCGGTGCCGGCGTGAGCCAGCGCGTGGCCGTGGTCGAGCAGGTCCGGCAGGGCGGTGGCGAGTTCGGCGTAGCGGGCTGCGGCGCGGTGCGCGTCGCACTCCTCGAGCCGGGCACGTAGCTGCGCCGGTGTCAGCGCCGGGCCGGGGGGGTGCGGGTCGGCGTCGCGGTCCAGCGCCGCGCGCAGAGCGGGCACCCCGGCGTGCTCAGCGTTCGGGTGCCGCAGCGCGGGCCCGTAGGGCTGGCCGTGCAGCGTCTCCACGTCCAGACGCAGGGCGCGTGCGGTGGCGGCGGTGAACGAGGGCGACGCCGGGCACTCACCGCGCTCGACCTGGGCGAGAACGTCGATGTCGACCTGCGCGCGGGTGGCGAGTTGGCGGCGGGTCAGCCCGGCCAGGTCACGGGCCAGGGCGAGCCGGTGCCCGACCGCGCCTGGTGGCGCGCCGGGTTCCTTCACAGGCGGGGTCCGTTCACTCATACCGACAGTGTGCGACACACAACGCCACCAGGCGCTACCCACAACACAGGTTTGCGATTCCTTGCGTCTTCATGCGCAGCTGCAGCACCGCCAATGACGTTCCGCGCATCTGCGCCACCCCTTTGTGGTTTTTTGTGGCTTGATTGTCCGACCTGTCGCGAACACTACCCATCACACGACCGGATGTGAGAGGCGAGGTCAGTGCCAGCCGGTGTGGATCCGTCGATCTCGCCATCCACATTGCGTCCGGACGCGACCGGTCGGGGCCGCGCGGTTCTTTCCCTCTTCCGGGCGGTCCTGGCTGGTGTCGATGACGTGGCGGGAGGGGTGCTATCCGATGGGTCGGCCGTGGCGGTGCTGGGTGGAGTGCTCGGTGGAGGCGACGCGATGACGACCGCGGTGGGGTGGTCGGAGGTGATGGCCGATCAGGTGCGTGCGCAGTTGGCGGTGCTGGACCTGCAGGCGGCCGGGGTCATGCGCCGGGCGGTGGATGTGGAGGGGGTGCGCGCGCAGCTGCGTGGCCTGATCGGGGCGTGGCGGCGGCTGCTGGAGATCCACCACCCCGCCGATGGCGAGTCCCGTTGTCCGCGTTGCCGTAGTTGGTGGGGCCACCGGCGGCGGTGGCCGTGTGGGGTGTGGCGCCTCGCGCATACCAGTCTGGTGGCCTGCCAGGTGGGCGCTGCGGCGCCTGAGCCGGATGCGGTGGCCGCCGCGGTGGGGTGGATGCGGGAACCGAGCCCGGACCGCCCGCCCGGCGCCCGGGCGGTCCGGGCGCCCCGCCGGTCGGGTGCCGGTGAGTCGCCCGGTGCCGCCACCCCAGACCGTCCCTCCCCAGTCGGGGCGGCGGCACCGGACACGTCACGGGGGCCGCGTCATGCCCGTCCAGAGCCCTGCGCGATCTCCGTGGGGGCGCCTCCGCCCCGAGACGAGCAAGGGAGTTGATCGTGGGCAGTGATGATCCCACGGCGCCGCCGTTCGGGGCGCCGCCGTGGGCGCACCGGTCGTGGTGCGCGCCGGGGTGCGAGTTCCGGTCCGGTGCCGTCGAGGGTGCGCATCTGGGTGCGCCCTGGGTGTTGGCCCCGGCCGGACAGGACCCGGGTGGGATCGCGTTGCGGCTGGTCGAGGAGGTCATGGAGTCCGGGACCGGTGAGGTGAGGGTGCTGGTGTCGGTGACCGAGCGCAGGCTGGCTGATGATCTCGACCCGTTCGGCGAGGCCGGTGACCAGGCCGGGGGCCGGCTGGCCGACATCACCTCGTCGGTGGACGTGAGCGCGCAGGAGACGGGACAGCTGTTCGAGCAGTTGGTGGCGTTCGCGCGCAGCGCTCGGGAGCTGAGCGAAAGGAGGAGAGCGTGAGAGGAGGACTTAGCCGGTTGCGCACGGGGCGGCGGATCGCCGGCGAGGAACGGGAACAGATCGCCGCGCGCGTGCAGGACCGCTACGCGCAGGGCGCGACCATCCGGGAGCTGATGGAACCGACGGGCCGCTCTTACGGCTGGGGTACATCGGATGCTCCGAGATGCCGGGGTGGTGCCGCGCAGCCATAGCCCGCCCGTCCGGCGCGGCGGGCCGAGCTGGCCGGGGTGCGCCGGCCGGGCCGGTGGAGGTGGGGGGCGGTGATGGACCAGTCGCCCGCGCGGGACCGTGAGGCTACTGGTTGAGGCGGTGCTGGCGGCGCACCTCGTCCATCTGTGTGCGGAGGTCCTCGAGGTCCCAGCGGAAATGTCCCGACGGCAGGACCACCGTGGGGTTGATCAGGCCGCGTTCGACATAGCGGGCCAGGGTGCGGCTCCTGACCCCGATCGTCTTCGCGGCCTCGGTGGTGGACACCAGCTCAGGCACCAGATGACCGTAAGGGCCGGGCTGGCCCGATCCAACGTCGCCGACTTAATCGACTCGACTTTCCCTGATCTCGCACATAGCTGTTGTGTCGCACCTGACTCATATAGCTCGATTAGTGTATGTACCGTGCCGGCCGATGATCACCCCGGACACGGTGGGAGGAGCCGCGGCGCCGGGGGTCCCGCGCGGCGAGCTCACCCCCGAGCATCGGGCCGCGCTGGCGGAACTGATCGTGGCCCTGGACGTAGCGGTGCACGTGCATTCAGCCGACCAGAGGGCCTTGTAGACGCAGCTCGCAGCGGTTCCACCGGCCGGCCACCGAAGTGCCGAGGGGCAGAGCCACCACCACGACCGATCGATCCCACCGGCTGCATCGTGTTCGACCCGCACGTCGACGACTCAGGTGTGGTCTCCATCGACGAATGTCACGGTTTGCGCGTCGGTTGTGACTCGACTGTTCGATCTGTCGCGACAGTACTGGGCACGCGACCGATGGTGAAGGTCGAGTCACAGCCCGGTGGGCGTGGCGAGAGCTGTCATCGCCGGACGTGACCGGCCGGGTCCGCGCCGACGCCTTCCCGCGCCGACCCGGCCGGTGTCCACGACGGGTGGCAGGGGAGGAAACCGATGGAACAGCCCTGGCGGTGCGCACAACGACCCCCCGACATCCGCGCTGCCTGCGGCGGCGGGCCGGGCCTCGCCCTGGCCGGTCGCTGGTGTGCCCCGATGCCCCAGCGCCCGGCCAGTCCCACAGTCCGGCACTCCCCCCTGCCGGAACCCCGATGACCGCGACCAACGGCCACAGCACCGGCATCGGCGATGGCGCCGGGGCGGGGCCGGGGGTTCCCCGATACACACCGCCTCCTCATGTGCCGTTGCGGTCAGCACCGTGACAGACAGGACAGGATCGTGACCACCGACACACCCACCACCAGCAGCATGCTGAGGTCGCGCCGCAGCCGGATCCCGCGGTGGGCGCAGTGGGTCCTGGGCCTTGTGGTGGCGGGGGTCTGCCTGGCGATCTTGGTCAGGTTCTATCAGGCAAGACCTGACCCGCTGCTCCTGCTCGGCGCGGTCCTCGGGTCGCTGATCGGGGTGGCGGCGCACCGCCGTCGCCGACCGGCACACCCACCGATCCCCCTTGCCACCGGCACCGGCACCGGCACCGGCACCGGCACCGGCACCGGCACCGTGACGGGCAGTGTCGCGGGTCGTGGTGCCGGGCGGGGGTGGCAGAGGGCTGGTGGGGTACTGGCCGGGATCGGTATCTGGGTCGGGGTGGGCGCGGTCCAGCTGGCCGAGCAGGTGATCCAGACCCGGGAACAGACCTGTGATGGCCGGCTTCCGGTACCGGGGTGGGTGCTGGGGTGGAGCTGGGTGGCGCTGGTGCTTGCGGTGACCGGGGTAGGTCTCATCCTGGCCCGCCACCGGCCTCGGTGCCGGGACGCGGTGGCGTCGGTGGCCTGCGCGGCGGGGCTGGCCGCCGGGCTGGCCGGGGCGCTGAGCGGGGCGGGGCTGCTCTGGGGGCCCGCGCTGGTCGTCCTGGCCGGGGTGGTGATCCTCCGCGCCGGGCAGGTGGTCCGGCTGCGCCCAGGGCTGGTGGCTGCGCTGCTGGGGGTGGCGTTGTGCCTGTCCTGCCTGGCCGCGGTCTACTCCGACATCGACCCCACTCCCCACCCGTGCCCCGGTCACGCCGGAGCAGGCCTGCGATGACCAACCCCGGCACCGTTGCGAGCGATGCGCAACAGCACGGAGAGCCCGAACCTTGGATACCCGCCGTATCCCGACCCCCTCTCGGCAGCGGATAGGTGGCAATTTTAAATGAACATTCATGAGGGTATCCGGTGGGTGTTTGACCCGGCAGATTGTCGCGCTCACGCGTTAGCCGACCCGCCCGCCGCGCCACCCGGAATGTTGGTCACGGTGTGCGGACGCGAATTCCCCGCCGACCGAACCACGACGTACGGGGTCGCGCCGAGTGTCAGGCTCCTGGTGCTGGGGTGGTGGGGGAACGCGGCCTGGCCTCAGCGCGGGCCGCGCGCACGGCGTGCTGTAGCATTCCGGCGGACAGGTCCAGGCCGACAACGGGTCATCCCTGAAGCGGCGGAACTGGTCAAGGCGGGTTTGTGGTGTTTGTGACCCGTTTTTTGGTCTCGTATTTCGCAGTTTTGATGGGTCATGTTGCGGCGGCGGCCCAGGCTGTGAGGATGGCTCGGGTTTGTTCGGGGGTGGCCTGGTAGGGGCGTGGGCTGTGAAATCTCGCGGCGATGATGACCCGGCGGAGCTTGATGGTCATGTCGTCGTAGGAGGGTTCGGTCTTGGTGGTGTACCAGCGTGCCCGTGTCCGGTGAACAAGTGCGTCGTCGGGGGCGTGGCCGTGGGGGGCGTACCAGATGGTGATCAGGCTCAGGCAGGTCAGGCCGAAGGGCACGGTGCGTTCCACAGCACGGCGTAGGCGATTGCGGGCCTGGCCGACTTGCGAGGACTTGACGGGCGTCGGCGAATGTCTGCTCGATTCTCCAGCGGGGGCGCATAACGGGCCACTAGGTCCTCGGTCGTTGATTCGAGGTCGGTGCTGACTGACGGAAGTGCGTAGCCGCGGTCGTCGCGGTCGGGGGTGGGGGGTTTGTCGTCGCGAACCAAGATTACTCGGATGGTTCGGCGGTGACATGATCCGTACCACACACAGATCACCTCGGCGATGTGTACGGTGTCGGTGCGCCCATAGCGGCGTATCTGTGTTGGGTGCCACGTTGCGGTCGCCGCGAGATCGGTGGGTGTGCCCAGTCGGGTGCCTTTGGTGCGTGGTCGACCGGAGCGTCCGGTGCGCGGCGGCGGTAGTTCATGTAGCACTGAGGTGACCACCCGTCCTGCTGAGCATGGAGGTGGCCGGTGACCTGTCCGGTGTCACCGGGGCCACGTGGATGCTCACCGACAGGTTCTGCCCCGGTGGACGGTCAGGTTGATGGGGTCGCTGACGATTTCGGCGCCGGCCGGGACGGTGACCGTGTCGGCCCGGGCGAAGCGAACGCGCTGGTTTGACCCGGTGACCACGCCGGCCCCGCTGGACTGCGCACCGATCCACACCGAGTCGAAGCGCACGGGGACGGTGCCGAAGACGTTCGACAATCGCAGTCGGACCGAGCCGCCGCCGATCGTGGTGTGCACGATGTCGCGGATCGTCCTGTCCTGGTAGGCACCGTTGAGGCGGGCGGGTGCGGCGGTCCACGAGTCGACCGGGCCGACCGGCCCACGGGCCGTCGTGTCGCAGGCGAGCGATGCCGTGCTTGCGGGTGGGTCGGTCGAGCAGGAGCAGGCCACCGCACGACGCTAAGGACGAGCAGCAGGGTTGTCACCGCGCGGAGCGCGATGCGCTGCGATGTCATGATGTTCCGCCTTTCCTCCTGGGTGTCCCGAAGGGACGGACGCTGCTCCAGCACGGCTGGGACGCGCGGGGGTCATCGGCTCGCGTCGATCGTGATCCAGTGCGCCAGTTCGGCGTCGGACGCGTGGGCCACGGTCGCCTCGGCCGGGATGTGCACCGACAGCGCGGCGAAGAACGGCCGTCGAGACGAGGGGGCGTAGTGGCCTGTCTTCGGACTGACCGGGGCGTCCGACGGCAGGTACCCGGCGAAGGTCAGGTACCAGCGTTGGGCGTCCTGGATCACGGCCGGCACGCCCGGCGCGACGACTGTGCGACCGATGTCGTTGGGCCAGTGGGGCTCCTGTGACTGCAACAGGTACCGGACCTCGGGGTGACCGGCTTTGCCCCAGACGCCTGCAGTGTCGGGCATGGTGATCTTCCGATAGGAGTCCCCTGGGTCGGGCAGGAACGTGTCCGACCAGGCAAGCCCGGTCTTGTAGTCGGGTTCGTCGTAGGCTCCCGTGGAGTAGGCCATCACGTACTTGCCGTCGATCTTGGTGATGTTCCCTGTTTCGATCAGCTTGAAGGTGTTGGGCTGGTGCAGGCCGAAGAAGAGTTCGGAGTTGTAGTCGCCGGGAGCCAGCAGGACGGCCGGCGGTGCTGGGGCCACGTGTTCCGGTGAGCTCATCAGCTGGGCGACGATCCCGTCCCGCGCGGGTGTACCGGGGAGCCTGTTGCTGTAGACGAGATACAGTTTTCCGGCGTTCTCGAAGTACTTCCCGTCATAGTTTGCCTTGGTCGGACTCGTGAAAGAGCCGATCAGGAGGGAGTCGGCGACCCAGCTCGTGGGCACCGTCGTGCCGGGGGTGCTGACGGGATGGGCGTGCAGGATCGCGGTCCACGCCCTCGCGTTCGGGTGATGCTTGCGATTGGACACGTAGTACGTCACGGCCATATGCCAGGCACCCGAATCATCCTGAAAGATGTTGTTGTTGATTCCGGTTCCCAACGTGGACCCGTTCGTAGCCGCCTGCTGCCTGAGGGCCGATCCGATTTTCACGGTGATCTGACTCGCGTGGAAACAGCCCGCAGTGGGTTTTCCCGCGCAACTGAGCACTTCTGTGGTGGTTCCGGAGAAGGACTGCGGTATCGCGGCCGCGTGCGAGGTGGCGACGTGGATGGGGTAGGGATCGGAGAAGTAACCCTGCCGGGGATGCTCGGTCACGTTCGTCATGGGCTGGATGACCTGCGTCAACGCGGGCGCGGGGCCGGCCATGGCCCGCCCGTTCGCCGCCGGAGCACATCCGGCGGCAAGCAGACCGAGACCCATGAAGGCGGACACCGCAAGTCGACGCCATAGTCTTGTGCGCACTGCCAGGTCCCTTCGCCGGAGGTACTGAGAGGTATCGCGGTACGGGTACGGCGATCCCGGGTTGTGGGTCAGCCCCGTGACCAGTTCGGTCGGCGCCGCAACGCGGAGCGGTGACTCCTGCAGGTAAATGAAATTGACTTGGGTAGAAGGTGGTGTTCGACCGACACGATAGGTCTTTCCTCCTGAACTGAGCATGTCTCTGCGGTTTGTTCTCTTTTTTCGCTTCGCTGTCCGGGTGGGGTGTATTTCATGGTGGTGCGGCCCCGATGGGGTGGCCAGTTCGGGAACCGGTCATGTGTGACCGGTTCGCTCGCTGCCGTCCGGACACGGGTGGGACCTCAGCGGGAGGTCGGCGTGGGGGCGCAGGTCAGCGCCGTGTTGCGGGGGTTCCGGCGGCGGGTGGCGTTGACTCAGGAGGTGTTGGCCGAGTGTTCGGGGGTGTCGGTCAGCACGATTCGCCGGTTGGAAACCGGGGGAGGGGCAATCCTCAGTGGGTCTCGGTGCGGCAGTTGGCCGATGCGCTGGGTCTCTCCTCGCAGGAGTGTGCGCACCTGTGGCCGCGACCGTGGGCGACGTGGCGAGTTCGGTCGTGGCTGTGTCATCCGCGGGGCCGCGGGTGGTGGCGGGTCGGTTGCCCGCGCATATCGCGAGCGTCGTGGGGCGGGATGGTGAGCGTGAGGAGGTGCTCGTCGCCCGGCGCCGAGAGATGAAATAGATCGGGCGACTTCTGCACCGTGCCACGCGAGGCATCGATGCCATGGGTGGTGTACTCGTTGTGTCCGGTGCGGCGGGATCGGGCAAGACGGTGCTGGCGGAGGCCGCGGCGAACGAGGCGCGCTGTCGTGGGTTCGAGGTGTTGTGGGCGTCTTGTCCGGAGGTGCAGCCGGGGTACAGGGCATGGGCGCAGCTGCTGTGTGACGCTGATGCGCCGGCCGGGCTGGTCGAGGCCATATCGGCGGAGAACGCCAGCCCGTTGTGTCTGGACGAGGCCGCCGTGCAATTTGTGTCGGGTTCGCTGCGGCTCATTGTGGTCGACGATGTCGACCGTGGCGGGCCGGATGCCGTGGGATGCTGTCGATGCTCGCCGCGCGTTGTGCGCCCGCTCCGGTGGCGGTGATCGTCACGGCTCTGCGCCCGTTGGGGTTGCGGGCGCAGGTGCGGCTGGGGGGCTTGAGCGAGGCGGATCTGGCCACAGTGCTCGGCGTGGCGGACCGTGAGGTGACTCACGCGTTGTGGATGGCGTCGCGGGGCCTGCCCGGGGTGGCCCGGCAGTTGGTGGGAGAGCTGGGTGGTCGCGGGGATCACGTCGACCCGGTCGTTCATCTGGCGCTGACCATGTCGTCGGGGGTGGGATTCCTGGATGTCGACGTCAACCTGGTCCGGTTGCTGGAGTGTTGCCCGCCGCTGAGGATGCAGACGACGACGTCATTGGCGGTGTGGATGTCGGTGATGTGAGCGGGCCCCGTCGGTGTGGTGCCGGGCGGGGCCTGGTCGTTGGGGTGGCGGTGTGGTCGTCAGGGTGGCGGTGGGGTGTTCATTCGGTGGTGATCTCGGCGACGGCGGCGCGGGTGGAGGATTCGTCGACGAGGGCCTTGTTTGCGGCGAACGCGGCGACGAGTGCTTGGAGGGCGAGGTTGTTGACGGCGCGGGGGTAGCCGCGGCTGGTTTGGTGGATCAGCGCGGTGGCGTCGTCGGAGGACAGGGTGTCGGAGCGTCCGGCGAGTGTGAGGTGGTGGCGTAGGTAGCTGGTGGTCTCTTCGCTGGTCATGGGTGGCATGGCGTAGCGCAGCCCGATGCGTTGGTCGAGTGCGGCCAGCGCGCCGGGTTTCATCCGCCGGCGCAGGGTGGGTTGTCCGACGAGCAGGCATGCGAAGGGGCTGTGTGAGTCCATGTCGTGGTTGGTGAGCATCCGGATCGACTCCAGTTGTGGGTGATCGAGCAGGTGTGCTTCGTCGATCACGAGGACGGGGGTGCGGCCGCGTTCGGCCTGCTCGATCGCCAGTGCGTCGGCGGTCTGCGGGACGAGGGTGGCGTGATGGACCAGGGGTTGCCCGCCGAGCGCGGTGACGATCTGGTGGTGGATGCCCCGGACCCCGACCGTGGGGTTGGGCAGGTAGATGATGGTGTGGCGGGTCGGGTCCAGGGTGGACAGTGCGGCGCGGATGGCGACGGTTTGCCGGCGCCGACTTCGCCGGTGATCACTCCGATCCGGCGTTCGGTGACGCACCAGCCGATCCGGGCGACGGCTTCACCGTGGGCGGTGTGGCGGTGTGGCATGCCGGGGGCGAGGTCGCGGCCGAAGGGGGTGCGGGTGAACCCGAAGAAGCCTTGCAGGCGGTCGATCACGACGTGGCCTCGGCGCTGTCGATCGTCGTGGGGGCGGTGGATGTGGCCGGTGTCGGGTGGTCACCGGTGAGCGGGTCGAGCTGCCCGGGCAGCTC
>JBOHGD010000090.1:0-17076 GCA_050699955.1 Pseudonocardiaceae bacterium | reverse complement strand
CCCCGAAGCCCCTCTTCGGGGCGCCGACGGCCCAGCGTGGCCCTGGTACCGGAAAGAGTCACACCCACTGCCCGTCCCCCACTCGGGCGGTTACCCCGCGTCCGCCCGGCCACTGCCCGGCCCACACCGAACAGCATGGCGCGCCGCGGCGAGTGCGGACAGCGGGACTGCCCGTACTCGCGACCGAGTAGGACTACTCGGTCCGGGGCGAGCGGTCGCCGGACAACTCGCCCTGTTCACTCGCGGCGTGCTGTTGGGCCTGGCCGATCGCCTCCACCAGCACCCGATGTGCAGAGGACAACCGAGCCGTGACGTCGGTACGCAGCGCGGTGAACCGACTGACCTCCCCCTCGGCCTCGGCCACCCGGCTGGTGAGCCGCTCTCCCACGATTCGCAGCAAGAGGTACAGCCCGGCCACCCCGCGGGTGTGGGACTCCCGGATCCGGGCACCGCACTCCGCTTCCCGGCGAGCGATATCGCGCTCGGACTGCTGCTCGGTGGTCCGGCGGCGGCGCTCGGAGTCCTGCTCCGCCGTCCGGCACCGGGCCGCCGACTCGGCTTCCGCGGTGCTGCGCCGCCGGGCGGACTCCCGCTCCAGGTGTTCGCATCGCTGGGTGGTCTCCCGCAGCAGCTGATCGGCCTCGGCGCGGGTGCGCTCACGCAGCGACGTGGTCTCCTGCTCGGTGCTGACCTGCAGCGCGGTGATCTCGTCCTCAGCCACCTGCAGCATGTGCTGGATCCGCACCCCCGCTCCGCCCAGCGAAGATCGCTGCAGGCGCTCCAGCCGGGTGGTCGCCTGCTGCGCCTCGCGACGCAGGTGCTCGAGTACTTTGGCGAGGTCGGCGCTCTGTTGCAGCGCCGCATCCCGCTCGGCCGTGACCGTCACGGCACGCGACTCGAGTGATGCGATGCGAGCCTCGAGTACCCCGACGCGATCCAGGACTTGCTGACGGTTGAACCCGCGCAACACGATCTCGAATGGCGCGTGCTCGAAGGGCGCGTGCAGGGTGATCACCTCATCTTGCCTTCCGCGCATACCCCTGGATCGTAGCTCGCAGTAGTGCTCGGTCCACGTTGCGGTGGCGCTCGCACCCGACCTGCAACGATGCCTGCCTCAGCGGGCCGCGCCGAGCACCGCGCGCTCGACCTTCCGCCGGGCCACCGGCCCCAGCCCACCGTCCGCACCGGGTCCGATCAGGCAGAACGAGTCCACCACCGAACTACCCCACGTCACGACCCTGGCCCATCGGACGGTCGCCGCACTGCCCTCCAGCGCGGACGCGACCCGGTACAGCAACCCGATCCGGTCCGTGGTGCGCAGCTCGAGAACCACCGCTCCGGTGGCCTCGTCGTCGAACCAGAACACCTTGGCCTCCACGTCCTCGACGTCGGAGGATCCCGGGCCGGGCGCGCTGACCTCGCCGTAGTCACGTTCCTTGTCGGCCAGCCGGTCCGCCAGCCGCAGCGTGCCGTCCAAGGCCCGCATCAGGTCCTGGCGCAACAGCGCCACGTCGGGCGGACGGCCGAAACGCGGCGACACGGTGAAGGTGTCCACCGCCACCGAACGTCCGCTGGGCAGCTCGACGATCTGGATAGCGGCGGCATGGACCTGGAGTGAATGCAGCGCGAGCACCCCCGCGGCCTGCGCGAGCACGCTGGGTCTGCCGGGGGTCACGACGGTGATCGTGGTGGCCACACCCGGTCCGGCCGCCGAGTCGGCCGTCACGTACACCGAACCGATCGCGGCGACCCGCTCGGCCAGTGCGCGGTGCTCCTCGGTGAGCGGCTCCGGTCCTGGTACGGGCTGCCCGGACAGCACCGTCCGGCAGCGCTCGGCGAGGTCGGCGATCAGTGCTGCCCGCCACTCGCTCCACACTCCTGGCCCGGTGGCCAGACTGTCCGCCTCCGCCAGTGCGACCAGTAGTTCCAGCACGGTCTGGTCACCGCCGAGGGTGTCCACCACCCGCTGCACGGTCGCGGGATCCTGCAGGTCCCGGCGGGTCGCGGTATGCGGCAGCAGCAGGTGATGGCGCACTACCGCGCAGAGGACGGCCACGTCCGAGGGCCACAGTCCGAGCCGGTGCCCGATCTGCTCGGCGAGCGCAGCGCCGACGACGGAATGGTCCCCGCCCCGACCCTTGCCCAGATCGTGCAGCAGGGCGCCGAGTAGCAACAGGTCCGGCCGGGCCACTGTCGTGGTCAGCCGGGCCGCCTGGGCCACGGTCTCCACCAGATGCCGATCCACCGTCCAGACATGTGCCCGGTCCCGTGGAGGCAGGTCGCGCACCGTTCCCCATTCCGGGAACAGCCGCCCCCACAGCCCGGTCCGGTCCATCGCCTCGATCACGTCCACCGCAGGACGTCCGGCACCCAGCAGCGACAGCAACTCGTCCAGCGCCGGCCGTGGCCAAGGTCGACGCAGCTCCGGTGCTGTGTCGGCGAGCGCGGCAAGGGTGCCTGCGGCGACCGGCATCCCGGTACGCGCCGCGGTGGCGGCGACCCGCAGCGCCAGCGCCGGGTCACGCGCCGGGCGAGCGTCGCGAGCCAGGACCACCTGGCCGCCGTGCTCGACCACCCCGTCGTCGAGCGGACGGCGCAACGGTCCCCGGCCCAGGTTGCGCAGTCCGGTCAGCCTGGCCCGACCGCGCGGAGGGAGCGCGGCCCGCGCCGTGCGCAACCCCACGTCGACCGCGTACACGATGGTGCGCGCCGACCCGGACAGCCGCCGGGCCAGATCGAACCGATCACCGAGGTCGATGGCGGACGCGACCTCGTCCGCGTCCTGCGCACGCAAGACGTCGCGGCTTCGGCCGGCCAGCCGGTGCAGCTCGGTACGCACGTCCAGCAACAGGTCGCGCGCCGCACACACCTCCGGACCGGCCCGGTCCAGGAGCTGTCCGATGGACAGCGCTTCGAGCAGCTGTACGTCACGCAGCCCGCCGTGGCCGTTCTTGAGGTCCGGTTCCACCCGGTGCGCGATGTCGCCGCGGCGCCGCCACCGCTCCTGTGCCGATTCGGCCAGCTCCTCGAAACGGCTGCGGATGCCGGTGCGCCAGGCCTGGCGCACCGCCGTGTCCATGGCGCTGAACAGCACGCCGTCCCCCGCGATCAGCCGGGCCTCCAGCAGCCCGAGCGCGGCCCGCAGGTCGGTGGCCGCCACCTGCAAGGCCTGCCCGACGGTGCGCACGCTGTGGTCCAGGCCGATCCGGGCGTCCCACAGCGGGTACCACAGCGAGTCGGCGAGCTCTGTGACGTCCCGCCTGCCGTCGTGCAACAGCACCAGGTCGAGGTCGGAGTACGGCGCCAGCTCACGACGGCCCAGTGCACCGACCGCGACCAGCGCGGTGCCGTGCCCGATGCCCAAGGATGCGGCGCGCGAGGCCAGCCAGAACTCGTGCAGGTCCACCAGCGCTGCCCGCAGCGCCTCGGCAGGCAGCCGACGCTGCCGGGAGCTCACGGTGAGCAGGGCGGCGCGGGCCTTCACCAGATCGGCCGCAGCGCTCTGCGCACCGTCCCCCTCGTGGGCCTGGGCTCCGAACCCCGGCCTGCCGGGTACATGTCCCATCTCGACTCATTTCCCCGACCGCGTCCGGGCCGCGCTCCCCGGTTCAGGTCCGGACGACGGTGTCGGCCGGATCAGCGCCGGCCCGCGGGGCATCGGCCAACAACCTACGCCCCGCGGGCAACGGCACCTCCCCACGATTACAGCGCGTCCAAGCCCCGCTCACCTGTACGCACCCGCACCACCGTTTCTACCGGGGTGACCCATACCTTGCCGTCCCCGATCTTGCCGGTTCTGGCCGCCTCCACAAGTGCCTCGACCGTCTTGTCCACCTGAATGTCGTCCACCACGACCTCGATCCGGATCTTGGGGACGAAATCCACCGAGTACTCCGCGCCGCGGTAGACCTCGGTGTGCCCCTTCTGCCGGCCGTAGCCCTGAACCTCGCTGACCGTCATCCCGAGCACCCCGATCTGTTCCAGGGCACTCTTGACGTCCTCGAGGGTGAAGGGCTTGACGATCCCAGTCACCAGCTTCATGAGCGCTCACCCTTCCTTGTCCGCGGCGGCGTTGTCCGCCGCGGTCTTGGCCGCAGGCGCCTTAGGCGCTGGAGCCTTCTTAGGCGCTGGAGCCTTGGCCGCGGGAGCCTTCTTAGGTGCCGGAGCCTTGGGCGCGGTGGCCGGGACCTTCATGCTCGGAGTCGACCCCACAGGTGCATAGCTCACCCGGGTCCCTGCTCCGGTCAGAACTCCGGTGAGCTCGTAGCCGGCCTCGGCGTGCTCGGTCTCATCGATGCCGGTCAACTCGGCATCCTCGTCCAGCCGCAAACCGATGGTGTACTTCAGTAGCAGAGCGATGACCAGGGCTCCGACGAAGGAGAAGATCATCACCGCGAACGCGGCCACGGCCTGGCGCCACAGCTGGTCGGTGCCGCCGCCGTAGAGCAGGCCGTTCACGCCCGCGGGTGCGTCGGCGGTGGCGAGGAAACCGACGAGCAACGTGCCCGCCAGACCTCCGATGAGGTGGACACCCACCACGTCGAGCGAGTCGTCGAAGCCGAAGCGGAACTTGAGACTGACCGCGAGTGCGCACACTGCGCCTGCGATCGCGCCCAGCACGATCGCTCCGATCGGGGAGACCGATGAGCAGGACGGGGTGATGGCGACCAGGCCGGCCACCACGCCGGAGGCGGCGCCGAGGCTGGTGGGCCGTCCGTCGCGGATTCGCTCGACCAGCAGCCAGCCCAGCATCGCCGCGCAGGTAGCCACCGTGGTGTTGATGAAGGCGATCCCCGCGACGCCGTTGGCGGCCACCGCCGACCCGGCGTTGAACCCGAACCAGCCGAACCACAGCAGGCCCGCCCCGAGCATCACGAAGGGCAGGTTGTGCGGACGCATGGCCTCCCGCGGCCAGCCGCGGCGCTTGCCGAGCACCAGAGCCAGCGCCAGACCTGCGGCACCGGCGTTGATGTGCACGGCGGTGCCACCGGCGAAGTCGATCGCCTTGAGCTGGTTGGCGATCCAGCCACCGACCGGTGAGGGACCCGAGGGTGCGTCGAACGCGAACACCCAGTGCGCCACCGGGAAGTAGACGACCGTCGCCCACAACGCCGCGAACGCGATCCACGGCCCGAACCGCATCCGGTCGGCAACGGCACCGGAGACCAATGCCACCGTGATGATTGCGAACATCGCCTGGAACGCGACGAACACGGTCGCCGGGACGGTGCCCACCAGCGGGATCGCGACCTTGGCGGTGCTGGTGGCGACATAGGTCCCGCCGTAGAGGCCGTGCAGCCCTATGTGCTCGAACGGGTTACCGACGAGCCCGTGGCTGACGTCGTTGCCGAACGCCTCGGAATAGCCGTAGAGCACCCAGAGGACCCCGACAACCCCCATCGCGGAAATGCTCATCATTATCATGTTCAGTACGCTCTTCGAGCGGACCATGCCGCCGTAGAAGAACGCGAGGCCTGGAGTCATCAGCAGCACCAGGGCGGAACTGGCGAGCATCCAGGCGGTGTCACCGGTGTCAGGCACGGATTCACTCCTCCTGTGTCCACGCACCACGATCGGGTGGTGCGTGGACACAGAGTGCGCACACTGTGTTTCGGTGATAAGTGTCGTGTGTTTCTGTACCGTGAACTGTCTCAACAGTCCTGTTACATCCAGGTTGCGGCCGGGACTTCCTTGGGCCACGCCGGTTTGTCCGGTATCACCGCGGTGTCACTCCAGCAGGGCATCGACGAAGGCCTCGGGCTCGAACGGGGCGAGGTCGTCGGCGCCCTCGCCCAGGCCCACCAGCTTGACCGGCACACCGATCTCGCGCTGCACCTGGAAGACGATGCCACCCTTGGCCGTGCCGTCCAGCTTCGTGAGCACGATGCCGGTGACGTCCACGACTTCGCCGAAAACCCGAGCCTGAGTCAACCCGTTCTGACCGGTGGTGGCGTCCAGCACCAACAGCACCTCGTCCACCTCGGTCTGCTTGGACACCACCCGTTTGACCTTGCCCAACTCGTCCATCAGCCCGGCCTTGGTGTGCAGTCTGCCCGCGGTGTCGATGAGCACCGTGTCCACACCGTCCGCGCCGCCTCGCTTGACCGCTTCGAAGGCCACGCTGGCCGGATCGGCCCCCTGGGGCCCGCGCACGACCTCCGCACCGGCCCGCTCGCCCCAGGTAACCAACTGCTCAACGGCGGCGGCCCGGAACGTATCAGCCGCTCCGAGCAGCACCTTCCGGCCATCGGCCACCAGTACGCGGGCCAGCTTTCCGGTCGTGGTCGTCTTGCCGGTGCCGTTCACCCCGGCGATGAGCACCACGCCGGGCATGCTCGCGCCGTCGGGCCCGACCCGCGGCAGAGCGCGCACCGCGCGGTCCAAGTCCGGACGCAACGCCTCGACCAGCACGGCGCGCAATGCTGTGCGGGCCTGCTCAGCGGTCCGCACAGCGCGACGGGCGAGCTCGGCCCGGAGCAGGTCCACGATCTCGGTGGTCGCGGCCGTACCCAGGTCGGCGAGCAGCAGGGTGTCCTCCACGTCGATCCAGGAGTCCTCGTCCAGGTCTCCCGCGCCGAGGAGACCGAGCAGGCTCTGCCCGAACGCCGAGCGGGACCGGGACAACCGGCCGCGCAACCGCACCAGCCGACCGGAAGGAGGCTCGATGGGCTCGATGGGCTCGGCCGGAGCCGCTTCGACCGGAACCACATCGGCCGGAGCGGTTTCCACCGGAGCCGCCTCCACCGGAACCGCTTCGGTCGGAGCCGCTTCCACCAGGGCGGCTTCCACCGGAACCGCTTCCACCGGAACCGCTTCCACCGGAACCGCTTCCACCGGAGCCGCCTCGGCGGGCGCGGCGGTGTCCGGGTCGGCGGTGACCGGCGGCGCGGCATCCGTCAGCGAGGTCTCGGAGTCCGGCGGGACCGGTGCTGGAGCCTGCGGCGGGGGTTCGAGAAGCGATGGCGCAGCGGAGGCTTCCGGTGGTGCCGGGGGGGCGCCGGTCCCACCGGAGGAGAAGCTGATGGCGCCGCCTGCTTGGTATCGCTTGGGCGGCGGGGGCTTCTCCGGGACCTCTTCGGGCCGCTCGGCGATGCTGACCCGCCTGCGGCGGACCAGCAGCAGACCCACCGCGAGCGCGATCAACAGCGCTACCACGACGGCGACAGAGATGAGGATCAGGATCGTGCTCGGCACCGGACCATCCTGGCATCCGACCGGGCCGACCTGCCCGGCGAGTGGGTGACCGAAGCGATCTCGTGGTGGGCATCCTGAACACGGGCACGAGCGGCGGACACACCGAGCATGGGGGACGGACACACCGAGCACCACGGGCGGACACACCGGGGGTGGGGTCAGGCGGCCCCTGCTGAGTCGGTGGCGCCGCGCAACCGCTGCGAGATCACCGTGGTGATGCCGTCGCCGCGCATGCTCACCCCGTACAACGCGTCCGCGATCTCCATGGTCGGCTTCTGGTGCGTGATGATGATCAGCTGCGAGCGATCCCTGAGCAGCTCGAACAGCGCGAGCAGGCGGTGCAGGTTGGTGTCGTCCAGCGCCGCCTCGACCTCGTCCAGCACGTAGAACGGCGACGGGCGAGCCCGGAAGATCGCGACCAGCATGGCCACCGCGGTCAGCGACTTCTCCCCGCCGGAGAGCAGCGAAAGGCGCTTGACCTTCTTGCCGGGCGGGCGGGCCTCGACCTCGATACCGGTGGTGAGCATGTCGTCCGGTTCGGTGAGCACCAAGCGGCCCTCCCCACCGGGGAACAGTGTGGTGAAGACGGCCTCGAACTCGCGCGCCACATCGTGGAAGGCGCCGGTGAAGACTTCGAGGATCTTGCCGTCGACCTCGGCGACGACGGTCAGCAGGTCACGGCGGGTCGCCTTGAGGTCCTCGAGCTGGGTGGACAGGAACTTGTAGCGCTCCTCCAGCGCGGCGAACTCCTCCAGCGCCAGGGGGTTGACCTTGCCGAGCAGGGCGAGATCGCGTTCGGCCCGCTGGGCGCGACGGGTCTGCGCGGCTCGGTCGAAGGACACCGGCTGCGGGGCGCTGACCTGCTCGCCTCGCTCCCGCGCCAGGTCGTACTCGGCCATCTCAGCCGCAGGTGGGGGCACCGGCACCGACGGGCCGTACTCGGCGACGAGATCCTCGAGGCCGATGCCGAAGTCATCGGAGATCTTGGCCTCGAGCTGCTCGACCCGCAGCCGCTGCTGGGTCCGCAGCACTTCGTCGCGGTGCACCGTGTCGGTGAGCTTGTCCAGCTCCCCGGAGAGCTCGCGGACCCGGCCGCGGATCTCGGTGAGGCTCTGCTCCCGTTCGGCCCGCTCCGCCACGACCGCGTCCCGGTCGGCGGCGGCGCGGTCGTGGGACATGCCGATGCGGCGCAGTGCGAGCTCGCCGGCCGCCACGACCTCCCCCGCCACCGCAGCGCCACGCTCCCGCGCTACCGACGCGGCGGCGGCCCGCACCCTGGCCGCCCGCTCGGCCTGGGCACTGCGACGCAGCCCCTCGGCCCGGCCCTGCAACGCCCTGGCCCGCTCCTCGGCGGTGCGCAGTGCCAGCCGGGCCTCCATCTCCTCACCACGGGCGGTGGACAACGCGGCCGCGGCCTCATCCCGCTCCGCAGTGTCCGGTTCGGAGTCCATCGGCTCGTCCTGAACCAGCCGCAGCCGCTCCTCCAGCTCCGCGAGACTGGTCGTCGCGCCGGCTCGCCGCTCCTCCACCGCGTCCCGCTGGCTGCGCAGCCGGTCGGCCTCGGCGAACGCCGAGCGGGCCGTCTGGCCGAGCCGGCCGAGCTGCTCGGCCACCGCGGATAGTCGCGCGTCCGATTCGTGCAGAGCAGCCAGGGTGTTCTCGACGTCCTCCGTGCGGACAGCCGCCTCCGCACGGGCACCCTCGAGCTCGGCGGCCAGTCGTGTGATGCGGATCTTCGACTCAGCCAGCCGGGTCTCGCTGTCGTCGACGGCGGCCTGCACCTCGATGATGCTCTGGCTGCGGCCTGATCCGCCCTGGGCCCAGTCGGCGCCGAGCACGTCACCGTCGACGGTCACGGCGCGAATCGTCGGCTGCGCGGCTACCAGCGCCCGAGCCGCGCTCAGGTCGTCCACCACCGCGATCCGCTCCAACAGCCGGTGCATCGCGGCGGCCAGCAGCTCCGGTGCGCGCACCAGGTCCACCGCCCAGCGTGCCCCGTTGGGCAGCTGGGGCCAGGCGCTGCGGTCCACCGTGCTCGGCGCACCACCGACGAGCAGGCCGGCGCGACCGGCGTCCTGCTCGCGGAGCAGGGCGAGCGCGGCAGCCGCACCGTCCACGTCGGAGACCGCCAGCGCATCGGCCACCGCCCCGAGCGCGGCGGCCACCGCGGCCTCGGCACCAGGCTGAACGGTCAGCAGGGCGGCGACCGAACCCTGTACCCCGGGCAGCGCGGCAGCCAGCAAGGTCGCCGAACCGTCCTTGCGGGACAGGCCCAGCGAGAGGGCTTCCACCCTGGCCCGCCAGGAGGCCGCCTGCTGCTCGGTCTCCCGGTGCGCGGCGGTGAGCTCGGCGACCCGCTCGGCGGCGGCACCGTGCGCGGCCAGCGCAGTCTCGTGCCGCTCGTCGAGCTCCACCTCGCCCGCGTGCAGGGCATCGATCTCGTGCTGCAGCTCGTCGAACTCCCGCTGCGCGGCAGCCGCCCGCGCCTGCGCCTCGGACGATGCGGTGGACAGCCGCTCGATCTCCTCTGCGGTAGCGCCCGACTTCGACCGCAGCGCCTCGACCTGCCCGGTGAGCCGGGCCAGCCCCTCCCGCCGGTCCGCGACGGCGCGCACGGCGGCCAGATGCGCCCGCTCCGCGTCGGCGACCACCTGCTCCAGCTCGGCGCGGCGTTCCAGCGCGCCGGACAACATCGCTCTGGCCTGCTCCACGACCTCGTGCAGCTCGGCCTCCTGGCGCTGCGCGGCATCGGCATCGCGCTCCAGCTCATCGGGGTCCCGGCCGGGGCGGTGCTCCTCGGCAGGGGCCGACAGGTGCCGGGCGCGCTCGGCGGCCAGCCGCACCGTGCCGCGCAGCCGGTCGGTCAGCGCCGAGAGCCGGTACCAGGTGTCCTGCGCGGCCGACAGCCGCGGTGCGAGAGCGTCGAGCTGTTCCTCCAGGCCGGACTGGCGGGCACCGGCAGCGTCCATGGCGCGCTCGACCTCGGTCCGGCGGGTCCTGGCGGCGGCCTCGTCGGCCTCCTCCTTGGCCAGTTCCGCACGCAGGTTGACCAGGTCATCGGCGTGCAGCCGGAGCCGGGCGTCGCGCAGGTCCGCCTGCACCGCCTGGGCCTTGCGAGCGATCTCGGCCTGTTTGCCCAGCGGCTTGAGCTGGCGGCGCAGCTCGGCGGTGAGATCGGTGAGGCGGGTCAGGTTGGCCTGCATCGCGTCTAGCTTGCGCAGCGCCTTTTCCTTGCGCTTGCGGTGCTTGAGGACGCCCGCGGCCTCCTCGATGAACGCGCGGCGCTCCTCGGGCTTGGACTGCAGGATGGCGTCGAGCCGGCCCTGCCCCACGATGACGTGCATCTCGCGCCCGATGCCGGAGTCGCTGAGCAGCTCCTGAACGTCGAGCAGCCGGCAGCTGCTGCCGTTGATCTCGTACTCGCTGGCGCCGTCCCGGAACATCCGCCGGGTGACCGACACCTCGGTGTACTCGATGGGCAGTGCACCGTCGGAGTTGTCGATGGTCAGGGTGACCTCGGCACGACCCAAGGGGGGTCGCCCCGTCGTGCCGGCGAAGATGACGTCCTCCATCTTCCCGCCACGCAGCGCCTTGGGCCCCTGCTCGCCCATCACCCAGGACAGCGCGTCCACGACGTTGGACTTACCGGATCCGTTCGGGCCCACCACACAGGTGATGCCCGGCTCGAGGCGCAGCGTGGTGGCCGAAGCGAAGGATTTGAAGCCCTTCAACGTCAGGCTCTTCAGATGCACGGTGTGCCAGACCCTCCCTGCTGCTCCCCCATCGCGGCGCGCAATGACGCACCCGCTGCCCGAGCAGGGTACTCATGCCCTCGCACTCGGCTGGCTCAGCGGGTTTCGCGGCGGGCCGCTCAGTGCTCGACGAAGCCGGTGATGCCGCCTCGCGGGTCACCGAACCGCTCGGTGACGTGCTGCACGTAGCCGGGGGTGGACCCCGAGCGCAGCGCGGCGAGCAGCTTCTCGCAGGCCTGCTTGGGTCCCTCGACAACCACCTCGACCCGCCCGTCCGGCAAGTTGGCCGCATACCCGGCCAGCCCCAGCTCCAGCGCACGGCATCGAGTCCACCAGCGGAATCCCACCCCCTGCACCCGACCGTGCACCCAGGCCGTCATCCGCACCTGCGTCATGGGCTCAATCATGACGGGCGCCCGCGCGGTGGCAGACACCTGCCGACGGGGTCGGCGGGGTGGCCGGCGGGGTCGGCGGGGTCGGCGGTACGAGCTACCTCAGGGTTCGAAGCGGTAGCCCATGCCGGGTTCGGTGCGCAGATGGCGCGGCCGGGAGGGTTCGGGTTCGAGCTTGCGACGCAGCTGGGCGAGGTACACCCGCAGGTAGTGGGTCTCCTTCTCGTACGCAGGGCCCCACACCTCGGTGAGCAGCTGCTTCTGGGAGATCAGCCGGCCGGGGTGGCGCACCAGCAACTCGAGGACGGCCCACTCGGTGGGCGTGAGGTGCACCTCCGCTCCATCGCGGTGCACCTTCTTCAACACCAGATCGACGGTGAACGACGAGGTGGTCACGATCGGCTCGTCGCCACCCGCCCCGGCGACGCCGCGGCGCACCGCGGCCCGCAACCGGGCCAGCAGCTCGTCCATTCCGAAGGGCTTGGTGACGTAGTCATCGGCCCCGGCGTCCAGTGCCACCACCTTGTCCGAGGAGTCGGTGCGGGCGGACAGCACGATGATCGGCACGCTGCTCCAGCCCCGGACTCCGGCGATGACCTCGGCTCCGTCCAGATCCGGCAACCCGAGATCGAGCACCACGACGTCGGGATGCCCGTCGGCGACCGCGCGCAGTGCCGCGGATCCGCTGGCCGCGGTGAGGACCTGGTAGCCGCGGGCGGCCAGGTTGATCCGCAGCGCCCGCACGATCTGCGGCTCGTCATCGACCACCAGTACCCGGGTCATGCCGGAGCCTCCTGCGGGACATCCCCGGCTCCGGCCTGCTCGGCGACCGGCAGCGAGATCACCACGGTGAGCCCCCCTCCAGGGGTGTCCTCGGCACCGAGCGTGCCACCCATCGCCGTCACGAAGCCCTTCGCGACCCAGAGCCCGAGTCCGATGCCGGGAGCCACCTGACGGTCCCCCCGCTCGGCCGGACCCAGCCGCTGGAACGGTGCGAACACGATGTCGGCCGCACCGGGCGGCAACCCGGGCCCGTGGTCACAGAGCCGCAGCTCGACTCGCCCGGCATGCGCGCTGCCACGCACCTCCACGGCCGCACCGCAGGCGTGTCGCAGTCCGTTGTCCACCACGTTGGCCACCGCGCGCTCCAGCAGCCCGGGGTCGGCGAGCACCTCCGGCAGCTGGTCGAGTATCTCCACGGACACCACGTCGGAACGGTCGACGGTGGCGAGCGCGCGGGCGACCACCTCGTCGTACCCGACCGCTCTTCGCTGCGGGCGAACCGCGCCGGTGGCCAGCCGGGAGGAGTCCAGCAGGTTCTCCACCAGGCCGGTGAGCCGGTCGGTGGACTCCTCGATGGTGGCGAGCAGCTCGGCGGTGTCGGCCGCGGACAACGCCAGCTCGGGGTCGCGCAGGCTGGCGACGGCGGCCTTGATGGACGTCAGCGGGGTGCGCAGGTCGTGCCCGACCGCGGAGAGAACGGCCGTGCGCAGCTCGGTGGTCTCCGCGCGATGCTGGGCCGCCACGGCCTGCGCGACGGCCCGCTGCTGGCGTAGCGCGAGAACGGCCTGGCCCGCGGCGGCCTCCAGCACGGCCCGGTCCGCCGCGGTGAGCGGTCTGCCCCGCAGCACCAGCTGCACCTCGTCATCCACGGTGATCGCGGTGTCGACCTCGGTGAGCTCGGCGTGCTGGTCACCGCCGATCGAGGCCACCGGCTCCCAGTCCGTACCGCGGCGCGCCAGCAGCGCGACCGAGCTGAGCCCGAAGTTCTCCCGTATCTTCTCCAGCAATCTGCCCACCGGGTTCGTCCCGGCGAGCACCGTGCGGGCATAGGAGGCCAGCAACGCGGCCTCGGTGCGCGCCCGGGCGGCCTGCACGGCACGTCGGGCCGCCCGGTCGACCACCAGTGCCACCATCACGCCCACCAGGACCATGGCGAGCACGGTCACCAGGTTCTTCGGCTCGGCGATGGTGAAGCTGTGGATCGGCGGGGTGAAGAAGTAGTTGAGCGCCAGCCCGGACACCACTGCGGCGACCAGTGCGGGCCCGAGCCCACCGATCAACGCAACACCCACGGTGGCCAGGAAGAACAGCACCACGTCGGTGGGCAGGTCGAACAGGTTGCGCCCGAGCAGGCCCAACCCGGTCGCCACCACGGGCAGCAGCACCGCCATCGCCCAGCCGGTGATCTTGCGGACCTGCGGGATCGCGCCGGGCGGCGGCAGCTGGCGCAGCCCACGCCCGGCCTCGGCGTGGGTGACCATGTGCACGTCGATCGGCCCGGAGTCCTGCACCACGGCCGCGCCGATCCCCTCGTCGAACAGCCGGGCGACACGGGCCCGCCGCGAGGTGCCCAGCACCAGCTGGGTGGCGTTGACCCCACAGGCGAAGTCGAGCAGCGTGCTGGGCACCTCATCGCCGACCACGGTGTGGAACGTCGCCCCGACGTCCGCCGCCAGCCTGCGGATGCCCGCCAGCGCCGCCGGCGGCGCACCGGCCAAGCCGTCGCCGCGCAGGATGTGCAGCACCAGCAGCTCACCGCCACCGGCCCGGGCCGCGATCCGGGCCGCTCTGCGGATCAGCGTCTCCGACTCCGGACCACCGCTGACCGCGACGACCACCCGCTCGCGGGCCTCCCAGGTCTCGGTGATGTGCTGTTCGGCCCGGTAGCGCTGTAGCGCGACGTCGACCTGGCCGGCCACCCACAGCAGGGCGATCTCGCGCAGCGCGGTGAGGTTGCCCAGCCGGAAGTAGTTGGACAGCGCGGCGTCGATGCGGTTCGCCGGATAGACGTTGCCGTGCGCCATCCGGCGGCGCAGCGCTTCGGGGGTGATGTCGACCAGCTCGATCTGCGCGGCGCGGCGCACCACCTCATCCGGCACCGTCTCCCGCTGGACGACACCGGTGATCCGCTCGACCACGTCGTTGAGCGACTCCAAGTGCTGCACATTGACCGTGGACAGCACGGTGATCCCCGCCTCGAGCAGCTCCTCGACGTCCTGCCAGCGCTTGGCGTTGCGCGAGCCGGGCGCGTTGGTGTGGGCCAGCTCGTCCACCAGGGCCACCTGCGGACGGCGGGCCAGCGCCGCGTCGACGTCCAGCTCCGTGAGCTCCACGCCGCGGTGCACCACAGTGCGCCGGGGCACCATCTCCAGGCCCTCCAGCAACGTGGCGGTCTGATCCCGGCCGTGGGTCTCCACCAGCGCGGCCACCACGTCGGTGCCGCGGCTCGCCCGGCGGCGGCCCTCGCCGAGCATCGCGAAGGTCTTCCCGACGCCGGGCGCGGCGCCGAGGTAGATCCGCAGCTCGCCGCGGCGGACAGGACCGCGTTCGTCCACTGACCCAGTGTCCCCCGGAGTGAGATCAGCCGGCATGGGCACGCTGGACGGCCAGGTTCAGCTCGAGCACGGTCACGCCAGGTTCACCGAGGAAGCCCAGCGCGCGCCCGGTGGTGTACTCGGCGACCAGCGCCCGCACCTCGTCCTGGGACAACCCCGTGGCCCGGGCGACCCGGGGCACCTGTAGCTGCGCATAGGCCGGGCTGATCTGGGGATCCACCCCGGACGCCGAGGCGGTCACGGCGTCCGGGGGGACGGCGGCGGGAGCGACACCCTCCCGGGCGGCGATGAGTCGGCGCCGCTCGGTCACCTGGTCGAGCAGCATCCGACTGTCCCCGGCGAGGTTGGACGCACCGGAGGTCGACGGGTCACCCGGGCCGAGCACATCCTTGGCGGTGGCCGAAGGCCGGGTGTGGAAGTACGGGTCCCGCGCACCAGGGGGCACTGGGTCCACCCCGATCAGTTGCGAGCCCACCACCCGGCCGTCGAGGACGACCAGCGACCCCTCGGCCTTGTCGTGCAGGCCAGGGAGGCGCGAGAGGCCGTACACCGCGAACGGGTAGGCCAGACCGCACAGCACGGTCATCACCAGCAGCAGCCGCAGGCCCGCTGCGGACTGACGGAGCAGGGTGGTCAGCATCAGATCCCCGGGACGAGACGGACGAGCAGGTCGATCAGGAAGATCCCGATGAAGGGAGCGACGATGCCCCCGACGCCGTAGACCAGCAGGTTTCGGCGCAGCAGCGACACCGCCGACGACGGCCGGTAGCGCACTCCGCGCAGCGCCAGCGGGATCAGCGCGACGATGACCAGCGCGTTGAACACCACCGCGGACAGGATCGCCGACTCCGGCGTGGCCAGCCGCATGATGTTGAGCTCGGCCAGCTGCGGATAGATCCCGGCGAACATGGCGGGCAGGATCGCGAAGTACTTCGCCAGGTCGTTGGCGACCGAGAAGGTGGTCAGCGCGCCTCGGGTGATGAGCAGCTGCTTGCCGATCTCCACGACGTCGATGAGCTTGGTCGGGTCGGAGTCCAGGTCGACCATGTTGCCTGCCTCCTTGGCCGCGGCCGTCCCGGTGTTCATCGCCATCCCGACGTCGGCCTGGGCGAGCGCGGGCGCGTCGTTGGTGCCGTCACCGGTCATCGCGACCAGCCGGCCACCCTCCTGCTCCTGGCGGATCAACGCCATCTTGTCCTCGGGAGTGGCCTCGGCGAGGAAGTCGTCGACGCCCGCCTGCGCCGCGATCGCCCGCGCGGTCAGCGGGTTGTCCCCGGTGATCATGACGGTCCTGATGCCCATCGCCCGCAGCTCGTCGAACCGCTCGGCCACGGCGGGCTTGACCACGTCGGAGAGCCTGATCACGCCGAGCACCCCGGCCAGCCCGCTCACTAGCTCGGCGCAGACCAGCGGGGTGGCGCCGTACCGGGCGATCTCCTTGGTGATCGACTCCACCTCAGGCGGCACCTGACCGCCGTGCTGAGCCACCCACGCCGCGACGGCGCTGCCCGCACCCTTACGGACGGATCTGCTGGCTCGACCCGGCAAGCAGGTCTCGCGCCGGTCCGCGCCGATGTCGATGCCGGACATCCGGGTCTGCGCGCTGAACGCCACGAACTGCGCGGCCCGCTCGACGTCGTCGGGTTCGGCAGGCAGGCCGTACTCAGCCACGCACAGCTCGATGATGCTGCGGCCCTCGGGGGTGCCGTCGGCCAGGCTGGAGCGCCGCGCGGCGGCGGCCAGTTCGAGGACTGTCACGTTCCCGACCGGTACCAGCGCGGTGGCCCGCCGATTGCCGAAGGTGATGGTGCCGGTCTTGTCCAGCAGCAGCGTGCTCACGTCACCGGCGGCCTCCACCGCGCGTCCGGAGGTGGCCAGCACGTTGCGCTGGACCAGGCGGTCCATCCCGGCGATACCGATGGCCGAGAGCAGCGCCCCGATGGTGGTGGGGATCAGGCAGACCAGCAGCGCCACCAGCACGACGACGTCCTGCGGGTCTCCGGAGTACACGGCCATCGGCTGCAGCGCGGCGACGGTGAGTACGAAGATGATCGTGAGGGTGGCCAGCAGGATGGTCAGCGCGATCTCGTTCGGGGTCTTCTGCCGCTGGGCACCCTCGACCAGGGCGATCATCCGGTCGACGAAGGACTCCCCCGGGTTGGCCGTGATCCGCACGACGATCCGGTCGGACAGCACCGTGGTCCCCCCGGTGACCGCGGAGAAGTCCCCACCGGACTCCCTGATCACGGGCGCTGACTCCCCGGTGATCGCCGACTCGTCGACGGTCGCGATGCCCTCGACGATGTCGCCGTCACCGGGGATCACCTCACCGGCCTCCACCACGACGAGATCACCCAGCCGCAGCTCCGCCCCCGACACAACCCGTGAGTGGGGGGGGGG
>JBOHGD010000089.1:0-17169 GCA_050699955.1 Pseudonocardiaceae bacterium | reverse complement strand
TCTCGGGCAGCCCGGGCAGGCCGCCCAATGCGATCTCTTCGATGCTGGGCTGGGTTGCCGCGGTGAGCGCGACTGATTCTCCGTCGCACGACAAACCCGCGTTGATCCAGAGAATATGGATCGTGTTCTCGTGGTCTTCCTTTGTATGTTTAACCATGATTTCCCACTTCGAGCGCCAACTGCGGTTGCTCTTTCGTGGGCCGTCCTTCCGGCATAGGGCTATTCTCTCGGCGTCGCGGGGCTAGCAGGCACAGTAGTGCTCTGCGTCGACCGTCGCCCCGTCTCGAAGCGAGTTGACGCCACTTGGCGGGGGTACTTGGTCCGAGAGCGCTAGGATCCTTGTCCGTTTGGCCGACATCAGCCCCACCGCGCGGGCGGATAGACCGCCTGGTGTGCGGTCGCCGGTGCGCTGACCACGAACGTTTGTCGGGCGACGAGGACCGTCCCGGCGGGGCGCCGTCGATTCGGATTCGCCCGACGCGGGTGGCGGCATCGCTCGGCGTCCGAGACCGATGCCCAGGCTTCGGCAGACCTGCTGGAGACGGCGGTGCGGCTGCTGCCGGAGACTGCCCCACGCCAGCTACATCGCTCCGACCAGTACTACGCGCGCGGACAGTTCGCCCGGCTCATCCGCCTCCATCATCGCCTGCATGACCTGCAAGCCCGCGCCAACGGCCAGTGCCAGCAAACCCTCACCCACATCCGCGGCGATCTCCCCCAACGCCACGCTGACCTGCTCCGGCACGGCCAGCCGGGTCGAGTCGGTCTCGGATCTCTGGTAGTGCTTACTCACGGCGGTCCCCTTGCTGTTCGGTTGTCCTGGCAGACGCCCGAATACCTACCCCTTTGGCAGGTCCCAGGCGGGGACCGCCACCTTCCACGATCAGCGGGGCCCCAGGTGACCCCTTCGTACCCGAGTTCGCACCACGTCCGGCACCACGTAAGGCGATGCCTTCGGCTGAATGCTGCGCAGTCGCCGGACGCCTCAGCCACGGTAGAAGTGGGGCGGGCCAGCCTCTAAACGTAACTGCCCGAACCCGTCACAGAACAGGCTCACGGACACCTGGGAGGGGAGGATTCGGCCGCCTCGCTCTAGTCGTCCTCGGGGCTCATCCGTCCCGCAGGTCGGCCAATCGTGCGATGATCAACTCTCTGGCCGCCTGGCCGTGGACTGCGCGCCTGGATAGTTCTTGAAAGGCTCTGGCGTAGAGGGATATTTCACGTGGTTGTGTGATCGCGAGTTCGGCGACCATGACCTTGGTGTCACCCACGGTCGTCAGGAGCGCTTGCTGAGCGAGAATGTAAGGTCGCCCAGGTCAGGTGATCACGGTGGGGCGTCGACCGGGCCGTGGAGGGTGAGATGCACTGGCGTGGCGGCGGCGCAGCAGGTCGCGGTGCCAGGGTAGGACGGTGTCGGCAGAGACGAACAGGGGAAGCCGTCGCAGTGTTGGTCGGGGGTGCTTGTGAAGCAGAGCGGCGAGGAAGGCCCGGTCGGGCGGAGTGAGCCGGGGTTTGTCGACTTGGCGCTGCAGAACAGCGACTTGGTGGCGGAGCGCGAGGATCTCGATGTCCTTGTCGGCGTTGCTCATCGCCAGTAACCGCAGCAGCGTGACCATGCCGGTCGGGGCGAGGTAGGACAGTCGCAGGCGATGCTGCTCCGGATCACGAGCACCGCCTTGTCCAGATCGAGCAGTGTTTGGCCGCACGTGGCGGTTCTGCCTCTTCCAGCGGGTTGACGCTGATCCAGCGCCACCGCGCTGCGCGCTTCAACGCTCCGCTGAGGCAGAAGTGCACCTTTCGGATGGACGACGCCGCGAGCGGACTACACGTATGTGGCCGACACTGCTTGGTGCACTCATGGGAACCGTTTACCCGATGCTCGATAAACGGTCGGCCATCGCAGTGCGCGCGGCATCTGCGAAGGATCGCATGGAACGCATCGAGCGTCTCGCCGTTCAGCTTCCCGATCGGAAGGTTGCCGAGTAGCGGGCGAATATGGTTCTGAATACTGTCTTCGTAGCGCTTACGTGTCGTCAGTTCGACATCGAGCAGTTCGAGGTAGCGGTCCATCAGTTGGTTGACCCTGGCTTTCGTGCGCGGGTTGCGCCGCTCGTCAACCTGGTGCAACAGGCGGGTACGCGCCTTCTCCGCTTCGGCAGGGGCAGTAGGTCCTGCCGGAATCGTCTCCGTGAGGTAGAGCCGGCGCGCTGAGACTTGCTCAGCGCGCTACTCATGGTGCGGAGCGTACTCACTCGCACCATGAGTAGCTACACGCTCGGTCACGACGAGCAGGTGATCAAGCGTCTGACCTGCGTGCCCCCGGCAGGATTCGAACCTGCGACACCCGCTTTAGGAGAGCGGTGCTCTATCCCCTGAGCTACGAGGGCGTCACGTCGCTACCGAGCCAGGGCCACCCGGCAGCCTCCGCGATCGTAGCGCGCGGTGCCGGTGTGTGGCACGCGCCACCAGCCGCTGCAGACCGTGCCGACGCCGGCAGGGCCGGACGTCGGACCGAGGGTACTCAGGTCGTTCTCAGGCCCACAGTCCACACTGGCTGCATGCGCATCCTCGTGGTCGACGACGACCGAGCGGTTCGGGAGTCGCTGCGCCGGTCGCTGCAATTCAACGGCTACACCGTGGAGCTCGTCGAAGACGGCCAGCAGGCCTTGGACGCGGTGGACAGGCAGCGGCCCGATGCGATGGTGCTCGACATGATGATGCCTCGAGTGGACGGTCTCGAGGTGTGCAGGCGGCTGCGCAGCGCTGGAGATGATCTGCCCGTGCTGGTGCTCACCGCCAGGGACGCGGTCTCCGACCGGGTGGCGGGTCTTGATGCCGGGGCGGACGACTACCTGCCCAAGCCGTTCGCGCTGGAGGAGCTACTGGCCAGGCTGCGCGCGCTGTTGCGTCGCTCGACCCCCGACGATGCTTCGGAGGCAGGCACCGAGCTGTGCTTCGCCGACCTCAGCCTCGACCCGGACACCCGCGAGGTGGCTCGTGGCGGTCGCCGGATCAGCCTCACCCGAACCGAGTTCAGCTTGCTCGAGTTGTTCCTGCGACATCCCCGGCAGGTGCTCACCCGCGGCCGCATTCTGGAGGACGTCTGGGGTTACGACTTCCCGACCTCGGGCAATGCCCTGGAGGTCTACGTCGGGTATCTGCGGCGCAAGACTGAGGTGGAAGGCGAGCCAAGGCTGATCCACACCGTGCGCGGGGTGGGTTACGCGCTGCGGGGAACGCCCCCGTGACAGCGAACACCCCCATGACAGCGAACGCCACCGTGACAGCGAACGCCCCCGTGATGGGAAACGCCCCCGTGATGGGAAACGCCCCCGAGATACCCGAACTACGGATGTCTCTGCGCACCAGAGTGACCCTGCTGACCGCGGTCTGCGTGGGAAGCGCCGTCGCATTGGTGTCGCTGGCCGGGTTCGTCACGGTCCGCAACAACCTCTACGACGAGCTGGACACCAGCCTGCTCCAACGCGCCTACTCGCTGCGCACGCTGACCACCGTCGAGCAGCTCGATGCCATCCCGCCGAGCTTCTTCAGCGCGGCGAACATCAGGATCGGCCTGCTCAACGGCCGCACCGGGGACTACGCGGCGGCCGGTGAGGTGCTGCCCGGCCCTGACGAGCTGGCGGTGGCCCGGGGGCAGCGCACGCACTCCTTGCGCACCGACCCGGTACACGACCTGCGGGTCGCCGCCGTACCGGCCGGCTCGGGCAGCGCACTGCTGGTGGCCCAGCCGCTGCTCGGCACCCGGACCACGCTCTCCCGCCTCGGTCTGGTGTTCGCTCTGGTCGGGGGGGCCGGTGTGCTGCTGGCCGCCGCGGTGGGTACCGCGGTCGCCCAAGCCGGGCTGCGGCCGGTGCTGCGGCTCACCGAGGCTACCGAGCGGGTCGCCCGCACCGGCAGCCTGGAACCGATCGCGGTCTCCGGTGACGACGAGCTGGCCCGTCTCACCGGCAGCTTCAACAGCATGCTCGGCGCACTCGCGGAGTCCCAGGAGCGCCAGCGCAGACTGGTCGCCGACGCGGGCCATGAGCTACGTACCCCGCTCACCTCACTGCGCACCAATCTGGAGCTGCTGGCCGCCTCCAACCGCCCCGGCGCGCCGGTGCTGTCCGAGCAGGACCGCGCGGACATCCAGGACGACGTGCGCGCTCAGGTTGAGGAGCTGTCCACCCTGGTCGGCGACCTCGTCGAGCTGGCCCGCGAGGACGCCCCACAGGTGGTGCACGAGCCGGTGGAGCTACGCGACGTGGTCGAGCGGGCGCTGGCCAGGGCGGGCCGCCGCGCCCCGGGCATCTGCTTCGAGGTCGACCTCACGCCGTGGAGCCTGCTCGGTGATGCCAACGCCCTGGAACGAGCCGTGCTCAACCTGCTCGACAACGCCGCCAAATGGAGCCCGGACGAAGCGACGGTGACCGTGCGGCTGGCACCGACCGACCGGGGCACGGCCGCGCTGTATGTCGCCGACGCCGGAGTGGGGATCGCCGACGCCGACCTGCCCTACGTCTTCGAGCGGTTCTACCGCTCACCCACCGCCCGCACCGAGCCCGGGTCCGGGCTGGGGCTGGCTATCGTGGCACAGGTCGCGGCCCGCCACGGCGGCTCGGTCCGGGCCGGGCGGAGCCGGGCGGGCGGGGCGCTGCTGACTCTCGAACTCCCCGGCCGGCCACTCACATGACACACCAAGGAGCGTCATATGCATCTCCCAGATAACCAGTCCATTCTGCAGACATGACCGACGAGACTCCTCGGCCGCAGCAGCCAAGTAGCCCCGAGGGTGGGGCCTCGCAATGGACTCATCCGTACGGGGCATACCCGCCTCCGCCTCCCCATGGCTGGCCCGCCGACCCGGCAGGCGCCCCAGCCGGACCACCACCCGGCCCCCCGGGGAGCGGACCGCAGCCGCCCGCACCCGGTCGGCGTCGCGGCGGATCCGTCGCGGGAATCGCGGTGTTGGCCCTGGTGGTGGCGCTGATCGCAGGCGGCATCGGGGGTGCGGTCGGCTATGAGCTGGCCAGCGGCGGATCCGGTCTGAACAATGCGCTGGACCAGCCTGTGCCCGGTTCGCGGCCGATCACGAACCTCCCGGCAGGTTCGGCGGAGCAGGTCGCGCAGAAGGTCACACCCACCGTGGTTCAGCTTCGCGTGCGCGGCGCTCAGTTCGCCGGCGAGGGCAGCGGAATCGTGCTCAGCTCCGACGGCCTGATCCTCACCAACAACCACGTGGTCGAAGCGGCCGCGAACGGCGGATCGGCCGAAGCGGTCTTCCAGGACGGCCGTTCCACGCCGGTCCAGATCGTCGGCAGGGCGCCGTCGTTCGACCTCGCGGTGGTGAAGGCACAGGGCGTCAGCGGCCTGACCGTCGCCGAGCTGGGACGCTCCGACGACCTCCTGGTCGGGCAGGAGGTGCTGGCCGTCGGTTCTCCGCTGGGCCTGTCCGGCACCGTGACCTCCGGCATCATCAGCGCGGTGAACCGCCCGGTACGGGCCGGTGGTGAGAACAGCGGCCAGGACACCGTCCTCGACGCGATCCAGACCGACGCGGCGATCAACCCCGGCAACTCCGGCGGGCCGCTGGTCGACATGTCCGGCAAGGTGGTCGGCCTCAACTCCGCCATCGCCTCGATTTCCGGCGGTACCGGGCAGCAGGCCGGCTCGATCGGGCTCGGTTTCGCGATCCCGATCAACCAGGCCAAGCGGATCGCCGACGAGCTCATCCACACCGGCCATGCCACCCAGTCCGTGCTCGGGGTCACCGTCCCCGCGTCGTCGCCCTCCGACGCGGCCAGTGACATCGGGGGAGCGGTGATCCGGAGCGTTGTGCCGGACAGTGCGGCAGCCCATGCCGGAATCCAACCGGGCGAGACGATCGTCAAAACGGACAATCGGGTGATCGACAGCGGCGACGCGCTGGTCGCGGCGATCCGTGCCTATTCACCCGGCTCCAAGGTCAAGATCACTGTCAAGGACCGTGCGGGGGCCACCCGGCAGGTCGATGTCACCCTCGGCAGCCAGCAGGTCGGAACCAGCTGAACCACCAGCTCAGTGATGATCCAGACCTTGGTTCTCGAACCAAGGTGCGTGCGGCTACGGTGCTCGTTATGGAACGTAGCGTGCGCAACCTGGGGCGGGCCCTCGTCGTGATCGTGGACGATCGGGTGGTGCACGGTGAGCATGAGGACGTGACGGGTCCCCTCGTCACCGAACTGCTGGAAGAGGCCGGTTTCGTCGTGGATGGTTCGGTCGTGGTGGCCGGCGAGGCGGTGGACATCCGTAACGCGCTGAACACCGCGGTGATCGGCGGTGTGGACCTGGTTGTGACGGTCGGTGGCACCGGGGTGTCCCCACGGGATGTCACCCCGGATGCCACGGCCGGCGTGCTGGATCGCCCGGTGCCCGGAATCTCGGAGGCGATCCGGGCTTCCGGGCTCGCGGCGGGCGCAGTGGATGCGGGGTTGTCCCGTGGGCTCTCTGGAGTCTCGGGCAGCACCCTGGTGGTCAACCTGGCGCCCTCACGGGCGGCGGTCCGCGACGGGATGGCCACCCTCACCCCGCTGGTCGGACGAGTGATCGACGAACTGTCCTGGCCAGAGCAGGACTGAGTCGCCGCCACGGTGGGCTCGTGTCATCGCCATACGGCCCACCATGACGGCATCGCTCAGGCCGTCAGTGCGCCGTTGCGGTACACCACGCCGCTGACCAGTTCGCCGACACTCTCGATGCCCTTGATCGCGAAGTTCCCGGCCTGCTGGACGATCGGCGCAGCCTGCTCGAGGTAGGGGCCTGCCATCTCCTTGGCCTGTTCGAGCAACGGGCCTGCCGTGTCATGGAGCATCGCGGCGACAGGACCGACCATGTCGACGGCCTGTTCGAGGAAGGGTCCGGCCTTCTCCATGGCCTGTTCGAAGGTCTCCACGGCCTGTTCGAGGTACGGGCCGGCCTGGTCCATGAGCGGACCGGCCCGTACGATGGCCTGCTCCATGAGCGGGCCGGCCATGTCCTTTGCTTGCGCCAGGTATGGGCCTGCCATCTCCATGGCCTGACCCAGTACACCGGTGAGCTTGTCCGGAAGTTCCATTATTTTCGGGGCCCCTTTCCGCTCGTCCGATCGAGGTGGCTCCATCCTGGCACTCAGTTGGACTAGCCGGAAGTGATCGGATGCATGGTGTTACGGCTACCGCTCGGTTGGAGGAGGATGGGCAGCGTGGTTGAACAGGCACCGGACCGCGACCAGCGGCTGCTCCGAGTGTTCGGCGACGTGCTGCCGGACATCGCCGCCGACGACCGGCCCGACCATGAGGAACTCTCGTCCGAGGAGCGGGACCGGTGGCTGCGCGACAACCGTCCACCGCACCACGACGGGTCAGCCTGAGACCTCCGGTCTCAGCGGACTGTAACGGTCAAGGAGTGGGAAAGCGACGCTGCCGCCACCCGGGTCGCCCCGGTGGAGTCAAGCGCGACCAGCACCAGCCTGCCCTCGGTCACCGCAGCACCACTATGGGGTGCCAGCACGGCGAGCACCCGCGCTCCACTGGCCAGCACCACCGGTTCGTCCTGCCGTTCGCCGAGGGTCACCACGTCCACCACGGCACCGGGATGCAGCAGCGCGGCGACATCCGGATCCGCCAGCCGCACCGGAACGCTCACCGCCGCCGGATCCGCCGAGACCGCCCGGAGCAGATCGGGGCCGGCCAGCCGCACGTCGGTGAGTGGCTCACCCCGCCGAACCGGCGCGGCCAGGGTCCGGCCCAGCACGGCAGCCGTGGCGCGGGCGGCACCGTCGGGCGTCGCGTCGGCCGGCAGTTCGCGCTGCACCACATCACCGGCGCCGAGCACGGTTCCCGGGGTCAGATCCCGGGCGGCGGCCACCACCGGGATGCCCGCGGCGGATCCCGTCCCCGGAATCAGCGCCAGCACCGCGGCGAGCCCGACGAGCAGCGCCGCGGCCACCCGGCGCAGCAGCAGCATGCGGCCGAATCCGCGCCCACGCCACACCACGTCCCACCGTTCGCGCAGCAACGGCGCCAGCGTGCGCTGTGGTCTCATCCTCGCCTCCCGACCTGCGGCATCGTCGTCCGCTGGCCGGTGACGCTAGGCGTGATCGGGTGCGTACCCGGTGACCGCGGCGAGCCCGCTGTGGACAACCGGGGCGGCTGTGTACAACTTCCGGCTCAGGAAGCCGCGGTGCTGGCCGATCTGGAGTTGGAGGCCGACGATGCCGAGCCCGATTGGGACGAGCCCGAAGATCCTGAGCCGGATGCCTCCCCGGACTTCGAATCCGACGATGACCCGGAGGTGGACTCGGTCTTCGGCTTGTCCGCAGCAGGCTTGTCCGCAGAACCGGACTCGGCTTGCTTGCTCGCGCGGCTGTCGGTGCGGTAGAAGCCGCTGCCCTTGAACACGACGCCCACCGGTGAGAAGAGCTTGCGCAGCCGGCCTGCGCACTCGGGGCAGTCGCTCAGCGACGCGTCGGTGAATGTCTGCACGGCGTCGAAACGATGCTCGCAGGCCGTGCAGGCGTAGGAATAAGTGGGCACGTCTGGCCTCCAGGGTGTTGGCACTCTACGCGCGAGAGTGCCAACACGATGATGCGTCAGCGCGGTGGTCCACGCAAACTCCGCGGCCGCCGAAGTCAGCAGGGCAGCGGCAGCAGGCCTGCGCCGGGAGTCAGTGCCGCGCTGACCAGGACATCGTGCGGCTGGGCGGGCAACCACGCCAGCACCTCTTCGTCGCGGACGACGGCGACCAGCGGGGTGCCCGGCCTCGCGAGCGGCAGTGTCCGGTCGTAGTGTCCGCCTCCCCGGCCGAGTCGTACGCCACGGTGGTCGACGGCCAGCGCGGGCAGCAGCACCAGGACGGCCTCGGCGATCGCCGCGCAGCCCAGCAGTGGTCCGTCCGGTTCGCGCAAGCCGAGCGGCCGGGCTCGCAGTGAGCTCGCTCCGGTGTACTGCGCCCAGTCCAGCGGTCCGGCAGCAGCACCGGCCGAGGCACCGCCGGGCGCACCGGTCACCGGCAGCAGCACCCGGCAGCCGCGGCGCAGCAGGCCGTCCAGCAATGCGGGTGAACCCGGCTCGGACCCGACCGGCCAGTAGGCGCATACCGTGCCTGCCGGCCCGGGTGGCAGCGCCGCCGCCTGCGCCATCCTGGCCAGCGCCGCCGCTTCCGTCGCCCGGACCGCGGGGGACACCGCTGCGCGCGCCGCCGACAGCCGGCGCCGTAGCATTGCCTTGACCACCGCTGGGGCCTCTTCAGGCGTGCTCACGACGCTCTACGTTAGGTCCGCCGATATTGTCCTCCACCATGAGCGCTTCGTTCGAGCACCGCGCATTCCGTACGGCCATCGTGCCGGCCGCCGGGCTCGGTACCCGATTCCTGCCGACCACGAAGTCCGTACCCAAAGAACTGCTCCCCGTGGTCGACACCCCCGCGATCGAGTACATCGCGGCAGAAGCCGCCGAGGCCGGTGCCGAACGTCTTGTACTCGTCGTCTCGCCTGGCAAGGAGGCGGTGGCCGCGCATTTCGATTCCAATCCGGATCTGGAGGCGGAGCTGCGCGGGCGGGGCAAGGACACGCTGCTGGCCAAGGTGCGCCGGGCACCCGAGCTGATCCGGGCACAGGTGGCGATGCAGGACAAGCCGCTCGGCCTCGGGCACGCGGTGCGCTGCGCCGAGCCGGTGCTGACCGACTCCGACGAGGCGGTGGCTGTCCTGCTGCCCGACGACTTCGTGCTGCCCACCGGGGTGCTGGCCAGAATGGCCGCGGTGCGCAGACGCCGGGGGGGCAGTGTGCTGTGCGCCTTCGACATCCCGAGGGAGCAGATCTCGGCGTACGGGGTATTCGCGGTCAGTGACATCCCGGACACCGATGACCCGGACGTCAAACGGGTCGACGGAATGGTGGAGAAGCCGCCACCCGATCAGGCGCCGTCCACCCTGGCCGCGGCAGGCCGCTATCTGCTGGACCGGGCCGTGTTCGGCGCGC
Organism: Pseudonocardiaceae bacterium; assembly: GCA_050699955.1. Lineage (GTDB taxonomy): Bacteria > Actinomycetota > Actinomycetes > Mycobacteriales > Pseudonocardiaceae. The sequence goes on along the minus strand of JBOHGD010000089.1, from coordinate 7,172 downwards.
TGCACAGGATCACCCCCGGCTCGGGTGGTGAGCTACAGCTCACCGACGCCATCGCGCTGCTCATCGACGAGGGACATCCGGTACACGTCGTCGTGCATCGCGGTGGGCGCCACGACCTCGGTAATCCGGCTGGTTTTCTGCGCGCCGCAGTGGACTTCGCACTCGCGGATGCCGATATTGGCCCAGGTCTGCGGACATGGTTGCGCGACAGGCTGGAGCAGGAGACCGCGTGAGGTCGCTGGACGAGCAGCTCGGGCGGGTGCTGGAGGCCGCGGTGCGTCCGGCACCGGTGCGGCTGGCGATCGCCGAGGCGCTGGGGATGCTCTGCGCGGAAGATGTGGTGGCGCAGCGCTCGCTGCCCGGCTTCGACCAGGCAGCGGTCGATGGTTACGCGGTACGCAGTGTGGACGTCACCCGGGTCCCGACCACCCTGCCGGTGGTCGGCGAGATCGTCGCGGGGTCGCTGCAGCCGTTGCGGCTGCAGCCCGGTCAAGCCGTGCGGGTGACCACCGGCTCGGCGCTGCCCACCCTGGCCGACGCGGTGGTTCCGCTGGAGCACACCGAGAACGGTGCGGCCCGGGGCGCGAAGGTGACCGTGGCCAGGGCGGTTCCTTCCAAGGCGTTCGTCCGCCGTACCGGGGAGGACGTGCAGACCGGGGACGTCGCGGTGCGCTCGGGCGCGGTGATCGGTTCGGCGCAGGTGGGGCTGCTCGCCGCGGTGGGCAGGGCCAGGGTGCGGGTACACCCTCGGCCCCGGCTGTCGGTGCTGTCGGTAGGCGAGGAGCTGGTGGACGTCGACCGCACACCGGGGACCGGGCAGGTCTACGACGTCAACTCCTACGCGCTGGCCGCGGCCGGCCGCGATGCCGGTGCCGAGGTGCACCGGGTCGGGATCGTGCCCAGCGATCCGGGCCGGCTGCGCGAGATGGTGGAGAGCAGGCTGCTGCTCTCGGAAATCGTGGTGCTGGCCGGGGCGGCCGGTGGGTCGATGGGGGACGAGGTGCTCGCCGCGTTGTCCGACCTCGGCGAGCTCGACGTGACCCGGGTGGCCATGCACCCCGGTTCCGTGCAGGGCTTCGGGCGGCTCGGCTCGGAGTCGGTACCCACCTTCCTGTTGTCCAGCAACCCGATCAGCGCTCTGGTGGTGTTCGAGGTGCTGGTGCGGCCGCTGATCCGGCTCGCCCTGGGTAAGCGCAATCCCTACCGCCGGATCATCACCGCCCGGCTGCTGTCTCCGGTGACGTCCACCGCGGGGCGTCGCGGGTTCCTGCGCGGCCAGCTGCTGCGTGACCCCGATACCGGGGAGTACCTGGTGCAGCCCCTCGGTGCTTCCGGCGCCCATCTCCTGGCCTCGCTGGCCGAGGCGAACTGCCTGATCCTCATCGACGACGGCGCCACCGAGGTGCCGGTCGGCGGTGAGGTAGCGGTGAGCTATCTGGCCCAGCGGGCCTGAGACCCAGTGTTCGCACTCGGTTCTGAGGGTCGTCATCCCGGCTGGCCCGCCCGGCTGGGCCCGGTGCGGGTCGCGGCGGGGCAGGTCGGGCTGGGCCCGGTCCGGCTCCGCGACGGGAAGGCGTGGAGCCGGCTGCGGTTGCGGGACGAGGCCTACCTGCGCGACTGGGAACCAGAGGCGGCGGGGACCTGGGCGGAGCGCTACACCCCGATGGCCTGGCCGATGCAGTGCGCCGGGCTGCGCGTGGTGGCCCGCCGCGGGCAGGCCCTGCCCTACACCATCACGCTGGACGGATGGCTGGCGGGGCAGCTCACCGTGGGCAACATCGTGCGCGGCGCATTGCGTTCGGCTTGGGTCGGATACTGGGTGGATTCGGCGGTGGCCGGTCACGGCGTCGCGACCGGGGCGGTGGCACTGGCGGTGGACCACGCCTTCGGTCTCGTCGGACTGCACCGAATCGAGGCCACCGTGCGCCCGGAGAACGGGGCCAGTCTCCGGGTGCTCACCAAGCTCGGGTTTCGCGAAGAGGGCTTGCTGGTGCGTTATCTGGAGGTGGACGGCGCCTGGCGGGACCATCGGTTGCTCGCGGTGACCAGGGAGGAGGTCGGATCCGGGCTGGTGGCGCGCCTGATCCGGGAAGGCCGCGCGCGTCCCTGAACCGCCCGGCGTGTCCGTCCTCCCTGCCCGGCGTGTCCGTCCTTCCTGCCCAGGGTGTACGCCCCTCATGTACGCGATCACGCACGGCGCGCCTGCGAGACCGCTGTGACTGTTGTGGCTACCGTGACGCGCGGTAGTGACGACAGCACGTGAGGATGGACGGGGGAGGGCGAGGCGTGCCCAGCTCGCTGATCTTCGCGGCGCTGGCGACGGCATGGCTCGTCGTCCTCGTCCCGATGATCGCGAAGCGGCGGCAGGAGGTGGTACGCGTTGCGGAGTCCGCGCTCGCGTCCCGGGTGCTGCACCGGCCGAATACCTACCGCTCAGCGCTCAGGTACGACCAGGAGGTGTCCGTAATGGGCGAACAGATCGCGGAGCGGGAGCTCGACGAGCGTCGGTACCGGCCGGGCCGCGGTGGCTACGACCCCGAGGCGGCTGCGCTGGCGGCCCGGGAGAGGTACGTGTTCCGGCAGCGGATCGTGCTGGGACTGCTGGCGAGTGCGATCGCCACCCTGCTGCTGGGTCTCCTGGCATCGAGCGTGTTCCTGGGGATGCACGTCATGCTGGACCTCGCGCTGGTCGGCTACCTCGCCTACCTGCGCAGGCAGGTCCGCATCGAGGAGGAGGTGCGGCAGCGCCGGGCCGCCCGGATGGCCGGTTCCCGGGGCCGGGCTGCGCCCGCCGCGGACGAGTCCGCCGAGGAGGAGTCGCATCACGAGCAGCCGCATCACGAGCAGCCGCGCTACGAGCGGGTGCGGCACGAGGAGCCCCCGGATGCGGAGCCGCTGCCGGAGCAGCCGCCGGTCCGGTATGGCGGGCCACCACCCCGTGCCCATCCCACCGCGGTCGCGCTGGACCTCGACGACGAGGACCCGATGTTCGACGAACTGGATCCCGCCTTCGAGCCGCGCTATCGCCGAGCGGCGGGCGAGTAGCCTCGGGGCCCGGCTGCTACGCTCAGCGCGCCATCAGGGGCTGTAGCGCAGTTGGTAGCGCGTCTCGTTCGCATCGAGAAGGTCAGGGGTTCGATTCCCCTCAGCTCCACACAGGTCAGAAGGGGTTTCCGGTTCATCCGGGAGCCCTTTTTTGATCTTTAGGGAGCCTAAAAGGGAGCCTAACGAGTCAGCCAGCGGACTGGGTGCGCGTGAAGATGCTGCCGATCACCTCCGCCCCGTCGGTGAGCACCGGGCGCAGCTCCTTGCGGTAGACGGCCTCGGTGACCGCCGTTCCCGCGTGGCCGACCAGCTGGGCGATCGACTCGACCGGTACGCCGTTAGCCGAGAGCAGCGACACGAACGAGTGCCGCAGTTCCCGCGGCGTCCAGCTCCCGGCTATCCCGGCCACAGTCACCACCGAGCGGAACCCGCGCCGGACGTTCGCCGCGTCAAGCCCGGTGCCCACCGTGGTGGTGAACACCAGGCCGGTCTCCTGCCACAGCTCGCCGGCCGCGAGCCGGTCTCTGGCCTGCTGCGCCTTGTGCGCCCGCAGCGCGGTGACGGCCTGCAGGGGAAGGGCGAGGGTCCGTCGTGACTTCTTGGTCTTGGTGTCCCCGGTGGCCCGTACGCTGCGCCATACCTCGATATGCGGAGGCATCGTGCCCACCTGATCGAGGTGCACCCGGTCCCAGGTCAGCGCCCGCGCCTCCTCGGTGCGGATGCCGGTCAGTAGCGACACCACGATGTAGGCGTGCAGACGGGACCGCGCCGCCGCGGTGAGCACCGCGTCGGCCTGGTCCATGGTCAGCGCCTTGGACGGCCGGCCCTCGGTGCCCTTCGGGATGGTGACCAGCTCGGCGACATTGCGCGCCACCAGGTCGCGCCGCTGGGCGAGGGTGATCGACCGGCGCAGGATCGACAACAGTTCCCGGAGGGTACGGGTCGCCAGCTCAGCCGCCCTGCTCTCCAGCCACTCATCGAGGTCGTCTGCGGTCAAGTCCCGCAGCTTGGTCGCACCAATCTGCGGCAAGATGTGATTGTCGATAAGCGTCCGGCATTTCTCAATCGTTTTCGGTGCGCGGTCTTTAAGGCCGACACCAAGCCATTTCCGCACCATTTCGGCCACCGTGTACCGGGCGGAGGACGTCACGCCGGTCTCGATCTCGGCGCGCAGGTCCTTGAGCTTGTCCCGCACGTCGGCCTTGGTCCGGCCGTACACCTTGCGCCGCCGGCGCTTGCCTGCCGTGGTGTAGCCGAGGCTGATCGCGCCGACGTAGCTGCCCTTGGACTCCTCCCAGTAGATCGCGTCGTCACCGCGGCCGCGTCGCTTGCCACTTGTAGTGGTCATCCCGCCTTCCCTTCTCTGGCCGACGGGAGAAACCCGCGCCGCCGCGCCTCCCTGATCCACCTGTGCACCGTGGTGATCGGTACGCCTGCTTCCGCTGCGATCTCCTTCGCAGGCGCCCGGGTCTGGGTCGCGTATTCGAGGTAGGCCCTCGCGACGAGCGGATAGAACTCCTCGGGGTCTGCGCCGGCTGGTCTGGTCAGCCGGGGCCGTGGTAGGCGTTCCGTCCGCTTGGTTCGGCCAGCGATGGGTAGGCGTGCACGAAGCTCGGCCAGCGTCGGCTCCTGTACTTCCTCGTGAAATGTGGCCGATCCTGCGGTAGCCGCGGCCAACCCCAGCACCGTTGCCGCGGAGCCTGACGGGTAGTGCATGGCCGCGGTTAGTTCTGCCTGCAATCGGCTGATCGACATGTCACGGACAGCGGCAGGGGTGATCTCGTCCGCGTGGTAATAGGCGCCGGTGATCACTACCCGGTTGTCGCCGTCGTAGCGGATGCGTACATGCAGTGCGAGGCCGTCATCCCCCTGGACCGAGATCCAGCCGTCGCTGTGCGCCGAGAGATCCATGACCCGGGAGGCTAGACCCGTCCGCGTACGTCCGTCAACGTCCGCGCGAAGGTTGGCGGACTTGACCCGGCTGCGAGCGGCCTGGTAGCTATTGAGCCTCGCCGGTCAAGTCGGCGGACTCATACCCGGAGGCGGTCCCGTGAGAGAAACTGTCGGCAAGCTTGCCTATTCCACCGATGACGCAGCCGCGACGCTCTCAATAGGACGCACGGCATTGTTCGAACTACTGCGCCGAAAGGAGATATCCAGCGTCAAGATTGGCCGCCGTCGTGTTATTCCTGCAGCATCATTAGAGGCGTACATGAATCGTCTCATCACCGAGCAGACCGCCTGATCGGATGACCGAGACAGAACGTCGCCCCGGCGAGGCTGACCGGGGCGACGTCGACGACCAGCACCGGGCGGGCGAGGTCAGGGCTGAGGGTATCCCCGAGCAGCTGCGCCGACGTCGGGCAGCGTCCTGGCGGTGTGAGCCGCTGGCCGGTGGCCACCGTGACCCGTGGGCTGACTGGCACGCTGCCGGCTGGACCGAGGCGGAGCTGGAGTCCTGGGGGGCCGCGGCCGGGCATCTGCGTGGCCTTGAGCTGTTCGGGTCCTGGCAGGTGCCCGAGTTGGTCCGGGCCGCGTGGCAGCGCCGGTCGTGTGCGTGTTGCCGGGGTGCGGCGTGACCGCAACCTCGGGCCTGCCGGTGATGCGACTCGACGAGCTCGACGTGGGGCATGTCGTCCAGGGCGCCATCGTGCGGGACGTCCTGACCGGTGTGTCCGTAGGCCGGATCCAGACGAGCGCCGACGTCGTGGAGCGGTTCGACGAGCGTGCCCTGTCATCCGAGAGACCGTCCGGGCCGCAAGCTGAGCTGGTGAGCTTGGCCGACGTCTCCGCGGAACGGGTCGGGTGGTTGTGGCCCGGCCGGCTACCCGCCGGCAAGCTGGTCACGCTCGACGGTGATCCCGGGCTGGGCAAGTCCACTCTGGCGATCACGTTCGCCGCGCATGTCTCTACTGGTAGTGCGTGGCCGGACCACAGCTCGTGCCCGCTGGGTGCGGTGGTGGTGCTCTCCGCCGAGGACGGCATGGCCGACACCATCCGTCCCCGGCTCGACGCCGCCGGCGGTGACCCGACCCGGGTGCACTGCCTCACCTCGGTGCGCACCGTGACCGAGGACGGGGAGATCATCACCCGGCCGCCGACCCTGGCGGACGTGGCCCAGATCCGGGAGGCGATCGAGCGCACCGGGGCGCGGCTGTTGATCGTGGACGTGTTGATGGCCTACCTGCCCAATAAGACCGACAGTCACCGTGACCAGGATGTGCGGGCCGTGCTGCATCGGGTCGCCGAGGTCGGTGAGGCCACCGGCTGCACCGTGCTGTTGCTGCGCCACCTGAACAAGAGCGGCGCCGGTCCCGCGATGTACCGCGGCGGGGGCAGCATCGGCATCGTGGGCGCCGCCCGCGCCGGTTATGTCGTGGCACCCGACCCCGATGACGAGACCGGCAGCGTCCTGGTACTCGCTTGCGTCAAGGCGAACCTGGCACTCGAGCCGCCGAGCCTGACCTACCGGCTGGAATCCGCACCCGGCAGCCACGTGGCCCGGGTGGTGTGGGGCGAGGCATCCCAGCACAGCGCCGCTGACCTCCTGCGCAGCGGCGACCCCCAGGAGGACCGCACCGAACGCGACGACGCCGCGGCGTTCATCCTCGACTACCTCACCGAGCACGGCGGCTCTGCGCTCGCCCGGGACGTCCAGACCGCGGGGCGCAAGCACAACTACAGCAAGACCACGATGCACCGGGCCGCTGACCGCCTCCGTGTCCGCAAGCGCAAGGACGGGATGCGCGGGCCGTGGTACTGGGATCACCCCGACGACGGCCCCGAAGATCCCACCGAAGGTCCCGAAGATCCCAGCTCTCAGACGGTGAGACCTTCGGGACCTTCGGTGGGATCTTCGCGCATGAGAGGAAACGGCTGATGACCGACGACCAGACCACCATCGAGCGGCCCGGCCGGGGGGTGGGTGCTGGACGTAATGTCGATCAACTCCGGGGACCCGCGCCTGTGGCTCCTCGCGATGCGGGCACTTCCCGTGATCCGGGCATTTCTTACGGTGGTACCAGCGAAAAAAGGAGCCATGGGAGCGGGTCCTGGGCCCTGGCCCGGAACCCGTCTGACCCCCTCGCCCCTACCCCTATGGAGGATCTGATGATGCGCACACCACT
>JBOHGD010000088.1:0-17290 GCA_050699955.1 Pseudonocardiaceae bacterium | reverse complement strand
AGTCAGGGCTCGCATCGCCACTCACGGGGCGCAGCGGGCCAGCACCAGCTCGCGGACTCGTTGGGCGTCGGCCTGCCCCCTGGTGGCCCGCATGACGGCGCCGACGATCGCGCTGGCGGCCTGCACCTTGCCACCGCGGATCTTGTCGGCGATGTCGGGCTGAGCCGCCAGAGCCTCCTCGACGGCGAGGGTCAGCGCGGAGTCGTCGGACACCACAGCCAGGCCACGAGCGGCGACGACCTCGTCGGGCTCACCCTCACCCGCCAGCACCCCGTCGACGACCTGGCGAGCCAGGCTCTTGGTCAGGGCACCGTCGGCGACCAGCGCGACCACCCGCGCCACCTGCCGCGGCGTGATCGGCAGTTCGACGAGGTCCAGCTCACCGGAGTTGGCCCGCTCGGTCAGGTAGTTCACCCACCAGGACCGCGCCTCGGCGGGGGGCGCTCCCGCCTCGACAGTGGCCGTGACGAGGTCCAGTGCGCCTGCGTTGATCAGATCGCGCAGCTCCGCGTCGGACAGCGCCCATTCGGCCTGTACCCGAGCGTGGCGCTGCGCGGGTGGCTCGGGCAGGGTGGCCCGCAACCGCTCGACCCAGTCCCGCCCGGGGGCGATCGGCACCAGGTCGGGCTCCGGGAAGTATCGGTAGTCCTCCGAGGTCTCCTTGCGCCGCCCTGGCGACGTGGTCCAGGTGCCCTCGTCGAAGTGCCGGGTCTCCTGCATGATCTCGCCGCCCACCGCCAGCACCGCGCCCTGCCTGCGCATCTCGTAGCGCACCGCACGCTCGATCGAGCGCAGCGAGTTCAGGTTCTTCGTCTCGGTACGGGTGCCGAACACCGCGGATCCGCGCGGCATCAGCGAAACGTTGGCGTCACAGCGCAGCGACCCCTGATCCATCCGCACATCGGACACGCCCAGTGCGCGCAGCAGGTCGCGCAATGTGGCCACGTATGCGCGGGCGATCTCAGGTGCGCGGGCAGCCGTGCCGACGATCGGCTTGGTGACGATCTCGACCAACGGGACGCCTGCCCGGTTGTAGTCCAGCAGGGAGTGGCTGGCACCGTGAATACGGCCGGTCGCGCCACCGACGTGCAGCGACTTGCCGGTGTCCTCTTCCATATGCGCGCGCTCGATGTCGACGGTGAACGTGGAGCCGTCGGCTAGCACCTCCAACGAGCCGTGCACCGCGATCGGTTCGTCGTACTGGGAGATCTGGAAGTCCTTGGGCATGTCCGGGTAGAAGTAGTTCTTCCGGGCGAACCGGCACCACGGGGCGATCGAGCAGTTCAACGAAAGCCCGATCCGCATCGCCGACTCCACGGCCGCGCCGTTGAGTGCCGGCAGCGATCCGGGCAGCCCCAGACAGGTCGGGCAGACGTTGGTGTTGGGCTCGTCCCCGAAGACGTTGGCGCAACCGCAGAACATCTTCGTCGCGGTGGACAGCTCCACGTGCACTTCGAGCCCGAGCACCGGCTCGAAGCGCTCCAGCACCTCGTCGTAGTCCATCAACGCGGCGGTCATCGGGCTGCGACCTCCAGATCGGGCACGCGGTGGGCCAGCGAGCCCCCGTCGGCGGCGTCTCGGGCCGCCTCGTAGGCCGCGGCTACCCGGTAGGCGCGTTCGTCGGCGAGCGCAGGTGCCATCACCTGCAGGCCCACCGGCAGCCCGTCGTCCGCGGACAGCCCGGCCGGGACGGACAGCGCGGCGTTGCCCGCCAGGTTGGACGGGATCGTGCACAGGTCGGACAGGTACATCGCGAGCGGATCGTCGACCCGCTCGCCGATCCGGAACGCCGTGGTCGGGGTGGTCGGCGAGATCAGCACATCCACCTGCTCGAACGCCGCGGCGAAGTCCCGGATGATCAGCGTGCGAACCTTCTGTGCCTGACCGTAGTAGGCGTCGTAGTACCCGGCGGACAGCGCGTAGGTGCCGAGCATGATGCGCCGCTTCACCTCGGGCCCGAAACCGGCCTCCCGGGTCAGCGACATCACCTCCTCGGCGCTGCGGGTGCCGTCGTCGCCGACCCGCAAGCCGTAGCGCATCCCGTCGAAGCGAGCCAGGTTCGAGGAGCACTCGCTGGGCGCGATGAGGTAGTAGGCGGGCAGTGCGTGGTCGAACGACGGGCAGGACACCTCGACGACCCGGGCACCGAGGTCGCGCAACCGGTCCACAGCTCGCTCGAAAGCCCGCAGCACGCCCGGCTGGTAGCCCTCCCCGCGGAACTGGCTGACCACTCCGACGCGCACGCCGCTCAGATCACCGGTGGCGCCCGCCCTGGCCGCCTCGACCACCGGCGGCACCGGGGCGTCGATCGAGGTGGAGTCCAGCGGGTCGGGCCCGCCGATGATCTCGTGCAGCATTGCGGCGTCCAGCACGGTGCGGGCCACCGGCCCACCCTGGTCCAGGCTGGAGGAGAACGCCACCAGGCCGTATCGGGAGACACCGCCGTAGGTGGGCTTGACCCCGACGGTGCCGGTCACCGCGCTGGGCTGGCGGATCGAGCCGCCGGTGTCGGTGCCGATCGCCAGCGGGGTCTCGAAAGCGGCCACCGACGCCGCCGAACCGCCACCGGATCCGCCCGGGATGCGATCGAGGTCCCAGGGGTTGCGGGTGGGCCCGTACGCGGAGTTCTCCGTCGAGGACCCCATGGCGAACTCGTCCATGTTGGTCTTGCCCAGGATCACCACGCCGGCCTCCCGCAGTGCGCGGGTCACCGTGGCGTCGTACGGCGGGTGCCAGCCTTCGAGGGTTCGTGAGCCGCACGTGGTCGGCATGTCGGCGGTGGTGAACACGTCCTTGAGCCCGAGCGGCACCCCGGCCAGCGCAGAGGCAGGCGGGTCGCCGCGCTGCAGGCTCGCGTCCACCGCGGCGGCGGCGGCGAGCGCGCCCTCCGCGTCGATGTGCAGGAAGGCGTGCACCGTGGAGTCGACCGCTGCGATCCGGTCCAGATGCGCCTGTGTCACCTCGACCGCGGTCGTCTCCCGGGCATGGATTCGGCGGGCCAGCTCAGCCGCGGACAGCCGGATGAGCTCGGTCACGATGCCGTCTCCTCGGGACGTAGTACGTCGGGGGTCACGACTCGTCCAGGATCCGCGGCACCCGGAAGCGGCCGTTCTCAGCATCGGGGGCTCCGGCAAGTGCCTGCTGCTGGGTGAGACCGGGGCGCGGCACGTCCGCGCGGAACACGTTGGTCAGTCCGACGGCGTGCGAGGTGGGCGGGACGTCCGCGGCGGCCACCTCGCTGACCCTGGCGACCGAGGTCAGGATCACGTCGAGCTGGGTGGCGAACAGATCCAGCTCCTCCTCGGTGACGGCCAGCCGGGCGAGCCGGGCGAGGTGGGCGACCTCGTCACGGGAGATGGTGGGCACTCGGGCTCCTGGAGTTTCGTGTATTGACAACCGGAGTCTAGGTGGCGGCGGACTGCCTGCCCGCGCGGGCCGGAGCACCTCTCACCGCCTCCGCACAGATGTCCGGGGTGCGGGCTGCCCCACTCCCGGGCCACCTCTGCCACAATCGGCGCCCGTCGAGCGCACGGGCGATCCGGTTCCGTGCCCCATATGGAGAGGCGGGGCGCCGGATGTCCTTCCTGATCCGGGTTCAACTCCCGGACCGTCCCGGAGCGCTAGGCGCCGTGGCCACCGCGCTGGGCAGCGTGGGAGGTGACATTCTCAGTGTCGACGTCGTCGAGCGGGGTTCCGGTATCGCCATCGACGACCTCGTCGTGGAGCTCCCCTCCGGCGGGCAGCCGGATGTGCTGATCACCGCGGCGGAGTCGATCGAGGGGGTCGAGGTCGACGCCGTCCGCCCCTGGGCCGGAGTGCTGGACACCCATCGCGAGCTGGAGCTGGTGGAGGAGGTGGCCGCCGATCCCGGCGGGGGCTTACAGATCTTCACCGACGGCGTGCCCAAGATCATCCGAGCTGGGTGGGCGATCGTGCTCAGCACCGAAACCGGGATCGAGCCGCATCGGGTGACCGCCTCCACCGCGGCGCCGGAGACCCGCACGGTGGACTTGCCGTGGTGGCCGTTGCGCCGCGCGACGATCCTGGACGGGGATGAGAACTGGGTTCCGGAGACCTGGCGGGAGCTGGGCACCGAGCTCGCCGCGACCCCGCTGGGTGCCGGGGGACGGGTCCTGCTCGTGGGCCGCCCTGGAGGGCCGATGTTCCGCGCCGCCGAGGTGGCCCGCATGGAACACCTGGCCGGGATCGTCGCCGTCGTGCTGCGCGACTGAGCTCTCACTGACCCGGTCGTCGTAGCTCGTCGAGCTCGACCTCGAATCCAACGCCGCGGACGGTATCGAGGTCATTCTTGTCAAGTCGGCCCGCAGCGGTAGCTCCGAATGCAAGCAGCCGGAATCCAGGTGTCGGCTGCCAGTCACGCTCGGGCAGCCGGACGAAGCCCAGCCGGGTGTAGAGCCGGTGGGCGGCGTGCATCTCTTCGGCACTGCACAGTACGACCCGGTGGGTGTTCAGCTCGACGGCCCGCTGGAGCACCGCAGTCACCAACGCCGTGCCGACGCCACGGCCACGGGCTTGGGGCGCCACCCCGAGCATCCGGAACTCCAGCTCCCCGGGCTTCGAGATCTCCCGCAACGGGCTACCTGGCGGGCACACCGTGACCGTGCCCAGCAGCGCGCCGCCGGGGTCCGCAGCCACCAGCAGCTCAGCCTCCCGGGCTCGCCACTCGGCATCGACCAGCTCTGCCGCGTAATCGCCACCGAGGGCGACCACGCCGTCGGCGCGGTAAGCCTGCAGGGTCAGCCGACCCACCTCAGGAAGTTCGTCGGGACGGACGGGGCGCACGGTCACGTGATCGTTCACTCCTGCCGTCCTACCATGGGGCTCGCCCGCTCCTGCCATGACCCGGACCTCGGACCGGGCACGGGAGAGTCGGCCTCCCACCCGGGGACGCGATCCGTGGCGAGCCGGGGGTGCTTTTCGTCGGCAACGCTCCGCCAGAGTTCAAGGCCACGGATTCTCAAGTCTCCGTCACTATCAGGAGGTGGCCATGACGCCACCAGTGATCACGTTCTCCAACAACAAGGGCGGCGTCGGCTAGATGACCTATTCCAAGGGGTGGCCTGCGGACAAGAAGCGAGGGCGTCCATGATCGTTTTGTGACGAACAACCTGGACGCCCTCGCGACCGCACTCTACGTCAAGATCGACGACCTGCTCAAAACCTCACCCGACCTGGCACCCTGGCGCCCCGACATCGGTATCACCCCCAAGCTGACCGACGCCGAACTGGTCACCCTGGCCGTGATACAAGCGTTGCGCGGGTTCACTTCCGAGTCCCGCTGGCTGCGCTTCGCCCGAGCACAGATGGGTCATCTGTTCCGCTACCTGCCCCAGCAGTCCGGCTACAACAAGCGGTTACGGGCGGCGGCTGACTTGCTCAAGACAGTGATCAGGACGTTGGCCACCGACACCACCCTGTGGACCGACGACGTCTGGGTGGTGGACTCCACTCCGGTCGAATGCGGCCGCTCGAAGCAGACCGTCCAGCGCTCTGACCTGGCCGGCCGGGCCAGACGCTGATCGGGGACAAGAACTAACTTCAGCACGCTCCAGAGAACTATTTCGCTCTCGATCGCAAGGCGCTCGCCCTGTGCGGGCGGGCCCTCACTGGTCAGCCGAACCAGCTACCCGACGCCATCGCCTCGTTCCGGGAGGCCCGTGCGATCACCACCGCTCCCGGAATCGTCGCGAGAGTAGTGCGCCTGCTCGACGCGATCGCCGTCAGTGACGACGCTGGGCTTCTCAGCGCTGCCCGATCAGTCGCCCATGGGTAACCCTGACCGTACGAACGAGCCGACAATTAGGTTCTAGCGGTCGTCGTCAGCCGACCCGGCCGCTCTTGTCGAGTATGGCCAGTAGCTGGTCCGCGCGGTCTCGGTCAACCACCGCTCAGCACTCCGCGGCGGGCGCGTTCCCGGGTAGCTGCCAGGTAGCTGTCGTAGTAGGGCCGGAAGTCGAGGAACATTTTCTCCACGCGCTCCCGGAAAGCGATCCGCTCCCGTTCATCCCGGCTGAATAGCACCCGACCCGCCACGACCCGGAACTGCAACCACAGTGGCGCGTCGTCTACCACGAGGAGATCCACATCCCTCCGGCCGAGCGCGGCAGCGAGCTGATCATGCAGCCGGGCCTCCTCGAGCAAACTCCCTTGTGGACGCAGCGATACCGCCAGATCCACATCACTGTCCGGCCGGGCGTCACCCGTCGCCTGCGAGCCGAAAAGGTAGGCGAACCGCACCCGAGGATCCGACTCGAGGACACGCCGAACGCGCCTGGCGATCGCATCGACGTTATGGCGCTGAACGCGACTCACGGGCTACGCGGTAGCCAGGGCGCGGGCGGCGTCGTCGAAACGGTCGCAGAACTCTGCCGCAGCGGCGGTGCCTGCGGCCTCGCGGACCGGCCGTAGGCGCTGCAGGACACGGCTCGATGTGAGGGTGATGCCCAGCTCGGGCAGGATCATCAGGCCGTGGTGGATCGCCTGCTCGACGTCTCCGGTCCGCACGAGGATGCTCGCGAGAGTCGCCCGGTTATGGGCCTGGTCGCGGGGGGCTTTGGCGAAGTCGTCAAGGGTGGCCTGGCGGAGCCGGACGGCCTGAGTGAGCGCACCGAGATCCGTCCTGCCGGCCGCCTCGAATTGGGTGATCTCCGAGACACTGACGGTCCTGGTCCAGTGCGGGTCGGTGTCGTGCGGGCCACGGTCCAGCTCGCGGCGGCGGTGGTGATGGCCGAGCGGAACGCCACCTCGTCACCAACTTGCGCGTGGGCGATGGCGTGGCGCAGCGAGACGAAGGCGTGTACCGCCGGGGAGGGCTCGTGGCGGGCGATGTCCGCAGCGCGGTCGGCGAACCGCAGGGCCTCCCGGGCGTAGCCCGGACGGCCGGTGTAGCGAGCCAAATATGAACTCTGCTGCGCCATGTTGGCGTAGAGCTGTACGCACTGCGTGCTGTCACCCGCACTGTCGGCCAGCAGCGCGGCATCCCGATACAACTGGTGGGCCAGCGGCGGGTTGTCGGTGTCGTGGGCGAACCAGGCGCACTCGATGCCCAGATCAGCCGTCACGAGCAACAGCTCCCGGCCGATCGTCGCGGAGTAGTCGCTCTCGTCGAGCATCCGGCGGGCATGCGCGAAGTAGCGCAGCGCCTGCGGGAGCACGGCACCGCCGCCGACGGTGTCGTCCTGGATGCGCAGCCGGGTCAGGGCGGCCTGCAGGTATCGCACGTGCGCCCGATCCACCCGGGCGGGCATCGGCAGCACGGCCGCCGCGGCGAGCCCGGCGGCCAGCAGGCTGAAATCCCGGCGAGATCAACGACACCGATGACTGCGACCAGCCGTCGATCAGGTTGGCAAATTCGATCTGCGAGAGTCCCGCGGCGGTCCGGAAGATCGCGAGGCCGGTGACCCGGCAGGCCAGACAGATTCTGCCATCGGTATGCGTCTGACCCATCTGAGCCCCCCAGTCTGCACTAACAGCTCCGCTCCGCACGGAAGAACAAATCCGGGTGGAACATGGCCGAGCCGATCCACATCAGCCATGTCACCTTGTCGTGATGCACCGCACGATTCCTACGATGAAACATCATCGGGCGGGACCGTTCCTCGTGTCACTCCGGCCGGTGGTTGAGCCCGCATGGCGCGAAGCGCCTCCGATGCCATGGTGACCAGCGCGGCCACCCCGTCCTCGGACGCAACGAGGGTCAGGGTCGCCGAGCTCGGACCGATCTCGAACTGAGCCTCGCCACCGACCACCGACCATGCGATGGGGCAGTCACGATGGATTCTCACCCACGACGACAGCAAGTTACGGCAGGGGCTGGACGTGCACCGCCGGGTGACCGTCGACCAACCGGGCCAGATCACCTGGATCACTGGTAAGTACGACGGCCGGCCCCGCGCCGAGCGCGGTCGCTGCGACGAACGCGTCGACCGCATGGCACGAGTCGAGCCCGTGGGTGCCCAGCAGGACTCCGGCGCGCGTCGCGATCACCCGATCGGTGTCGACGACGGGAAGCCGCCGCAGTACCTGGTCTACGCCGGATCGGCGGGACGCCGAGCGTGCCACCTCAGCGATCACCGGGGCTGGCACACAGGCCCGGCCCCCCAACCGCTCCACGGCGACGAGCACCGCCTGGGCTCGCCTGCCGGCCCTGGTCCGCTCGGCGGGAAAGGCCAGCGCGGACAACGCCTCGCTGTCCAGCACCGCGAGCACGGGTGCCTCAGGGTGCGGTGGCACGGTGCTGCTCCGGTAGCTGCGGCTGCCCTGGCAACTGACTGGTCTGCGCTCGGTGCACGAGCGCGGTCAGCTCTCCCACCGCCTCGGTGACCATGCCCTCATCCGGAGGGCCGAGTTGCTCGGCCAGCTCGTCGAGTAGTTCGCGCAACCGCACTCGGTCCAGTTCATGCTGCAGCGCGACCGCGACGAACGCGCTGAGCCCCCGGGTTCCGGCATGGGCCCGGACTTCCGCGAGCAAGGCCGCGTCGACGGTCGCCGAGAACTTGTCCGTACCCACGACCGTAATCATACAACTATCCGATTGCGGCCCGGATGGGGCTCGGGGACCGTGTAGTACCTTTATGTACTACAATAGGCGTATGGGCGAGGTGCGGGTTCGGGAACTCAATCAGGACACGGCCGGTGTGATGGCCCGGGTGAAACGTGGCGAGGAGATCGACATCACCGAACGCGGCACCGTGATCGCACGGTTGATACCGGTTCAGCCGCATCCACTTGCTGATCTCATCTCTTCGGGAAAGCTGCGGTCGGCGACCACCCGAGGCCAAATCGCGAGACCCACCGGCCCGGTCCGGACCGACAACGAAGCCGGCGAAGTGCTGCGCACGCTGCGCGACGAGGAACGCTACTGATGATCTACCTCGACACGGCGGCCCTGGTCAAGCTCATCCGCCGTGAGCCGGAGAGCGATGACCTGGCCGATTGGCTGGCGGCCCGCACGGAGACGCTGCTGGTGACATCAGCACTTGCCGAAGTCGAGCTACCTCGGGCGTTACGTCGGGTCGAACCGGATCTGCTCGCCGAGGTCCCCGCACTGCTGGAGCACGTGGCCCGCTACGAGATCGACGAACTGGTCCGTACCACCGCGGCTGCCTATGCCTCCCCTGATCTGCGCTCGCTGGACGCCATCCATCTGGCCACCGCACACGCCGTGTTCGGCGGCCACGTGACCGCGTTCGTCACCTACGACAAGAGGCTGAGCAGTGCCGCGGAGGAGATGGGGCTGCCGGTCGCCAGCCCAGGCGCAGGCAACTGAACGGGCCGGCTGGTCAGTCCCCGTCGATCGGCGAGACGGCCACCGCTTGAGCGGCATCGGGGCCCTCGGCCAGCAGCACTCGGAAGCCGTTCTCGTCGAGCACCGGCACCTTCAGCGACACGGCCTTGTCGTACTTCGAGCCGGGCGCCTCGCCGACCACCACGAACGCGGTCTTCTTCGACACCGACCCGGTAGCCCGCCCACCGCGTTCCGCGATCGCCTCGGCGGCCTCGTCCCGGGAGAACGCCTCCAGTGAGCCGGTGACCACGATGGACAGCCCCTCCAGATGGCGGGGTATCGACTCGTCGACATCCTCCGCCATCCGGACGCCGGCGGCGCGCCATTTGGCCACGACCTCACGGTGCCAGCCCACCTCGAACCATTCCCGCACCGCCGCCGCAATCGTCGGGCCCACCCCATCCACGGCCGCCAGCGCGTCCTGGTCAGCGGCGTCGATGGCATCCAGTGAACGGAACTCGCGGGCCAGCGCCTGCGCCGCGGTGGGTCCGACGTGCCGGATGGACAACGCCACGAGCACCCGCCACAACGGGCGCCCCTTCACCGTCTCCAGGTTGATCAGCAATTTGCGGCCGTTGGCCGAGAGCTGGCCCGCCTTGGTGCGGAACAGATCCACGGTCAGTAGCTTGGACTCGTCCAGCGCGAAGATGTCGCCCTCGTCGTGCACCACGCCAGCGGCCAGCAGCGCCACCGCGGCCTCGTATCCGAGCACCTCGATGTCGAAGGCACCCCGCCCGGCCACGTGGAAGATCCGTTCCCGGAGCTGAGCGGGGCAGCAGCGGGCATTGGGACAGCGCAGGTCGACGTCGCCCTCCCGCTGGTGATGCAGCTGAGTGCCGCATTCGGGGCAGTGCGTGGGCATCACGAACTCGCGCTCGTCGCCGGTGCGCAGATCCACCACCGGCCCGAGCACCTCGGGGATCACGTCCCCGGCCTTGCGGATCGTCACGGTGTCGCCGATCAACACGCCCTTGCGGCGCACCTCGTCGGCGTTGTGCAGGGTCGCCAGCGACACCGTGGACCCCGCCACCGTCACCGGCTCCAGGACCGCGAACGGGGTGACCCGGCCGGTGCGCCCGACGTTGACCCGGATGTCCAGCAACGTGGTGGTGGCCTCCTCCGGGGGGTACTTGTAGGCGATCGCCCAGCGTGGCGCGCGGGACGTCGAACCCAGCCTGCGCTGCGCCGACACCTCGTCGACCTTCACCACCACACCGTCGATCTCGTGCGCCACGTCATGGCGGTGCTCGCCCCAGTACGCGACGTGCTCGACGATCTCGTCGACGTCACCGAACAGCCTGGTGTACTCGGAGACCGGCAGCCCCCAGGCGCCCAGGGCGGCGTAGGACTCCGACTGCCGGACCGGCTCGAACCCGCGTCTGCGGCCCAGGCCGTGACAGAGCAGCCGCAGTGGACGGGTCGCGGTGACCCGCGGGTCCTTCTGTCGCAGCGAGCCCGCCGCGGAGTTGCGCGGGTTGGCGAACGCGGGCTTGCCTGCCTCCACCAGCGTCGCGTTGAGCTCGGCGAAGTCGGCGAGCCGGAAGAACACCTCCCCACGCACCTCGAGCAGCTCCGGTACCGGGAACTCGACCGACTCGTGCAACCGGTCCGGGATGTCCCGCAAGGTGCGCAGGTTGAGCGTCACATCCTCGCCACTGCGCCCGTCGCCACGGGTCAGCCCGCGGACCAGCCTGCCGTTCTCGTACAGCAGGTTCACCGCCAGCCCGTCGATCTTCAGCTCGGCCAGGTAGTGCACCTCGGTGCCCACCTCGCGGGTGACCCGGCCGGCCCAGGCACGCAATGCGTCGACCTCGAACGCGTTGTCCAGGCTGAGCATCCGCTCGAGGTGGTCGTGTGCGGCGAACTCGGTGCTGAAGCCGCCACCGACCAGCTGCGTCGGCGAGTCGGGTGCCAGCAGTGCGGGCCAGCGCTCCTCCAGCTGCTGCAGCCTGCGGAACTGCCGGTCGAACTCGGCGTCGGAGACAGTCGGGGAGTCGAGCACGTAATAGCGGAACTGGTGCCCGCGCACGATCTCGACGAGGTCGCCGTGTTCGGCCCGGATCTCGGCAGGTGGCCCGGCGGCGTCAGTGCTGGTCACACCGCGAGACTAGCTCCGAGCACCGACAGGCCCGTGCTGACGCAGCGCGGCCCCGCACCGAGATCCGGTGCGGGGCCGTGACGAAATGCTCAGATGGCGCGGACCGAGTCGGCCTGCGGTCCCTTGGGGCCCTGACTCGACTCGAACTCCACACGCTGGTTCTCGTCCAGGCTGCGGTAGCCGTCACCCTGGATGGCGGAGAAGTGGACGAACACGTCGGGGCCACCCCCGTCCACGGAGATGAAGCCGAAGCCCTTCTCCGCGTTGAACCACTTCACTACGCCCTGTGCCATGTGTATCTCCCTGTTGAAACTGATACCTGGACCGGCACCGTGCCGATCCGCGGTTGCGCGGACCACGCACCTAGAGGGAGTGTTCCCCACTCAAGAGCGCGAAGCCCGAAGTCACACATTCCACGGACGCTTCACAACGAGCGGGGAACTACACGACCACAACCACGGCACACGCTAGCACCAATCCGCCACTCCATCCGGGTGTGATCTCCGACAAGCCGTCCAGGGCATATCCTCGATCACGCTCCGTGACGCGGAGCAGGACTACCGAGACCACGAGTCGGGCGGATCGACGAACGCCTGGCCGAGCTCCCGAGCCAGCGTGAGCGCCCGCCGGGCCCAGGCCATGGTGGCACCGGCCAGCCCACAGGAGGGGGTGGGCACGCATCGTTCGGCGAGCAGCGAGCGACTGAATCCGAGCCGATCCACCAGGTCCAATGCAGGCTTGGCCAGCCCGGCGAGCGTGGGCGGCACCGTCGGCTCCAGGGCCGGGACCAGCCCCAGTAACACCGACGCCCCGGAGTCCCACGCCTCACCCAGCGCGTCGATGGTCGCCCGGGGCGCACCGGCGAGCAGTTCGGCGTCGACGGCCAGCGCATCGGCCCCGGCGCGGCGCAGCAACGCCAGCGGTGGCCGCGGCGCACAGCAGTGCACGATCCGCGGTACCGGCAATGCATCGAGCACGTCACGCAGCAGCTCGGCCGCCTCGCCCTCGGGCACCGCAGGCACGGTGCCATACCCCGAAGGGGTGGGCACGGTGCCCGCCAGCACCGCAGGCAGATTGGGTTCGTCGAGCTGCACCACGGTCGGCGCACCCAGCCGGCGGGATACCTCCCCGGCGTGGATCCGCAGCCCCTCGGCCAGCGAAGCGGCGAACTCGCGCAACGCACCGTGGTCGGTCAGCACCTTGTGCCCGCTGTGCAGCTCCACCTCGGAGGTCAGCGTCCACGGCCCCGCCGCCTGCACCTTGATCACCGCCGGGCGGGTGCCCGCGGACTCCAGCGACTCCTCGACGGCGTCCAGGTCGGTGCGCAGCAAGTCGACGGCACGGCGGTGGTCCCGGCCGGGACGGGCGGTGACCCGGTAGCCCGAGGGCACCAACTCGACAGCGAGGTCGACGAGCAGCGCGGCAGTGCGGCCGATCATGTCGGCTCCGACGCCACGGTACGGCAGTTCCGGCAGGTAAGGCAGGTCAGGCAGCTCACCGAGCACGATGCGGGCGGCCTCGAAAGGGTCGGTGGCGGGCATCGAGCCGATGCCGGTCGCGGTACCAGGGCACCAGGGATGCGAATCGGTCATGATGCTGAACCTGCGGGAGTCTGTAAGTCGGCGGTCACATCACGCTGTCTATCAGAGGTTTGCGGGCGCACAGAGGTTTGCGGTGCACAGTGCGGCTAACCGGGGGTACCCGCATTCATGGGTCTACTCCGGTGGCGGTGATGGTGGCGCTGCCGAGCACGACGTCGCCGTCGGGGTCCGGACGGTAGAGGGCCACGGCCTGGCCGGGGGCCACCCCGCGCAGCGGCTGCCACAGGCGCACCCGCAGCCCGCCGTAGGCGGCCTCGGCCACGGCGTCCGCACACCCGCCGTGCGCCCGGACCTGGGCGACGCACTCGACCGGACCCTGCGGCGCACCGGCCGTCCACACCGGACGATCCGCCTCGATCACGCCGACCTCGAGACGCTCGGCCGACCCCACCCGCACGGTCCCGGTCACCGGTTCGAGCCCGAGCACGAAACGCGGGCGACCGTCGGGCGCGGGTCGGCCCAACCCCAGCCCGCGGCGCTGGCCGACGGTGAAGCCGTGCACCCCCTCGTGGTGCCCGAGCACCTCACCGGTCTCCTCGTCGACCAGATTCCCCGGCCGGGACCCCAACCGCTGCGCGAGGAACGCCCGGGTGTCACCGGAGGGGATGAAGCAGATGTCATGGCTGTCCGGTTTATCCGCAACGGCAAGGCCACGCGCGGCGGCCTCCTCCCGGATGCCCGCCTTGGCGGTGTCGCCGACCGGAAACAGGGCATGCCCCAACTGGTCAGCGGTGAGCACCGCGAGCACATAGGACTGGTCCTTGCCCGGGTCCACCGCACGGCGCAGCACCCCGCCACAGAGCCGCGCGTAGTGTCCGGTGCAGACCGCATCGAAGCCCAGGCCCAGCGCCCGGTCCAGCAGCGCGGTGAACTTGATCCGCTCGTTGCACCGCAGGCAGGGGTTGGGGGTACGCCCGGCGGAGTACTCGGCGACGAAGTCGTCCACCACGTCGGCGCTGAAACGCTCGGCGAAGTCCCAGACGTAGAATGGGACGTCGATCACGTCGGCAGCCCGGCGGGCGTCGCCTGCGTCCTCTCTCGTGCAGCATCCGCGGGCACCGGTACGCAGCGTGCCGGGCCGCGCGGACAGCGCCAGATGCACCCCGACGACGTCGTGCCCGGCGTCCACCGCGCGGGCCGCGGCCACCGAGGAGTCCACCCCCCCGCTCATCGCCGCCAAGACCCTCATCTGACCAAGACCCTCATGACCAAGACCCTCATGACCGAGACCCTCATGACCAAGACCCTCACGTGACCGGGACCCTCATGTCGCCGCGGCCCGACGAAGCCCGGCCCCCCGAGCCCTGGCGAACACCGGCTCGATCGCATCGAGCACCTCGGCCACGTCCACGGGCGTGGAGGTGTGCCCGAAGGAGAAGCGCAGCGAGCCCCGCGCGGCGGGTGGTTCGGCGCCCATCGCCAGCAGCACATGCGACGGTTGCGCCACCCCAGCCGTGCAGGCGGCCCCGGTCGAGCACTCGATCCCCCTGGCGTCGAGCAGCATCAGCAGAGAGTCGCCCTCGCAGTGCGGGAAGGTGAGGTGGGCGTTGCCCGGTAGCCGGGAGGGACCGCCGTCGACGACCCCGTCTCCCGGATCGCCGTTGAGCACCGCGTCAGGCACCCGGGCGACGATGCCCTCGACCAGCTCGGCACGCAGCCGCCCCAGCCGGACCGCGAGCTGTGGTTGCGCCTGCACGGCCCGGCGGATCGCGGTGGCCAGCCCGACGATGGCGGGCACGTCCAACGTTCCGGAACGGACGTCACGCTCCTGGCCGCCGCCGTGCAGCAGCGGGGTGGCCGCGACGTCCCGGCCGAGCAGCAGCACTCCGGCACCGTAGGGGCCGCCGAGCTTGTGTCCGGTCAGGGTCAGCGCCGCAGCCGCGGACCGGCCGAAGTGCACCGGTAGCTGGGCGACGGCCTGGACCGCATCGGTATGCAGCGGTACCCCGTACTCGGCGGCCACCTCGGCCAGTTCGCGCACCGGCGCCACGGTGCCCACCTCGTTGTTCGCCCACATCACGGTGACAAGTGCGACGGAGTCGGGATCATCGGCCAGCGCGGCACGCAGTGTCTCGGGCTGCACCCGGCCCTGTGCGTCGACCTCCAGCCAGATCACCTCGGCGCCCTCGTGGTCGGCCAGCCAGCTCACCGCGTCGAGCACGGCGTGGTGCTCGACGGCGGAAGCGAGCACCCGCCTGCGACCCGGGTCAGCCGTCCGGCGCTGCCAGAACAGCCCCTTGACGGCGAGGTTGTCGCCCTCGGTGCCGCCCCCGGTGAACACGACCTCCGAGGGGCGAGCACCCAGTGCCTCAGCGATGCTCTCCCGGCTCTCCTCGACGGTGCGGCGAGCCCGACGACCGGAGCCGTGCAACGAAGAGGCATTACCCAGCACGGACAGCGCCCTACTCATCGCTGCCACCGCCTCAGGCAGCATCGGGGTCGTGGCGGCGTGGTCGAGGTAAGTCATCGGAACACCAGCCTAACCCCGCCGCTGAGCAGTGCCCGACAGCGCTCGAACCGGAAACCCGCCTGCCTCAGGAAACCCGCAGTGCCGGGACAGCGGTCTGCGGCATCGGCTGCGATACCAGCGGCACACTCGCTGCAGCAACCGCAGCACCCGCCCTGGCCGCCAGCGTGCGGCGGTCCGCACCGAGGGCGCTGAGCAGGGGGAGCAACTGCACCTGGACCACCAGGCCGCGCACGCCGGCCAGTAGCACCACGGCCTGACACAGCGTGGCGGAGCCGACGAAGGCGGCGACCGTGGTGGTGCCTGCGCCCGCCTGGCGGTAGCGCAACGCTACCGGCCGCACCGGCGTCGCGGTCTCGACGGCGGCCTGGAAAACCGCGGGACGGAACCGGCCACCGACCATCCCGCACCAGGTGGTGCCCTCCGGGAACGCGCCGACGGCCGCGCCACCGACCAGCGCCGTGGACATCGCCGCGACGGTCCGGGGCAGCGTGCTCAGCCGCTCCCGGTGCACGAAGATCGTGCCGGTGCGCCGGGCCAGCAGGCCGATCCCCGGCCAGCCCCGGACCTCGGCCTTGGCCACCATACGCAGCGGCTGCACCGCGCCGAGCACCACGATGTCCAGCCAGGACACATGATTGCTCACCACCAGGACCCCCGTACCGCGGGCGGCGAACCGATCGCCTCCGGTGATCTCCAGCCGCACCCGCAGAGCCCGGAGCAGCGCCCGGGACCAGGCCCGCAGAGCCCGCGTCCGGCCGGCTGGGCGCAACAGCGGGAGCGCGACGGTGAGCGCGGTACCGATCAGCAGCAGCACCACGACGGCCACCAGCCGCAGCAGCTGACGCACCCGCCCCGAGGCGGGCACCGTGCCCGCGGGTGGAAGGCAACCGTCGCCACACGCCGACACCGGCATCCACGGATGTGCCCGCTGGTTCACGCTTCCGCACCCAGGAAGTGGCGCAAGTAACGGGGGTCGGTCCGGTCCAGGCTCAGCAGCACCGGGAAGTCGGCCACCCGGAAGTCGGGATCGTGCGCGGGCGGGCCGCACACCCAGGCACCCAGCCGCAGATACCCACGCAGCAGCGGGGGCAGGGTGACCCGCCGCGGTCGTGGCGCCGCGGCGTGGTCCCATGGCAGGCGGGGTTGCACCCGGTACCGCTCGGGCGCCAGGTTCCGGGCCGCGACGGTGTCCCACACCCCCGACGCGAAAGCGCCATCCGGATCGCCGGGGGTGCACAGCGGCACCGAGGCACAGCCGGCCAGCCACCGGTACCCGGTCAGCAGCAGGTAGCGCGCGATTCCGGCCCAGACCAGGCTCACCACAGCGCCGCTGCGGTGGTCGGGGTGCACGCAGGACCGGCCGACCTCCACCAGACCGTCGCGCAGGCCCTCCAGCCCGGGGATGGTGAACTCGGTCTCGCAGTACAGCCCACCCGCGCTGCGCGCACCCTGCGGGGGCAGCATCCGGTAGGTACCGACGATCTCGCCGGTGCGGTCCTCGCGGACCACCAGGTGGTCGCAGTGCGCGTCGAACTCGTCGATGTCCAGCCCGGGCTCGGGCGAGTGCAGCACGGCCCCCAGCTCCCCGGCGAAGACCTGGTGCCGCAGCCGCTGGGCTGCCCGGACCTCGGTCCGCTCCCGGGCCATCAGGAGTGAGTAACGAGCTGCGTCGGTTACGGAGTCAGTGCTCACCAACAGCTGCGAGGCGCTCATGAGGCTGGGTGTACCTGGCCAGCCGGTTGCGAGGAGGACACCGGCGTGACAGGTCGGTGAACCCTGGCTGACGCCTTGTGAGTGGCGATGCGAGTAATGGC
>JBOHGD010000087.1:0-18112 GCA_050699955.1 Pseudonocardiaceae bacterium | reverse complement strand
ACACCGCCCACTTCACACACGACCCGCAATACGCCTCCACCGGCGCAGCCAAACTCGCAGCCAGCACCACCACCCCACACACCGCCCGATAACGACCCCCACGACGCCCCGCATCCACCGCATCACTGGCCACCCAATGCACACCACCCGTCCGACCATCAACCAACGGAAAAACCTCACGCGTCATCATCGGTGTACTCATCCCGTAACCCCCTTTCGCCCCCATGATCCGACTCCGTTGCGATCAGCACCATTTTGCAACACGCAGCAATCCTGTTGCCGCACCGCGTTGATCTTATTTCGTTCGCGACGAATCCCATCCGGAGATATCTCAGCGTCTATCAACTCCTCAGTGTCGGCGTCTCCTTCCTGCCCCGGGGGGCAAAGTCACATGCACAGCACAAAAGCCCCGGGTACCATCCCTACCCAGCGGTGTCTCCTCGATCGCCGACGTGGGATAGGACCGCATCTCCTGCCATTCACATAAACACCTCATCTCTGCTCCGTGGCCCTTCTCTTCGGCCATGCTGGGCATGGCCAAATGCGTATTCCCAGGATCAGGCAGCATCGCAGCGCATCTCCACCGTCATCGATGCGCGTCTGTACCGTCATCTACACGCGCCGAGCACGCTTCACAATGGATAGCCACCCTGTACGAGGAGGGGTACTACCCCGTCACGACGTTGGCATCTGCCCGTTCGGCACGGTGTGACCGTCGCGTACCAATCGAGAGGGGGAGTAGTCTGAGACTCACCAGACTCGGACGAGTCTGCTCACGAAGGAGTTGACACGCCTTGATCGTCGCGTTCTCTCTAACCCCACTTGGAATCGGCGAAGACGTAGGTGAAGTGGTGGCAGAAGCTGTTCGCGTCGTACGCGAAAGCGGGATGCCCAATCATACGGATGCGATGTTCACCAGTCTTGAGGGTGAATGGGACGACGTAATGGCCGTAATCAAGCAAGCCGTTGAAGTGGTGGCCGCGAAGGCACCCCGAATTAGCATGGTATTGAAAGCGGATATGCGCGCGGGGGTCACTGACGGGCTCACTTCAAAGGTCGAAGCCCTTGAACGTTATCTTTCATCCAGTGATCGGTAATTAGACGTCAAACCGTCGGCAGACTTCTCAGGAGCTCCCGGTATTCCGCTACCTCCGGGCCGCTGCGAAACCTGGCAGGAACGGCCGCAGCGACATTCCACGCGTAGCGAATGAATATATCTGCTCTATATTCGGGAGCCATGCAGACGAGAATCTCGCTAGCCATTTGAAGGCCGTCTGCTATTTCATTACTGCGCACAATGCAACTTGCTTTGTCGAGCTGTATTAGAGCGCGATCGCCCACTACTTCTCGTGGATATAGCGCTAGCGCATTGTCTTGTGCCTCGATCGCCGATTTAATATCACCAAGCAGAGATAGTATTCTGCTCTCATAGAAGTGCCATCGTCGCACAGAAAACGCGAAGACAGACTCCACTCTTTGTTGAGCGTCCAACTCGTCGAAGGATCTGCGAGCCGACTCCAACGCCAAACGAGCCGATTCGTGATCACCAAGTTGTACGCACGCGAGCGATTCAAGTGTGGGAGCAAGCGCCTTAGCGGCGTGTGGATTATCTGACAAGATTGCTTGGGCTTCCCGAGCGAGATGGACGGTCGCGGTGGGGTCGCCGTAGTACACCGGAAGCATCGCCGCTAGTGTTCGGGCCTGCGCGCGCAGGGTGTTGTCTTCGGTCTCGTCGGCAGCGCGGCGCGCCATTTCATGCCATGACTCCGCATAGAGTGGCTTACCTAGGACCATCAACTCATCGGCGATAAGAGAACTGATCTGCGCCAAAAGATGATAAAGGTCTTTCTGTTGCCTTAGTGGCTGACGTTCGCTAATGAGCATTCGTACTTCGTTATGGTCTTCCACAAGACGGCGTAGCATTTGCTGCGGCGGAGTTTGAACGCTATCGACAGCATGTTGACGAACGCCCTCCATTAAATATTCGATATCAGGTCGGTATGACCCGGACAATATATTATTCATCGCCAGGCGCGCGTTCTCCGTTAAACTTATTACACCTGAATCACTGTCGATATCAATCGGACGTTCGACTTGCTTCCCTGGATTCGATGACGGAAGGCCGATGACTTGAGGTAGCGGTGCGCTGCCCGGTTCTCCGGCTGTTATCGAATTGACTGGGTCGAGGAGTTTCCGAACAGGAATGCCAAACATATATTCAAGCACTCGACAGGCATCTGGATAAGGTTCAGTCTTTACCTTTCCTGCGTACCACCGCTCGAACTGGCGAGGCGAAACGGTCACTTTCCGGAGATCTGGTTCGCTTTGCTGTTCGGCAAGTCTTGCGGCGGCAAGCCTGAATTGCCTCTCAAAGGTCGTAAACTTCTGCCAGTGTCGCTCAGTGATCAAAACGCGCAACAGGGTTGGCTCATACGAATTGCCGTCATCTGGCGGCACGACGAACCCTGATGATTCGTGGTCGGGTGTTCGCTGCCGGGCCATAACTAGAACGTTCCTGACGAAAAATGCGCTCCGTAGTGGGACGATGACTGGAAGAGCTTAGCAGTTCGCGCCTGGGACAGGGCCATGAGGCCGAACCGGCAGCTTGTCGGTGCCTTGCAGCGCGCTCGGTGTCGATCCGCTTCAGTGCAAAGAAGTGATCATTTAGCATAGTGGCGCAGCAGCCGGGGTACGCGCGCGTAGGCCCCTACCCCCAGAGGTGTCCCGGCGCGGCGCTAGAAATCACCAGCTGCACCAGCACCGGACCCCCGACGAGGGCACCGTCGTCCTGCCTGCTTAACGCCGCCCCTGTACCTAGTGCACGAAAACTGGTTGACCTCGGTCAGCAGCCGCCGCCAGGTGCCTTGCGCGGTGATCTCCCTGGCCAGCGGCGCTGGGATCGGCCCGTAACCGACCAGTTCGCCGGGCTGGTCGTCCAAGCCGAGCAGCATGGTGATCGGCACGATCACCGACACCAGCGGCTTACCCGGACCCGCCGGTCTGGTCGTCCCGCAGCAGGCGCGGTCAGAGTCCGCGGGTGGGGTGTCCGCGGTGTCGCTGCCGTCGGGGGCTGGGCTCTCGCCGGCACCGTCGTAGTCCGGGGCCGCGCAGCTGCCGGTGGCCGCACAGCGCCGCCCGATGAGCAGTTCGACGAGCAGGTCAGCACGCCGGGCATCCATGCCCCGGGGATCGTCTGCCCCCAAGCCCCGGGCGAGGTCGCATAGCCGCTGGTAGGCGGAGGTGGCGTCGGGCGCCGACAGCAACGCCCACAACGAGGCCATGCCATCGCCGTCCGGCCCAACCACCACTCGTCGATCCTTGCGCCGCCGCTCATGCCGCTCCGCCGCACCCTGCGGGTCGAGCGCCAGCACCGCCCGGGTCAGAGAGGCGCGCAACTGGGCCAGTGTCTGGGTCCCGGCGTGGGGCAGTACCCGGTCCTCCAGCGCGCCGTGATGCTCGGGGGGCAGCAGGTAGCTGGACCCGGGCCTTGAGTACGTCGATCGCTCCGGCCTCCCACGCGGCCAGCGTTCTCGGCAACTGCTCGGCCATCGTCTGTGCCATCACCAGCCGTGCGGTAGCGGTGCTCCGGGATAGCCGCAGGGCCAGACTCACCTCATCGGGAGCGAACTCACTGCATGAGGACGGGACGTCGCTGCGCGCGGCCAGTGGGTGGTCCTCGGGGCGGCGGCGGGCGAACTCGGCCAGCAGCGTCGCCTGCCGGGCCGACGCCCAGGAGGAGACCCGGTCGAAGCCGACGATCGTGTCGATCAGGTCGGTGTCGGACAGCAGGGCGGGCTCGACCGTGCCGTGGTCGAGTTCCAGAGCCAGCCACCCCGACGGCGTGCACTCCGATGCCGGTATCTGACCAGTGTGTCCGGGCTCCGGGATCTGCTCCAGCCAGGCCGGATTGGGGCATGGGTTGCGGACACACCGTGCAGGAGACGCGGACACGCGGGGCATGGGATACGGACACGCGGGGCAGGGACCGTGCTGGTTCGGGAGGTGCTTACCGCACTCGGGACGGCAGTCCGGTGACGTGCTTGGCGTACGGCGCAGGCGCGGTGGTCCGGTCCGAGTGACTGGCGAACGCCAGTGCGCCCGAGTCCCGGTAGGTCTCCCAGCCGGGGCGGTCGAGGTCATTGTGCGACCAGTGGAAGGCGGTGCCCAGGGTGTAAGGGGACTGCGACGCCCACTGTGGCGAGTTGCAGTAGGACCGCCAGTAGTTGATCTCACTCGCCGGATGGTTCTCCACGAACCCGCCGTCGGCCAGTGCGCAGCCGTGCCGGCCGGCAGCGGGGTAGCCACCGCCGGCTGAGACGAGGGACCCGCCGCCCCAGGTCCCGTTGACGATGAACACCAGGCCGTGCAGGTCGCATACCTTGCGGAAGGTCCTGCACAGCGCGATCGCTCCGTCCCGGTAGGACTGCTTGTCCTCCGTCGAGGCGGCATCCCACGGGACACCGGAGAACCAGGATCGGGAGCCGAGGTCGTCGGCGAAGAACCCGCCGATATGCGGGTTCTCGCTCACGATCAGATCGAGTACGCCTTCCAGTTTGTTCTGCAGGGTCGACCCGACCCGGAAATCGGCCAGGTAGCCCCATTGGTTGGCTCGGAGATTTCCCGGCCATCGAGCCGTGGCGGGACCGAATTCCGACGCCAGGTGCAGCTTCTGGTGATATCGTCCATAGGGGTTGTCGATCACGGCGTCGAGGTAGACTAGTACAGTGCCGCCGGCTGCCGAGACATTCTTGAAGACCTGGGCGTCGTAGTTGTCCCGGCCCACGCACACCAGCCCACCCGGGTAGGCGTACTGCGCGAAGGAGGTATTACTGCCGTTCCATGCGATCGCCGCATTCTGAGTAGGCCGATTCTGCAACGTCAGAGTGGTTTCCGCCCCCGGCTCGTAGCCGAACCCCGCCTTCGTGGCGAGTTGGTCCAGGCGGTCGCGGATCTCCCGCAGCATCTGTTCTACCTCGTCGTCGGTCAGTGACATCGCAGTCTCCCCCACCAGATGCCTTGAGGTGGCACAAGTCAAGGTGAATCTTCCACTCCTGAGACTACTGGGTTTTCTGGTGTCACGCTGTGGCCTGAATGCGCTAACCTGCCATTCTCTGGTTATGTGGTAGTTCTTTTGGAGACGCTCATTTCGGGTGCGGACCGCGGTCGGCGACGAGGCCTGGCTGGTCACCGGTGGTCTGACCGAGCCCCCGGTCACCTGGTGACATCGACCCGCGGTGATCCCCAGACCGTCGGTCTCGCCGTGGTAGAGCGCGAGGTGGGTGGCGTAGAAGCCGAACTCGGCGCGTCTCATCTCCACCGTGGTGAGCATCCTCGTCCTCCTCGCGCGGCTGGTCATCTTCCCTTGAGGATCCCAGCACTCACCGAGGCCGGAGTCTCAACAAGCCGAGTCTCCGGATGCTCGGGAGTGGTTCGTCCGGGTATGAGTCCGGTCTCGTCGCCGACGACCGCGAGCAGGGCCGCTCGGGGGTCCTGGGCCAGGTGTTGGAGGAAACCGTGGTGATAGGCCTGGTAGGCCTTACGAGCCGTCCATTGCCGCAAGGGGCGCACGCCCAGCAGGCCCGGCACGTCGAAGATGGCTGGGTCCAGACAATCCAGCCGACGGGAGACCTCCGTCCCGACGCCCAGGGTGTCCCCGACCGCCATGCCCACGGTCATCCCCGTGGTGCCGACGATGGGAGAGCTCCACAATGCCTCGGCATCGGTCGCCCACCAGTTCTGCGCAGGGTTGTCGGCCGACGGGACAGGGATCCGGGTCTCGGGTCCGAATGCGTCGTGGGGGGCACCGGTGGCTGAGCGGACCGCCTGGTAGAGGGCTGCACCGCGCAGCCGGGTGCGGGACCCTCCGAGCCGGTAGGCGATCTCGATGTCCTCGATGCCGGAGCGGGCAGCGGCCACGGCGCGCTCCTTGCCGACGCCCTCCTCGAAGAGACCGTCGCCGAAGAGGCTTCCACCGCCTTCGAGGGTGAGGCCGTGGCTGTTGTCCCAGTCGTGAAACACCCGGGCCAACAGGTCGCCGAAGGTGATGGGCGGATACCCGCTCGTGCGGGTCTGGACCGCCGCGTGGGTGCGGTCGTACAGGAAGCCTTCGGGGAGCATCCTCATCGGGCGGGTGAGCTCGCGTAGCGCCGAGGTGGTGTCGGCGGCGATCTTGCGTTGCAGGCTCTGCCAGAACCGTGGATACCGGTGATGCCAGAAGTCGCGGATGGCCGTGACCGGAGTCCGCAGGTGCCCTGCCGCGAAGGCATCGGTGAGATAGTGCTGAGCTGCCGCCTCTCGTGCCATCGCCCGGGACTGGTCACCCTGGCAACGCCCCAGCCGGCAGGCCTCGTCGAGGGCCGCCTCGTGCAGACGGCGATAGGCGACCACCGCTGAGTCGAAGCGGCCGGACCGCGCACCCTTGTGGTCTGCGGCGGTGGCGGGTCCGCCGGGGGAGACGAAGCCGGGGGAGACGAAATGGTCGCCGTTCGCCGTGGCTAAGGCCAGGTAGCGGGCCCGGACCCGCTTTTCGACCTCGGTCGCCGCGGCAGTCGCGGTGAACCGGAAGTGGCTGAACTCCCCTCCGGGCTCGAAGCGGGCGTCGGCGTAGCCTCCGTCTACCGCCATCACCTTGAGCGCGCAGATGACCTCGTCCCGGGTACCGGGCTCGGTTCCCTGCTTGCCGGGGATGGCGGCCAACCGGAACAAGTCATCGGATGCCACGTCGTCCGGTCCGGCCCCGGTGCCCGAGGCGCCGTCGTGACCTGCGAAGAAGTCACCGCTCAAGGCCACCACGTCGCCGTAGCCGAGGGTGAGCCGCTCCTCGGCCGAGTCGCCGCCGACCTCGACGAGCGCACCTGCGGTGGCGGCTTCACCCACGGCGCGATGCTCCTGGGAGTTCATCGCAGCGCTGCCAGGTAGTGGTCGGCGAAGCGGGCGACGTCAGCCGGGCCGAACAGTGGGCGCCGGTAGCGGAACACCAGATGGAGCCGGCCTGCGGCGGTGATGGCCCCGACAGCCAGGCCCATGGGCATCCTGGCCGGCGGGGAGAACCACACCTCGAGGACGCGGAGCTCGGGTCCGAAGTCCAGACCCTCGTCGAGGCGTCCGAGGTTGGACAGGATGGCCGTCTGAAGCCTCCGCTCGGCAGCGGTGCGACGGGCGATGCTCCGCTTGACCGGCAACGGCAGGTGTTGGAGGACGTCGAGGAACCTGACGACGGCGGCGGGAGTGCGTCCGTCCTTGATGTGCCGGGTGCGACGGCGGATCGTGTCGACCGTGGTGGTGGGGTCGCGGCGGTCGTCGGGGTGGGTGACGACGGGCACCATGAAGGTGAAGTTGCCGAACACCTCGTACCAGTGTGCTTTGGGCCGCAGGTTGACCGGCATGAGCACGCTGAGCCGGCCGGGAGTGCCGCCGTGCTCAGCGTTCCAGCTGTCCAGGGCCAGATGCAGGCCGGCCAGCAGGAGGTCGTTGACGGTGGTCCCCGCACCAGCCCTGGCGGTGAGGGCCGCGGTCCGCGCGGTGTCGAGGACGACGTGATGGAGCCCGTAGCCGGGGCCGTCCTGGCCTCCGCTCGAGATGAGGTGCACGGAGCGGGGGGCGGCGTGGCGGAGCTCGCCCACCAGTGCCCGGAGCTGAGTCCACCGGCCGTTCGGCGCTGGGATCTGCACCTGCTCGGGCGGTGTTTGCGGCACGGGGTCGGGGCGTCCGGCGTAGGCCCGCGCGATGGAGCGCAGCAGGCGCAGCGCGGCGATGCCGTCACCGGCGGCGTGGTGCACGTTGAGCATCACCACGTCTCCCCTCCCATGACGGGCGAGGCGGATGCGCAGCGGCGGCGACGTCATAAGCGGCACTGCCAGGCTCTGCAGATCGGCTCGGGCGGCGTGCAGGGCGTCGTCGTCTGCGCACCTGACCACGTCGAGGGGGTCGACGTCCGGCGTGGGGGTGATCTCCCACTCATACCCAGCCCGCCGACGGGCGAGGCCGGCCCGCGCGCGAGCTCGGGGGTGTCTGGCGAGCGCCACCCCCACGGCCTGCCGGAGGCGATCTTCGGCGACAGTGCCACTGAGGCGGACTTCCAGGTGGACGCTCCACGGCTCGGAGACCGAGTCGAGGTGATAGATGGCCTCGTCCAGGGTGCAGAAGGGTCGGCGCACTATCTCGGGGCCGGAGGTTGTCGCCGGCTCATGGACCCGCAGGGTGCTGTCGACTTCCGGCTGCTCCGCTGAACGGACAGTGCGCGACGTCGACACGTGAGTGGTCATGGAAGTGGCCCTTCTAAAGTCAACAGACTCTCCTGTTAGAGACTCTAGCGGGCCTGGATGTGTTTCGTCAAAGTATATTGATTATAGAGATTTGACGCGTGAGGCCGCCGCGCTGCACCCCGAACCGATGCGCTGACCAGGACCTGTGCCGGCCCGGGGTCGGCGGCAGGCACCGGTCCACCGACGCTACGAGCGCTGACCGCCCAGACGGTCAGCCGGTCCTACGCCGTGAAGCACCGAGAGCTACCACTGGATGCCCCTTATGCAGTCTCACGGTCGCGGGCGAGCGGGAGGACCGAGCGCAGTCGGTCGGCCACGTTCGGGGTGAGTCGCTTGCGGCTGAGTTGACCGAGGGTGGCGCGGAACAGGGCCTCCTCTGGGTGCCAGCCGTGCTCCTCGGCCATCTGTGAGAGGACCGACGCCAGTTCGGAGGGGGGCATCTCGTGCAGCGAACGTGGTCCCAAGGGTCTGACGTCTACGGCGGGCTGAGCGGGAAGCCGGAAAGTACGGGGCTTGACCCCTGGCTCGCCGAGAGGGTTCTCTCCGATGAGTAAACCCCGGCGGACTGCTGCGGTGATGGCCGCGTTGAGCGTCTTGGCGATCTGCTTGCCCACTCGGTGGCCTTCGGATGCCTTCACGTAGGCGCTGTGAAGTCGGTACCCGGTGACTGGGCCCTCGGCTGCGACGATAGCTAGAAGCCCCTCGATGAGCTGTGCGGGTGTAGCTGCCGTCGCCGGCACGACTGCACCAGTGAACTCGTTGTAGCAGCCCAGTATGACAATATGGTCAGACGATGGCGTCGTCTCATTTTCCGGGGCTATCTCGGTCCGCGCCGGATCAGCATGTGTTGGGCGAGCGGTTATGGCTGGGGACTCGTCCAGCGCATCCTGTCGGAGCGCCTGTGACGGTGCAGGCGTAGTCCGGAATTCCCTTGATGATCCAGCCGCGTTGGCAGCCACCTGCTCGTTGATGCCAGGTTCCTCCCCAAGATCATCATCAACGGGCGCCGGCGTTGGGTCAGATTCCTGATCCCGTGTCCAGCCGGAGGGGTGGATGTCCAGTTCAGTCAGCCTTGCCCACAGTTGGGCCAGCATCCCCGCGGGATTGATGTAGAAATCCGACTCGCGGATGCGGAAGAACTCCCAGCCGCATCGCTCCAATTCTCGTTGGCGGGCCAGGTCCTGCTGGTAGACATCAGCCCCATGCCATGCATCACCATCGCACTCGATCGCGAGGCGGGACTTGGCGCCGACCACTACCAGGTCCAGTCGGTAGTGACCGGCTGGATACTGGGGGATAACAGAATAGCCCCGGTCGATCAGGCGATTGCACACGCGCTGCTCGAACAGCGACTCGAACGGCTCGACGCGGATGTTCTCGGGAACCTGTCCGGCTGCTCCATCTTCCCCGCTTAGCGCTGCACGTACAGGTCGCGGGTCAGCGCCACGAGAGATCTTCCAGGCTCTGGTGCGGCAACCATCGACAGGAACATGACGTCGCGCTCGGCGCCTTGGAAGGCTATGGCGTCGCCGCAGTGCAGCTTTCGCGCGGTCCACTCCTCTGGCGGTAACCGCTCGAGGAGTTTCTTTTCGATTTCCTTGGTTTGCGCGCCGCCGAGTAACGAGATCACGCCGAAGGTGAGCCCGTCGTAGAGGGGGTCGGCGATACACTTCTCAATCTGATCGACGATGGCCTCAGCCTCGACTGGATTGATCTTGCTGGTGGTACCCCGCGTATATCCTTCTTTGAGATACACCGGCTTGATCGGTTCGAGACGGTCGGCACCGTACTGGCGGACCGGGATTAGTCGGATGCCGTCTGGTTCATAGGCAACCCGGTTGGAGAAGCCGATGATCTCCGGCATGCACCGGCGGTGCTCCGTGAGGGTGAGCATGCCGCCGAAGCGCATCTTGAACCGGTGCGGGTTGCGACGAATGGGTAACGCGCCGCGTCGGGCTCAGCAGCATTGACACCCCACTGTGGTGTGACGGTGATCGACAGTCCGAGCGACGAGCAGCGCCCGGCTGTGTCAGGTACGCCAAAAAACACAATTCCGTACTCGTCACGCACGACTCGGAGTTCTCTGCGCGACGTCGGAAGAACGTAATCGGGAAACATATCTATCTCAAGCGCAAGGAGTGGGACGCGGCTGACGTCGTGCGGGGTGAGGTGGCCAGCAGCACCCGAAACGCAACTTGGGCGAGAAGAGTGGCCGTTTCACGATCGGGTATGTGCTGGTATGGTCGGCTCTACCGGCTGTTCCTGACAAGAGTCGCGCTGAGACCGGGGTCGTTCCCGCTCGGGTATGGCCAGCGGTCGGAGTCGGCCCTCGGTGCCGTCGAAAATCTGCCGAAGAATTCTTCTTGGGGGGTGGCTTCGGGGCCGGGAATTGTCAGACCTGGTGTGTAGGTTTCGGGTTGTGATGGTCCGGCAGCTGGTTCCCGAGGGTCTGGCGCAGACGGCGCCGGGCCCCGAGCTGGCTGCGGCGCTGGCCGGGCTGGATCTTCACGCGCTGACCGGGCCGGATCTGGTGGAGGTACTGCGCGCCCAGGCCCGGCAGCTCTCCCACGAGCAGGCCCAGCTGCTGGCGGTGATGGCCGAAGTCGGCTACTGCGACCCGCACGCCGATCCCGATGAGGTGGCCCGGCTGGCGCAGGCGTCGGACTACGCCGCGGACGAGATCCGGGCGGCGCTGGCCTGGACCCGAAACGCCGCCTACCGCGAGTACCACTTCGCCCACACCCTGCTGGCCCGGCTGCCCGCGGTGTTCACCGCCCTGGATGGCGGGGTGATCTGCCGAAGCAAGGCGTGGCTGTTCACCGAGCTGTGCGCCGAGCTGACCGATGAGCAGGCCCAGCTGGTGTGTGATCGGCTGTTGCCCGATGCCGGGCGGCTCACCACCGGCGAGCTGGCGGCGCGGATCAAGAAGCTGGTGATCGCGCTGGATCCTGACTGGGCCGCCCGCCGGTATGCCCGTGCGGTGCGCGACCGGGACGTGATCGGGTGGCTGGACGAGGACGGCGCCGCGGCCGTCACCGGGCGCCGGTTGCCCGCCGAGCAGGCCGCCGCCGCGTGCGCCCGCATCGAAGACCTCGCCAAAGCCGCGAAACGCGCCGGGCACCCCGGGCGAATCGGTCCCTTGCGCGCCGACATCTACCTCGGCCTGCTCGACGGGCGCTGGGCGCACCACACCCGCGAGGAGATCATCGCAGACCTGCTCGCCCAGGCCGGCTCCGATGACACCCCGCAGAAACCTGCCCCCAACGACACCTCGCGCAATACCACTCCCGAGGACGACCCCGACGCCACGAGCGCAGCCCCAGCCGACGGTGACGCCAATCCCACAGCGGCGAACCAGCGGGTAGGGGTGGAGCTGCGGGTAGGACTGTCCACCCTGCTCGGACACGACCGCCACCCTGGAGAAGTCCCCGGCTGGGGGCCGGTCACCGCCGAGACTGCTCGCACGCTCGCGGCCACTCAGCGCACCGGGGAGTGGCGCTACGCCCTCACCGATCTCGACGGGCAGCTGATCCTGGCCGGGGTCACCCGCGCCCGCTCCACGATCCCCGAAGACCACAAGCCCGGCACCCGGTCACCGGCCGTCCGCGAAGCACGTGCCGGGATCGTGGAGCTGCACCTGCCCGTTGCCCTGCTCACCGAGCTGGCCACCCACCCGCACACCAACGGCCCGTGGGCCGCGGTAATCGCTGATCTTGCCGCCCAGTACGCCACCCACCACGCCCCCGGTGCCCGAGGTGGGGCCAGGCAGGACCCGGCCGCCCGGTTCGCCGGGGCCGCGCTACGCCGCCACGTGCAGATCCGTGACCGGGTCTGTGTATACCCCGGCTGCCGCTGCCCAGCCCGCCACGCCGACCTCGACCACACCCTCGACCACGGCCGCGGAGGACTGACCACCGATACCAACTCCGGCCCCCTATGCCGACACGACCACCGGCTCAAACATGACGGCGGCTGGCGGCTGACCCAACCCGAATCAGGTCACTTCGTCTGGCGCAGCCCGCTGGGCCGGATCTATCACGCCCAACCCCAGCCCATCAGCACCGACCTGCCCAGCCCGCTGCCTCGCCCCGAGCAGTACCCCGACTACCTACCACCGGCCACCCCCGGCGAGGACGAGCTCATCCTGTATCGGCCACCTCCCGCGCCTGACCCCGCATCCCCACTAGCGCGTGCCGTCGACCCTGACGAACCGCCGCCTTTCTGAGTGCCCCGGTCGACCGCCTACCGTGATTCGGTGCCGAATCGCGGTTGCGGGGACAAATACCCTGGCATCCGGTCAACTCAGCGCGCTACGCAGAAGTCCGAAGCTCCTTCACCAGCACATTGAAAATTGGTGATCCGGGCAGCGGGTTGCGCTTCTGGGCGACCTTGTACCAGCCCCACTTGGCATAGGCAGCCTGAGCGGCGTCGGCCGCAGGCAGGGCCGTCAGGGTCGCCCGCTCCTCGTGACGGCCCTGCATGAGCTGGTCGTGGATTGTCTCGGCAACGTGCTGTCGGCGCCACGGCTTGCGTACCAGCAACTCGATCAGTGCGAAAGTCCTGCCTTCATATTCCTGGGTTACGTCGTCTGGTAGGGGTGTGACCAGGCGAGACCACCAGGGGGTGGCCGGTGGAAGGGTCAGGCCGAACCCAAAGCCGATGACCTCGTCACCACACCGTGCTTCAACGAGGCTGAAGCCTGCGGACTGACACTGCCGCTTGAAGCGCTCGATGAACAGTTCCTCATGCTCGGCGTCCCATTCGTGGGGTGGCTCGGCGTAGACCTCGCGACATACGGCGGTCAGCTCGTCCAGGTGCCGCCCTGCCTCGTCGGGGCTGACCAGCTGGACGTCAATTCCGTCAGGTGGCGGCAAAGTCCCCCTCCTTATCCGGAGCCGCCCGTTTCACGTAGTCACGGAGCTGCTCGCTGAACGGCACGACGTGCGCGTTGCGGGGGTATAAAGCGGTCAGCTCGCCATGGAAGTGGAGCAGTCGATCAAAAACCAAGGTCGAGGACGTCGGTGCGGCCAATTCAAGTGCTGTCTGTGCGACGGTGACTGATTCAGCGACGTCACGCTGCGCCAGTCTGACGTTGGCGAGCCGAATCTCATCAAGAATGCGACTCCGGACGTAGTCGTGCGGTCGACCCTCACGGGCACTGATGGTATGTTGCTCGGCTCGGGCTGCGTGAACATTGGCACGGCTACCATCCTCCGTACGGAGGGCTAGCTCGATGAAGGTGTCGGCGCCCAAACCATCGGCCCAGGCCTGATTCATGTAACACAGCCAGCCCGGGACTGCCCTACTATCGGCATCCTGCCATGTTTCAACGCTGGCGTCGGCCGTACGAGTGGCCGCTGCCTGATTTCCGAGATATGCATGTGCTCGGGACTCCATGCCCAAGAGTTCGGTGCGAACCCCCGAACTGTCGTGGCGGGGCAAGACGTACAGCCCGGTGCGGACGAGGTCAATGCTGTCCTCGTAGTGGTGGTATGCAGTTGACAGCTTGGCCATGTCGCTGAGAATCTTCGCGCCGAGTACCGGTGATCGGGCCTCCTGACACGCACTGAGGCCGAGTAGATAATAGCGCTGAGCAACAGCAGGCAAGCCTTGGTCGTAGGCCATCCAGCCGGCAAGCTGCGCCAGGTCAGCCGTAATGTGGAACAGGCGCTCTCGCACTGCCGGGCCGTACGCCTCGTGCAGCGTTTCCGCCGCGGCATTGAGCTGCCCGACCACTGCCTTGTAGTGCAGTCTGCCTATGCCTGACGCATCCCATTGACTAAAGAGCGTGATCGCGCGTTCGAGAGCGTCGAGGTCATCGTTGCTCACGGTGGCCGGGGAGACCAGCGGGATAATGGTCAATGCCTGGGCCAGCCAACGGCGAACCGGTTGCAACAGGACGGCACCCGACATCATGGTGAGTTCCTGCAATACTTTGCGACGGCTGGCGATGTTCATCGCCGTGAATCGTACCATCAGCGTGCCAATCTGCGCAGCGGAGTAATTTCCTTGTTCTGATAGCAGCAATGCGTCGCTGGGCGGTTGAACCAGACCGTCATCACGAGTAGCCAGCAGCTCATGGAGCTCGTCAAGCGAGACGGCCAGGGCCTGGGCCAACTTGGGTCGGCACCACGGCAGTGGCTCTGTCTCGCCTGCTTCCCAGCGCACCACGGTGGAGCGTTCTACGCTGAGCAGCGCGGCGAGCGATTCCTGCGTGTGCCCGGCCGCCCGGCGACGGTCAGCCAGCGCACGACGTTTCGCAGCCATGGGCAGTGCGCTCCTCCTGATGCGTCCTTGTGGGGAATACCAGCGTAGCGCTCAGTCGACACTGTGCGGCGTTTGCCGGGTTGTCGGCGATTCATGACGCTCAGCCGCGTCGTGCGGCATTGATGCGCCATCGCGCCCGGCCGGTGTGCCTCACCCATGCTGTAGCCCTTGCGGTGGGTAGCCGTCTTGACTCGTGATCAAGGCCCCAGGGCCGGGAAGTACGAGCTATCCCGGGCGTTGGTCGGTGCCTATCAGTTGCTCTCATGCTCATCCTCCCCTGAGCGTTGAGACTCCGGAAACGGCTGGCAGGCAGTGCTCCTGAACCGCGCTCCGCGATCGGACTCGCCCGGTCCTGGGTGCCGACCATGAACGCGGGCAGGCGAACGGGGGACACTGGGCATGGAACACGAGGGTATGCAGGCACGCCAGGAAACGAACGGCGCTCGTCATGGGCCGTTCGGGCACCGCAAGAGAGTCCTGGGCGCAGGAGAGGCACGACTGTGATCCGGGAGGATCGGGAGCTACTGGCTGAGCTGGCCCTGCTCAATGGGGATACGCCGGCACTGGCGCTGCGCGTTATAGACGGTAGTGCAAGTGTTGTGGAGCAGGAGGACTACGCACAGCGCCTCATTTCCGCGGGCCGGCGTTTGCAGCGCCGAGCGGATGAGATGAGGTGTGCGGTCATTGCGGGGGAGGTGGAGGCCGAAGAGCCGTTAGCCCTTCCCGCGCACACTCTGGAACCCGTCGAGCCTGACCGGCAGTCATGAGCAACGTATGGGGGACGCGGTACCGGGTGCTCTGTGAGCAGATGGAAGAGCTCGCGAAGAAAATCGGTGAAGGAAAGCCGATGGCACCGGAGGTGCTTGAGGAGCTGGTGATACGGCTGCTGACATCAGCGGTCATGCTCCTCCGGCAGCATGTGGTGAACAAGCGGGGGCAGTGCAAGTTTTGCGAATGGACGCGGTGGACGTGGCGGTTCTGGCGTCGGCGGAGACGATGCACCGTGTTTCAGGCGCTGGACTATGCCATGGGTCAGGGCCTTGAAGTGGCGTGGTGGCAGCTCCTTTCGAGTATCGGGAATGCGGCCAGTTTGGAGGAGGTGCGGGAGTGGCTCAGTGATAAGCGCACCGTTGAGTGATCGAGGCGGGTGTACGCCACTCGTAGCCCCTCCGGCAGTTCCACGTCCATCGGATCGGGTTCGGCGGTTACCTCCATCGTGATCACGTACGGCACGTCGGGCAGCTCGTTGGACATGTTGCCGGAGTAGATCAGCACCCGACGTGGCGAGTCACCGGTCACCCATGGTCTGGTACGCCAAGACGACACGGTGGCGTGCATGAGGTGCGGACACAGCGTGCACGAGATGCGGACACGCGGGGTGGGGGCAGCTCGCCGACACCCGGTCACATACCGATGCCTGCCTGTGTATGTCGTGCGAAACTGGGCCGGTGGGTCCGTTGCCTTTTGCTCATCCCGTCGCGGCGGTGGTGTTCTGGGTGGCATACGGGCTGTTCATCACGGTGGAGCTGAACATCGCGGTGCGCAGCCGGATCCGTGGCTGGGGCCGGCCCGCCGAGTTGGATGAGGCGTCGAAGCGGACGGTGGTGCTGAGCATCGTGGCGGCGTTCTTCGTCGCCTTCTGGGCCGCGACTACGGTATGTGCGGCGACGATCGCTGCGTCGGAGCCCATCCTGCGGTGGGTGCTGCTCGGGGTGGGGGTGATGCTGATGCTGCTGGGCACCGGCCTGCGGCAGTGGGCGATCCACACTCTCGGCCGGTTCTTCACCCTTGAGGTCCGGGCGGCCGTGAATCAGCGGGTGGTGGACGTCGGGCCTTATCGGCTGGTGCGCCATCCCAGCTACACCGGCGCGCTGCTGGCCTTCGCCGGGATCGGCCTTGCGCTGGGCAACTGGCTGTCGCTGGTGGTTTCCGTGTTCGTGCCGTTGCTGGGTTTTCTGCGCCGTATCGCCGTCGAGGAACGGGTGCTGGTCGAGCAGTTGGGCGAGCCGTACCGGCGC
Organism: Pseudonocardiaceae bacterium; assembly: GCA_050699955.1. Lineage (GTDB taxonomy): Bacteria > Actinomycetota > Actinomycetes > Mycobacteriales > Pseudonocardiaceae. The sequence goes on along the minus strand of JBOHGD010000087.1, from coordinate 1,563 downwards.
TACGCGGCGACGCGTCGCCGGTTGGTGCCCGGCTTGTGGTAGCCGACGCCTGGATAGTCGCTGGCGGGGGGACACACCCCTTGCCTATCGACGCCGGATACTTCCAGCGGTAGTGCCGAACCAGTGCCGCAGGGCGGTCTCGAAGCCGGCCATGTCCCCGGTGGGGGAGATCCAGCAGATGTGACCGTCGGGGCGTACCAGCACGGCGGCGACGTCGATGTGCTCGCCCGGCGTGGCGCGTCGCAGATCGATGCCGTGGTGGTCACCCAGCGCCTCGGCGAGGTGAGCGTCGCCGGTGAGGTCGAGGAGCAGGCCGCGACCGGTGTGCATCAGTGCGCTCATCGGGGTGGGGACACCGTCGATCATCAGGTCGATGTCCGGCATGCGCAGGCCGAGCAGGGGATGGCTGTCGCCGGGCATGGGGTAGCGCAGGTCGAGCCCGGAGACCATCCCGGCGAGGTGGCGGTTCGCATCGGGCAGGCGCGCGAGATCGGTGACGATGTCGCGCAGGGCGGCGACGTCGGGGCTGGGTCTGCGGTCGGCGAGCACCCGTTGGGCCTGCACGTGGTGCAGCACGTCGGCGGCGACAGGGTGGCGCTCGGTGTGATAGCTGTCCAGCAGGCCGTCCGGAGCGCGTCCGTGGACCTCGGCGGCCAGCTTCCAGCCCAGGTTGAACGCGTCCTGAATACCGAGGTTGAGGCCCTGGCCGCCCAACGGCGGATGGATGTGCGCGGCGTCGCCTGCGAACAGCACCCGGCCGACTCGGTAGCGCTCGACCTGGCGGGTGGCGTCGCTGAACCGGGACGACGAGGCGATCTCGCCCAGTTCGGTGTCCCCGCCCCACACCGCGTGCAGCGCGCCGCTTATCTCGCCTGGACTGACCGGGCGGTCGTTTCGCTGGTCCGCCTCGCTGGGTTCCAGCGGGCCGAACACGAACCGGTACCGGCCGTCGCCGAGCGGGTTGAGCATGCTCCAGTAGCCGCCGTCGTCGCGGACCATCGTGGCGAACGGGCCGTTGCCGGCCGGCACCAGATCCGACACCGACGTCAGGCGCACGTCGGCCAGGACTGCGGGCCGGGTGCCCGGCAGGCCGGGGAATGGGACGCCGAGCAGCGTGCGGACCGTGCTGTGCGCACCGTCGCAGGCCACCAGGTAGCGGCTGCGTACCCGCAGATCCGTCCCGGTGGCGTGGTCGTGCACGGTGGCGGTGACGCCGTCAGCATCGGGTTCCACCGCGATGAGCCGGTGGCCCCGCCGAACCGTGATGCCGTACTCGGCCAGCCGGCCGGTCAGGAACTTCTCGATGCGACCCTGCGGGATACTGGCCGGATAGAGATGACGGGTGTGCCACGGCCGGCAGTCCAACGGCACCGGCAAGCCCCCGAAGTGCCCGCTGACCGGCTCACTGGGCAGGCCATGGCGCAGCAGCGGCTCCATCATCCCGCGCAGGTCGAAGATCTCGGCCGTCCGTGGCTGCACGCCACCGCCCTTGACCTGGCCGCTGGGGGCCGGGAGCGCGTCGGCCACGACCGTGGACACCCCCGCCAGCCCCAGCTCCGTGCC
>JBOHGD010000086.1:0-18132 GCA_050699955.1 Pseudonocardiaceae bacterium | reverse complement strand
ACCGACCCCGCCTCGGGCACCCTGCTCGACTACGGACACACCACCTACACCCCACCCCCCGGACTAGCCGACTTCGTCCGCGCCCGCGACCTGTACTGCCGGTTCCCCACCTGCGGGCAACCCGCCGCCACCGCCGACCTCGACCACACCATCGCCTGGCCCGAAGGCACCACCAGCGAGGACAACCTGCACGCCGTCTGCCGCCACGACCACCGACTCAAGACCCTCACCCCCGGCTGGCACGTCGACCAACACCCCGACGGCCAGATCACCTGGACCACCCCCACCGGACACACCTACACCAGCAGACCCCACGACTACCGCCCCGACCCCCACCCCCCACCCGAAGCCCCAGCCTCCGACGCCGCAGTTGGAACTAAGAACCATCCGCCCGAGCCCGACCCGCCTCCGTTCTGAGCGCTGCGGCAGTGGTCAGCGTTTGGGTGCATTCAGCCACAGTTCGTGTCGTCGAATGCACCCGAACGGTGATCACGCATGTCGAGGGCTGGGCTGTCCGTGCCATTTGCAGTGCTGGTTCGGAGGTAGCCTGTCAGCCTTCGAAGGCGGCCATCTGGATGCCGGAAACGGTGTACTGAAGTGATCTCAGCAAGGATTGGTGCCTGAATCGTGGCGACACGGGCATATCGCCCATAATGGATGGTGCTGGATATGGGTGTGGAGCCCTCGGTAGAAGAGGTCTGCCAAGATCTTCTTCACCAGTGAGGACTCCACGTGATCGCCTATCGTGGCATGCTCGCGTGCCCACCGAACTCCTCCGTTACCTGTCGCGTCTGCTTGCCGCCGAGCGCCGCGCGGTCGGCACCCGGACCGGCACGCGGGCGTTGACCTGCTTCTACCAGGTGATCCTCGTGCTGGTGTGGTTCCGCAAAGGTGAGGACAAGACCCTGCTGGGAGCCGGATTCGGCATTTCGCGGGCGACCGCGTACCGATATGTGACCGGGGGCATCAAGGTCCTCGCCGCCCAAGCCCCGGACCTGCACGCCGCCCTGCACCGCGTCGCCGACCAGGGCTGCTCGCACGTGATCCTGGACGGGAAACTCTTCCGCACCGACCGGCTCACCGAGACCACCACCAGCGTGCAAGGGCAACTCTATCGACGCCTGGTACTCCGGAAAACACCGCGACTTCGGCGCCAACACCCAAGCCCTCATCCGCCCGGATGGCTTACCGGTCTGGACCTCCGACGGTACGCCCGGCCATCACCACGACCTGACCTGCGCCCCCCACCACCACATCACCGGCACGCTGTACTGGGCAGCCATCTCCACCTGCCCACCCTCGCCGACTCCGGCTACCACGGCACAGGCCACGGCATCCATACCCCGATCACACAACCCACCCACGGCAGACCACCGGCCACCGACAACCAGGCCTACAACACTGTCCTGCGGTCGATGCGCTGCCGCGGAGAACGCGGCTTCGCCCTCCTGACCGGCCGCTGGCGCAGCCTCCGCCACACCACCGCCAGCCCCAGAACAGTCGGTGACATCGTCCGCGCCGCACTCGTACTGACTCATTTTGAGTACCGCTATCTCCCCAATTCTTGTTGAGATCACTTCACTGGATCAGCTCGAAGCCCGCGAGATCCACGTGCTCGCGCATGGTCTCGCTGAGGTAGATCCGGCCAGGGGCCATCCAAAACGACCCGGGCCTGAAGTCACGGCTGCGCTACCTGCTGCGGCCGCCGTGGTCGACTGGCCGTGTCCGCCGCCGGCGGTTGATCGGGGCCTCACGCTGGGCTCCCCTGCGGTGTGAACCGGAGTTCTCGGCGCCGCAACAACCAGCAATGCCCTGAACATAACCGGCTCATAGCGTGCTTCATCGGTACCCGCCAGCCACTGGAGGCGCGATGAGCACGATCGAGACGACCACGGCCGCCCCGGCCCGCAGGGGACGGTGGATCGATCACTGGGAGCCGGACAACCCCGAATTCTGGGAGAAGACCGGCAAGCGCGTGGCGAATCGGAACCTGTGGACCTCGATCTTCGCGGAGCATATCGGTTTCTCGATGTGGACTGTCTGGTCGGTCCTCGTGCTCTTCATGGGCAAGGACTACCATATCGACGCGGCGAGTAAGTTCTTCCTGGTCGCTCTGCCCGCGCTGGTCGGATCGCTGATTCGCATTCCTTATACCATGGCACCGGCCCGTTTCGGCGGCCGGAACTGGACCATCGTCAGCGTGCTGTTGCTGATCGTCCCGACGGCGCTGGCGCTGGTCGTCATGCATCCGGGGACGTCCTACTCCACGTTCCTGGTCGTCGCGGCCCTGGCCGGCCTGGGCGGCGGCAACTTCGCCTCGTCGATGGCCAATATCAACGCCTTCTTCCCCGAGGGCAAGAAGGGCTGGGCGCTCGGGCTCAACGCGGGCGGCGGGAACATCGGGGTGGCCGCGGTGCAGCTGATCGGCCTGCTGGTGATCGCCGTGGCAGGACCCACCAGCCCCCGTCTGGTGCTGGCCGTCTACGTGCCGCTGATCGTGCTCGCCGCGCTGTGCGCCGCGCGGTACATGGACAACATCTCCTCGATGCGCAATGACACCGGCGCCCTGCGTGAGGCGGTCCGGGTGCCGCAGACCTGGATCGTGTCGCTGCTCTACATCGGGACGTTCGGCTCGTTCATCGGCTACAGCTTCGCCTTCGGCCTGGTGCTGCAGAACCAGTTCGGCCGCACCCCGTTGCAGGCGGCCTCGGTGGTGTTCCTCGGCCCGCTGATCGGCTCGCTGGTCCGGCCGGTGGGCGGTCGGATGGCCGACCGGTGGGGCGGTGCCAAGGTCAGCTTCTGGACCTTCGTCGGGATGGCGCTGGCCACCGCCCTGGTGATCATGGCTTCGGAGCAGAGGTCACTGGCGCTGTTCATGGCCGGTTTCATGGCCTTGTTCGTGCTTTCCGGAGTCGGCAACGGCTCCACCTACAAGATGATCCCGTCGATCTTCATGGGCAAGGCCAGGCTGGAGATCGCCGCCGAGGTGCCCGAGGGTGAGGCGCTGATGAAGGCCCGGCGGCTGTCCGGCGCCGTGATCGGCATCGCCGGCTCGATCGGTGCGCTGGGCGGGGTGTTCATCAACCTGGCGTTCCGGGAGTCGTTCCTCACCGCGAAGTCCGGAGCGCCCGCGTGCTGGTTCTTCATGGCCTTCTACGCGGTGTGCGTGGTCGTCACCTACGTGGTCTACCTGCGGCGCGCGCCGGTCGAGGCGTCCGAGCACCCGCGGCTGGCATACGCCGGAGTGTGAGTGTGAGGCAATCGGTGTCCAAGGCAACAGCGCGGAAACGCCCCGTTCATGGAAGGCGCCCACGATGCCAGCTATGACCGGTGTGGCGACCCACTGCCCGTACTGCGCGCTGCAGTGCGGGATGGCGGTCGGCCCCGCCGGTGAGATCAGCCCCCGCCAGTTCCCCACCAACCGGGGCGGATTGTGCCGCAAGGGCTGGACGGCGGGTGAGCTGCTCGGTCATCCCGAGCGGCTCACCACACCGCTGCTGCACGGCAGGCCGGTGTCCTGGGACGAGGCCCTCGACGTGGTGGCGGCCGGGATCCGCCGGGCGCAGGCCGCCGGTGGCCCGGACTCCGTCGCGGTGTTCGGGGGTGGCGGACTGACCAACGAGAAGGCCTATCAGCTGGGCAAGTTCGCTCGGGTCGCGCTGCGCACCTCCCAGATCGACTACAACGGCCGGTTCTGCATGTCCTCGGCCGCGGCGGCGGGTCTGCGGGCGTTCGGGCTGGACCGTGGGATGCCGTTCCCGGTGACCGACCTGGGTGCCGCGGAGGTCGTGGTGCTGGCCGGGTCGAACATCGCGGACACGATGCCGCCGCTGCTCGGGCACCTGGACACGGCGCGGCTCCTCGTACTGGACCCGCGGCACTCGGCAACCGCGAGTCGTGCGCTGGCCGGCGGCGGGATGCACCTGCAGCCCGAACCCGGCACCGACCTCACGGTGGTGCTGGGCCTGCTGCACGTGGTGATCGCCGAGGGGTGGTGCGACGAGGCCTACGTGGCGGCCCGCACCACCGGCTTCGACGAGGTGCGCCGGGCCGTCGCCAGCTGGTGGCCGGAGCGGGTGGAGCGGGTCAGCGGCGTCGGCGCGAGCCAGCTTCGCCGGGCGGCGGCCCTGCTCGCCACCACACACCGACGCGGTGGCGGGATATACGTACTGACCGGCCGGGGGGTGGAGCAGCACGCTACCGGCACCGCGACGGTCAGCGCGTTCATCGACCTCGCCCTGGCGCTGGGCCTGCCCGGTACCCCGGGCAGCGGCTACGGCTGTGTGACCGGGCAGGGCAACGGGCAGGGCGGCCGGGAGCACGGCCAGAAGGCCGACCAGCTTCCCGGGTACCGGCGCATCGATGATCCGGCCGCTCGTGCGCACGTCGCCGGGGTGTGGGGGGTGGACCCGGACACGCTGCCCGGGGTCGGCCGCTCGGCCTATGAGCTGCTCGACGCGCTCGGCTCGCCCACCGGACCGAGCGTGCTGCTGCTGTTCGGCTCCAACCCGGTGGTCTCGGCCCCGAATGCCGGGCACATCACCGGGCGGCTGGCCGCGCTGGACCTGCTCGTGGTGGCCGATCTGGTGGTGTCGGAGACCGCGCGAATGGCGGACGTGGTGCTGCCGGTGACCCAGTGGGCCGAGGAGGAGGGCACCATGACCAACCTGGAGGGCCGGGTGCTGCGCCGTCGCCGCGCCCTGGACCCACCGCCGGGCGTGCGCTCCGACCTCGACGTGCTGCACGGGCTCGCGGTGCGGCTCGGCCAGCCGGCTGCCCGGTTCGGCACCGATCCGCGCGAGGTCTACGACGAGCTGCGGGCCGCATCGGCCGGCGGGCCCGCGGACTACACCGGGATCACCTGGGAGCGTCTCGACGCCGGTGAGGCGCTGCACTGGCCCTGTCCCGACGCGGCGCATCCGGGTACCCCGAGGCCGTTCACCGAGCGCTTCGCGCATCCCGACGGCCGGGCCCGGTTCGTGCCGGTGGAGCACATCGGGCCTGCCGAGCGGGTCAGCCCGGCGTTCCCGTTGCGCGGCACCACCGGGCGGGTGCTCGCGCATTACCAGTCCGGTGCGCAGACCCGCCTGGTGCCCGAGCTGCTCGCGGCCGACCCGGAGACCTTCGTCGAGGTGCACTCGGACACGGCGGCCGCGGCCGGTCTGAGCGACGGTGCGCGGGCCCGCGTGGTGGCCCGCCGGGGCACCGTGCTGGCCACCGTGCGCACCGACGACTCGCTGCGCGCCGACACCGTCTTCCTGCCCTTCCACTACCCCGGTGAGCAGCGGGCCAACCTGCTGACCAACCCGGCGCTGGATCCGGTGTCCCGGATGCCGGAGTTCAAGGTGTGCGCCGTCCGGTTGGAACCCGTGAGTGGCGATGCGAGCCATAGCTCGCATCGCCACTCACGGGTCGAGCGGAGCGAGCCATGACCGTCGTGGTGGTGGGCAACGGGATGGCCGGGCATCGGCTGGCTCAGTCGTTGCGCGCCCGCCGAGCCGATCTGCCGGTGACCGTGCTGGGCGCGGAACCCCGGCCCGCCTACAACCGGGTGCTGCTGTCCGCGGTGCTGGCCGGTGCCAGCACGCCGGAAGCGGTGGAGCTGGCCGATGCTCGCGTCGACCTGCGGCTCGGCGCACAGGTCGTCGGCATCGACACCCGGGCCCGGCGGGTCACGCTCGCCGACGAGTCGGTGCTGGGCTACCACGATCTCGTCCTGGCGACCGGCTCGCGGGCCGTGATCCCGCCGGTCGACGGCCTGGCCGAGCCGGACGGGTCGCCCGCCCCGGGGGTGGTCCCGTTCCGCACGATCGAGGACTGCCAGCGGATCACCGAGCTGGCCGGCCGGGGTCCGATGGCCGTGGTCGGCGGCGGTCTGCTCGGGATCGAGGCGGCTCGCGGCCTGGCCGGGCTGGGCGTCGACGTCACCGTCGTGCATCCGGTCGGGCACCTGATGGAACGCCAGCTCGACCCCGGTGGCGGGTCGGTGCTGGCCGGGGTGCTGGCCGGGCTGGGGGTGCGGCTGCGGCTCGGCGTGGCCGCCGCGTCCTGGCTACCTGCTGAGCCGCGGAAGGCCGGCTCCGGTCTGGGCGTGCTGACCCTGACCGATGGCAGCACGCTGGACGTCGCCGGTGTGGTGGTCTCCGCCGGAGTCGCGCCGCAGACCTGGCTGGCGCGCAGCGCCGGGCTGCGGGTGTCCCGCGGGGTCGTCGTGGACGACCGGATGGCCACGTCGGTGTCCCGGGTGCACGCCATCGGTGAGTGCGCCGAGCACCGGGGGAGCTGCTACGGGCTGGTCGGACCCTGCTGGGAGCAGGCCGACGTGCTGGCCGACCTGCTCACCGGGGCCGATCCGGCGGCCCGCTACACCGGATCGGCGCTGGTCACCCGGCTCAAGGCGCGCGACGTGGACCTGGCCGCGATGGGCGAGATCGGGGCGGACGGTGCCGAGCTGGTGCAGATCTCCGACGCCGCCCGCGGCCGGTACGGGGCGCTTGCGCTGCGATCCGGCCGGGTGACCGGTGCGGTGCTGCTCGGGCTGCCGGAGGCGACCGGGCCGGTCATCCAGCTCTTCGACTCCGGCGCACCCGCTCCCACCGACCGGTTCGCGCTGCTGCTCGGTCGCGCCGTCGGGGGCACCGTCACCGACTCGCCCGCCCAGTTGCCCGCCCGGGCGGTGATCTGCCGTTGCAACGGGGTCAGCAAGGGGGAGCTGGTCACGGCCTGGAGCGAAGGTGCCCGGGAGCCGGCCGCGCTGGCCGCCGCGACCCGGGCCACCACCGGCTGCGGCAGCTGCGCGGACGCCGTCGACGGGCTCTGCGCCTGGCTGAACGAGGCCGACCCCCAACCCGCTGTCCCCGCTGGGCAGGAAGGAGCCGCGTGATGCGCACTCTCGTGATCGCCGGACACGGCATGGTCGGGCATCGGCTGGTGGAGGCCCTGGTCGGCCGGGACGCGCAACGGCAGTGGCGGATCGTGGTGCTGGCCGAGGAGGGCAGACCCGCCTACGACCGGGTCGCGCTCTCGTCCTACGTGGACTCCTGGGACGCTGAGGCGCTGTCCCTGCCCGCCGTCGATGACGAGCGGGTGGAGCTGCGCCTGGGCGACCCGTGTGTGGCGATCGACCGGGATGCCCGGACCGTGCGTACCGCATCCGGGCACCGGGTGGCCTACGACGAGCTGGTGCTGGCCACCGGGTCGGCGCCGTTCGTGCCTCCGGTACCGGGCCACGACCTATCCGGTTGCTATGTCTACCGCACTCCCGACGACCTCGACGCCATCCGTGCGGCGGCGCAGCGCGCGATGCACACCACGGCGGCGGGTCGGCGCTCCGGGGTGGTGGTCGGGGGCGGTCTGCTCGGCTTGGAGGCGGCCCATGCGCTGCGCCAGCTCGGGCTTTCTCCGCATGTAATCGAGCTCGCCCCTCGGCTGATGCCGATGCAGGTGGACGAGGGCGGCGGAGCGCTGCTCCGCCGCTTCGTCGAAGCCCTCGGGGTGCGGGTGTACTGCGGCAACGCCACCGAGGCCATCGAACCCGACCGGGGACGGTTGCTGGTCCGGATCTCCGGCGGCACCGAGCTGGACACCGACCTGGTGGTGTTCTCGGCCGGGGTACGCCCGCGGGACACGCTGGCCCGCGACGCCGGGCTGCGGGTCGGGGAGCGCGGGGGCGTGCTGGTCGACGTCCGCTGCCGCACCTCCGACGAGCACATCTGGGCGATCGGGGAGTGCGCCGCGGTCGACGGCCGCTGCTACGGGCTGGTCGCGCCCGGCTACGCGATGGCCGAGGTGGTGGCCGACCGGCTGCTCGGCGGCGGCGCCACCTTCCCCGGCGCGGACACCTCCACCAAGCTCAAGCTGCTCGGGGTCGACGTGGCCAGCTTCGGCGACGCGCTCGGCACGGCCGACGGCGCGCTGGAGGTCGTGCACAACGACCCGGTCGCGGGCCGCTACGCCAAGCTCGTCGTCTCCGACGACGCCCGCATCCTGCTCGGCGGGGTGCTGGTGGGCGACGCCGAGGCCTACGGGACGCTGCGCGCGCTGGTCGGCGCCGAGCTGCCCGCCGACCCCGGCGCGCTGATCTCCCCCTCCGGCGGCGAGCTCGACGCGGGAGCGCTGCCTGCCGGCGCGCAGGTGTGCTCCTGCCACGCCGTGACGGTCGCGGACATCGGCTCGGCCGTCGCGGAGGGTGCCACGGACGTGCCCGCGCTCAAGGCGTGCACGAAGGCCGGTACCGGCTGTGGGTCCTGCGTGCCGATGTTGAAGAAGCTGCTCGCCACGCACGGCGTCGAACAGTCCACTGCGCTGTGCGAGCACTTCACGCACAGCCGGGCCGAGCTCTACGAGATCGTCGCGGCGACCCGGATCCGGACCTTCTCCGAGCTGGTCGCCAAGCACGGCAAGGGGCGCGGCTGCGATGTGTGCAAACCCGTGGTGGCCTCGATCCTCGCCTCGCTCGCCGGGGTGCTGTCCCCCGGCGGGCACATTCTGGACGGCGAGCAGGCCGCCCTGCAGGACACCAACGACCACTTCCTGGCCAACCTGCAGCGCAACGGCACCTACTCGGTGGTGCCCAGGGTGCCCGGCGGTGAGATCACCCCGGAGAAGCTCATCGTGCTCGGCGAGGTGGCCCGCGACTTCGGGCTGTACACCAAGATCACCGGTGGGCAGCGGATCGACCTGTTCGGTGCCCGGGTGGAGCAGCTGCCGTCGATCTGGCGCCGGTTGGTGGACGCCGGGTTCGAGTCCGGGCACGCCTACGGCAAGGCGCTGCGCACCGTGAAGTCGTGCGTCGGCACCGACTGGTGCCGCTACGGGGTGCAGGACTCGGTGGGCCTGGCCATCTCGTTGGAGCTGCGATACCGCGGGCTGCGGGCGCCGCACAAGCTCAAGTCCGCGGTCTCGGGCTGCGCCCGGGAGTGCGCGGAGGCCCGCAGCAAGGACTTCGGGATCATCGCCACCGAGCTGGGCTGGAACCTCTACGTGTGTGGCAACGGTGGTTTCCGGCCCCGGCACGCCGACCTGCTGGTCTCCGACGTGGACACCGAGACACTGGTGCGCACGATCGATCGGTTTCTGATGTTCTACGTGCGCACCGCCGACCGGCTGCAGCGCACCGCACCGTGGCTCGAGGACATGGAAGGCGGCCTGGACCATCTGCGTGACGTGATCGTGCACGACTCGCTCGGGATCGGTGCCGAGCTCGACGCCGCGATGGCGGCGCACGTGGCCGGCTACGCCGACGAGTGGCGCGGAGTACTGGAGGACCCGGACAAGCTCGCCCGGTTCACCTCCTTCGTCAACGCCCCGGACGCGCCCGATCCGACCATCGAGTTCGTCCAGGAGCGTGGCCAGCCGACGCCTGCGGGGCGCAGGCCCGGTCAGCCGGTGCAGATCGCCGGCCCCAAGCTGGAGGTAGTCCGATGACCGTCGACGTAGTTCGTGCGCCTTCCCGGCCCCACGGGCGGAGGTGACGACATGACCGCTCAACTGCAAGCGCACTGGACCGTGGTGTGCCGCTACGACGACCTCATCGCGGAGCGGGGGGTGGCAGCGCTGGTCGACGGCGATCCGGTAGCCGTGTTCCGGACCCACGACGATGCGCTGTACGCCCTGTCCAACCTGGATCCGTTCAGCTGTGCATCGGTGCTCTCCCGGGGGATCGTGGGTGATCGAGGAGGCCGGGCGACGGTGGCGTCGCCGATCTACAAGCAGGCGTTCGACCTGGCCACCGGCCGCTGCCTGGACGACCCGGAAGTCTTGGTGCCCACCTATGCGACGCGGGTGGTCGACGGCGTCGTCGAGGTCAGCGCACCATGACCGCTCCGCTGGCACCGCGTGTCAGCCTCTCGTGCACGGTGTGTCAGCCTCTCGTGCACGGTGTGTCCGTCGTTCGTGCACGTTATCCCGTGGCGGCGGCGACATGATCGCCGTGCAGTCGGTGGCGCACGGGTCCGAGCCGCTGCCGCTGGCCGGGTTCACCGTCGGCGTCACCGCCGCGCGGCGAGCCGACGAGCTGGGCGCGTTGCTGGTCCGTCGCGGTGCCGAGGTGCTGCACGCCCCGGCGATCCGGCTCGTGCCGCTGGCCGACGACACCGATCTGCACGCCGCCACCGAGCAGCTGATCAACCACCCCCCCGGCATCGTCGTGGTCACCACCGGCATCGGGTTCCGGGGCTGGGTGGAGGCCGCGGACGGGTGGGGGCTGGCCGAGGCTCTGACCGCCGCGCTGCGCCCCGCCGCCCTGCTGGCTCGGGGACCCAAGGCTCGCGGCGCGGTCCGGGCGGCGGGCCTGACCGATGCCTGGTCGCCTCCTTCGGAATCCTCCGCCGAAGTACTGAAGTACCTGCTGGCCGGGAACGCCGGAGAGCTGACCGGGGCACGGGTCGCGGTGCAGCTGCACGGTGAGCCGTTGCCGGAGTTCGTCGACGCGCTGTGCTGTGCTGGGGCGCAGGTGGTGCAGGTGCCGGTCTACCGCTGGGCGCCGCCGGAGGACCTCGCTCCGCTCGATCGGCTGATCACCACGGTGCTGGACGGCGGTGTCAACGCGGTCAGCTTCACCAGCGCGCCCGCGGCGGCCAGCCTGCTCAGCCGGGCCGGTGAGCTCGGCGTGCTGGAGGCGCTGCTGGACCGCATGCGCGGGGATGTGCTGGCCGCCTGCGTCGGCCCGGTGGCCGCGGGGCCGCTGGTGGCCCGTGGCGTGCCCACCGTGGCACCGGAGCGCTCCCGGATCGGCGCGCTGGTGCGCACCCTGACCGAGGCCCTGCCCGCCCGGTCGCCGCGCTGGCCCGTCGCGGGTCACCTGCTGGAGCTGCGCGGGCAGGCCGCGGTGGTGGACGGCCGGCTGTGCGCGGTGCCGCCGACCCCGATGGCCCTGCTGCGCCTGCTGGCCGCTCGGCCCGGTCGAGTGGTGCCGCGGGCGGAGCTGCTCGCCGTGATGCCTGCGGCCGGCGACGACGAACACGCCGTGGAGACCGCGGTGGCCCGGTTGCGCGCCGCACTGGGCACCCCTCGGTTGGTGCAGACCGTGGTCAAGCGTGGCTACCGGCTGGCCCTGGATGCCTGCGACCCGTGAGTGGCGATGCGAGCTATGACTCGCATCGCCACTCACGGGTGCGCAGCGCGGGGGACTGTGGTGGTGGCCGTGCACGGCACCCGTGATCCCACAGGTGCCGGGGTGGCCCGGGATCTCGTCGCCGCGCTGCGCGCCCGGCTGTCCGGCAGGCCGGTGCGGCTGGCGTTCGTCGACGTGCTCGGCCCGGGGGTGCGCGAGGTGGTCGCCGGCGCGGCCGGCCCGGTCACCGTCATCCCGGCGTTCCTGGCCTCTGGCTACCACGTACGGACCGATGTGCCCATGCAGGTTGCCGCTACCGGCCGCCGGGATGTCACCGTCACCGCCGCCCTCGGCCCGGACGTGCTGCTGGCCCGCGCACTGCGGGATCGGTTGCGCGCGGCGGGCTGGCGCCAAGGCGACGCGGTGGTGCTGGCCGCCGTGGGTTCGTCCGACCGGCGCGCGGTGGCTGAGGTAGGCACCGCGGCGAGCCAGCTGTCCGCACTGGTGGGCCGTCGGGTCCGGGTCGGGTTCGTGGCCACCGGAGCACCGCGGATGGCAGCCCTGGTCGCGGGCCTGCGAGCGACCGGTGAGTCCCGGGTCGCAGTCGCTTCGTGGCTGCTCGCCCCGGGTCTGTTCCACTGCGGTCTGGCCGGTGTCGGAGCGGATGTCGTGGCCGCACCACTGGGCGCGCACCCCGAGGTGGTGGAGCGGCTAGCCCGGCTCGCTGGGACGGGCGCGGTACTGCGCAGCGCGTGACATCACTGCCGACCGTGACATCACTGCCGACAGAGTGCGTCCCGATGGGCACCGATGGCGAGTACTCACGTGGCGCGGTAGCGGCGCATGGTGACCCGGCCGCCTTCGGCGAGCACCCCCTCGGCTCGCAGCCGGGCCAGCTGCTCGCCCGCGAGGTGCGGCGCGGGGGTGCCGTCAGCGCGCAGCACCCGATGCCACGGCAGGTCGTGACCCTCCTCGGCCTGGGCGAGAATCCGGCCCACCAGCCGAGCCCGGCCGGGAAGCCCGGCGCGTGCGGCGACGTCTCCGTAGGCGAGCACCGAGCCCGGCTGGATGTCGGCCACGATGTCGCACACCCGCTCCAGTATCTCGTCGTCCATCACCGGCACCGGTCTCTGTCGAGGGAATGTCGTCGAGGGAATGTCATGGTGCTCTCCTGGGCCGGTGGCGTGAATGCCCCGATGCCCGGCGCGTCCTGCCGGGGAGTAGCCGGGGCGGCGTGGTTGCATGCGCGTCGTGCCCGTCCTGGTCCGCCCCGCAGCCCCGGACTCCCGGGCGGCCTGGGTGCCCGACGCGCCGGCGCGCCGGGTACTCGACCACCCGGGTGGTCCGCTGCGGGTGCTGGGCGGACCAGGCACCGGCAAGACCACCCTGATCGCGCACGCCGTGGCCGATCGCGTGCTGCGCAGGGGGGCCGACCCCGAGCAGCTGCTCGTGCTGACCAGCAGCCGTCGCGCGGCCGTGGATCTGCGGGAGCGGATCGTGCAGCGGCTCGCGGCGCACGGGGTCACGCCCACCGTGCGGGAACCGCTGGTGCGCACCGTGCACTCGTATGCCTTCGCCCTGCTGCGACTGCAGGCGTCCCGCGAGGAGCTGCGTCCGCCCCGGCTGCTGTCGGGTCCCGAGCAGGACGTGGTGGTGCGCGAGCTGCTGGCGGGCGAGCTGGAGGCGGGAGGCCGCGGCTGGCCGGCCCGGTTGCGCCCGGCGCTCGGACTGCCCGCATTCGCCGCCGAGCTGAGGGATCTGCTGTTGCGCGCCGCGGAACGTGGTCTGGGGCCGGAGGACCTCATCGCGCTGGGTCGCGCCGGCGAGCGCCCTGAGTGGGTGGCGGCCGGACGGTTCTTCCGCAGCTATGAGCAGGTGATGTTGCTGCGTGGGTCGGTGGGTACCGCCGCCCCGCAGGCCAGTGCCCCCGCGCTGGACGCCGCCGAGCTGGTGTCCACGGCTCTGCTGGTGCTCGACATCGACGCCGAGGCATTGCGCAGAGAGCGCCACCGGGTGCGCCACCTGATCGTCGACGACGCTCAGCACCTCGACCCGCAGCAGGCCCGGTTGGTCACCCAGCTCGGTGCGGGGGCCGAGGAGCTGCTGATGCTCGGGGACCCCGACCAGACGGTGTTCTCCTTCCGCGGCGCCGACCCCGGACTGCTCACCACCGGTGGCACCGCGGTGGTGCGGCTGGCCACCGACTACCGGATGGCATCGCAGGTGCGGGCTGCGGTGTCCCGGCTGGCCGCCCGGCTGCCCGGGGCACGGCCCGACACGCCCGGTCCACGGCCGGACACGCCCGGGGCACGGCCCGACGCGCCGGGGGGTGGTGGGGAGGTGTGCGTGCAGGTGTTCCGCTCCGCCGCTGCCGAGGCGTCCTGGGTCGCCGACCGGTTTCGCCGCGCTCACCTGCTGGACGGGGTGGCGTGGTCGGAGATGGCGGTCGTGGTCCGCTCCACGGCGCGGACTCTGCCCGTGCTACGCCGGGCGCTGCTCGCCGCCGGGGTACCGGTGGCGGTGCCGCGCGAGGAGCTGCCGGTGGCCCGGCACGGCGCGGTACTGCCGCTGCTGGGGCTGCTGCGCTGCGCGGTCGATCCGCAGTCCCTCGACGAGGAGACCGCGGCCGCGTTGCTCGCCTCCCCGCTGGGCGGGGCCGATCCGCTGGCACTGCGCAGGCTGCGCCGCGAGCTGCGGCGCCTGGAGCTGGCTGCGGGGGGCGAGCGGAGCAGTGCGGCGCTGCTGGTCGACGTGCTGCGCCCGGGGCCCGATCACGAGCCGGACCCGCTCGTCGCGATCGAGGACCGGACCGCCGCCCCGGCCCGGCGGCTGGCCGGCCTGCTGGCCACCGCGGCGCGCACGGCCCGCGATGGCGCCGGCGCCGAGGAGGTGCTGTGGCGGATCTGGCAGGCCAGCGGGCTCGCGCAGCGCTGGGCCGCGGTGGCGGTGCGCGGTGGCCCAGCCGGTGCGCAGGCCGACCGGGACCTCGATGCGGTGGTGGCGCTGTTCGACGCCGCGGCCCGATACGCCGACCGGCTACCCGGTGCCGACGGGGGCCCGGCAGGGGTGCTCGGCTTCTGTGACTACGTCGCGAGCCAGCAGATCGCCGGGGACTCGCTGGCTCCCCGCTCCCCGCAGGGCGAGGCGGTCACGGTGCTCACCGCGCACGCCGCCGCGGGCCGGGAATGGGACGTGGTCGCGGTACCCGGGGTGCAGGAGGGCAGCTGGCCCGATCTGCGGCTACGCGGCTCGCTGCTCGGCGTCGAGCATCTGGTCGACATCACCGCGGGCGTCGAGTCCGCGACCGTGTCGCGCACCGCTCCGCTGCTGGCCGAGGAGCGGCGGCTGCTGCTGGTGGCGGCCAGCCGTGCCCGGTATCGGCTGCTGGTCAGCGCGGTGCAGGGGGAGGACGAGCAGCCCTCCCGGTTCCTCGACGAGCTGGCCGGCGTGGACACCTCGACGCGGGAGCGGGCGGTGGCCGAGCGGGGCCGGGGTCTGAGCCTGCCCGAGGTCGTGGCCGAACTACGCCGGGTGTGTTGCGATCCGGCCCAGGACGCCCCCCGGCGGCAGCGGGCGGCCGCCGGTCTGGCCCGGCTGGCCGAGGCCGGGGTGCCCGGTGCGCACCCCGACAGCTGGTACGGGCTGATCCGGCCGTCCACCGACGTCGCGCTGCGCGGCGAGGGCGAACCGGCCACGGTCTCGCCCTCGGTGGTCGAGCTGGTGTCGAGTTGCCCGCTGCGCTGGATGCTCACCCGGCACGGCGGCGAGGACGTCCGGGCGCTGCCCGCGGTCACCGGATCGCTGGTGCACGGCCTGGTCCAGGCGGCCGCGGCCGGGGCCACCGACCAGCAGCTCGAGGACGCGCTGGCCGACGCCTGGGCCGGGGTCGACGCGGGCGCCCCGTGGTACTCGCGCACCGAGCAGGCCCGGGTGCGCAAGATGGTCGAGGTCTTCCGGCAGTGGTGGCGGGACAGCCGCGGCGAGCTCACCGAGGTGGCCTGCGAACACGACGTCGAGGTCGAACTGCTTCCGGCTACGGAGGCGTCGGCGGGGGTGGCCCTGCGTGGCCGGGTGGACCGGCTGGAACGCGACCGCGACGGTCGTCCGGTGATCGTCGACGTGAAGAGCAGCAAGACCCCGGTCAGCAAGGAGGCCGCACAGGAGCACGCCCAGCTGGCCACCTACCAGCTCGCCGCCGCGCACGGCGCCTTCGCCGGGCAGGGCCTGGCAGCCGAGTCCGGCGGCGCTCGTATCGTGCAGGTCTCCGCGCGCACCGCCGGGTCGGTGGAGCGCACCCAGCCGCCGCTGGACGGGCCGGCCGTGGCGCACTGGCTCGACGTCGTGCGAGAGGTCGCCCTGCGCACCGCGGGCCCGGGGTTCGATGCCATCGAGAACGGCGACTGCCAGCGGTGTCCTTCGCGGATCGCCTGCCCGTTGCACGACTCAGGGCGGCAGGTGACCGGATGACCGCGGTGCAGCTGGCGCCCGTTGCGGTGCGGGAGAGCATCGGCCCTGCCGAGCTCGCCGCGGCACTGGGCGTGCCGGCGCCCACCGCGGAGCAGGCGGACGTCATCGCCGCCGATCCGGGACAGCCGACCCTCGTGGTCGCGGGCGCCGGATCGGGCAAGACCGAGACGATGGCGGCCCGGGTGGTGTGGCTGGTCGCCAACGGCTATGTCACCCCCGAGGGGGTGCTCGGTCTGACGTTCACCCGCAAGGCCGCCCAGCAACTCGCGCAGCGGGTCCGGATGCGGCTGCGTCGGCTGGCCGGCACCGGCGTGCTGAACCGCCTCGACCCGACCGGGCAGCGCCGCGCTGCCGTGCTGACCTGCGAACCCACCGTGCTGACCTACCACTCCTACGCCGGTCGGCTGGTCGCCGAGCACGCGCTGCGGCTGCCCGCCGATCCCGGCGCCAGGCTGCTCACCGAGACCGGTGCATGGCAGCTCGCACACCGGGTGACCGCCGGCTGGGAACCCGACCTCGACCTGGACGGGAAGGTGCCGCGCACCGTCACCGGCTGGGTGCTCGGCCTGGCCGGACAGCTCGCCGAGCACCTGTGCGAGCCCGAGGAGCTGCGGGCCTGCACCGAGGCGCTGCTCACCGCGCTGACCACGGCGCCGCCCAGCCCGCGCCAGCGCGGCGCGCTGCGCGCCGACCTCAAGCCCGTGGTCCAGGGCCAGCGCGCCCGGTTGGCGATCCTGCCGCTGGTGGAGCGCTACATCGAGCTCAAGCGGCGCGAAGCGGTACTCGACTTCGGTGACCAGATGGGCATCGCGGCCCGGCTCGCCCAGGACCATCCGGAGGTCGGGCAGGCCGAGCGCGCCCGGTTCGGCACGGTGCTGCTCGACGAGTACCAGGACACCGGGCATGCCCAGCGGGTGCTGCTGCGCTCGTTGTTCGGCGGTGCCGCCCTGTCCGGTGCCGCTCTGTCCGGTGCCGCCACGGCGGTCACCGCGGTGGGCGACCCCTGCCAGTCGATCTACGGGTGGCGCGGCGCCTCGGCGGCCAATCTGCCCCGCTTCAGCACCGATTTCCCCGCTGCGGACGGCACCCCCGCCCCGGCCAGGGGGCTGCTCACCAGCTTCCGCAACCCCTCGCAGGTGCTGGTGGTGGCCAATGCGGTCGCCGCGCAGCTGCGCAGCGGACCGGTGCAGGTCGGCGAGCTGCGCGCCCGGGAAGGGGCCGGGTCCGGCGAGGTGCGCTGCGCGTTGCTGCCCGACGTCCGGGCCGAGATCGGCTGGGTCGCCGCGGCGGTGGCCGACCGGTGGCACGCCGCGGTGGCCGACCGGGGCGCCCCGCCGACCGCGGCGGTGCTGGTCCGCCGCCGCGCCGACATGGCTGCGCCGGCCGCCGCGCTGCGGGCCCGCGGCGTCCCCGTCGAGGTGGTGGGCCTGGGTGGGCTGCTGGACACCCCGGAGGTTCGTGACCTGGTCAGCGTGCTGCGGCTACTGGTCGACCCGCTGGCAGGCACCGCCGCGGTGCGGCTGCTGACCGGCGCGCGCTGGCAGCTCGGAGCGGCTGATCTGGCGCAGCTGTGGCGCCGGGCCCGTGAGCTGGCGCTGGACCGGCGAACCCCGGTGCGCGCCCGCGCCGCGCCCGAGGAGCTGCTGGCCGCGCTGCCCGGGGAGCTGCCCGGGGAGCACGCCGAGCAGGCCGGGCTGGTCGACGCGCTGGACTCGCCCGGGGAACCCGAGCGCTACTCCGAGGCGGGCCATCGGCGACTGAGCGCGCTGGCCGCTGAGCTGCGAGCACTGCGCCGCCGGATCATCCAGCCGCTGACCGACCTGGTGGCCGATGCCGAGCGGACCCTACTGCTGGACACCGAGTCGCTGGCCCGCCCCGGTCCAGTGGGCCGCGCCCACCTGGACGCCTTCGCCGACGTGGTCGCCGACTTCGCCGCGGCCAACCCGCTGGCCGGGCTGCCCGCCCTGCTGGACTATCTGGCCACCGCCGAGGACGCCGAGGACGGTCTCGAGCCCGGTGAGGTCGAGGTCGCGACGGACCGGGTCCAGGTGCTCACCGTGCACGCCGCCAAGGGCCTCGAATGGGAGGTGGTGGCCCTTCCGCATCTGGTGGACGGGGTGTTCCCGGCGGCGAAGAAGAGCTCGTCGTGGCTGCGGACGGTCACCGAGCTGCCGGTGGCGCTGCGTGGGGACCGCGCCGACCTGCCCGGTTTCGCGCTTCCGCCCGGCGCCGACCAGAAGGAGCTCGCCGAGGCACTCGCGGCGCACGAGGCGGCCTTCGACGCGCGCCGGCTGATCGAGGAGCGCCGGCTGCTCTACGTGGCGCTGACCCGTGCCGAGCGCACCGTGCTGGTCAGCGGTCACCACTGGGGCGAGACCGGGACCACGCCGAGGAGCCCGTCGGGCTTCCTGCTCGAGGTCCGCGACGCAGGCGGGGTCGTCGAGCAGTGGGCGCCTGCGCCCGGCGAGGGTGAGCCCAACCCGCTGGAGACCGCGCCACGGCAGGCGCACTGGCCAGCCGATCCCCTCGGCGAACGCCGGGACGGCGTGGCCGAGGGGGCCGACCTGGTGCGCTGCGCGCTTGTGAGTGGCGATGCGAGCCATGGCTCGCAT
>JBOHGD010000085.1:0-18479 GCA_050699955.1 Pseudonocardiaceae bacterium | reverse complement strand
GCTGGTCCTGTTCGCCGCCATCGCACTACTGTTCACGGCGCGTTACCCACGAGGGATCTACGACATCGTGCTCGGCATGAACCGCTGGGCACTGCGGGTCGCCGCCTACGTCTGGCTGATGACCGACGCCTACCCACCCTTTCGCCTCGACCTCGGCGGCACCGACCCCACCCCGCCGCCCACCCCGCGCAATGGCCTGCGTGGCGATCATGCACGGCACGAGGGCGGCGCGGCGCTCCGGTGGGCGACCCAGGCGCTGCACGCGAATGGCGGCAGATCCCGGGAACGTCCGCGCAGCGTGGCGCTGGCCGGACCGGCAGCCCAGGGTGGAGCTCCGGCGGCCACCGCGGTGATCGAGGCAGGAGCCGAGACCGAGCCGGCTGCGCCACCGATCGGGCAGCTACGTGATCCTCTGCCACCCTGGGCGATGGTCCTGCTCGGGCTGGCCGCGACGGTCGTACTCGGCACCGTGGTGTGGTCCACGACCGAGCTGCACCCCGACCCCGGGCTACGCAGCGGCGCACTCTTCGTCCACCTGGCTGCCCTGGTCGTCGGCTTCGGAGCGGTGCTCACAGTCGACTGGATGGCGCTGTTGTGGCTGCTCAGACGCCGGTCGCTGGGCGCGCTGACCAGCCTCGCGGCCGCGGCCCACCCGCTGATCTGGCTGGGCCTGGTCGGACTGGTGCTCAGCGGCGCGCTGTGCAAGCCCGACCTGTCCGCTTTCGTGACCTGGGTCAAAATGACCCTCGTGCTGCTGGTCACGCTCAACGGCCTGCACGTGTACGCCATCGGGGAACGTCTCGCGCGGGTGCGGGACGGTGTCGTGCCACGCCAGCTGCTGCGCCGGGCGGGGGCCGCCGCCGCGGTGTCGCAGCTCGGCTGGTGGGGCGCCATGATCATCGGTTTCATCAACACCCAGTAGCGTGGGCAGAGCGGATCCGGGTGTCCGCTACCGTGCCCGCCGTGGGCCGGTTGGTCGTTATCGAGGGTCTGGACGGGGCGGGCAAGCGCACCCTCGCCGACGGGCTGGTCGCTGCCCTCAGCGCGCGGGGAGCGAAGGTCGCCCGGATGGCGTTTCCCCGCTACGGCACCGACGTGCACGCCGACCTGGTGCGCGACGCGCTGCACGGGCGGCTCGGTGACCTGGCCGGCTCGGTGCACGGGATGGCTGTGCTGTACGCACTGGACCGCCGCGACGCCGCGGACGAGCTGCGTGCGCTGCGAGAGCGCCACGACGTGGTGCTGCTGGATCGCTACGTCGCCTCCAACGCCGCTTACGGTGCGGCCCGGCTGCACGAGAACGCCGGTGGTCGGTTCGTCGGCTGGGTCCGTGCGCTGGAGGTGGACCGGTTCGGCGTGCCGGTGCCCGACGCCCAGCTGCTGCTGCGGGTGCCGGTCACCGTTGCCGCCGCCCGCGCGCAGCGCCGGGCGCTGGCTGACCCGGCCCGCGGCACGGACGTGTTCGAGGCCGACAACGGCTTGCAGGACCGGTGCGCGGCCGTCTACGACGGGCTCGCTGCTGTCGGCTGGCTCGCGCCGTGGCTCATCGTGGACGGCTCCGGTGCCACGGCGGCGTCCACTGATCTGGCGGCGCAGCTGCTCGATCGGTGAGCTGAGGAAACGTTCAGCTCCGCCGGTGCGATTGCCCAGTGTGTCCTCTGCCAAGATCCCAGGTGAGTTGCCGGTGCAGCGTAGTAAGCGGGTTCTGGCCCAGCGACCTGCGGGTCGTCCGCCGATGCCGCCGATACTCGAGCAGTCGGCCAGGTGGGACAGCGCCCGGACGACGCTGCTGACGTTCACCCGCCAGGTGCTGATGCGGCCGGTACGGATCGGCACGCTGGTGCTGCTCGGCGGGATGACCGCCACGGTCCTGGTGGGTGCCGAGGGCTGGTGGATCGTGCTCGGGATAACCCTGTTCCAGGCGTCGGCGTCCACCTTGACCGTGATGTGGGTGGATGTCCCGAAGCCGGGGCCCTCGCGGCAGGCCATCCCGCTGCGGATGGATACCTGGTTCTCCCCGGGGGAGGTACCTCGTCAGCGGCGACCGGGGCCAGGCGAATGACTGCCCGGCTGGTGCGGCGGCGCCCGGAAGTGGGCAGTGACACCCGTAATGCCACGATGGTTCGCATGAGGGCTCGCGTGCTCGTGGTGGACGACGACCCTGCGCTAGCCGAAATGCTGACCATCGTGCTGCGCGGGGAGGGTTTCGAGACCACGGTGGTGATGGACGGCAGCAAGGCGATGCCCGCGCTGCGTGAGCTGAAACCGGATCTGGTGCTCCTGGATCTCATGCTGCCCGGAATGAACGGGATCGACGTGTGCAAGGCGATCCGCGCCGAGTCCGGTGTCCCGATCGTGATGCTCACCGCCAAGGGCGACACCGTCGATGTGGTGCTGGGCCTGGAGTCCGGTGCCGACGACTACGTGGTGAAGCCGTTCAAGCCCAAGGAGCTGGTGGCCAGGGTGCGGACCCGGCTGCGCCGTACCGAGACCGCGCCCGCCGAGCTGCTCACCGTCGGCGACGTCATCATCGACGTGCCAGGTCATCAGGTCCGTCGCAGCGGGCGGGCGGTCTCGCTGACTCCGCTCGAGTTCGACCTGCTCGTCGCCCTGGCCCGCAAGCCCCGCCAGGTGTTCACCCGCGAAGTGCTGCTCGAGCAGGTCTGGGGGTACCGGCACGCCGCGGACACCCGGTTGGTCAATGTGCACGTGCAACGGCTGAGGTCGAAGGTGGAAACCGACCCCGAGCATCCGGAGGTGGTGCTCACCGTGCGGGGCGTTGGCTACAAAGCCGGCCCGCCGTGAGCGTCCAGGGCCGGTGAGACACGGTGCGACCCGTCGTGTACCAGGCCCTCGGCCCGGCCCGCGGGCTCGCCGCTGAGCTCCACGCGCTGTGGCGCCGCTCCCTGCAGGTCCGGGTCGTGGTGAGCACCGTGGCCCTGTCCAGCACCGTCGTGCTGGTACTGGGCATGGTGCTGCAGACCCAGATCGCTGATCGGCTGCTCGAGAACAAGACACAGGCCGCATTGCTGCAGGCGGAGAACAGCAGGGCGGTGGTGGAGTCCGAGCTCGGTGCGGTCGATCCCTCCTCGGCCTCGTTGGCGAGCCGGCTCACCACCGCGGTGGATCGGCTCACCAATCCGGACCCCGCCGGTGAGAACGCCACGACGGCCAGCGCGGGGGCCTTCGAGCCGGTGCTGGTGAACGGGGGTGGCCCGGCGGGTGTGAACGGCTTGTCGGACGTGAACGACCCCTCGGAGGTGAGCAGCCCCCCGGATGTGAACGGTCTCCCGGACGTGAGCAGCTCAGTGCAGAAGATCGGGCCGCTGGCGGATGTCCCTGCTGTGCTGCGATACGCGGTGCAGCGCGGCGCGGTCGCCTACAAGATCACCACGGTGCGGCGGGACTCGGCTGCGGTCACCATGCTGGTCGTCGGCATGCCGGTGGGCAGTGCGGGCCGCCCTCTGCAGCTCTACCTGCTGTTTCCGCTGACCGCCGAGCAGCGCACGCTGAACCTGGTGCAGTCCACGCTGGTGGTCGGCGGCCTGGTGCTGCTGGTGCTCGTCGCGGGGATCGCCAGCCTGCTGACCCGTCAGGTGGTGATCCCCGTCCGGCAGGCCGCCGAGGTGGCCGAGCGCTTCGCCGACGGCCATCTCGAGGAGCGCATCTCGGTGGTCGGGGAGGACGACACGGCTCGGCTGGGTACCTCGTTCAACGAGATGGCCGCCAGCATCCAGCGGCAGATCCAGCAGCTGGAGGAGCTCGGCGCGCTGCAGCGCAGGTTCACCTCCGACGTCTCGCATGAGCTGCGCACCCCGCTGACCACCGTGCGGATGGCCGCCGACGTGCTCTACGAGTCGCGCGACGAGCTCAGCGCCGTGCTGAGCCGGTCGGCTGAGCTTCTGGTGCACGAGCTGGACCGGTTCGAGGTGCTGCTCGCCGACCTGCTGGAGATCTCCCGGCACGACGCCGGGGTCGCCGATCTGTTCGGCGAGACGGTCGACGTACGCAGCACAGTGGTGCACGCGGTGGCCGCGGTACGAGCGGTCGCCGAGCGGGACGGCACCGAGCTGGAGCTGGACCTGCCCGCCGACGAGGTGCTCGCCGAGATCGATCCGCGACGGGTCGAGCGGATTCTGCGCAACCTGGTCAGCAACGCGTTGGACCACGGTGAAGCTCGTCCGGTCCGGGTCACGGTCGCCGCGGACGACGATGCCGTGGCGGTCACGGTCCGCGACTTCGGCGTCGGGCTGTTCCCGGGGCAGGAGGACCTGGTCTTCACCCGGTTCTGGCGTGGTGACCCGTCCCGCAACCGGCGTACCGGGGGCACCGGGCTGGGGCTATCGATCAGTCTGGAGGACGCCCGGCTGCACGGTGGCTGGTTGGAGGCCCGCGGCGAACCAGGACGTGGCAGCACGTTCCGGCTCACCCTGCCCCGCAGCCGGGGCACCGAGCTGCGGTCCAGCCCGCTCCCGTGGGAGCCGGCGGGTGCCGTGCCCGCGCCGGCTCCCACGGCCCCGGCCGGACCGGCGGCCGGCTGATGCCCCGATCCGGCCGGGACCGGGTGTGGGTCGTCCTGATCGCGGTGCTCGCCGGAGGCGTCCTGCCGGCCGGTTGCGCCACCGTGCCCGCGAGCTCGGACCTGCAGGTGGTGCATTCGGTGCCGGTGGGTCCGCAGGTGCCTGCGCCGTCCGGACCGGACCGGGGGGTGGATCCGTTCCGGCTGGTGCGGGAGTTCATCGAAGCCACCGGGAACCCCGTGAACGGGCATGCCGCCGCCCGGGCGTTCCTCACCCGGGATGCGGCGGCGAACTGGGACGACGCCGCCGGCCTCACCGTGATCGAGGACGCCCCCGGCGCCACTCCGGAGAACAGCCCCGCCGGAGGCGCCCGTCGGATCCGGGTGTCCGGACCCGAACTGGGCAAGATCGAAGCGGACGCGAGCTTCACTCCCCAGCCGGGGACGTTCTCGGTCGAGCTCAAGGTGGTCAAGGAGCTCGGCGAGTGGCGGATCTCGAACCCGCCGCCCGGCGTGCTGGTGGAGCGCACCGCCTTCCAGCGCAACTACCGTCAGGTCCGGGTGTCGTTCATCGACCCGAACCGCGGCACCCTGGTACCCGATCTGCGCTGGGTTCCCGCGTTCCCGGCGCCCACCCTGTCCGGGCGGGCTCTCGACCTGCTGCTCGCCGGACCGTCGCAAGCACTGTCCGGAGCCGTCGTCTCAGCGGTGCCCCCGGGTACCCGGCCTCGGTCCAATGTCCTGGTCGGCAGCGACGGGCGCACCCTGATCGACCTGGCCGGTCTCGGCGGGCTCTCCGAGCAGGAACGGCGGCTGGTCGCGGCGCAGATCGTCAACACCCTGGATGGCATAGTGCCCTCCCCGCTGCGGCTGCTCGCCGACGGTGAACCGCTGGTAGCCAGCAAGTCCGAGTGGACCATAGCCGACATCACCTCCTACACATCGGCAGCCGGGCCGCGGCCGGACGTACCCGGTCAGGTGGTCATCGGAGGGCGGCTGCGGGGGTTGGACGGCGTGCCGGTCGCCGGACCGGCGGGCAACGGCCAGCTCACCGTGCGCAGTGCCGCCCACTCCAGTCCAGGAGGGGACCTGCTGGCCGTCGTCGTCAACGGCCCGGACGGGCGCCCGCAGCTGCGGGTGGGTCGTTCCGGCGGGGTCTTGACGCCCGTGCCGATGGACGCGGTGTCGATGACCCGGCCGACCTGGCGGCCGTCCGGCACCGAGGTGTGGACCGTGATCAACGGGACCACGGTGGCCGGGGTCGCGCTCTCACCCACCGGCCCTTCGGCGCCGTACCAGGTCAACGCCACCGAGCTGGCCCAGCTCGGTCCTATCACCGAGCTGCGGCTGTCCCGGGACGGCGTGCGGGTGGCCGCGGTGGTCGGTGGGCAGCTGGTGGTGGCGTCGGTGGTGACCAAGGCGGGGGAGGTGAGCCTGCGTCATCCCCGGGTGCTGCAGGCGGACGACCTGCCGCCGACCGCGGGAGTCGACTGGGCCCGGTCGGAACTGCTGGTGGTGGCCTCGGCCGGGCCCACTCCGGGGGTCAGTTCGGTGTCGGTGGACGGACTGACCAGTCGTCAGCTTCCCACCACCAACTTGACCGGCCCGCTGACCGACATCATCGCCGCACCCGGCCGCCAGGTCGTGGTGGCCGATGCCTCCGGGTTGTGGGCGTACGCGGATAGCCAGCAGGTGTGGGAACCGCTGCTGGGTGGCGTCGGGCCTGGCGCGGTACCGCTATACCCAGGCTGACAACTCAGGCTGACAACTGGGCCAGATACCCCAGGCTGACCGGACGGCACAAGCCCCCCGCCGCCGCGCCGGGGATGGTGCGGACCACTGTGGACAACCTGCTCGGCACACCGCGCGGTGTGCCGGCCGGATGTCTCGGCCGGGTCATGCTGGGCCGGTGCGCGACAGTGTGCGGGCGTTGCTCGACCTGGTGCTGCCGGTCGGATGCGGTGGCTGTGGCGCGCCGGGCCCGGCCTGGTGCCGCCGCTGTGCGGCGCTGCTCGCCGGGCCGGTCCGGGTGCACCCGCCGTGCTGTGGTGCTGATCCGGCGGCGTACGCCCTGGGCGCCTACCGGGGTCGGCTGCGGGCGGCGCTGCTGGCCTACAAGGAGCGTGGCCGCCGCGATCTCGCAGGCCCGCTCGGCGCCGCGCTCGGCGCCGGGCTGCTGCGGCTCCCGGAGTTCGCGGACCGGTTCCCCGACGGGGTATGTCTGGTTCCGGTGCCGTCCCGGTGGTCGGCCGCTGCCCGCCGTGGGGGGCAGCACGTGGCGCTGCTGGCCGATCGGGCTGCGGCCACCGTGGCCGGCGCGGGGGTCGAGGCCACGGTGGCCCCGGCGTTGCGGATGGCCCGCGGGGTGCGCGACTCGGTCGGTCTGGACCGGGCGGCCCGGCAGGCCAACCTGGCGGACCGGGTGTTGGTGCGGCCGGCCGGTCTGCCACCGCCCGGCACGCCCGTCGTGCTCGTCGACGACGTACTGACCACGGGCACGACCGCTGTCGCGTGTGCCAGGGCGTTGCTCCAGGCGGGTGTCGAGGTACCCGCCGTCGTGGCGCTCGCCGCGTCCGGACGTCACGCGCCGTCGTGACTTCACACGGCGTTTACCACCTTGCGCGTTGACGCTCAACAGCGGGGTGCCCACCCTCTAGCAACCGCAGGCAGGGGGCGTTACGGTCCTGGGATCAGCCTGACCGCTGCACGTTGGGGAGGAGGCGAAAGAGCCATGATCCTGGTGCCGGTGGTCGTGTGATCTTCGCCGAAGCTCACATCAGTGCCCCTGGCGCCGCCGAAGTCCTGCTGTCTCTGCTGGACCACCCAAGGAGGTCGCCCTAGTGGACATTGTCGTGAAGGGTCGAAACGTGGAGGTGCCCGAGCATTACCGGGCGCACGTCGTCGACAAGCTCACTCGCGTCAAGCGCTATGACCACAAGGCCATCCGCTACGACGTCGAGTTGTTCCACGAACCCAACCCCCGGCAGTCCAAGAGCTGCCAGCGGGTGGAGATCACCGGACACTGCCGCGGACAGACCGTTCGCGCCGAGGCCTGCGGTCCGGATTTCTACGCTGCCCTGGACGCCGCGGCGAGCAAGCTGGAGAACCGGCTACGCCGGGTCGCGGACCGGCGCAAGGTGCACCATGGCCGGCGCCACCCGACCTCTGTCGCGGAGGCCACGGCGCCGCTGGCGGCCGGCCTCGGCTTCGGCGCTCAGCGGGGCGGTAACGGATACCGCGCCGGAACCGGAGTGCTCGAACGCCTCGACGACCTCGACGAAGAGGTCGACTACCTGGTCCCCGCCCAGCGCTGGGAGTCACCGGACGCGGAAGGGCCGGGCCAGATCGTCCGGCAGAAGAAACACCCCGCCGAACCCATGACCGTCGACCAGGCGCTCTACGAGATGGAGCTCGTTGGTCACGACTTCTACCTGTTCTCCGATGCCGCCTCCGGCCTGCCCAGCGTGGTGTACCGGCGGAGGGGCTTTCACTACGGCGTGATCCAGCTCGTCTAGAGCCGAGTTCTCCGTCCCTTCGAGGCAACTGACGGCGGAACCGAAAGCCGCGCGGGCGCGTAGCGCGGCTTTCGGTTCCGCCGGGCGCTCCGGGTCCCGAACTCATCACCGGAGCCGGCCCATTGAACCCACGGGCCGACCCTCGTGAGCTGTCGTAGGCTCGTGACCTGCGGCGCTGACGGAACGCCTCGGGCTGGGCATACGATGACGAGCAGACCGGCGGTCCACGGCGCCGTGTGGCACGCCATAGGCTGCCCGCCGCCGAGCCGCGTCCCGATACGAGTGAGGTCTTCCACGGTGGTCCTGTCCCGACTGCTCCGCGCCGGCGAGCACAAAATGGTGCGCCGGTTGCGCATCATCGCCAACGACATCAATCGCCGGGAGGAGGAGG
This sequence comes from Pseudonocardiaceae bacterium, assembly GCA_050699955.1. Taxonomy (GTDB): domain Bacteria; phylum Actinomycetota; class Actinomycetes; order Mycobacteriales; family Pseudonocardiaceae. The sequence continues at coordinate 10,054 of JBOHGD010000085.1, read as the reverse complement.
TCGCCCGCCTGTCCGACGCCGACCTGCGCGCCAAGACCGCCGAGTTCCGCCAGCGCCACAGCAAGGGTGAGTCGCTGGACGACCTGCTTCCCGAGGTGTTCGCGGTGGTCCGCGAGGCCGCCAAGCGCACGCTGGGGCAACGGCAGTTTGACGTGCAGCTCATGGGCGGTGCCGCCCTGCACCTTGGCTACGTCGCCGAGATGCGCACCGGTGAGGGCAAGACCCTGACCTCGGTGCTGCCCGCCTACCTCAACGCCATCGGCGGTGCGGGCGTGCACGTGGTCACGGTCAACGACTATCTCGCCAAGTTCCACGCGGAGTGGATGGGCCGGGTGCACCGCGTCCTGGGCCTCGACGTCGGGGTGATCCTGTCCCAGATGGCGCCCGAGGAGCGGCGGGGGGCCTACCAGGCCGACATCACCTACGGGACGAACAACGAGTTCGGCTTCGACTATCTGCGTGACAACATGGCCTGGAACATCGACGACTGTGTGCAGCGTGGGCACGCGTACGCCATCGTCGACGAGGTCGACTCGATCCTCATCGATGAGGCCCGCACACCGCTGATCATCTCCGGGCCCGCCGACCAGTCCTCCCGCTGGTACGGCGAGTTCGCCCGGCTCGCGCCCATGCTCAAACGTGACCTGCATTACGAGGTGGACGAGCGCAAGCGCGCCGTCGGCGTATCCGAGGAAGGTGTCGAGCTCGTCGAGGACCAGCTGGGCATCGACAACCTCTACGAGGCCAGCAACACCCCGCTGGTCGGCTTCCTCAACAACGCGCTGAAGGTCAAGGAGCTCTTCACCAAGGACAAGGACTACATCGTCCGGGGCGGTGAGGTCCTCATCGTCGACGAGTTCACCGGCCGGGTGCTGCACGGCCGGCGCTACAACGAAGGCATGCACCAGGCCATCGAGGCCAAGGAGGGGGTGGAGATCAAGGCCGAGAACCAGACCTTGGCCACGATCACACTGCAGAACTACTTCCGCCTCTACGAGAAACTGGCCGGGATGACCGGTACAGCGCAGACCGAGGCCGCCGAGCTGGACCAGACCTACAAGCTGCGGGTGGTGACCATCCCCACCAACATGCCGATGATCCGCGAGGACACCGGTGACCTGGTCTACAAGACCGAGGAGGCCAAGTTCGCCGCCGTCGTGGCGGACATCGCCGAGCGGCACGTGAAGGGCCAGCCGGTGCTGATCGGCACGGCGAGCGTCGAGCGTTCGGAGTACCTGTCGAAGGCGCTGGTGGCGGCCCAGATCCCGCATTCGGTGCTCAACGCAAAGCACCACGAGAAGGAAGCGACGATCATCGCGGAGGCCGGCCGCAAGGGTGCCGTCACCGTGTCCACCAACATGGCCGGCCGCGGCACCGACATCATGCTGGGTGGCAACCCGGAGTTCCTCGCCGACACCGCGCTGCGGGCTCGCGGGCTGGATCCGGTGGCGACCCCCGAGGAGTACGAGGCCGCCTGGGACGGCGCGGTGGAGGAGGCCCGCACCGAGGTCAAGGCCGAGGCCAGCGAGGTGGTCGCGGCCGGTGGGCTCTACGTGCTGGGTACCGAGCGGCACGACTCGAGGCGGATCGACAACCAGCTGCGTGGTCGCTCCGGGCGCCAGGGTGACCCCGGCATGTCCCGGTTCTATCTCTCCCTGCGTGACGAGCTGATGGTGCGCTTCAACGGTCCGCTGGTCGAGTCCATCATGACCCGGTTGCGGATGGAGGACGACATCCCGATCGAGGCCAAGATGGTCACCCGGGCGATCCAGTCCGCGCAGACCCAGGTCGAGCAGCAGAACTTCGACATCCGGAAGAACGTTCTCAAGTACGACGAGGTCATGGACCTGCAGCGCAAGGTGATCTATGCCGAGCGCCGCAGGGTGCTCGAGGGCGAGGACCTCGGCGGGCAGGTCGCGCACATGCTGACCGACGTGATCACCGCTTACGTCAACGGGGCCACCGAGGACGGATACGCCGAGGACTGGGATCTCGCTCAGCTGTGGACCGCGCTGCGAGGGTTGTACCCGATCGGCATCAAGTACCAGGGCCTCGGCGACGACGTCGGTGATCTCACCCGGGACGTGCTACTGGCCGCGGTGCTCGACGACGCGCGGCAGGCCTACGCCCGCCGTGAGGCCGAGCTCGAGTCGCTGGCAGGCGAGGGCGCGATGCGGGAGCTCGAGCGCCGGGTCGTGCTGTCGGTGCTGGACGGCAAGTGGCGCGAGCACCTCTACGAGATGGACTACCTCAAGGAGGGCATCGGGCTGCGCGCGATGGCTCAGCGTGACCCGCTGGTGGAGTACAAGCGGGAGGGCTTCGAGATGTTCAGTGCGCTGCTCGACGCGCTGAAGGAGGAGTCCGTCCGGTCCCTGTTCAACGTGCAGGTGCAGGTCTCCGAGCCGTCGGTCGAAGCGGACCCCGCCGCGGCACCACCCGCACCGGCCGCTGCGCCCACCCCGCCGTCCCCGGCACCCGCCGGCCCGGCGCTCTCCCAACTCGATGGGCATGCCGTCGGCTCGGCGTCTGCTCCCGCCGTGCCGGTTCTGGCTGCGGGGGCTGACCTGGGCGGCCTGTCCGAGCCACGGTCTCGCCCGCTGACCTACAGCGGACCGGCGGAGAGCGGTGGCACCGAGCTGCGCGGGGGCGGCAGCCGGGGCAGGCACGCAGGCAACGGTGCCGCCGAGCCCACCGTGGTCGGCGGCCAGGAGCCCGCGCGCAACGAGCCGTGCCCCTGCGGCTCTGGCCGCAAGTACAAGCGCTGCCATGGCGCGCCCAGCACCACCTCCTCGTAACCCCTGGCGTGTCCGGCGTTCGTGTTCGGTGTGTCGGGCGTTCGTGTTCGGGTGTGTCCGAGGATTCGTTGACTCGGCGCCATCACCTCGGCTGACCTCTGCGGTGCACTGACAGGTCGCCGGCGGTGAGGCGCAACTGCAGGGCGGTGCACCGCAAACGCCGGTCCGTACCGGTGGGGGGCTGCTCGAATCGGGCGGCCAGCGCGCGGACTCCGGTGCTCAGAGTCACCAGAGCGACGGCCTCCAGCGTCCCGGCCCCTTGTTGCCAGGCGAGCACCTTGTGTATCCGCGGCCGCAAGTGTCCTGCCGCCGCGTGCAGCGTGACCAGATAAGCCAGCAGCTCGGGACGCAGTACCGGGGCCAGCTGTCGCGCTGGGCGTCGGCCGCCGAGTATCTCTACCGCTGCTCGCAGGATCCGTTCCACCTGCATCGATGCGGTGGGGTCCGCCGTGTGCGGCGGCCGGGATGGTGGTTCGGGTATCGCTGGCGCGGGTGAGGCCAGGATGTCGGCCAGCCGGCGCAGGACCGGTCCGGGTGGTGGCTGGGGAGGTGGCTCGGCGATGCTCCCGGTCAACGAATGCCCTCCTCGTCGGGACCGCGCGGGTGTTGCGCGGTCGGTCGACGGCGGGGCCGAAGCGCCGTCGGAGCTGTCTGCAATGGCGGCACCGCTGCCGCCGGGTACCGGATCGGAGGAGGGGCCCTGATCCGGTGCACGGGAGTATGCGAGATTTGGTGCGTGCTGTACCGGTTTTTCGGATTACCCGGTGTGATCTGTGGACAACTGGTCCGTGGGATGCCGGGCAGTACGCCGCCGGGCCCACTCGAAGCACACCACCGCCGCGGCACTGGCGACGTTGAGTGACTCGACACCGCAGGCCATCGGGATGGTGACCCAGCCGGTGAGCTGTGCGCTGACGGCCGGGGAGATCCCCGAGGTCTCGTTACCGAGCACATAGGCCACCGGGGGCCGCACTGAGTCGTTGAGCGGGGAGTCGTCCTCGAACAGTGACGCGGCACCGGGCGCCGAACCCGCTAACCCGAGTACCGCGAACCCGGCTGTTCTCAGTGACCGGCAGGCCTGCTCAGCGGTGGCCGACCGCAGCACCGGAGCGTGGAAGGCCACTCCCGCCGACGCCTTGATCACCAGCGGGTCGATCGCGGGCACCCCGCGGCGGGGCAGCACCACACCGTCGATTCCCGCTGCGGTCGCGGTGCGCAGGATCATGCCCACGTTGGCCGGGTTGGTGATCGCGTCGAGCACGAGTACCGCGGCCGGGCCCGTCAGCTGCTCCAGCGCGCGCTCCAGCGGACGCATCCGGGGCGCCACCACGTCGGCCAGCACGCCCTGGTCGTGCCTGCCGTTGCCGGCGAGCACCTTCACCCGGTGCGCGGAGACCCGCTGCACCGGTATGCCCCGGCCGGCCGCCGCGTCGAGGATCTCCTGGACGCTCTCGCCATGGGACCGCTGCGCGACCATGACCTTGTCGACGATCAGCGCCGGATCGGTGAGTGCCTCCAGCACCGGCTTGCGGCCGTAGACGGTGATGAAGACGTCCCGCGGGCTGACAGTGCTGCGCTGGGTAGCCTGGCCATTGGGCTGTCCGTGAGGCGGGGGCACCTATCTAGGATGGCAGGTCCGGATCGTATTGTCGGTCGTGCCAGGATCTGTCACATGCCTGATCGCCTGTCGGCGTTGGACGCCTCGTTCCTCTACCTCGAGGAGCCCACGACTCCGATGCACGTCGGCGCTGTGTCGTTGTTCCGTCGACCGCGATCCGGCTTCGACTACGAGCGCATGGTGAAGCTGATCGAGCAACGGGTCGCGCTGGTCCCCCGGTATCGGCAGAAGGTTCGTGAGGTGCCCGGCTGGCTGGCCCGTCCGGTGTGGATCGACGACGTGGCCTTCGACCTCTCCTATCACGTGCGCCGCTCGGCGTTGCCGAAACCGGGCAGCGACGCGCAGCTGCGAGAGCTGGTGGCGCGGCTGATGTCCCGGCCGTTGGATCACAACCACCCACTGTGGGAGATGAACCTCGTCGAGGGGCTCTCCGGTGGTCGTATCGCCGTGATCACCAAGACACATCAGGCGATGGTCGACGGGATCAGCGCGATCGACATCGGCCAGGTGATCCTCGACGTGACGCCGACACCCCGCGAGATCCCCGAGGACCTGTGGATGCCCCGTCCCGAACCCAGCTCCTTCCAGCTGGCCTGGCAGGCGGTGACGGAGGCGGTGCAGCGGCCCGGGGAGGTCGTCGACAATGTGCGTACCGCCGTCCGCGGGGGGCTGGCCACAGTGCACAAGGCTGCCGACGCGCTGGGCGGGGTGGCCTCCGCGGTGCTGGCCGCGGCCAGGCCCTCGCCGGGCGGGCCGCTGAACGTGCCGATCTCCACCCAGCGGCGTTTCGCGGTGGCCCGGACCAAGCTTGAGGACTACCGGGCCGTGCGCAAGGCTCATGGCGGCGACGTCAACGACATAGTGCTCGCGGTGATCTCCGGCGCACTGCGCAACTGGCTGCTGTCCCGCGGCGAGGCGGTCACCGCGTCCACGACCGTGCGGGCGATGGCGCCGGTGTCCGTGCGCGGTGACATCGGCGAGAGCGCCGACGTTGCGGCGCTGGGTAATCGGGTGGCGTCGTACCTGGTGGATCTCTCGGTCGGGGAACCGAACCCGGTGCTGCGACTGAACCACGTCAGCCACGCGATGCGGGCGCACAAGGAGTCGGGCCAGTCCGTCGGTGCCGACGCGCTGATCCGGTTGGGTGGCTTCGCCCCGCCCACCATCCACTCGCTGGGCGCCCGGGTGGCGAACAGCTTCGCGCAACGGATCTTCAACTTGGTGATCACCAACGTGCCCGGCCCCCAGTTCCCGCTCTATGCGGCGGGGGCCAGGATGATCGAGATGTTCCCGGTGGTGCCGCTGGCCAAGAACCAGGCCGTCTCGATCGGCATCACCTCCTACGACGGTGGTGTCTACTACGGCCTCAACGCCGACCGGGACGCCATGTCCGATGTGGACACCCTGGCCGCGCTCATCGAGGAGTCCCTCGAAGAGCTGGTTTCGACGGTGCCCGGATGAGGGTTTACATTCCCGCCACGCTCGCGATGCTGCAGACCTTGGTCGATTCCGGGAAACTCGCGGCGGTTTCCGGCACCGCATTCGCACTCACCCCGATGTTGCGCGAGTCCTACGCCGCCGGGAATACCGAGGAGCTGGAGTACGCCGCGATGATCGAGGCCGCCCGCGCCTCGCTGCGACTGCTATCCGCCGAGCTGGACGGTGATCCGAAGGCGATGGCCCGCCGGGTCGTGGTGGCGGCTGACGTCGAAGGGGTGCGGCTGCGCCCCGATCTCGACGATGCGGCCGTCTCGCTGCCCGGGCCGGTGTCTGCCGCAGCGGTCGCCGCCGTGCACGTCGACCTGGCCGAGGCACAGGATGCGGTGCGCGCCGCCGCCGCGATGGTGGACGCCGCCGACCTCGGAGACCCGGATGCCGAGTTCACCCTCGGCGACGCAGAGGACCACGAGATGGCCTGGTACGCCCCGCAGGAATTGCCCTTCCTCCTCGAACTCCTCTAGCCCCGCGTGTCAGGCGCTCATGCCCGGTGTGTCGGGCGCTCGTGCACTGCTGGCGGGCATGTGGCCGGGTTCGCCTGGGTTAGCCGCGGCGTCGGCAACACGGCGACGAGCAGCAGGGAGTCAGGGTCGCCAGGGAGTCAGGGTCGCCAGGGGGTCACGGTCGCCAGGGGGTCACGGTCGCCAGGGGGTCACGGTCGCCAAGGGGTCACGGTCGCCAACGCGCCGAATGTGGCGGCTTCCACGCAGCGGTGGTGCCTTGGTTGGGACATCACGGGTACCGCGCGCCGTGATGGCATCAGACCGAGGCGCTGTGAGCAGTGCTGACCCACACCACCATGAGACCCACGGACGACAGCGCTGAGGGACTCCCAGACTTTCTCAGACGGGTGCGTGGGGCCGGACGGCCTGCCCGGAGTCGACGCACCGTGCATGAGGGACGGACACACCGTGCATGAGCGCCTGACACGCGGGGTGTGGGGGGCGGGCGCGCGGGCGCCGGTGTTGCGGAGGGCGTGCCAGGATCGGGGTACCGACGCAGTATGAGGAGGCAGCCATGGACGCGATCACGTCCACGCCGGCCCCGCGCAACGAACCGGTTCGTAGCTACGGTCAGCAGACCCTGGAGCGTGACTCGCTCACCCGGGTGCTGGCCGAGTTGGCCGATCAGCGGGCTGAGCTGACCATGACCATCGGCGGCGTGGCGCGAATGGCAGGCGGGGAGCCCTTCGACGTGGTGGCCCCGCACCGGCACGCCCAGGTACTCGGGCGAAGCGCACAGGCCACCGCCACCGACGTGGCCGATGCCGTGCGTGCCGCCAAGGAGGCCGCACCGGCCTGGCGCGAGCTGTGCTTCGACGAGCGGGCCGCGGTCCTGTTGCGAGCAGCGGACCTGGCCGCGGGTCCGTGGCGGGACACCCTCAACGCCGCCACCATGCTCGGTCAGTCGAAGTCGGTGCAGCAGGCCGAGATCGACGCGGCCTGCGAGCTGATCGACTTCTGGCGGTTCAACGTGCACTACGCCCGCCAGATCCTGGCGCAGCAGCCGGACTCGGCGCCCGGCGAGTGGAATCGGATGGAGTATCGGCCGCTGGACGGATTCGTCACCGCGATCACCCCGTTCAACTTCACCGCGATCGCAGGGAACCTGCCCACCGCTCCGGCCTTGATGGGCAACACGGTGGTGTGGAAGCCCACCCCCACCCAGCAGCTTGCCGCGCACTACACGATGCGGCTGCTCGAGGCCGCGGGCCTGCCGCCCGGCGTGATCAACATGGTGACCGGAGACGGCAGCGCGGTCAGCGAAGTGGCGCTGAGCGATCCGGACTTCGCCGGGCTGCACTTCACCGGGTCGACGAGGACCTTCACGATGCTCTGGCGGACCATCGCCGAGCACCTGGACGGCTACCGTAGCTATCCGCGCATCGTGGGGGAGACCGGCGGCAAGAACTTCGTGGTCGCGCACCCCTCGGCGGATCCGGCGGCGGTGACGACGGCACTGGTCCGCGGCGCGTTCGAGTACCAGGGCCAGAAGTGCTCGGCAGCCTCCCGGGCCTACATCGCCCGATCACTGTGGGAGGGCGGCCTGCGCGAGCAACTCGCCGACACCACCGGCACGATCAGCTACGGGGACATCGCGGACCTGAGGAACTTCGGCGGCGCGGTGATCGACGCGCGAGCCTTCGCCAAGCACCGCGACCTGCTGGCGCGCGCGTCCACCGATCCCGTGTTGGACGTCCTCGTGGGCGGCGGGTGCGACGATTCGCAGGGCTGGTTCGTGCAGCCCACCATCCTGCTCGGGGCGGATCCCAAGCATGAGGTGTTCGCCACGGAGTACTTCGGTCCCATCCTCGCGGTGCACGTCTATCCCGACGAGGACTACCGGGCGATCCTCGATGTGGTGGACTCCACCAGTCCCTACGCGCTGACCGGTGCGGTGTTCGCCACCGACCGGACCGCGGTGGTGCAGGCCCACGAGTCGCTGGGTTTCACGGCGGGCAACTTCTACGTCAACGACAAACCGACCGGGTCGATCGTCAGCCGCCAGCCCTTCGGCGGGTCGCGGGGCTCGGGGACCAATGACAAGGCCGGCTCGGTGGTCAACCTGCAGCGCTGGACGAGCCCACGGACCATCAAGGAGACCTTCGACCCGCCGGCCGATCACACTTACCCGCATATGCGCTAGCCCCCGGTGCCGGGCCGACGCCGTTTCGCCCACCGTGCCATCGGCCGGAGTAAGTAACTCGGATGTGGGATCCCCAGCGTCCCTGATATCGGCCACTATGCCGGTGAAGGGGTCGTGCACTCAATGGTTGCGTGCGCAATCAGTGTCGTGGCAGTGCGAGTTACCGCACTATCAGCGCCACGCGTCGTACGCGGTGGACAGGTCATTCCTCCGGATGGATTAACGGAACTGAAACGCTGTTCTGCGCGATCTTAAAAAGACCATTCGATCCATCTTCTCCATCGGTTCGGTATTATCGTGCGATTCACTCGATCGGGGAATCCTGGCGGTATCCCCGGACCACGTTTCCGCAGCTCAAGGCGTTTTAATCAAGATCACTCACCAATAGTTTTCGATTTGTCTCGAAGTGGCGCGAGGTCCGTCGATCTTTGTTCACCCTTGTGGAACCTTGCGTAACGCGGACAACACATTCATGCTATTCACTACTGAAGTCGTGGGGGTTGACGATCCTGCCGGTTGCGGCAACTTCCCACTGCTGACCAAGTGAGCATCCGCGTGATTCGTGTCCGCTGGACATGAATCGACTTAACCATGGCCGGATAGGCACCAGAAACGGAGGCATCGAAACATGTCGGCGGAACACGGTAACGCCCAGGTCGGTGGGCTGCGCCGCGAGCACGTCGTCGCGGCCGGGATCGTCGCAGTCGTCACCGTCGTCCTCGGGTTCGCCTCCGGATTCGGCGTGTTGGACGTCGGTGCGGCCAGCGCCGCACCCGCGAGCCCAGCCGGACCGGTGGCCGCAGCGCCCGGTGGCCAGCAGGCCAGGCCCTCGGCCGGTACGGCACCTGCACGTGCGAGACCTGCAGGTACGAAGCGGCCCATCCGCTCGCAGTTCGGCGTGCGGCCCAGCACGCACGGAGCCGGCGGTTACGGTGCGGGCAACGCCGGGACCGGCAGCTCCGCCCTCACCCCAGGAAGCGCGCAGGCCGGGTCACCCGCCGGGCAGGCCGCGTTACCCGCCGGGCAAGGCGGGCAGGCCGGGCAGGCACCGCAGTGTCCGGCGGGGGCCCTCGACCCGGTGCTCGCGATGGTCACCCAGGTGCGCGGAGGTACCACGCCCACTCAGGCGCTCACCGCGTCCGGTGCGGCCGGGCCCGCGACCCGGTCCAGCGGCCCGGTAGTACCGGCTACCGGGCTGGCCGCTGCCGCTGACCTGCCCACGTTGCTTCCCGTCGGCGGCAGGGTGGTACCGGTGGCCGGGCTGGTGCCGCTGCTCAACACGGTGGCCGAGCGCGAGGATGCTCGCGTCAGGGACGGCGCGCCGCCCCTGCCGGCGCCGCCCCTGCCGGCGCCGCGACCCGCCCCTGCCCCGCTTGCGGCTCTGGGTGCCCCGCTTGCGGCTCTGGGTGCCCCGCTTGCGGCTCTGGGTGCCCCGCTTGCGGCTCTGGGTGCCCCGCTTGCGGCTCTGGGTGCCCCGCTTGCGGCTCTGGGTGCCCCG
>JBOHGD010000084.1:0-18851 GCA_050699955.1 Pseudonocardiaceae bacterium | reverse complement strand
CGTTGAACGCCGAGCCGAGGTTTCCAGTGCTCGTAAGTGCCGCCTCCAGAGTGGCCAGCCCGATTTCGGCGCCGCTGCCAAGGTGGCTGAGAACCTGCGAGATGTTCCATTCGGCCGCTGCGGACGGCTGGGTGAGTTCATCGGGGGACAGACTGTTGAGGAGAGCGGTGAGTTCGTCGTGGCCGGTGCGCAAGGCCGTGATCGTCCGGTCAGCCAGATCGCTCATCCGTGTTCTCCAGACTCAATTGCGCGATTCGTCTCGATCGTAGCTCCTGACGAGCTTGCCGGACGCGGCCCGGAAGCGGCTACCGCAGTCGTCGCGTCGGCGATCGGCACCACACCAGGAGATCACCAACCCGGCCTCCGACACCGTCGAGGGGTGGCTGGTCCCTACCGGAATCGTCAGGATGAGGGTATCCCGGGCGCTGGGAGGGAGTGTGTCCCAGGTGGTTGTCGGGATCGTAGACGCGGATGGTCACGTCCGCGGTGGGTGAGACCGGCCGTCCATCCCGCGAGGTCGTCGGCGACGGTGACCTGGTAGTCGCGCCCGCCCTGCGACGGAGGAGACCGGGCCGCACCGGCTGAGCTCGGCCGCCCAGGCAGCCTGGAGCGCCCCGGCCGTTACCAGCGCGCGTAGCTGCGGCGCGTACAGGTCGCGGATCTCCGCGAAGCATCCCGCCTGCGCCATCGCGAGGACAGCCATGCCGGTCGACACCGGCGCGGTCTGTGTCATGAATTCCTCCGCTTGATGATGGCGACCCTCTGCTTGTTTCCGCTCATGACTTCCTCTCGGAAGCGATGCGGGACTGTGGGTGAGCGGCGTGGTCTCTACAGTCATCCAGACGTACAGCGGCAGCGAGATCGCCTGCATCTCGGCAACGTCCTGGGCTCGCCAGAGGCCCAACGTCCGCCACTGGCCCGGCTCGGTCGGCGGCGTCCAGAGCCGGAGGAGGTGTCCCTGCTCGGCCAGTTCATGGGCGCGTTCTGCCTCGCGCGTCTTGGTGTCGTCAACAGTCTGGCCGGGTGTGCTCCCCGGGACGGTGATGGTGAAGATGAAGGTGGTCAGAAACTCCACGGCTCTCTCCCTCGCTTCGGTTTGCGGGTGATTCGGGTTCGCACGACCGGCGCCGAGTCAGTCGGTGTCGGCCAGTGAGATGACTTCGGTGGCTAGAGGGAGCAACTCGCGTCCGGCCGCGTCTAGGTCATCGAAATGCTGGTCGTGCGACGGCAGGACAGCGTCGATCTCGATGAGTGCGGTGGACCCCGACCGGGGGTGATCAATGACGTCGTTCAGTGGGCCGTGTCGACGTGGGTTCACTCCGGGCCAGTGCTGGGTCGTTCGGGTGAAGCGAGAGCGGCGTGACCTCATCTGTGCGCCATACGCGCAGCGGCATCGAGGCGAGGACTTCCTCAATCTGGCCGCCGTCGGCGGCGGCGAAAAGCCCGAGCGTGCGCCATTCGCCTGGTTGCAGCGGAGGACGCCAAAGGCGAAGCAGGTGTCCCTGCGCCGCAAGTTCGCGCGAGCGTTCAGCCTCGCGGGTGCGAATGTCTTCGACGGTTTCTTCTGGAGTTCCATCCGGAACGTGGGTGGTCATGGTAACGAGATACTCCATGGTTCGCGTCTCCTGGGTCGACAGTACCGTTCCGCATATTCTGGCCGATGGGCTTTGTGCTCATGGAGCATGTCATCATGTATGTCGCCTCGGTGCTGGCTCACGCCGTGTGTTGGGCTAAGAAACGCAACGGGGTTCCGCTAGGAGTGTCGATCGACCAAGATCGCACTTCCCCGAGAGTTCCGACGCCTGCTCAGTCTGCCACCTTCGCGATGCTGTCTTGTACCGCCGCCACCGCTGATGTGCTTGGACCTCGACGGCATCCCGTTGGCCATCGAGCTCGCGGCCGCAGCCCGCCGCGGATCTTCTGAATGGCGACCAGTTGGCAGCGCGCTGAGGTCAACATCTGCCCGTCCACATGACATGGTTTGGGCCACCCGCCCGATCCCACTGCGGAGACCAGCACGACCTCGGCAACTTGCCCGAGATCGCCCAGGTCCAACGACGCCAGTACTACATCGACGCGTATCTGGGTGCCACACATGCACTACCGTCCGTCGCGTTCCGAGCTCCTATGCACGGCTGGGGGGCGCGGGGGCAGGTGTATCTGGTGTTTGCCCGGTGGCAGACTGGTGGGGGAGTGGTCTGGGACCTGCTGCCGCATTCTGCCAACGATAGACCAGCGCAAACGGAGCATATTGATGGTTTCTTGTTGGACACTATTGGTGTGCCTGGAAGGAGGCAGTGGTGATCGAGGGTTCGTGGGGCTATGAGCGACTTGAGGAGCTGATCCCGTCGTGCAGACCATCGTGCAAAGGCACGTTGTCATTCAAGCCGGCACCGGGGCCTGGGAAGTCCTGGACTGAGCCCGTGCTCTGCTAGAAATTATGAAGGCGACTATCCCGCCCCCGACATCCGGGGCATGGTGTGGTGCACCACGCCCACAACGCCAAACCCCGCGCCGACCGCTCCCTGCACGCCGCCCGCACCGCGGAACACCCACTCACGCTGAAGCCGAGACCACACGACCCGGCTGGCCGACGACCCCGACCGGCACCGTGCCCTGGTCGCCGACCTGGTCAACCACTGCGTCTCGGCCGCCTGGTCACCGACCTCATGAGGAACTCGGCGCGGAAGCCGGGCGTGGCCTGCTGGTCGGTGTAGGTCTTGACCCCGACTTAGTCAGGATGTGCGGCTTTGGGCGCGGGCTGGCGGGCGGTCCATGGTGGAGTTGGAGTTGGCGAGGTAGCTCCGCTCCATCTGACGCGGAAGGGCGCGGTAGTCCTGGGTGCCGGTGTGCAGGACGCAACGGTTGGAGAGTGGAGCGCCATTCAGGTCTGTGTGGTTCGGAACGACATGTCGGTGAATCCCAAGGCCCGGTGCAGGTACCGGTCGGTGCCCTGGTAAGGCTCACGGCCGTGGAACACGCGGTAGTTGTCGACGACGAGGAGATCCCCGGGCTGCAGGAGAAACCTCGGTGCCGCTGCCGCGGCCTGCATCCCGAGTTGGTGCCAGGTGGCCAGGTGGACGCGATCGTGATCCTCGACGGGTCCGTCGTCGAGGACTCGTTGGTGTTCATGGTTGTAGCGCACGGTGAGTCGACCGCCGGGCGTTCTGGAGGCCACGGGCCTGCGGCTGCGCAGATAGCCGGGGCTGGCGGGTGGGGTGTCTCCCATTCGCGCGCACTGCTCGATCGGGGTGTCCCACAGGAATCGGGTCAGGCCCCGCTGGGCGGGGTCTCTGCCGATCGCGTCGATGAGGTATTGGCCGTCAACCAGGATAGATTCGCCTCCAGCTGAGGCCTGTTGGGCGCAGAGCAGCGCCAGCAGGTCGGGGTAGACGTCGGCGAAGCCCATAGCGCCGTCGGTGTGCACGTCGAGACGCTTCTGCGCGGCGCTGAGCAGCGTGCTGGTGCTCTTGTCGTAGCCCTGTTGCGTCGGGTCGGTGTTCGTCGCGACCGCCCCCGGATGATCAAGAGAAACTCGCTGCGTGCGGGGCGGCAGTAGGCGGGTCCCGAAGATGCTCCAGCCGCCCTCGGTGAGTGCTTCCTGATCTGTGCGACCGGTGAGCAGGATGACCGCGCCGTCGATACCCCAGAACAGGAACGCCTCATCTGGATCGGTGGTGCGCGCCGGCACGAAGCCCGCATTGTCCAGATACTCTTGATCTGTCATCGGTAGTGATCTCCGTCCGGATCGGTCCTGGGGGTCGACGGGTGGGAATCGGCCTACTGTGTGGCGTTCACCATGTCCGTGATCTGCTGGGCGGAAAGATCGTATCTATAGAACTTGGCGTAGAAATCCTTGACCGCGGCGGCGACGTCGAGGGCGGGAAATAGGTCGGGGTGCAGCGTCTTCGCCATCCAGAGCGGTTGCAAGGCGGCCTCGGAGCTCGAGGCGCACCAGGCGAAGATTCCGGTCGGGCAGGCGTAGACTCGATGATTTCGGACGGCGTCGAGAGTGGCATACTTCGGATCCGAGATGAACTGTTGTTGGATCTTCTTGGAGATCGCGACGATCACCTGAGGGTTCCAGCTCAGCAGGTCCTCGGCAGTGATCGTGGGAAACGCGAACGAACCACCCTGCGAGGCTCCTATCCCGTGCGCGGCGGCGATGTTCTGCCCACCCGCTTCGTCAATCGACTCAGTGATGATGTTGCCCGATCCTACCGTCGTAGTGGGGTTCGGCCCCGGGGCATAATACACCGCCGGCCGACCCGAGCGGGGCAACGAAGCGGTTCTCGACTCAACCAGTCTGACGTTGTTCTCGTAGTCGGAGGCGAACTGTTTGGCACGGGCGGGTGCGTTGCCGCCAAGGACATCGGCGACCAAGTCGACCGTGGCCTCCATGCTCGGCCCATTGGTCGCCCCGTTTACTTCGACGACGGGTATGCCCAGTTGCGTGAGCGTGGGCAGCAGGCCCTTGGTGAGGTTTGTCATGATGAACACTTGCGGACGCAGCTTGAGCAATGTCTCACTATTGATGCTGCTGACGGGCGAACCAGGGATCTTCGCGATTGCCGGGTCAACGGCTTTGAAGAGTGGGGTAGCGGGAGTGGTCGTCGCGGATACCAGTTTGTCGATGCCACCCAGCAGGTAAATCGTGGGCGGGATGAGCGGGATGTTCGTGGCGACCCGGGTCACGTTGGTCGGGATCTGTACGTGCCGTCCTGTCATGTCCACGACCGTCCGGGTCGGCGCTGCCGACGACGTGGTACTCGTCGTGGTACCCGACGAGCCACACGCGGGAAGGACGGCCAGGCCGACGACGGCGGACATCGTCGCCAGGACCCGTGTGCTGCGCTTACCTAGCAGAATCATTACTCGCCTCTCCGGTCGCCACACGCACCCTCCAACAACATCGCCACAACTCACAAGAACTAATCCGCGAACACGGACGGGTGAACCACGTCGGACCGTGTTTACTCCTGGACATAGCCCGTCGTCAAGCAAGTGCGGTGTGTGACAGCTGCAGCGCGAGTCCGGGGTGAGCCGGCCAAGCACCGAGGCGGGTTTCTTGCCCGAGTAGCCCTGTTTGGCGCAGAACGCTGCCAGTCGCTTCTCGGTGAGCGAGGCGGCCGAGAGGGCGGTGGGGTATCGGGTGAGGAACGCTAGCGCGATGGCCGACTCGATATCGGCGAAGATCGTTTTGGTGCCGGGCCAGTGTGCGTCCAGCAGCGCGGCGAGCTGGTTGACCGCGGAGACACGGGCGTGCACGAGGTTGTCACGGGTGCGGACCACCTGTTGCCCTATGAGGCGTTGAAGTCGGGAATGGTGATCGCGCCATCCCGACCGAGGGGAAAGCCGGGGTTGTAGGCGATCTCCCAGATGTGGCCGTCGGGATCGGTGAAATAGCCTGCATAACCGCCGTAGAACGTCTCTTTCGCTGGCTGTGTTATCTCGGCTCCGGCGTTGGCTGCGTCGTCCAGCACGTGGCCAACCTCGATCCGCGACCGGACGTTGTGCGCCAGGGTCATCCCACCGAAGCCGTCGGCGTTCCTGTCCTCGATGCCCGCATCGGCGGCGAGTTTGTCGCGGCCCCACAGCACAAGCGCGATGCCTCCGGTCTGGAAGAACACCGTCTGTTCGATCTCCTGGCCGTGCCAGCCCAGCCGCTCGTAGAACATCCTGGCCCGCGTCACGTCAGCGACCCCCAGCGTGACCAGACTGATCCGTTGCTCCATAGCAGCAACGTAGCGCCGCTGACTGCGCCCAGGCACAACCATCCACCTCGTCGGTAGCGCCGGTCCCCTACTCGTCAAGGGCGGGGACCGCTCCATCATCCTCACCTGCCGCTGACCGCGTGTTGCTCCCCGGCGATGAGCGGATGCCCGGAGCCCGCCTATTGAGGCTCGTTCTGCCTGATCGAACGCGCTGTCCGCGCCGCGATCACCCCGGACACCACCATGACCGGCCTCTACCCCGGACAGAAAGCCAAACCCACCGGCCGACTGATCTTCCAAGCGTTGGCCGGGCTACGACTAGCCCCGCCAGTAACGGACAGCCCACGATCATCCCGCAACCCCGCCCAGTCCAGGCCCGGTTACTGGACCTCCTTGCCATCGACCCCACCCAACCACCATGATCAACAAGTTCCGGACTCCGGCGAAGGCCCCACCTTCACCCATGTGCGAAACGCCCGGCTAGCGCCGGTGACAGCAGCCAGCGTCGATGACCGAGGGCGCGCGTTGCCCGTGGGCCCGCATCCTGGCCCGCGATGAACGGGAGCGGCGTAGTTCCCGTCGACCGGGCTGTGTTTGGTGCACGGGCGGGGCGGTGTTGCGATCACCAGAACACGGTCGGTGATCGTGCCAGCACCAGGCCACCAGGCAGATGCAAACCCCAGGCACCGTGACCGAGATTTGAACCCAACACGCTATGGTGGGCATGTGACTGCCGCAGCAGCTTCCGGACCACGACGCGGCCGCAGCGCTCCGTCGTTCTCCGCCGCGACGCCGGCCGAGGTCCGCGCGGCGTTGATCCCAGAGGAAGCTGCGGAGTTCGATCAGCAGTGGCGCGAGATCATGGCGCGGGCCACCGAGACGCTGGACCTGGCCGAGGTGCTGGAGACACTGGAGTCCTGGCGGAGGGTGGCCCGGCTGACCGTCGCGGTCGGGCCCGAGACGCACCGGGCGATGTACCACCGGGCGGCCGTCCGGCTGTCCGGGCAGGACGTCCCGGCCGACGAGCCCCTGCCCCAGACCAAGACCCGGCTGGGCCTGTAACCGCGTTGTACAAGGTCACCACCGACGGGCAGTCACAGCAGCAGGTTGGCGCACTCCCGGCCGAGGCCCTGAACCCGTTCGCCGAGGCGCACACCGCGTTGGAGCTGGCCCCGTGGAACGGTGCTCCGTACCACCGGAACGCCCCGGACAGCCCGATGCGAGCGCTGACGTTCGGCCCGTACGGCGAGGGCGACATCGTGTACCTGATCCTCGAGGATCAGCGCCGGGTCGACATCCTGGTGGTGCTCTGGCTGGACTGACCGGTCAACTCCGGATAGGGCAGTGGGGCTTATTCACGCGGATAGTCGGAAGAATTGTAGTGCGATCACGGTAGATATGGTCTCGGTGAAGGTGTTGAGTGGTCTGCGGTGGTCGGTGTGGGTGACCCGCCAGGTCTTGAAGTTCGCGATGGTTCGCTCGATGACGTATCTGATCTTGTTGATCTGGGTGTTGAACTCTTTCTCCCAGTCGAGCAGGTCTCGGTGGGCGGGTTTGCGCTATGGTGTGATCATGCCGAGTCCGAGGTAGCTCTTGTCGCCGATCAGGTCACGCTGAATAAGCCTCCACGTGTTTCGGATCCTGGCCACTCCTCACGAGCCGCATCGCAGTCTGATATTGAGCCATAACCACAAGGTAGAGACCGCGCCGGACACACGCCCCGTGAACGGGCCGTCGCTGTGCCGTCTGGGGCCACACAACGCGACCAACACCGACAACCATGATCTTTCGGTCGCTGGATCCCGTCGGCGGCACGCCGGACGAACCGGGCCCGGCGATCACCGAGGGGCTGGCCGCGGCGGTGGCCGCTGCGATGCGCGCCGCGCCAGGCGTGCACGCGATCACCCACCGGCTCGCAGGTGCCGGCCCCGGCATAGGGCTGCCGACCCGGAAAAGCCCCAGGCCTCACGACGGCCCCACGTCAACGGGATACGGTCCCACCGCGGGCCGTCGCGTACAGGCGGTCGAGAACCGCCACCGTCACCGCCGCATAGGCGAGGTGGGGGACGATGTCGGAGACCCAGTCCGACGTCGACCAAGTCCGCGGGTCTGTCACGCCCAGAGCCGTCATCGGGCCGTTCGTGCCGATCATCGCCCCAACCGCGGCAACGGCGTATTCGAGGGCTTTGGACGGGTGCCAGCCGGCGTTGCGGACCAGGGACAGCAGGGCTCCCATCCCGAGACCGCTGGCGATTCCGGTCAGCGGGGCGAGTCCGGCTATCCGGTTGTCCAGGGCTGGGCCGTCGCCGGGGATCCTCACATGCAGTTTCGCCGCGAGCTTGCGCAGAGTGACCTCGGGTGTCGCGCTCGCTGGCCTGGCCCGCAACGCCATCTCCGCGTAGCTGACGACGTTGAGCGCGGTCGTACCCGCGGCGCCGGCCGCGGTTCCGTAGAGAAGTGGACGTATCACACAGCTCATAGACCCTTCCTCCTACCGTTCACACGGATCAAGCCGTGAACCATCCCCAGTCGCGGGGATGACCGGCACCGGGATGACGATCACCCAACTGCGGGTGCCGGACAAGACGAATGAAATCACCTGCTTTGCCAGCTCTGCTGGAGCCTACGACCTGACCGGGTGCTGTTGCGTTAGCGGAATGCGGGCGCGCCTGGCCTGTGGGGCTGCTTGATCAGATGGTGAGGGCGAGTTCGGCGAAGGCCGCCGGAAGCCGATGCTGTGGATCGGTATCTACTCCGAGTTCGTAGTGGCCGCGGCGGAGGTTCTGGACGAAGGCGTGCCCGGCACTGATCACGCGGGCCGAGCGGAGTCGTGTCAGGCCGCGCATCGGCCGCAGCCGGGACTTGAGCCGTCCATGATCGGACTCGATCGGATTATTGGCGTACTGCTCCATGACATGGCACGCAGCGGGCAGCAGCTCGTCGAGAACCCGCGGGTAGGCCGGTGTCAACGGCAGCTGAAAACTGATCAGAGAACGACGACTGAAAACTGACCACTCAGTGGGGTTGGTCAGTCGCGGCCGGCGCGGTTGTCCTTGGCGAGGAGCTCGCGTCGTTGGCGGGTGCGGTAGGAGTCGCCGGTGAGGGTGAGGACCTCGGCGTGGTGGACGAGGCGGTCGATCATGGCTGCGGCGACGATGTCGTCGGAGAAGGTTTCGCCCCAGCGTCCGAACGGCAGGTTTGAGGTGACCATGACGGAGCCTTGTTCGTAGCGGGAGGCGATGAGTTGGAAGAACAGGTTCGCGGCGTCGTGGTCGAACGGGATGTAGCCGACCTCATCGATAATGATCAGCTTGTAGCGGCGGATTTTCTTCAGTTCGTTCTCGAGTTGCCCGGACTGGTGTGCGGCGGTCAGCCGGGTGATCCAGTTGCTCGCGGTGTCGAACAACACCGAGTAGCCGGTCTGGATGGCTTTGACGCCGAGCCCGATCGCGATATGGGTCTTTCCGATCCCGGGTGGGCCGAGCAGGATCACGTTCTCGGCTTTCGCGACGAATGTGCCGGTGGCGAGATGGGCCAGCACGTCACGACGAAGCGAGGGCAGGTGGTCGAGGTTGAAGTCCTCGAGTGTTTTCACTGCGGGAAAATGCGCGGTCCGGATCCGCATGATGGAGCCCGCGGATTCTCGGTCGGCGACCTGGCGTTGCAGCAGCGCGGCGAGGTACTCTTCGTGAGCCCGGTTCTCGTCGCGGGCCTGAGCGGCGAGGTCTCCCCACGACCGGCCGATCGTGGGCATCTTCAAGACTCGGGTGAGATAAGCAATCATCGACGCTATCGGGTCGGGCGGTGCAGTGGTGTTCGGGTGTGTGGTGGTCATGGACGGGTTTCCCTTTCTGTGCGTTCCGCGCCGCTCTCGGCGGCGAGGCCATCAGCGGTAACTGTGGTGGTGGCGGCGAAATCGACGCCGAACAGCGTGTCGTAGTCCGGTAATGCGCGCAGTTCGACCACGTGCCCGTCGGTGTGCTGGCGGGGACCCCGCTCGCCTGCGGCCTCCGGGTGGCCGGCGCGCCGGCGGTGGGCATCGCGGGCGAGGTCGCGGCGCATCTGGCCGGCCAGCGCGACGTGGGCGGGATCGGTGATCACGGCCTGCTTCGCCCACGATCGGTGGTGCTCGGCGACGACCTGGCCCCGGCAGGACACCACCACCCGCTCCGGGGTGGCGGTGACGTCGACGAACCGGCCGATCATCCGCGGGTCGAGGAGAGTAGTCGACGGTGTCGACGCGCACGTAATAGTCCCGGGCCAACCGGATCCGCCCGGTGAGCCCGATCGGTGGTTCGATCGGTGGTAACCCGATCATGGCCTGATAGTCGGTTTTCAGCATGTCGATCGGGCGCCCCTGAATCGAGCGGACCGTTCGGGTGTTCGCCCGTTCCAGCCAGTCCGCCATGTGAGTGTTGAAGTCCTCGGGCGAGGCGAACACCCGACCGGGCAGAAACGATGTCTCGAAGAACCCGTTGTTGCGTTCCACTAGGCCTTTGAACTCTGGATCCCGAGGCGGCGCCAACTGGATCCGGGTCGCGAGTGTTCCCGCGAACGCCGCCGCCGGCGCGCTCACCCGACCCGTCCCGCCGATCGCCGATTCCCGATCCCACACCAACGTCTTGGTGACCCGTCCGATCTGCGAGACCAGCGACCACATGCCCGACAACAGATCACCAGCCCGCCTCGACGGGACCATCACCGCGGTCAGGAACCGAGAGAACCCCAACGTCATCACCAACACCCGCAAGATTCGTTGCTGGCCGCGGCCGACCGGAATCCGAGCTTCCGGGAACCACAGATCGCACTGAGTGATCTGCCCGGGCTCATAAACCACACGATCGGCCGGGTCGATCCCAACATACTCCGGCCGTATCTGCCGCACCCGGTCCTTCAACGTCGTCATCGAATACTCCCACCCGATCCGCTCAGCAACCACCGTCGCCGGCATCCTCGGAAACACCACCAACAACCCCCGAATCCGCGGCTCGAACGCATCCACCTTCGACCCCCGAGCCGAGCGCTCATAACGCGGCGGCCGCGCTGAGGCCAACGCTGACCGCACCGTGTTCCGGGCGATCCCCAACAGCCGAGCAACCTCGCTGATCGACACACCCTCGGCCCGGTGCAACCGCCGGATCTCCGCCCAGTCCACCAACTTGATCACACTCCAAGACTCACGGAGGGTGGTCAGTTTTCAGCCGTCGACACCCGCTCAGTGTTCACCCGTCGTCGACAGCCGGTGCCCGGCCGGTGCTGACCTCGCTCGGGCGCCGGCTGTGCTGCAGGGCGCGGGTGACGAACCGGCGGGTGGCCGCCAGGTCCCGTTTCTCGGCGACCAGTACGTCGATGACCTGGCCGTACTGGTCGATCGCCCGAGACAGATACACCCACCACCCGGCAACCTTCACCTACGTCTCGTCCACGAACCACCGGTCACCGGTGGCATGCCGGCAGGGCCGTGCCGCGTCGATCAGCAGCCGGGGTGAACCGCTGCACCCACCGATGGATCCTCACGTGATCCACCTCCATGCCCAGATCGGAAAGCAACTCCTCCACATCGCGGTACGAGAGCCCATACCGCAGGCACCACCGCACCCGCCACCAAGATCACCTCCGG
Source organism: Pseudonocardiaceae bacterium (assembly GCA_050699955.1). Taxonomy (GTDB): domain Bacteria; phylum Actinomycetota; class Actinomycetes; order Mycobacteriales; family Pseudonocardiaceae. The sequence goes on along the minus strand of JBOHGD010000084.1, from coordinate 7,517 downwards.
CGGGAACCGGAACCCCGCCAAGCCGGACCTCGGCGCTGGCACACAGGCAGGGCGACGACGCATCAACCCAGCCTGCCCGAGCAGGTCATCCGCCAACGCAACGGTGCCACGAGGACCGCGCCGGTGCACGCCAGGGCGTTGACCTCCAGCGGGATCACTCCTTCCTATGGAGGAGCTGAGCCCGATGCGTCACACAGGGACCGCACTCCAACGGCGAGTCGCTCCGCTGGGAGCCGTTGCGTTGCTAGTCATCTGTGCCGGATCTCGAGTGGCGACCTCGATGCAGTCCCTGTTGATAGTTGCTCAATCGAATGCGCACCTGAGTCGGGGACCGAATCAGGCCATCCGAGCTCGGTGGGGGCTCGAACCCGCTGGAACCTGCCGCCCCCGGCACGAGGTGTGCCTGGGGTCGACGCCTGGGTAACCCAGCTGACGTGACATCGTAGTCAGTCGAGGCATGCAAAGCATTCGCGGCTCGCCAGCCCTCGTCAGCGGCTGAGCGCCAGTCCAGCGCTATGGCAGCCGAAGGAGGTAACACGGGACTGGGAAATCCGGTCGGTAGCGTGGCCGTCTCATCGACCTCATCGCCCGAGACCGACTGTGTCGATACCCCTCGCTGCTCCTGAAACCAAGCCGAGACCGCTTCGAAGATCAGCTCAGTGACCGGTGGGTCCTCTTCGACTGTCGCTGCGGAGCCACCCACCGTCATACTCGATTGTTCAGCGGGATCCACGGAACGAGCGTCCTGCGGCAGGGGACCGCCGTCCCATGCAATGGCAGCGCGCTCGTCGGTTTCGCTGTGGCCGGACAAGTCGCCCACCCAAGCTTCCGACCGAGTGTAGCTCTCGCTATCCCGTACCCCCCAAGCCGTCATGAATCCCGACGGTGCTCTGCCAACACCCGCGAACTCGCAAGCCTCCTCGATCGTCAGAGGCTGCTGCAACGAGCCAACCGCCGCACCGCCCTGCGGGGTTGTCAACCAGTGCGCCAAGCCCTCCGTCGTGGCAAACACGGGCGAAACCGGCGAGCCTTCCGACCCGATCTCCCACAGCTGCCAGCCCTCACCCGCAGGCGGTCCAATTCCCTCCCAAGCCTCAGCTTCGGCGTGCTGATCGGGATACGCCTCAACGCTGCCGCGTCCCTCACATTCCGGACAGACACCCCACGTCTCCGGGTCCAATCCGGCCGCTTCAATCAGCCTTTTCGTGGCCCGCCGCCGGTCGGACACATCGTGCCCGACCATGTCCGCGCGGCCCGCCAGCCCGGTAACGAACTCGCGGATATCGGCGCTCGGGCGAGGCCGCGGCCCAGGGTTACCCCCACCTGCGACGCTGCAGGAAAATGGGTACAGATCATCGCCGCCCGAGCACTTGTCGTCGTCCAGCATCAGGGCTAGCTGCGCGATCTCTTCCACCCAGGCGCGCGCTGAGGTCTGACCGCCCTCGCAAGCCTTGCCTGCCGGGCAGGGGCGCTCCTTCAGGCTGTCGGGCATCAGGTAACCCTCCCAGACCTTGTTCAGCGGCCAGCCGAAATCGAGCGGTACACGCTTCACCTCGCAGCTCATAGCTGTCTCCCGGTGGTCTCAGGGCTGAGAGCCCGACCACTCTCAGTAAGAGCAAAGCAGCCACCGTAACTCGGATGGGAAGGCAGGGTGATGGGCGCACGATCCAATGCCGCCGCAGACGCAGACGTGCGAGCCGATCGCCAGCCCCGCAAGCCGATGACGAGACGCTGAAGGTCGAGATCGCGCGGGTGCGCCGGAGAACAACGGCGTCTACGCGGCTCGCAAGGTGTGGCTGGCGCTCAATCGAGAGGGCATCACGGTGGCCCGCTGCACCGTGAAGCGGCTGATGGCCGAACTCGGCCTCCTGCTTCGCGCTCGGCTGCCAGCTCGGCAACTCTGAGGGCCTGCACCGGATCCGCCAGATCCGCGACCTTGACGACAAGCACCATTTCACCCTGGTGTGCCGGGACTTCGCCCAGCTCGGCCAGTTCGCCCATGTCAGCAACAGCGTGTTCCGGCTGATCAAGGCCTCGACCCCGGGTAGCTACACGTTCATCCTGCCCGCGACCAAGGAGGTCCCACGTCGGCTGCTACGACCCAAGAAGAAGACCATCGGGGTGCGGATTCCGCAGCACGCCGTCGTGCAGGCACTGCTCGAAGAGCTGGAGGAGCCGCTGCTGTCGTCCACGCTGCTGCTCCCCGACGAGCCCGAACCACTGACCCACGGATGGGAGATCAGAGAGCAGCTCGACCGCACGGTGGACGCAGTCGTCAACTCAGGCAACTGCGGCACCGAACCGACCACCGTGATCGACCTCTGCGGCCCCGAACCCGAGATCATGCGCCGCGGCGCCGGTGACCCATCCCGGTTCGAGTAACCCAAGGCCGAGGCAAGTGAAGCACTCGCGAGACCAACCTTGGCCAACGCATGCAGGCGGGCGTATCCCCAGGAGTTGAACCCCCACGGTGTCCGAGGACCGAGTCGACCACTACGTACACATCCTCCACCAGCACACACTGCTGGTGGTGGGGTAGGTAGGTAGGTGGGCACGCTCGCACCCCTCGACGATTGGACCGGCAGGGAAACTGCGGCTACCCGCTGGTCGACCGTTTGCCGGTACCTATGGTCATTGAACCATCTAATCCAAAGGGCGAGACGAACGCGAGATTTCAGGTCATCAGAAGCTCGCGTCGAGTTCTGGAACGGTACAGGGGCTTGGGAGTTGGTTCTGCTCAGCACGGCGACGTCGTGGTGCAACATCAGCACGTTTCGACATCCTTGGACGTCGAAGAGCGGGCGAGCGGCAGTTCATCTTGGGGATCACACGTCGATCCCGAAGATCGGGATGGGGAGGTCTTCATAGAGCTCGGGCCTGGTGGTCGCGACGGCCCGGCCGGCTGGCCAGGAACGGCCCGGCAGAGCCTGGTGGAGGGTGTGCGCGGTGGCCAGGTCGCGACCGGGCAGGGTCACACCGATCTCGACGATGTCAGCCGGTGCCAGACTCACCGGGTTCAGCGAGTCGACCTGGTCCACCGCCCAGCGGGCCAGGCCAGGTCGCTCAACGTCGGCGTCGAACAGACACACGACGGAGGTGTACAACGCCCGGTGGTAGTCGCGGGCGGTCTCGACCAGGTATGCGGCGTCCTGGACGTTGTCGTAGGCGGCGATCAGCGCCGTGGTGTCCAGCAGGAAACCGACCGGAACCAGTGGCCTCACGCGCTGGTCTGCATGGTGCGGGCCAGAATGTCGGCCTCCTGCCGCTGGATCGCGGCTAGTTTGGTCTCAAAACGCTGCCGCAACTGCTCGCGCTGCTCCGGGCTCGGGTGGTAGCCGCGGGCAGCCAGGGCGGCACGGGTGCGCTCGCGCTCGGCATCGATCTGGGCCTGGCTCGGGTGTTGCTGAGTCAGCAGATCCAGCAGCCCACCGATACTCAGCCCCTGCTCCCTGGCCAGCTCCGCGAGCCGGTCCCGGGTCCGGCTCGTGACCTTGATCGTGGCATCGGCAGCCATACACCGAACCCTACACCGACCACTACACCGACCACTACACCGCCGCCAACGAAGACCACAGCACAACATGATCGAACCAGTTCCATAAAACCGCAGGTCAAGCCCAGAATCCTATATTCGAGCCCCGCAGGGTCCGCCACTGGTCCACGGCCCGATCCAGCAACGACACCGCGTTCGTCGCGGCCAGCAGATCAGCCAGCGCCATGACCACCGCCGGTGCCGTCTTCGTGCTCGGCTGGTCGCGGCGGCACTGCAAGGCGTACTGGATCTCCAGGCGCAGCTGCCAGCCGAGCCGATCCAGCCGGATGATCTCGTTCTCGGTGGCCGTGACCTCGGCGAACCCGCGGACGAAGGGGGCTGTTGCCGGGAGCGTCCGGGTCGCTGCTGGCCCAGAACTCGATGACCGCCTGGATGAATTCCTCGGCGGACAGATGTCCATCGCCGTCGGCGTCCAAGTGGGCGAACGCCTCGTTGAGGTCGGTATCGGTGAGTCCGGGGAAGTGACCGCGCTGGAACGCAGCGAACTCCGCGCGGTTGACCTGGCCGTCGTGGTCAGTGTCGGCGATCGCCAGGAACGCCTCGGCCACTGCGCCCACAGTGGCCCGTGCTGCGGCCGGGTCAGCGGCAAGGGTCCGGGTAGATGCCAAGAACTGTTGCTTGGAGATAGCGTTGCCACCGTTGGGGATGTGCGGCTGGTGCAGGTCACGCCAGATCCGCAGATAGGCATCGATGATCCGGCGCTCAGCGGGCGAATCCGAGGCATGACCGAGGGATGCAGCGACCCGCTGCCCCATCAGCACGTGGTCATGTTCGGTGAGATAGCCATCCCCGTCCGCGTCCAAGTGATCGAAGCCGTAACTGATCTTGGCAGTCAACAGATCAGACACAGTCACACACCCCCACGAACCCCGACAGCGTCGGCTATAGCCTCGACTTTCGCGCTTTTCATCGCTGCACGTCAGGGACCTTGTGGGGCTCGAATACTCAATGCGGCGTCAACGACCTGCAGTCTTCGTGTGCCGGTCGGTGCCGGGTGATCGTCGGACGCCGTTGCTGTCGATCTTGGATCAGCTGGTGTGCACGTGGGTGCAGCCGTGCAGGGTCTCCCCGTCCACCGGTTATGGAAGCTGCAGTTCAGTGCGATGGAGGAGGGTGGGGTTTTGGGTCAACTCGGTCCTCGGACACTGAAAATCGTTTTCATCAAGTCGGGCTAGGTTGTCCGCTCCATCAGGCGCTGCTTGTCCCGGCGCAACTGGACCAGCTCGGGTTTCTCGGCACTGGGTCAGCCGCGCATCGCTGCCGTTCTCATCAGTATCAGCCTGAGCCAGCCAATTCCGCAGACACGACTCACTGATCGAGAGCTGCTTGGCCAACACAGCGATCGGTTGCTCGCACGACGGGCAAGCTCGACAGCTCGGCGACGGAAGTCGCGGCAGGGTGAGGAGCAGGCACGAAAGAATCCTTCCCGGTGGCCGAGGCCACCTGAAGCCAGGTGTCCGTGCAACGGGGGCCAAGCTCAAGCCCGGCAACTCCGTGGCCGGCGCCGTGCGGCTCACCGGCGCTACGGTCCACGGCAAACCCCTCGTTCCAAGCCGTCCGCGCTGAGCGATCCAGCCGGATGATCCATCCTGGTTGCCCAAGCCTGCGTCGTTTCGCAACAACAGGCTGGCCACCATGGATCCGGGCACACCGGAGGCGCCGAGTACTGGGGGTGCTGCCTGCGAGAGTGGACCAGGGCCGGCCATCTGCGGGCCGTCGGTCTGCTGGTCTCGACGGGTCTGCTGCTTGTAGCGGTGGCCTTCAGCCGGGTAGTGGCGGTCGGCTGGATCGGCCTGCCCGTGCCCTCGGATGTCTACTTCGGACTCGAAGCGGCTGGGATCGCGGTGCTCGGGGACGAGCGCGAGATACTCCAGGTTCACCGCCTGAACGTGGCACCGGTGCACATCTGAAGGAGGACCTCGTTGCCAGATGAGCGTGTCCGCCGCGCGGTGGAGTCCGATGTGGACGCCATGGTGAAGCTGGTGTACGAGCTCGCCGAGTATGAGCGCGCCCCGAAGCAGTGCCACCTGACCGCCGATCAGCTGCGCATCGCGCTGTTCGGTCCGTCGCCCGCGCTGTTCGCGCATGTCGCCGAATTGGACCGAGAGGTGGTCGGCTGCACGTTGTGGTTCCTGAACTTCTCCACCTGGGACGGCGTGCACGGGATCTACCTCGAGGACCTCTTCGTCCAGCCGAGCGCCAGGGGTTCCGGGCTGGGCAAGGCGTTGCTGACCGCGCTCGCCGAGGAGTGCGCGCGGCGCGGCTACTCCCGGCTGCAGTGGTGGGTGCTGGACTGGAACGAGTCGGCGATCGGCTTCTACACCTCACTCGGCGCGGTGCCGATGGACGAGTGGACGGTGTTCCGGGTCAGTGGTGACGCTCTGAGCAGGCTCGCGGGCAGACGGTGAACAGCTGTACGAGGACCAGCACGCCGAGCGCCGCGACCGGGGATGCCGGGCCGCCGGCATCTGGGGAACCGACCAGACCTGGCGCGGAAGTCCTCGACCTCGTCCAGTCCGTCCCGTCCACCGACGACGACTCCGCACCACCCCCAGCTCACCAGCCGCCAGGGCCCTACGGGGATCTCTTCTCGCTCGTGCACAGAGAGGTACCCCACGTGTGACCGCGGCGGCGCGAAGTAGGTGTGCATGCTCGTGAGCCGCGACGGTCACCGCAGGTCAGAGGTCGTGACGGTGCGGAGAGTCTGCGCCGATGGCCGAACGAGGCGCTTGGGTGGCCTGTGGTGGTGAGGGGTTCTCTTCTGTGGGCGCCGGTAGCAGTGTGGGCGGTGGTGAGGTTCGGCTACCGGTGCGGAGACTTCCGCGGGAGGCGTGGTGACCGAGCAGAAGACACAGCAAGCCGGGGTTCGGCCGGAGCTACGGGTGTCGGACTGGGTCGCGATCCGGGCCACGGTGCCACCACCAGTGGCGACCAGACGACTGTGAGAGGAGACACCGATGGCCGAGTCAGACGACTTTCCCGCACCACGGCAGGGCCTGGTGTTGACGCATTTCCTGACCGTGCGCGACGTCTCGGTCTCGCGGACGTTCTACGCCGACATCTTCGGGGGGCGGGTCGTGCTGGCCGAAAACCCCGCCATCGTCCAGGTTGCCAATAGCTGGATCATCATGAACCCCGGCGGAGGGCCCACCCCGGACAAACCCACCATCACCCTGACTCCACCCGAGCCCGGGGATCCGGTGTCAACCTTCCTCAACGTCCGGGTGGCCGATATCGCAGCCTTCTACGCTGATGCCCGGGCCAAAGGCGCGCACTTCCTGACCGAACCGCTGGACCGCAAAGCCGAGCTGCGCTGCTATCTACGCGACCCCGACGGCTACCTCATTGAGGTCGGACAGGCCACCGGAATGCTGCACGGCGTCTTCGCCGACCCGCCCGCCGCGTCGACCTGATCTCGTTGCCTACCCCAGCAACCGCACGATTCACCCGCCACTACTCCCGCCTGCTCAGGGACCACCAGCCACGATCTTGAGACCCGACCAGATCAGACGGGGCTGTTGCGTTAGCGGGAGGCGAGACATGCTTGACGCCCGAGGCACCCTGTTCAGATGGCGCGGGCGAGTTCGGTAAAGACCGCTGGAAGCCGATGCTGTGGATCGATGTCTACGCCGAGTTCATAGTGTCCGCGGCGGAGGTTTTGGACGAACGCGTGTCCGGCGCTAATCACTCGGGTGGAGCGGAGCCGTGTCAGGCCGCGCATCGGCCGCCGCCGCGACTTCAGCCGTCCATGATCGGATTCGATCGGGTTGTTGGCGTATTGCTCGACAACATGGCAGGCGGCGGGCACCAGTTCATCGACAACGCGCGGGTAAGCCGCAATGCCACGTAGCCTAATTTGATCATGGTGTTGTGCTGGGATTTCGTGTGGTTCGGCGTGGTTGGGTGATCAGGGCTTGTGTCTCTGTTGTGATTACTGATCATGAGCGGAGATGGGTCGGATCGT
>JBOHGD010000083.1:0-19389 GCA_050699955.1 Pseudonocardiaceae bacterium | reverse complement strand
CAGGCTTCGCTTCATGCTACGGACCGCTCAGTCGCTCCCCCATCAAGGGCTTTCGACACTGGGCTTCGACCCGACCCGTTTCCAAGCCGAGCCGCCAGTCTGCTACCGGGCCTCCTGGCAGCTACCCAGACCGGACTCACACCGGCAAGCGACGACGAGCTGACAACAGAAGATCAACCACCTACACAGTCAACCTCCTATCTGCTGGGCGCACGAACAGCCCTCACTGACCGCTCTTGACGCCGGGTTCGCCTGCCTCGTACTGGATCGGCTGGCGCACCAGCGACCCGGGCCGCTGCGGTACACCATGCTGACCCATGGGTAGCACTACCCGTGAGGTGCTGGCCGACAGCACCATCGCACTGGCCGCATACCACGCCAGCACGGCCGCAGCGATCAGGAAATACGCACCCACGATGACCACTGGGGAGAAACCCACCGTCAACCCGATCGCGAGCAACGTCGAACCAGCGGACAGGGCCAGCAACACGAGGCTGGTAGCGAAATTCTCGGCCAGCGCAGCCACAAAACTCACCCAGGTGATCGCGGCTAACACGATGAACCAGTAACCGAAAGCCACCCTGGTGTCGGCACCAACCGCCAGAACGGGCAGTACATGCACCGCGACCAACAGATAGTAGATACCGTAGCCGATCCAGAACGACCCCCACGTCCCGTGTACCGCAGTGGCCAGTCCGTCACGAGCCCGATAAGCCCACATTGCAGCGAGCAGTTGGGCGATACCACCGAAGGCCAATGCGAAGGGAAACAGGGTCAACGGCGTGGTGATCCCGTTTCCATACCAGCCCACCATGTTCGCCCCCACCATGAAGGTGGCCGCCGCGAGACCATAGAACCCCAGGATGGATGGCGCCGCCACCGGCTGCAAGGCGATCGTAGTGTGCTCACGCCAGAAGGCGAATTCGGAGCGGTCACCGTCCTCGGTGCGTTGGAGGGGGATGTGCTTAGCAGTCACAGCAAACTCCTCTCAGGATCGTGAAATCGCACCGAGTGACCACCTCGCGACCTCCCGCTACGGTCTCATCCGCCAGTACCCCGTGGCTACCCCGTAGAACCTCGCGCTACCCTCTGACGATCACAAAAAATTATCGGAACATCGCATGAACCCGTTTACTCACTCGGTGAGCTGGAGCGAATACGCAGTGCAATAAAAACGCCGCGCGAACACACCAGTCGAAGAAACACTGCTCAGCGTGATGAACCCATCGCCGAGCAGATAACGTTTCAACTCGGTGACCGCAGCCCGATCAGGCGAAGCATCGTCAGGTCGTCCCCGCACGCACTGCAGAGAAACTCGGTTCGGATCTCACTGAGCAGTACGCGTTGACGCAGCGTCAGCGCTTCTGCGGAAGGATCGACGCCGAGTTCCTCACCCAGCCGGCGCCCGAATTCGTCGAACGTCGCCAGAGCGGCCGCCCGGTCTCCGGACGCGGCCAGCGCGTAAACCAGCAGCATCGCCGCGGTCTCCCGCAGTGGCCGTCAGCTCGACGCGGCCTCGGCCCACGCAACCGCAGCCGTCGGGTCACCGGTAGCCAAGGCAGCCGCCGCCGCGCCCTCGAGAGCTTCCAGGTACGCACGGCGCAGCCGACGCCGGTACTCCTGTGCCCAGTCCGCGTAGACATCCTCTGCCAGTGGCTCACCATGCCAGAACGCGAGCGCTCCCCGGAACGCCACCAGCGCGGCCGCCGGGCTGTTTCCCAGCTCCGCCTGGCCATGGGCCACTTCAGCGAGGAACGCCTCGGCGTCCACCCAGCACCGGTCGTCCCCGACGAGGGTGTAGCCACCCGGCACCGTCTGGACCAGCGATCGGTCACCGAGTGCCCGACGGATTCGGCTGATCAGGATCTCCACATTCCCACGTGAGTCGACCGGTGGGGCCGTGGGCCAGAGTGCCTCTGCCGCGATGTCCTTGGACAGCAGTGTCCCCCGGGACAGTGCCAGCATGCGCAGCAACCGGCGCGCCAGTCGACCGCCGAAGACACGGAGCGGCAGCTCCTCCTCGCCACGGCGCACAGCGAACCTGCCGAGAAGCTGGATCTCGGTGCACGGGCTGTCGTCCTCTGCCTCAATGGCGGATTCGGTGTCGGACCATCGCGCCTTCATCCGAGCGTGACGCCCGGTCGGCCTCCGAGATCAACACCTTCGGTCGCAAGGATTCTGCAGGCTCCCCACACCACTGTGAGTGTAGTCCTCGTGACGGAATTCCCGCCGGGGCAGGGGAGATACGAACAAGACGGGGGCGTATACGTGGGCGTTAGCGAGGACAAGTGGCCGCTGACGCATCCGGACCTCGTACCAAGCGCGAAAGGCCTTAAAAAGGATGTTCCCGGCGGGCTGTCGAGTGGAGGGCGAGTGATGTGACGGACGGCGTGGACAAGGCGGTGGAGCGCCTGATGCGCTCGGCCCAGTTCTTCTTTCCGGGCGAGCAATCACCCGATCGGAGGATACTTTCTCGAGAAGGTGGCCGGCATGCGGAAGACTTCTACCGGCAGCGGTGGCGACACGACCGGGAGGTCCGTTCAACACATGGTGTGAACTGCACCGGCTCCTGTTCGTGGAAGGTGTTCGTCAAAGACGGCATCATCACCTGGGAGACTCAGCAGACCGACTATCCTTCGGTCGGACCGGACTCGCCGGAGTACGAGCCACGGGGGTGCCCGCGTGGAGCATCGTTCTCTTGGTACACATACTCCCCCACTCGAATCCGCTACCCCTACGTGCGAGGTCCACTACTGGAGCTGTGGCGGGAGGCACGCGCCCGCCACGCCGATCCGGTGGACGCGTGGATGTCCATTGTGAGTGATCCGGACCGCCCCACGGCATATAAGCGGGCCCGTGGCAAGGGCGGGTTCGAGCGGTCCTCATGGCCCGAGGTCACCGAGATGATCGCCGCGGCCCAGGTGGATACCATCAAGCGATACGGCCCGGACCGTATCGTCGGCTTCTCCCCGATCCCGGCGATGTCGATGGTCTCCTACGCGGTAGGTACCCGGTTCCTGTCGATGATCGGTGCGACAATTTCGTCGTTCTACGACTGGTACGCCGACTTACCGATGGCCTCACCGCAGGTGTTCGGCGACCAGACCGACGTACCGGAGTCCGGCGACTGGTGGAATGCCAGCTATTTGATTGTATGGGGGACGAACCTGCCGATCACCCGCACACCGGACGCGCATTTCATGACCGAGGCCCGCTATCGGGGGCAGAAGGTCGTGGTGGTGTCCCCCGACTACGGTGACCACACCAAGTTCGCCGACGACTGGTTGGCCGCCGCTCCCGGCACCGACGGTGCGCTGGCGATGGCCATGGGCCACGTCATGCTGACCGAGTTCTGCGTTCAACGCGACGTGCCCTACTTCACCGACTACGCCAAGACCTACACGGACCTTCCCTTCCTGGTCAGCCTGGTCGAACGGGGCGATGCCTGGGTACCGGCGAAGTTCCTGACCGCGGCTGACCTCGGTCATCAGGTGGAGAACGCTGAGTTCAAGACCGTATTGCTGGACCAGGCAACCGGTCATCCGGCGGTGCCGAGCGGCTCGGTGGGTTTCCGCTGGGGCAGCCAGCCGGGCCAGTGGAACCTCCGGCTGGATGGCGTGGACCCGCTGCTGACCCTGCACGGACACGCCGATGCCGACCCGGTTGCCGTGGACCTGCCGCGATTCGGCCCGGAGCACGGTGGCGGGGCCGGGATCCTGCGTCGCGGCGTGCCCGCTACCCACGTCGGCGAGCACCTGGTGACCACGGTATTCGATCTGGTCCTGGCCCAGTACGGGGTAGGCCGCGAGGGCCTGCCCGGCGCCTGGCCGGCCGACTACAACGATGCTTCCCAGCCGTACACCCCCGCCTGGCAGGAGGCGATCACCTCGGTGCCCGCCAAGGCCGCGACCCGGGTGGCCCGGGAGTTCGCCCGCAACGCTGAGCGGACCGGTGGCCGCTCGATGATCGCGATGGGGGCGGGAACCAACCACTGGTTCCACTCCGACCAGATCTACCGGACATTCCTGTCGCTGCTGCTGTTCACCGGCTGCCAGGGCGTCAACGGCGGAGGCTGGGCGCACTACGTCGGTCAGGAAAAGGTCCGCCCGCTGACCGGATGGTCGCACCTGGCGTTCGCACTGGACTGGCAGCGACCGACCCGGCATATGGTGGGCACTCCGTTGTGGTGGCTCGCCACCGACCAGTGGCGATACGACGGGGTTCCGGCGGACACGCTGGCCAGTCCGTTGGGGCCGGGCCGGTTGGCCGGACGCAGCACGGCGGACTGCAACGCGCTGGCAGCACGCTTGGGCTGGATGCCGTCGCACCCGGCGTTCAACCGCAACCCCCTGGACTTGTGCGATGCGGCTGAGCAGGCCGGGGTGCCAGTCGGCGACTACGTCGTCGAGCAGCTACGGACCGGAGATCTGCGGTTCGCCGCCGAGGATCCGGACGATCCGGTGAACTTCCCACGGGTGCTCATGGTATGGCGGGCAAACCTGTTCGCCTCTTCGATGAAGGGTCATGAATATCTGCTCCGGCACCTGCTGGGCACCGACGACGCGGTCACCGCGGCCGAGACGCCGCCCGAACTTCGACCCACCGAGGTCACCTGGCGCGACCCGGCGCCGGTTGGCAAGCTCGACCTCTCGGTGACCGTTGACTTCCGGATGACCAGCACCTGCCTGTTCTCCGACATCGTGCTGCCTGCGGCCACCTGGTATGAGAAGCACGACCTGTCCTCCACCGACATGCACCCGTTCGTACATGCGTTCAACCCGGCGATCGCCCCACCCTGGGAGACGCGCACCGACTTCGATGTCTTTCACATCATCGCGGCAGAGTTCTCCCGGCTGGCCGCCACGCATCTGGGAGTACGCCGGGACGTGATCGCCGCACCACTCGCGCACGACAGCCCAGATGAACTGGCTCAGCCGCACGGCAGGGTGGCCGACTGGAAGGCAGGTGAATGCGAACCGATCCCCGGAAAGACCATGCCGAAGCTGATCGTCGTGGAGCGCGACTACGCTGCGGTGGCCGAGAAGATGGCCGCGGTCGGGCCGCTGCTGGACACCCTGGGCACCACCAGCAAGGGTGTGACCTGGGTGCCGGACGAGGAGATCGACTACCTACGCCGCCGCAACGGGATCGTCCGTCGTGGATTGGCTACCGGGCGGCCATCCATCGCCCGCGACAACCAGTTCTGCGAGGCGATTCTTGCGCTGTCGGGCACCACGAACGGCCGGCTCGCCACCGAGGCGTTCCGGGCTCTGGAGGACCAGACCGGCGTCGAGTTGGCCGACCTGGCGGCTGAACGTGCAGGAGATCGGATCACCTTCGCCGACACGCAGAGCCAGCCGCGCGCAGTCATCACCTCGCCGGAGTGGTCGGGCAGCGAGACCGGTGGCCGCCGCTACTCACCATTCACGATCAATGTAGAGCGGCTCAAGCCCTGGCACACGTTGACGGGCAGGCAGCACTTCTTCCTCGACCACGACTGGTTCGCCGAGTTCGGTGAGCAACTGCCGGCCTACCGGCCGCCCCTGAACATGCTCGCCCACTTCGGCGACCCGTCCCGCGCCGATACCGGTAGACCCGAGTTGACCGTCCGTTACCTGACTCCACATTCGAAGTGGTCGATCCACTCGGAGTACCAGGAGAACCTGCACATGCTCACCCTGTTCCGTGGCGGGCCGGTGATCTGGATGAGCCCGGCCGACGCGGCGCGGATCGGCGTGGCCGACAACGACTGGATCGAGGCGTACAACCACAACGGCGTGGTCGCCTGCCGGGCGGTGGTCACCCACCGGATGCCGGAGGGAACCGTGTTCATGTATCACACCCTGGATCGCCATCTCTACGTACCGAAAACTGAGGTCTCCGGGCGCCACGGCGGCTGTGATAACTCGTTGACCCGGCTGCTGATCAAACCCACTCACCTCATCGGTGGATATGCCCAGTTCTCCTATGGTTTCAACTACATAGGCCCCACCGGAAACCAACGTGACGAGATCACGGTAATCCGGCGACGCAGCCAGGAGGTGCAGTTCTGATGCGAATCATGGCGCAGGTAGCGATGGTGATGAACCTGGACAAGTGCATCGGCTGCCACACCTGTTCAGTGACCTGCAAGCAGACCTGGACCAATCGGCCGGGTAGCGAGTACATGTGGTTCAACAATGTCGAGACCAAACCCGGGACCGGCTATCCACGCCGCTACGAGGACCAGCGGCAGTGGAAGGGTGGCTGGACCCTGAACCGGCGAGGAAAGCTGACGTTGAAAGCCGGCAGCCGGCTGCGCAGACTGCTGTCCATCTTCTACAACCCTGACCTGCCCTCGCTGGACGACTTCTACGAGCCCTGGACCTACGACTACGAACAGCTCACCACCGCACCGCTGTCCGACTCCTTCCCCAGCGCCCAGCCGAAATCACAGCTCACCGGCAAGGACTTGGCCCTTTCGAGCGGGCCGAACTGGGACGACGACCTCGCCGGAGCTCCCGAACACGCCACCGCCGATCCGAATCTCGAGGGTTTGACCGAGCAGGTCCAGATGGAGTTCGAGCAGGCGTTCATGTTCTACCTGCCGCGGATCTGCGAACACTGCCTCAACCCCAGTTGCGTGGCCTCCTGCCCGTCCGGGGCGATGTACAAACGAGAGGAGGACGGCATCGTCCTGGTCGACCAGGACCGCTGCCGCGGCTGGCGGTTCTGCGTCTCCGGCTGCCCGTACAAGAAGGTCTACTTCAACCACCGCACCGGCAAGGCCGAGAAGTGCACGTTCTGTTACCCACGGATCGAGGCCGGTCAACCCACCATCTGCTCGGAGACCTGCGTCGGCCGGCTGCGCCATCTCGGGGTGATGCTCTACGACGCCGACGCCGTACTGGCCGCCGCATCCACCGCAGACGAGAAGGACTTGTACGAGGCGCAGCTCTCAGTGTTTCTCGACCCCGAGGACCCCGATGTCCGGGCAGAGGCGGAGCGTGCCGGCATCGCGCACGACTGGATCGACGCCGCTCGCCGCTCACCGGTCTACGCGCTCATCAAACGGCACCGCGTGGCGCTGCCACTGCATCCGGAGTACCGCACCCTGCCGATGGTCTGGTACATCCCACCGCTGTCCCCGGTCACCAATGCCGTGCACGCCACCGGCTATCACGACGACGACCCGGACCACGTGTTCGCCGCGATCGAGTCGCTGCGTATCCCGATGGCCTACCTGGCGAACCTGTTCACTGCCGGGGACAGCGCCGTGGTACAGATCGTGCTGCGCAAGCTCACCGCCATGCGCGCCCACATGCGGGGCAGCCAACTGGGTGACCCGGTCGACACCGAACTACTCGCCTCAGTAGGGATGACCGCCGAGGACGTCGAGGACCTCTACCGGGTGCTGGCCATCGCGAAGTACGACGAGCGCTACGTCATACCCCGCGTGCACGCCGAAAACAGCGGACGGCTGATGGCCCAGCACTGCTCCGTCGGCTACCCGGGCAACACCACCGACAGCAGCGCCCTCCCCGAGGGGGTCGGGACCGCAGACGTTCCCCGGCCACTCGCCTCCACTGGTGGTAGCCAGTTCCGGGACTCAGACGGCCGAGTCCGATTCAACCTGCTCGGATGGAACGGTTCCGGGCCGACAGCCGGCATGTTCGGTCAGGACACCGCCCGATGAGGCGTCGGCGCACACCCGGCCCGGTGGCAGCCACTCTGCATTACAAGATCACGTCGATCCTGCTGCAGTACCCGGACGAGCGAGTGCATGCCGCACTCGATGACGTGGCAGCCGCATTGCCCGCGATCGGTTCGACCGACACTCGAGAGTTGCTCGGCGAATTCGTCGGATGGCTGCGCACTACCCCACCCACCGATGCCGCCCAGCACTACGTCAGCACCTTCGACCACAACCGCAAGCGCGCCCTATACCTGACGTATTACCGGCATGGCGACACCCGGGCCCGAGGAATGGCACTACTAACGCTCAAACACACCTACCGCAGCGCGGGGTACTCGCCACCTGAGCACGAACTGCCGGACTACCTTCCCCTGATCCTTGAGTTCGCTGCCTTCGCACCCGAACCCGGGGGGCGGGTCCTCACCCAGTGCCGGGCCGGCCTGGAAATGCTTCGAGAAGCCGTGCACGACGTCGGTAGCTCCTACGCCACCCTCCTCGACGCACTCTGTTCCCAGCTCCCCGAACTGCGTTCACGCGAGCGTGACAACCTCCGCAAACTGGCCCAGGAAGGCCCGCCAACCGAGCAGGTCGGGCTCGAACCGTTTGCTCCGCCCGAATACCTGACAGGACAACATCGATGAGGTCTTGGAACCTGTGGTGGTGGGTCGTGCTGCCCTACCTCGCATTGACCATCTTCGTCGTCGGCCATGTCTGGCGCTGGCGCTACGACCAGTTCGGCTGGACGAGCCGCTCCACCGAACTCCAGGAGCGCGTGCTGCTCAAATGGGGCAGCCCATTATTCCACTACGCCACCCTGGGCGCCATCGGCGGGCATGTCATCGGTATCCTCGTCCCGGAGTCACTCACCCGGGCCATCGGTATCCCGGAGAACGTTTACCGATGGTTCTCCGCCGTCGCAGGCGCCGTCGCGGCGGTGGGGGTGATCATCGGTGTGGCCATGCTTGCGTACCGCCGGATAGCCTTCCCCCGGGTGCGCAGTACCACCAGCCCGGTCGACTGGGTGGCGCTGGTGCTGCTCGCGATCGTGATCGTGCTGGGAATCATCCCTACTGTGGGGATCAACCTCTTCGGCCCCGGTTACGACTACCGGGAAAGCGTGGCGCTCTGGTTCCGCGGCCTGTTCACGGCCCACCCCGACGTCGCCGCCATCGAGCACGCACCACTGATCTACCAAATTCATGCCACTGCCGCCTGGCTCATTCTCGGCATCTGGCCCTTCACCCGGCTCGTGCATGCCTGGAGCTACCCGCTGTGGTACATGTGGCGACCGTTCATCGTCTACCGCAAACGTATTCCCACCCCGCCCGCCGAGCCAGGCACCAACGGGCAACGCTGGCGACGCATCGGTGTCCGCTACTGAGCGTCGGCAGCCGCGCTGAGTACGGCGGCGACGTCGACAGGCCCGGCAGGTAGGTCCTGTCCGCGCAGCCGGCGGCTGAGCGACCCGGCGATGCGCCCGGCCTGGACCTTCGCGAGCTCGGCCTTCTCTCCGACATGACGCTCGTCGACGGTGCCGGCCCACAGGGTCAGCCAGCGCTCGAAATGGGCCGACGTGAGCTCGGCCTTGGCGTGCAGGGCGAGGTGGGGTCGCAGCGCGTTGCGGCGATAGCGCCCGGTGCGCATCAGCACCGTCTCCCAGAAGTCGCACATCACCGGCAGATGCGCGGCAAGATCCATCTGGGCTATCTCGACGAAGACCGGACCGAGCAGGGCGTCGGCGAACGCGCGACGGTAGAAGGCGGTCACGAGACCAGCGATGTCCGCACGGTCGGCGATGTCTCGGCGCGGTCCCGGGGTGGTCATCGCGTCCCACCCAGAATGAGGATGACGCCGAGGACGGGCAGGAGCACGAACTTCACGCCCTCCAGGGCGATATAGGCCAGGTGCAGGTGCGAACGTGGCGGGGCGTCACCGGCGAGGATGCGTCGGGCACGCCGGTCCAGACGGGGTCGGAGCACGGCAACCTGAGCCACCAACAACACCCACAGGGCGATCAGCACCGCAATGGCGGTAGTGCCCGGCCCGCGGGCACCGGCCAGCACCGCGACCGTGAGCACCACGGCGAGGACGAGTTCCGCGGCGTTGAGCGCTCGGAAGACCAGCCGCCCGATGCCCAGCCCGAGCGCCACGGTGATGCCCGGGGCGCGGAACCTCAGCGGGGTTTCCAGTCCCGAGATCCCCAGCACCATGCCCAGCCAGATGAACGGGACGGCGATCTGCACCACCACGTCGATGCCAGCTCTCATACCCGGCCACCCGCGCTCGCCCGCTCCGTATCCGGGGTGATGTGCGCGAGGCACAGGTGCGGCTCGACGAAGGGCTGCAGCCGCGTCGTAGCCGGTGGCGCACCCAACTCGTCGAGGGCTCCCCGGAGCAGACCCAGATGCAGGGAACAGACAACCTCTGGGTGCGCCTCAGCCACCGAACGGAAGGGGCAGGCGTGCAGCCGGATCTGCAGCGTCTCGCCGTCGGCCCGGAGTTCGGGGTCGAATCCGATCCCGGCGAACAGACCGCTCACCCGTACCGCGGCCTCGGCCACGCTCAAGCCGGCCAGCGGCTGGCGAGTGAGTCCCTGCGCACCGGCCCAAACCCGGCCAGCCCGCTCGGCCCGCTGCACACCCTCCCCCGGGGCCTGCGCCCAGTGCCCGGCAAGGACCGCGGCCAGCAGCTGGTAGCCGGTGTCCGCTGCGGTGGCGACACCGCCGGCGCTGGCCGGGGTGTAGAGCAGCCGCGGGCGTCCCCGTGTCCCGCCTGGCGCGGGCCGGCTCAGCACCAGTCCCGCCTCGACGAGTACGTCCAGATGGAACCGGACCGTGCTCACGTGCAGCCGGGAGGCCGCCGCCAGCTCCCGCGCGTCCAACGGCCGGTCGCTGGCACGCAGCACGTCGAGCAGATGCACCCGGCTGGTGGCGGCCAATACGCCGTGCATCTCGCTCCGCCCGATCGTTGTGCCCACGCCCGTCACGCTAGCATAATAAAAATGACATACGTCATCTAAAATAGACCGACGATGGCCGGGCGACCCCGGCCGCCGTCACGGAGCGAGGTCGAAGCCCGAAAATTAATTTGCGTAATCCAACTAACTAAGTCAGTCTGACTAGAGGTGCACGCAATGGCGGTGCCAGTGAACCGAGGCAGTGATCGGAGCCATTGGAGGCGAACGCCGTAGATGTGTGGGATCACGGGTTGGGTGTCGTTCGACCGGGATCTCGTCGCGGAGCGCGGGACCATCGACACGATGACCAGGACGATGGCCTGCCGAGGGCCGGATGCCGAGGGGGTGTGGATCGACCGGCATGTCGGGCTGGGGCATCGCAGGCTGTCGGTGATCGACCTGGACGGCGGCCGACAGCCGATGGCTGTGGACACCCCCGAGGGCTCGGTTGCGATGGTCTACAGCGGCGAGGCCTACAACTTCACTGAACTGCGCGACGAACTGCGCAGACGGGGGCATCAGTTCCGCACCGTCAGCGACACCGAGGTCGTGCTGCGCGGGTACCTGGAGTGGGGACAGGGCGTCGCCGACCGGCTGGGCGGCATGTACGCCTTCGCGATCTGGGACACCCGCAGCGACACGCTCGTCATGATCCGGGACCGGATGGGTATCAAACCCTTCTACTACTTCGAGACCACCGACGGTGTGCTGTTCGGCTCCGAGCCCAAAGCGATCCTGGCCAACCCGCTGGCCAGACATGTGATCGACGCCGACGGTCTGCGTGAGCTGTTGTCGTTCTCCAAGACACCAGGTCATGCGGTGTGGTCCGGGATGCGCGAGGTCCAGCCGGGCACCGTCGTCACGGTGGGTCGCCACGGCCTGCGCAGCAACGTCTACTGGAAACTGGAGACCACGCAGCACACCGACGACACCGAGACCACCGTCGTCCGCGTCCGCGAGTTGCTCGATGACATCGTCGGCCGTCAGCTGGTCGCCGACGTGCCCCGGTGTGTGCTGCTCTCCGGCGGCCTGGACTCCAGCACGATCACCGCGCTCGCCGCGCAGCAACTCGACCCCGTCGGTGAGAAGGTGCGCACCTTCGCGGTCGACTTCGCCGGACTGACCGAGAACTTCGTTCCCGACGAGTTACGAGCCACGCCGGACGGCCCGTACGTGCAGGATGTCCACAAGTACGTGGGCACCCAGCACGAAGACATCGTGCTGGATCCGAGGACACTGTCCGACCCGCTGGTACGCACGGCCACCATCACCGCGCGGGATCTCCCCAACGGCTTCGCCGATCTGGACTCCTCGCTGTACCTGCTGTTCAAAGCGATTCGAGAGCACTCGACGGTCGCGCTGTCCGGGGAGTCCGCCGACGAGGTGTTCGGCGGCTACAAATGGTTTCACGACCCCGTGGTCCAGCAGGCCGACATGTTCCCGTGGGTGGCAGGTGCCAGGATCATGGGCGGGGACACCCCTGCGCTGCTCGACGCGGACCTGCTGGCGATCCTGGACCTTCCGGGTTACCTGCGAGACAGCTACCGCAGCGCCGTCGCCGAGGTCATCCCGCTGGACGGTGAGAGCGAGCACGAACGCCGGATGCGGGTGATGAGTTACCTGCACCTGACCCGGTTCGTGCGGGCACTGCTGGACCGCAAAGACCGCATGAGCATGGCGGTCGGGCTGGAGGTCCGGGTTCCGTTCTGCGATCACCGCCTGGTGGAGTACGTCTACAACGCGCCGTGGTCGATGAAGACCTTCGACGGCAGGGAGAAGAGCCTCCTACGCGCGGCGGCCGCAGACGTGCTGCCGCAGTCGGTCGTCGAGCGGGTCAAGAGCCCGTACCCCTCGACGCAGGACCCGGACTACGCCGCCGTGCTGCAGCAACAGGTCAAGGAACTGCTGGCGGAACGTGATCACCCCGTGTTCGAGTTGTTCAACCGAGACTGGCTGACCAACACCAACCGGCTGGATCCGGCGTCGATGACCCTGGTCACGCGCAACAGCCTGGAAAGAGTCCTGAACTTCGGCATCTGGCTGGACCACTACCGACCCCGACTCACACTCGACTGAGGTAACAGTCGAGGAGCTTTCACCGACCTCATCCATGTCAGCGGCACACCATCGGTTCTCGTTGGTGTCCCACTGCCGGAACCGCGCCCGCAGGCTTGTCACGGTTGGGGGTACATGATGGTTCTCGTCTCCCGGCGTGCCCGATGAGCCGCTCCATGCTCCGGTCACCACGGGTGGTGACCGGAAGCCTTGACAGAGCCCGGCTGCGCAGGGTTCCCCTCGTCTGCGCGATGGCAGTGATGGTCGGATCGGTCCTGTCCGGCTGTGTCGCTCGGGCGAGCGCCATGACCGGTCCTGACCCGGCACTGTCCGATCGTTCGGTCTCCGCCCCGGCACGGACACCGGCCACGCCGGCAGCGTTCGTCACCGTCACCCCGGATGCCTCGGCTGAGCTCAATCCGACCCAGCCGATCGTGGTTCGGTCGTGGTCGGGCGTGCTGAGCAGCGTCACAGCGACCAATGTGAGGTCCGGCGTCGTGGTCACCGGCGCGATCTCGGCAGACAAGAAGACCTGGAGCTCCACGGAGCCACTCGGTTACGACGCCACCTACCGGGTGGTCGCTGAGGCGGTGGGGGTTGCTGGGCACCTCGTCCAGCAGGAGAGCACCGTGCACACGTTGGCTCCGCGTGCACAGACCTACCCGACGATCATCCCGACGCCCGCACAGGACTCGGTAGGAGTGGGTCAGCCCATCGTGGTGCGATTCTCCACTGCGGTGACTGATCGGGCCGCAGCGCAGGCCGCGCTGCACGTCGTGTCCCAGCCGCCGCAGGCCGGTACCTGGACCTGGATGTCGGACACCGAGGTGCACTATCGGCCGGAGAACTACTGGGCGGCGGGGACGACGGTGACGCTGGACGCACTGTTGTACGGCAAGGACCTCGGGGACGGTGTCTACGGGGCGACCGACCGCGAGGTGACCTTTCACGTGCACGACGCGTGGATCGCCCAGGCCGACGGGGCGACCCACCAGATGCAGATCTTCCACGACGGTGCGCTGGTCAAGACCATGCCGATCAGCATGGGCAAGCCCAGCACACCCACTCACAGCGGCCCGCACGTGATTTCCGACAAGGTGCCGTCGACCGTCATGGACTCCTGCACCTACGGGGTGTGCAAGGGTCAGTCCGGGTACTACCGGGAGACCGTGTACCTCGACGAACGGATCTCCGGCGACGGAGAGTTCGTGCACGCCGCACCGTGGTCGACCGGCCAGCAAGGCCACAGCAACGTCTCCCACGGCTGTATCAACCTCTCCCCCGCCAACGCGCAGTGGTTCTACGACCACTTCGACATCGGTGACGTCGTCGACGTCATCAACTCCGGGGGCTCCCCGCTACCGGTCTGGGACACCTACGGTGACTGGGAGCAGTAGATTCCTGCGGTGGACGTCCACAGGTCGGCCGAGTTCTACCCGCCCGCCATGGCCCCCACGACCAGAAATGGCTCGGCCCCCATCACGACCGCGTCGGGCAGCGGCGCATCCGGCAGTTCGTGGGACAGGTCCTGCTGGCAGGCAAAGAATCTCACGAACCCTCGACGCTGCCCGGTGAGGTGATCACGGATCGTCCCGCGCAGCATCGGATAGCGGACCTCCAGCGCGTCGAGGACCGAGCGCTGCGTGGCCTGACCCTCGATGGGGAGCTGCACCTCGCCGTCGAGGTGCGCGAGCGTCCGCAGATGCGTCGGGAGCATGACGCGGATCATGACAGTGTTCATGTCAGGGTCTGGACTTCGACGGACAGCACGGACGGAAGATCTCGGACGATGGGCGCCCAGCGGTCCCCGGCATCAGCCGACGCGTACACCTGCCCGCCGGTCGTACCGAAGTACACGCCGCACGAGTCGAGCGAGTCGACGGCCATCGCGTCACGCAACACGTTGACGTAGCAGTCGCTTTGCGGCAGACCTTTCGTGAGCGGCTCCCACTCGTTCCCGCCCGTTCGGCTGCGGTACACGCGTAACTTCCCGTCAAGCGGATAATGCTCCGAGTCGCTCTTGATCGGAACGACATAGATGGTGTCCGGCTCGTGCGCGTGAACGTCGATCGGGAACCCGAAGTCGGTCGGCAGGTTACCGCTGACCTCCCGCCACGACTCGCCGGCGTCGTCGCTGCGCATGACGTCCCAGTGCTTCTGCATGAACAGCACGCCGGGACGCGACGGGTGCATCGCGATGCGGTGAACGCAGTGGCCGACCTCGGCGTTCGGGTCGGGGATGCCATCGGAGTGCAGGCCGCGGTTCGCCGGCCGCCATGTCTTGCCCGCGTCGTCGGTCCGGAACACGCCCGCCGCCGAGATGGCGACGAAGATCCGCTCGGGATCACTCGGATCAAGCACGATCGTGTGCAGGCACATGCCACCGGCACCTGGCTGCCAGGAGGGCCCCGAGCCGTGGCCGCGCAGTCCGGCGAGCTCCTGCCACGTCCGTCCGCCGTCGACCGTGCGGAACAGGGCGGCGTCCTCCACCCCGGCGTAGACCATGTCCGGATCGGTCAGCGATGCTTCGAGGTGCCAGACCCGCGCGAACTCCCAGGGATGCGGCGTGCCGTCGTACCACTGGTGAGTACCAGGAACGCCATCGTAGGAGAACTGGTTACCCATCGACTCCCACGTCTTGCCACCGTCGTCTGAGCGCTGGATCAGCTGCCCGAACCAGCCGCTGGACTGCGACGCGTAGAGCCGAGCCGGGTCAGCGGGAGATCCCGTGAGGTGATAGATCTCCCAGCCCGCAAAGTGTGGGCCACTAACGTCCCATCGCTCGCGCTTCCCGTCCGCAGTCAGGATGAATGCACCCTTGCGTGTACCAACCAGAACCCGTACCCCGCTCATCCATACTCCTTCGAGCTTCGCGCCCGGGCAGCTCTCTGCCTTCCGTGGCCGGTGACCTGCCGGTAGCAGCTCACCACGGCTATGACCATCGCCGGGTGGAAAACTCATCGCTCGCGGGGTTGGTCGACGTCATGCCACTGAGTGCGGGCTTACGGCTCGGGCCGAGGGGGGAGACCGAAGAGCGGGAACAGCCTCGTCGTGTCGAGGAAAGAGTTGATCCCGATGATCCGATCGGCAGACACCTCGATGACCTGGAGCGCGAACGGCTCGTGGCGGCCTCCCGTACCGCTGGGCCGATACTGCCCGAACGCCGGCGAACCGTTCGCCACGATCGGGACCAGGCGCGACCCGCGGCAACCCGCGCCTGCCTCGAGGAGCCACCGGCGGATGTCGGTATGACCCCGCAGCCACAGATCGTAGGGCGGCATCGACAGTGTGGCGTCCTCGTGGAGCAGCGAGGTGAGTGACCTGACGTCGTATCGCTCGAACGCGTCGACGTAACGGGCCACCAGCGCGCGCTGCGCATCATCCATCGGCTTGGTAGGGGTGAGATCGCTGGCCGCGAGGGTCGACCGGGCTCGTTGGAGCGTGCTGTTCACCGACGCGACGGTGGTGCCGAGGAGATTCGCGACCTCGGTCGCTCTCCATCGCAGGACCTCGCGCAGGATCAGCACCGCTCGCTGCCGGGGCGGGAGATGCTGGAGAACGGCCACGAAGGCCAGGCGGATCGTGTCGCGCAACACGGCCAGTTCGGCCGGGTCACCACCCGCAGGCAGGACCCGGCTGTCCGGGACCGGCTGGATCCAGGTGACCTCCGGGCGCGCGGCACCGAGGAGGGCATCGGCCGTCTTCGCGGGGCCGAGATCCATGGGGCGGGCACGACGCGCCCGCCCCTTCAGCATGTCGAGGCACACGTTGGTCGCGATGCGATAGAGCCACGACCGCAGCGCCGCCCGGCCCTCGAAACCATCGATGCCCCGCCACGCCCGAACCATCGTCTCCTGTACAGCGTCCTCCGCCTCGAACACTGATCCCAGCATCCGGTAGCAATAGGCGGTCAGCTCCACCCGGTGCTCTTCCAGCCGGGACTCCAGCTCCCGGGAGTCGCGCGTTGGCGTGCTCTGGACCCCGCGAGCCGCGGCTGCGACATCAGTCATCCGGCGCCACCCTCTCCGCCTTCGGTAGTTGCGCGACAGCTCTCGCGCAAGGGACCAGCCTAAGCGGGTGCGTGCCGGTGTTCGACGCCCATCTCGCCCAACGTGCGCCCCCGTCGCGTCGCGGCGCAGCCTCGACGCCGGGTGACACTCTTGCCCTGCTGCCATCGCGGTCACAGCCTTGCCAGGCCTGAGCCTCCTTGACTACCAGACGATGGCGCAGCCAACGGGCTCCGTCTCGCCGACCGCAACCGGTCGGCCGGCGACAACATCCGCGACGGCGTTCTCCAGATCGCGGCTGGTGATGGTGTTGCCCATCCGGGAGTAATCGATCCGCCCGTGGTAGACGATGTCGCGACGTGAGTCGAGGACGAAGGCGTGGGGAGTACAGACTGCGCCATAACTCCGTGCAACCGCCCCGTCCTCGTCCTTGAGGTAGGCGAAGTTGTAGACCCGCGTGGTAGAGCGGTCGACCATCTGAGCGAAGGTGTCGGACGGGGACAGGCTCGCGTTGTTGGAGTTGATCGCGACCAGTTCGACATCGGCGGAACGCCAGGCGTTGCCGAGGAGGTCCGCGACGTCTTTCTCCGGCCAATTCGGGTTGGCGCCGGCGAGGAACGAGGCGATGTCGGCCGCGTTGCGGTCCCACGCCGCGTCGGCTCGGGAGAACTTGGTCTGGTCGCCACTCTTGGCCGCCGCAATGAGATCCACCGCGATCGTGATGTGCTTCTTCAGCAGCTCGGTGAGCCTGCCGCCGGCTGCGTCGCCGTGGAAGGGGACGATGGCGTTGCCGATTCCTGATTCTTCAGCAGCCTGCCTGCGGCGGCACCTGCATCCGGCGCGTCGGAGATCGCGGCGACCACGTACTCCCGGGTCCACACGACGTGGTCTGACCACAGGCGCCGCAGGGACAGGGTCAGCGAGAGCGCCTCCGGGCTCGACGGCTTGGAGAGGTCGTTGTCCCTGCGGAAACGATCGATGACGCGGTGCAGGAGGGACGGGGTCTTCTGTTGAGGCTAGCGGCAGTCATCTCGATCTCCTTGTGAGGTCATGAACCGGACGCCCGTACAGGCCGGCGAGCGGGGTGGCAGGGGCTTCGCGTCCTCGAGCGTGTTCGCCATCGCTGCCTCCGCTACCGATAATTACACCAATCAATGTTAGCGATACAGGATCTAGCCCTGTCAAGCATGGGTTTTTCGCCCATGACTGCTGGCGCTAACCTGAGGACCGTGAGGGACCCACAACAGGCTGCGGCCGCCGCGATCGCGGCCCTACACGACCCGATGCGCGCGAAGCTGTACGCCTTCATCCGCCGCCAGCCCCGCCCAGTCACCCGGGAGGAGGCCGCGACCGCGGTCGGGATCTCCCGCAAGCTCGCCGCGTTCCACCTGGACAAGCTGCTCAACGCCGGTCTGCTCAGCGCAGACGACCTCATCGCGAGCGGCCGTCGCGGCCCGGGCCGGGCGCCGAAGGCGTATACGCCGGCACCGGGCGAGTGGCAGGTCAGCGTGCCCGAACGGCGCTACGCGCTGCTCGCCGAAGTCCTCACCCGCGCCGTGCTGACCTCCGAGCCAGCCGAGTCGGCGCAGCAGGCCGCCATCCGGGTCGCCGCAGAGACCGGCAGGCAGCTCGGCGAGCACGTTCGGACGGAACGGCGGCTGGGTCGGCTCGGCCTCGAACGGGCGATGACCGCCACAGCCGACGTGCTCGAGGACTGCGGTTACGAACCCGACCGCGACCCCACCTCCATCGTGCTGCGGAACTGCCCGTTCGCCCAGCTCGCCACCTACGCCCCCGAACTCGTCTGCACCCTCAACCAGCACCTGATCACCGGGTTGCTCGATGGGCTCGGTGCCGCGCCACGGCTGCACGCCGCACTCGTCGCCCCCCAATGCGGCTGCTGCATCCGGGTGCGCGCTACGCCACCTTCCCCTGACTGACCCCGGACCGGCTCGCCGAGCGCGGACCACGGAGGGCCCATCTGCGTCGACCTCCGCGTCTGCGGTCAAAAAATTGACATTCAACCGATTATGCATATCTTTTACCTCGCAGACTCCGCATCGCGGATACGCCCGGTGCCCGGGGTGGTGGGGAAACCACCGCGCCACCTCCCCGGAGCCGGAGATAGCATCGAGCGGTTGCGCACCGTCCGACCACCTCTATTCCGGTTGGGCCTGAGTATCCGCCACGATGGCACCACGCTGACCCATCGGCATCGGCTCGCCCGTGGTGGTGTCTTCGGCGGTCTGCCGCTCGGCCTCGGCCAACGCACCATAGGTCTTGTTGTAGTTGCTGAAGAAGCTGACGTAGAGGCTGAAGACGATGCTGCCGAGCAGCCACAAGAACGCGGCGACCAGCGCCCCCGGAGTGACCCAGCGGACCTTGGCATCGACGCGATCAGGTGCCACTCGGTACACCACGGCCAGCCCGACGATCACCACGCCGAGAAGCAATACCCAGCGCACGAGCTGGGCCGGCACCCGCTCGAGGAAACCGAGTCCGAGGTAATCCAACATCGCGGGCACCACCGCGATGAGTGTCAAGGCCAGCAGCACGAAGACGATCGCGCCGAGGGTCAGCCCGAGCGCAATGATTTGTAGCTTGACCAGACTGCGGGTCTCTTTCTGGGCGACTTGCGCCGGGTTCGCGACCAGGTCATTGAGAGTCAGCGCAGCAACCAGCGCCGGGAACACCGC
>JBOHGD010000082.1:0-19928 GCA_050699955.1 Pseudonocardiaceae bacterium | reverse complement strand
CTGCACACGCACCGGACTCAACCGATCGACGGCCCAACGGACTGCACCACCACGAACTCCAACACACTCGACCCACTACCCACCGGCCTCCCACACTCCCCAGAATGCGCCTCCATCGCCGGGCCGTTGCGTCGTATCCATCCTGCTTGTTAGCCGGATTCGCCACCGGTGCGTAGCGTTGGTCAACCCCCTTCGGAGCCGAGCGATAAGGCGCCCACCTTGCCGGCGAGGGCGCACGGCGTCCTCAACCTCTTCGCGGCGCACCTTGTGCTGCTGCAGCGGCTCATGCAGTGGCTGGAATCTCCGGAAGCTCGAACTCTTCCGTCGGTATGGTGGTCGTGCTTGCTTGACGGATTCAGTCATATGGCCGTAGTGGACTCCAGCGGACAGGCCTCCCGGCGCCGGCTTGAAGTGGTGTTTGACTTGATACGCGCTGCGCTTCTCGTTCTCCTGTTCGTCGCAGCTGTGGCAATTCCGGCGTTCGCAATTCCTCAGGTGGCCCTGGCGATCGCTGTCTGACTTGGCTGCCATATGTGATTGCTCGATCCTGATCCGGCGGTCGCTACGAAGAGAAAGGGCGGCATCGAGTACCTCCGTGCCGCCACGCTGGTCGCAGGGCTGGGCACCGGACTTCTCACCCCGCCGCAGGGTGCCGCGGTGGCTGATGTGGCTGTGGGCGCCGGAGACGCTGCCTGGCCGCCGGGTTCCAGCGCGCGCCTAGCCGGCGGCACCCACCCCGATCAGGTGCCCGACCAGATAGGTCGCGACGGCGGCGATCGTGCCGAGGCCTAGCTGCCGTAGCCCGCCCAGCCACCACGCGCGGGTGGTGAATCTGGCCGATATCGCGCCCGCGACGAAGAGTCCCACTCCGCCGGCCCCGAGTCCGGCGACCAGCCAGTCGAACCCGAGCAGGAACGGGATCAGGGGGACTAGCGCGCCGACCGCGAAACACAGGAATGACGACGTACCGGCCACCCACGGGGAGGGCTGCTCGTCCGGGTTCACTCCGAGCTCGTGGGTGATGTGCACCCGGACCGCCAGCGCCGGGTCGGTGTGCACCTCTTTGGCCACTCGCTTCGCGGTCTCCCGGCTCAGGCCCATCTGCATGTAGGAGGCCGCCAGCTCGGCTTCCTCAGCGACCGGGTGCCTGCGCAGTTCGTCGCGCTCTACAGCCACCTCCGCTCGCACGGAGTCGTTCTGCGTCTCGATCGATGCGTACTCGCCGAGCGCCATGGAGAACGCACCTGCCACCAACCCGGCCATTCCGGTCAGCACGATCAGGTGAGCATCGGCTCCGCCGCCGCCGACCCCCGCGACCAGCCCGATGTTGGTGACCAGCCCGTCCATCCCACCGAAAACCGCTGGTCGCAGCCACCCTCCCGAGACATCTTGGTGGGTGTGGCCGACCTCCTTGTTACCTGGCTGGGTCGTCATCTGGTCCTCCGGGCCGCCCGTCCCTGCCGGGGACGGTTCGCGATAACGGTACGGAGCGTCCGCAACCAAAGGAGGACACCACGCCAGCCCCGTGGCGTGTCCTGCTCCTCCCGTCGCATAATGGACGCGCGAGTAATGGTGACTCGACTGGGTCTTCTGGTTGCCACCGCGTTGCTGCTGGTGGAGCTGGTGCCGGAGACCCCTGCTGTGTGACCGGGGCGTTGATCCGGTGGGCCGCACTCGCTTCGAGTGTGCCGCTGGTGGCGCTCATGATCGCGAGAGCGCGGGACCCGGGTCCGCGGCTTTCCATCGACTGCGGCTGTTTCGGTGACGGCTGCGTGGTGACACATGGCGGAGTGGGACATCGAGCGAACCGGGCCGGCCAGCCGACCGGATGAGCCAGGAGGACATGCAGTGGGCGGCGCCGAACGGGCCGAACGCAAGCGGCAGGGCGCGCAGGCGGTGAAGGCTGCCCCGGTGACGGCTGGTGCGGACCGGGGGAGCAGCCGCCGGATGGCCACCGTCCTGGTCACGATGTTGCTCGTCCTGGTCGCCGGGATAGGGATCTGGCTGCAACATCGCGGGGAAGCCGGTGACCTCCCGGCGACGATCCCGGTCGCGGCCGCCGGGCCTGCCGCCGCGACGACCGTCAACGGTGCTGCCGTGGTGATCGGAAAGGCCGACGCGCCAGTGGTCATCGATGTCTACGAGGACTTCCTGTGCTCGAGCTGTGGCCAGTTCGAGCAGCTCTACGGCCACCAGCTGGCGGAGGCTGCCGCGGCCGGGCAGGCGCGGGTGGTGTACCACCCGGTTGCCATCCTCGATGATTATTCCGACCCGGTCGGTTACTCCACGCTGGCGGCCAGTGCATCGTTGTGTGCCGCTGAAGCCGGCGTCTTCCCCCGGTTCCATGACAGCCTGTACGCCACCCAGCCGCGTGGCGGCGGCCCCGGCTGGACCATCGCTCAGCTCCAGCAGCTCGCCGATACCCTGGGCGCAGGCGACCACTTCACCCGTTGTGTCCAGGACGGTGGGCAGCGCATCACCGACACCACCGACCACGCGCGCCAGCATCTCGGCAAGTTGCGGCCCGACGGCCGGTTCGGCACACCGACGATTCTGGTGAACGGCGCGTTCGCCGACCCGAGTAAGCAGGGCTGGCTGGACGATGCGTTGGGTGGCGCGCGCTGAACCCGCCCGATTCGGGATCACCGCAGCCCTCGTGTACCGTGACGGACGCACTGCTGTGAGGCAGTGGTGATCTTTTCGGGGCTGTAGCGCAGCTGGTAGCGCACCGCACTGGCAGTGCGGGGGTCACGGGTTCGAATCCCGTCAGCTCCACCATAAGTTTTAACTTTGCCCTGACCAGGATTTCGTGGGTCGAGTTCTACTCGCGTGTTCGTACTGTGGTGAAGTGCCCTGGTCAGAGGCCGTTTCGGTGTTTTAGTCACACAAGGTGGCTCGGGTGTTTTGGATCTTCGCTGCCTCGGTCAGCTCTCCCGGTATGAACGTGCAGGGTGACTCGTGATCACGATGGCGGCAGGTCCCACCGAACGCTCGGTCGCCGTGACCGGTACTGGATGCGGTGGGTGCCGCGTTTCCGGAGATTGCACTTATCGGAGGTATTTCGGTAGTTCGGGCACGCCTGGCGGGAACCACAGGCCGGCAGCGGGAGCGGTCTGGTCGACTCCTCGGTCCAGTTTCCAGGTTGTTATCGCATCCCTGAACGAGCGGTCATACTTCGCCCTCATCAGCCATTGGATCGCGTTGTCATCGAGTTCGTTCGGGGTATGCAGGGCGAGGTCGATGTCCTCGGTGCGTGCCGGCTGATTCTGCTTGGCCCAGGCCGTGATCGCTGTCTCCCACCAGGGGTTGCCGAACCAATCCGGGGCATAGTGGCCGCCACAGATCGCGTAGTATCTCATGGCTGCTGCTTCGTCGTCGCCGAATAGTCGGTCTGCCAAATGCAGAGGCAGCCACGTACCCTCGTTGAGATGCCACACCAGCTTGGTCCAGGTGCCTGCGAACAGATCGCCGCACGTGAATGTATTCGCCCCGATTGTCAATGGTCGCTTCTTGTCGCGCAGCAGGTCACGGACAGCCGCGACCTTGATGCCAGTCGGATGTACGTGCGGTCTGATCTGGCGCCAGGTCGCCACGTTGAGCCTGGCCATGTCTTGGTCTGGGATCCCGTCGCGGGCGTACGATCCGTGCCGTCCGCTCGGCACGAACCCGCCGCTGTGGATGTCCTCGAGAACTGTATTCCGCCAACACGACACGACATAACCGGTGGTCGCCAGAGCGCATACCTCATCATGATCACGGTCCGGGTCGATGCCGAACGAGCCTCTCAGGGCGCCGTTGATCGTCTCGATCAAGCTCCCAGGAGCGTCCTCGCGTGACATCAACGACTCCTTCCCGCCTACAACATCGCTCGGTCACCCTGCCGCATCTACGGAGGTCACCCCTCCGGCCCCGCTCATCAGACTCGCACAGGCGAGAAAGACAGTCCCGCTCTATCAGAGGAATGCGGAAACATCTCAGAGCCAGCGTGCAGACGCTAGCAGGTTGGTCTTCTCGATCGGCGGTAGGCCATCATCGAGGCCGCGCAGTCGAGCGTAGATGGTGCGCATCGTTGGCTTGTCTGGGATGTGCTGCCCGCCTGCCGCGCGCTCCAAGACTGTCTGCGTGTTCACTAGTTTGATTGACCCAACAGCGTGACCGCTGGCATGGAGTCGGTTGAGTCGGTTGATTTCTGAGGTAGCAGTTCGTGCCCCTGGCCCGTCGTCGATGAGAACGGTCACTGTCTCGCCTGCTTCGGCGGCGACGACCGCGTGCGCGATGACCATGGTCTCGCCCAGGTCTTTTGGGTGTTTCAGCCGTTGTTCCATAGGTTGTCGGGTGATCCTGTGGACGACAGCTGCGAGTTCAGGTGTCTGGTCGTTAGAGAGTATCTGCATCCACGTAGGGGTCAGCTTTCGCCAGACAGCTGCGGCGGCGCGGAAGCGTGCATCCTGCTGGGACTTACGGAACACCTCGTCTTGCACGGTCTCCGGGGCGCTGAGCTGCCCCAGGACGCCAATGAGGAGACGCTCCTTGTTGATAGAGAAGAAATTCAGGCCGGGTCCGGCGTCGATGATCGGCCGGTGGCTCATCCCCCGCCTCTCTTTGCCGCTGTGTGATCGCCATCATCGTCCGGAGCGTTAAGATCCTCGTCCAAGGCCGCCAGGTCCACGTGCACGTCGGGCAGCTCGGCAGGGTCAGCCCACGCGATCGGCTGCTCGACGAGCACGACACCTGCCTCGCCCAAGTCCGCCTCGGCAGCCTCCAGCGTGATGCCGCGCAAGATGGCGATGGCCTGCGCAGACAGCACCCCCTCCGCGTAGCCCCTGATCGCGCGGGCGAGCAACCGTTGCGGCGCTCTGCGCTGATCGGAGTCGGCCTGCAAGGCACGGTGCTGGTCACTCCACCCGAACCGGGCAGCTAGTTTCGGCGCGGTCAGCGCCATCCACGCCTGCTTGGTGTCGTCATCGATGTAATCGGCCTGATGCAGCGCGATGGCCGCAATCTGGGGTGATACCAGGAATCGTTGAACGACCTCAGAGAGGGTAGATTGGGTCACGCGCTCTCGGTTCTCAAAGAACTCACGCAAACCCTCGACCGGCACAAGCAGGTGCCGAGCGAAGGCGTCAGCTCGAATCTCCGCGGGGCTTCGGTCGCCCCAGCTACTCGCACCGCTGTCTGTCCAGTCCTCGAACAGCACATGGCCAAGTTCGTGGGCCAGGGTGCTGCGTTGTCGCATCGGGTTCCGGGTACGCGCGACGCCGATGAACACGGTGCCGCGCGTCGGGTCCCGCATCGTCAGGCCGTGTTCATCCGGGCCTACGTCGAGTACTGCCACGTCGATCCCGGTCGCCTGCTCGATGACCGCCACAAGGTCACCTAACGGCTGCACACCCAGATGATGCTCCCGACGGAACCGCGCGGCGGCGGTACGCCCCTCAGCCTCAGCGTTCAAGGTCATCTACCCCGCGTCAGACCGTGGCGGGGATGGCCTGGTCGTCCAGGTAGTCGTCCAGTTCCAGGAAGTGCAGCAGCGCTTCGCGCATGCGGTCCATGCCGGAGTCGTTGGTGGCTCGCGCCGCGCACTGCACTCGGTCGGTCACCGTCCCAGCCTCGGTGAGTTGGGCGACGGTATGTCCGGTTGCCCACGCGATCGCCACCACCTCGGGCATCTTCGCCGCTCTATCCCCGGAGATGATCCGCGACAAGGTGGGTTGCGAGATACCAGTCGCATCCGCAAGGGCGCGCTGGCTGAGACCCGCGGCAACGCGGGCACGCTCAATGAGCGCACCGGCATCCGTTGTCATCGTAGCCCCCTCCCAGGACTGAATCATGATCGGTCAACGTGATTCAGTGTAGCTGGGTGCCGCACATAACTCCAGCGCGAGCAGTTCGGCTCAGTCCTCCGGTCCACGCCGAAGCGGGCGATCGACGAGGAACAGCGCGGCGAGCAGGAGGGACAACAGCCGGGTTGGCTCCCACCAGGTCTGCGAGAGTCCGGGCAGGCCGATCGTCTCCTGGACGGCGTAGAGAAGGACCGACACGACGGCGACCCCGGTACCGAGCTGCCACCCGAAGCGACGATTACGGCCAAGGGCGACGGCTGTGATCACGGCTCCGATCATCGTGGCGGCCGGGATCAGCCCCGGATAGGTGGCGTAGCCGGTTGGTGATGCGGTTTCGACCAGGTAGTGCGGGAGATGCAGTCCGAGCAGTCCGATGAGGAGGATCAACCCGATCCCCGCCCAGTGGGACAGGTCGTCTGGTCGCGGGAGTGCTTATCAGCAGACCCTTCCGCTGCCGCCTCGATGTTGGCCACCGTGCGGGGCCTCCTCGTCGTGCGCGATGGATCGCGTGACTCGATCATTCGCACCCCTCGCCCCGCCAGGATTCAACACCCTCCCACACCGCCAGCATGGCGATGCCGATGCTGGTGACCGGATCGAGCCGCCGCCAGCCGAGCAGGCTGTCAGGCATCTAGCCATCGGTGTCCGGGGTGGTGTGGGCATTCGCGACAGCGATACCGGCGAGGGCCACGAGCGCGGCCAACCCGATCAGTCCGGCCCCGAGTGACAAGGCGACGGCGAGAGCGCCGACGATGAGGGGATCGCCGGCATCGCCGAGTTCGCGGCCGACCTCGGCGGCACCCAGGGTTTGCCCGAGTCGTTCCGGTCGGGTGGTGGCGGCCAGGTGCGCGAAACCCAGCGGAGTAGCCAGGCCGACACCGCACCCGGTGATCACGGCGGCGCCCAGCACTCCGCCGATTCCCGGCAGGAGAGCGGCCAGTGTCATGCCGGCTGCGGCCAGCGTCGCGGTCGGACGCAGGAAACTCCCCCGGGTCAACTGGCGCGCAAGATCGAGGACGGTCTGGCGGGTGCGGGGCAGCAGTGGTGTCGTGGGCACGGTCAGCGCCGCCCATGCCGCCACCGCGAGGGCCGGCACGGCGAGGGTGGCGAAGAGCAGCGTGGAACCCGCCGAGGGTGACCAAGACGCCACCCAGGACAGGGCCAGGGGCGTAGCCGAGTCCTTTCCAGGCGCCGTAGCCGCCGAACGCGCGGCCGTGCCGCGTCCTCGGGGAGAGCCGGGCGACGAGGGCACCGGCGGCCGGGGAGAACGCCGCCGCTGCGGCACCCTGACCCAGCCGGACCACCCTGAGGAGGGCGGGATTACCGGCCAGCACGAACGCGGCCGACGCGGCGGCGAACGCGAGCAGACCACCCAGCAGGACCGGACGCGGTCCGATGCGGTCGGCCAACGACCCGAACACGGGCTTGAGCACGACTTCGGCACCGTCGTACACGGTCAGTAACAGTCCGAGCGTAAGCAGGGAGGCGTGCTCGCTGTGGGTGAAGGCGCCGAGGCTGGCGGCGATGCTGTGCGCGCCGAACGCGGTGACGAACCCGGCTGCGTACAACGGCAGCAGTCGACCACGTGCCGCGACCGTGATCTCCCCGGCCGAGTCGGTGGTCATCGGTCGAATCCTTCCGTGGGTAGGCCGCGATCCCGCACGTTGCGCCAGCCCACGGTGATCTTGTTGGCCTTGCCCACGCTTCGACAAACCGTGCGCGGGGTCAGGAAGATGGACTGCGATGACGCCAGGTTCCCAGGGCTTCGGGCAGTTCCTGCGCGCTCGCCATCACCTCACCCCGCGACCGATTCGGGCACATCCGCGGTCGGGCGAGGTGCGGTAGTGAGCAGTGGCCGTAGCGCGGTGCCCTCGGCGAGGCTCAGCAGCCACACCAGGAGTCGGCGGACGAGGAGGAAGCCGATCAGGCTGACCGCGGCGCCCACCAGCAGCCCAGCGAGGACGTCCTGGGGGTAGTGGGCGGCAATGTAGACCCGCGAAAAGGTCATCACCACGGCGGCCAACATGGCCATCAGCCCGAGGCGGCGGTGGACCAGGAACAGCCCGGCGGCCACGGCGCCGGCCATTACCGCGTGGTCGCTGGGAAACGATGGATCGTGGCTGTGGTGTGCCAGCACGAGGATGTGCGGCAGCACGGTGTACGGGCGGGACTCGCCCACGATGGCCGAGATCGGCTGGTTGACACCGACAACAGTTGTGTATCGGTGTCCACGTTGGATCCTCGGCGTATTTGGTGGGGCAGGGTCACATCTGGTGCAGGGCCTGGACAAGCGCACCCACCGGGAGATCCGGGGTAAGGATCTGCGGGAGATCAAGCAGCGGGCGCTGGACCACTGCGCCGAGGTCGGGCTGACGGTGACGCTGGTGGCCGCGGTCGAGCGTGGGCTGGATGAGCACGAACTCGGCGACGTCATCGAGTTCGGGCTGGCGCATCCGCCGAAGGTGACGGTGGTGGCGCCGGTGAGATTGGTGCCGAAGCGGGCCGTGCCCAGGGATGGTCGCCACCACCATCGGCCACAGCGGTGCGCTGCCACACGCCACATCCAGGACAACAGCGTGATCGGATACGGCGGCCATGAGCCACTCGTAAGGAGTGATCGCGCCGTCGTGGCTGCGGCGCAGGACCTCGTCGGTGATTCCGGCTCGGTCGCGGTGGAACCCGGCGAGATAGTCGTCCCACGCCATGTCCTCCAGGATCCACCGCCCGCCAACAGTCGACCGCCGCTGGCGGGCACGATCAGGTCGGCTGGCGGAACGCGCGGTGGCGGTGCTCCCACTGGTCGACCGGCGTGAACACGACACACCCGACCTGATCGTCACGACGCAACAGCCAGTTGGACACGGCCAGCACCTCACAGCCGGCGTAACCGCGCACGGCAGCCAGCAGCATCGACGCGCCGAAGAAGATCACCCCGGCGGCCCACAACACGAACATGCCAGGCACGAACCACTGCGGCAGAAACAGCACCAGGAACAACGCGACGCTGATGCCGTAACCCCACGGCCCGGTCATGTCCAGGCGGGCCGGCGTGCGCCGGGCCCGCAACCACTGGACGGCCACCGCCAACGCGGGCAAGCCGACGAGGCCGAGCAGCCACGAGTCGAGCACGAACCACCGCCCGGCCTGCTCGCCGACGGTGACGTAGACCAACAGCCCGAGCCCGACGACCACGCGGACAGTGGTACCGATGCGACCGATTCGGCGCGGGCCTACCGTGATCGTTGCCATGAGCTTCACCTCGGGACGGACGGTAAGGTCTGCCCCCAGGGGGAGAGTCAAGTGTGCACCCGCTGGAAATGCGGGTCATCGGCCCGGAAGTCGACCGCCGACCCAGCCAGCTGCGCGGCGTGCCTGGTCTCGAACTGGTCGATGCGCTGCCGTCGCCGCTCCAGCTCGGTGATCTGGGCGTCGGTACGAGTCCGGGCCGCGCGCAGCAGCTCGGCCAGGTGCGGACCGATCGGTTCGTCCGGTCGGCCGAGGTAGACGGCGGTCAGCTCGCGGATCTCGGCCAGGGTGAGCCCGAGTGCCCGCAGCGTGCCGATCGTGCCGACACACCACAGGGCCGTGTCGTCGAACAACCGGTAGTTGCCGGAGCTACGGCCGACCGTGTAGATCAGACCGGCGTCCTCGTACTCGCGCAGTGCCTTGACCGGCACCCCGGTCCGCCGGGACAGCGCCCCGATCGTCATCACGGCGGATCGGCCGTTCCGCGCCGACATCGCCCGCTCCCTCCGCGCCGATCATCCTCGTGCGCTTCCAGTATGAGACGCGGTCCTGCGCGGAGATGGCCTGCGGACGACCGCCGCCACAGGGTTGTCCTTAGTCAGGCCGCTTCGCGCGCGCCGCGCATCGTGATGGGCAATTCGGCCAGGGACCGGATCACCCTGTTCAACAGCGTGTCGGGCCAGTCACGGCAGCTACTCACCCACGGGCCGGTACACGGTGTCAACGTGCTGCGCTTCGCAGTCTTTGGCGGTGGTGAGTCGTCGGTTGACGTGATCGTCGGGGTTCGGCCGCGTCTCCCGCAGGTCGATCACGCACTCCTGGAAACCTGTGATGTCGATATTCACGACGATCCAGGTCACGGTGACGGTGATGTTGTGGTCCGTGGTTTGGGTGATCTTCTGGTTCCCGGCCTGGCCCTGGTGCGCGGGCGTCGGGCCGGTGCTGGTGACGCAGTCGTTTCCGTCCTTGGTGTCGTTGAACCAGCCAGCGTCGACCCCAGGACCGTTCGGGTCGGTCTCACAGGGTGCCGTGTCGGTCTTAGCCGGTGTGGTATCTGCTTCAGCCGGTGTGGTTTCGGTGCTAGCCGGTGTGTGACCAGAACTGTCCGCACTGTCGCACCCGGTGAGCGGGCCGAATCCGTTCGGGTCGCAGGTGAGGCCACGGCTGCCGGATGCGCCCGAACCGCCGGCGGTGGTCGACGGATCGCATCCGGTGAGCAAGAGCGTGCCCACACCCAGTACCACTGCGGCCAGGGTCAGTCTGGTTGCCCTCATCGCTAACTCCCCCAAGGTCACGTTTTGGCCGCGGTCCGCCAGCGCCGTCGCCCAAACCGCACCTGCCGCTGCCGGCCGCGTCGTATCGGCCGCAGCCGGCGAAGGCATACCCGGACGGGCAGCAGTGCTTGCCGGTGCTCGTGCGGATCAAGCATGCGGTCCACGGCCAGATCGCGCAAGCGATCAGGTACCTGCCCGGCCAGACCCGGAATATGGGCCGACCCGAGCCGGCCAGCAGAATGCTGATCGACTCGGGCCGGGGTCGGGCCGAATGTGGTCAGTCCGTGTGGATGATCGTGCCGACGTGCTCGCCCTGCAGGGCCTTGGTGATATTTCCGGGGGTGCGCCCGTTGACGATCTGGATCTCCTTCAGATGCTTGGCGCGCGACATGAGCTCGAGCAGCAACGCGTCGATGGGGAGCGTGTCGAGATTCATCGCCAGCAGTTCGGCAGCCCCGACCCGCGGGATCAGCTCCGGCTTTCCCCCTTCGGCTGCGGGGTCGCTGGTGAACACGCCGTCGACGTCCTTGACGTAGATCGTTCTGGCCGCACCATAGGCGTCGGCCAGCAGGAATGCGCCCGTGTCCGTCCGGTGCGGCGGGATCTTGCCCAGCTCGGGCGGGAACTCGTAGAGCCCGTAGGGCGGGTATCCGTTGGAGACCACGGCGCGACTGGCGGCGAGGTGCACGGCGAGCTGATGGGCGACCGTCGTGTGCTGCAGATAGGACACACCGTCGGCGGCCAGCAGCGCCGCGACGAGGTGTCCGTTCTGCTCTGCCTCGATCGAGGCCAGGCCGGCCAGGACGCCGGTCGGCAGGCCGAGGTCGAGGCCGACGCCGAGGACGTGGCGGGCGCGAACCCCGGGGCCGGTGAGGATCAGCATGCGGTGCTCCGACAGCGCCTCGCGCAGCTCATCGACGACCGGACCGACCGTGTCCAGGCCCTGGTCGATGATCGAGTGCCCGCCGAGCGCGACGACGTTCAACCATGGCATCAGCCGGATCACCGGACGGTCGATCGGGCGGACGAGCTCGCGGTCGAGCAGTGTCTGGCGCATGAGCGCGGACGGCACGTCCTTGACCGCGAAGGTGGGATCGGGGCGCGAGATGGTGTTCGTCATGGCGTTCTCCTGGTGTGCGGGCCGGCGGGGCGGTGGACGGCGATCACGCGGCCGAGATGATCGTGCCGACGTGCTCACCTGCGAGCGCGCGGGAGATCAGTCCTGGCCGTAGCCCGTTGATGATCTGCACGGACTTCACGTATCGGGCGTGGCGCATGAGCTCCAGGAGGGGACGCTCGATGATGAGATCGGGCAGATCGAGGGAGATCAGCTCGTCGACAGTGATCTCCGGGATCAACGTGGCTGCCGGGTCGTTCTTCGGGTTGGCCGTGTAGAGCCCGTCCTCGTCCTTGACGAAGACCATGCTGCGGCAGCCGTAGACCTCCGCGGCGAGGTAGCACCCGGTATCGGTCCGGTACGGCGGGATGACGCCCTCGTGCGGGACGTGCTGCCACATGTCGTAGGGGGGCATCCCGGGGAAGATCGCGGCGCCACACTCGGCGAGATAGAGCGGGAGCGCGCTGAACGCCTCGTGGCCCACGACCGGCACGCCGTAGCGGGCCATGAGGTACCCCAGCATCGTGGCGTTCTGCCCGGCGACCGCATTCCCGACATCGGTGAGCACGCCGGTCGGCAGGCCGAGCTCGGCGGCCACCGAGTACACGTGGCGAGCCCGGGTGCCGCCACCGGTACCGATCAGGATCTGCCGGCTCCGTTTGACCACCGCCAGCTCCTCGACGATCGGATAGACCGCCGCCCGGCCCCGGTCGATCAGGCTCTGCCCGCCGATCTTGAGGACGCTGACCTCAGGCAGGATCGCGTAGTCGGGGGCGGCATCGCTGGCCTGCATGAGCTCCGGGTCACTCAGCGACCGACTCATCAGCAGTGTCTCCAACAACGCTGTGTTGCCATCAGACATGTCGTCCTCCTGATATGACCGCCGGTGCCACCAGAGCAATCGGCTGCTTCGACTCCAGTGGTGAATCTGACCGGCTCGGCGGTCCAGGCCCCGAACGCCTCCCTCACCGGGGATGTCCGGGCCTGTCGGTCTGGGTCCGGACCAGTGCCGAGCAGCACTGATGCCGGAGGTTAGTCGCGGTTGACGCCCCCTCGGGGGGACCGCCGGACGTGCGGTGAGTCGGACGTGCGGCGGCTACCGTACGTATCTGCCGCGCGAACGGACGCCATGACGGGCCGCCTTCCGCCGTCGCGGCGACACCGGACCGAACTGTGATCTGCATCACATTTTCTCCCGTGCTGCCACGTCGATCGTCGCGCGCGTCGTGCCGAGCTGACGAGGTTTCGCGCGAAGGTAGTACGTGCACGTCCGGCCTGCTGGCCGGCCCGGTCAGCGTGGTATTCTTGATCAGTGGATACGATCTTTCATCCATTCTTCTGGCGCTTCAAGTGATTTAGGTGATTCAAGTAAGTCGTGCCGCGTAGAAGTGGGTGACGGCCCGCGGGCCGTCAATGGCCAGAGTGCATGTGCACGTTTTACGCGAGGCCCAAGGTCAGGAAGGTTTGGTGCATGACATCGCGCATTCGGTTGAAGGCGAGCGCCGGCTTATTGCTCATGCTGGCTGTGCTGGTGCTCGCCGGCCTGGCGCTGACCGGTCAGGTCACCCGGGACGACCTGGGTGTGGATCAGCGGCTGAGCGTGTTGCGATTCAGTTCGGCTACCACGGCCTCGATGGACTTGACCCTGGCTGCTCAGGAGGTGGTCGGCCTCGCTGTCCTCGGTCTCGCGGTGGTCGTGCTGGTCCTGCGGCATCGACGCTGGGACGCCGTCCGGCTGTTCGTGATGGCTGGTACCGCGTGGCTCGTGGCGCTGGTTGTGAAGTACTTGTTCAACCGGCCCCGGCCGCCGGCCCGTCTGTGGTTACAGCCGCCCGATCCCACGGGCAGTTTTCCGAGTGGTCACACCACGACAGCGGTGGTTGTCTTATTGATCGTGTGCGTGCTGGTTTGGCGACTGCGGCGGCTGCGTTGGGTCGTGATGGTCGTGGGTTTGTCCTACGTGCTGGCCGTCGGGGCCAGTCGCCTTTATTTGGGTGACCACTATCCGACCGACATAATCGGCAGCTTTCTCACCGTGGCCGCATCCGTTCTGCTCGTCTCCGCCGTCACCGACCTACCGCAGGTCCGGCAGCTCGGCGCGCGCCTACTGCGAGTGCCGGGAATCGCCGACTCGTCCGTGCCTGTGGGCCACGTCGAGGTGAGCGCCAGGCAGGAAACAGCTCCCCGGCCGAGCGGATACTCAGCGTAGCTACGCAACCACGATTACACTCCGTTCCAGGACGTCACCAGATGAAGGACGTGACCAGGGATGGCGCACGCCCGACACGGGGGAAGCCATGGCCGGTGTTTCGAGTGAACCCGTTGCTGTGCTGCCCATGCTGGCCGTCTCGGGGCCGGTGCCCGATGAACCAGGATGGGCTTTCGAGTTCACCTGGGACGGTGTCCGATCGCTGGCGGATGTCGGGACGGACCGGGTGTGCCTGTTCGGTGGCGGCAAGCGCAGCATCACCACCAGCTATCCCGAACTCGATGTGCTGCCTGCGCTGACCAGGCGCCGGGTACTGCTGGACGGCAAGATCGTGGCTCTGGACGCCTGTGGCAGGCCCAGCCTGGCGCGGCTGCAGCACCGGATGCACGTGCAACGGCCCTCGCCCACGATGCTGCGAAGGGTGCCGGTGGCCTACTACGTGTTCGACCTGCTGCGTCTGGACGATCGCAGCACGCTCCAGCTGCCCTATCGGCAGCGCCGCCAGCTATTGGAGGAGCTCGAGCTCAGCGACGGCCCGATCGTGCGAACCCCGTATTTCCTGGACACCGATGGAAGGGCGATGCTGGACACCGCAGCCCAGTACGGCCTGCACGGGGTGGTGGCCAAACGGATCGACTCCACCTACCAGCCCGGTACCCGGTCGCGGTGTTGGGTCCAGACCACGCTGCGCCGAACCCAGGAGGTCGTCATCGGCGGCTGGGTGCCGGGCAAGCGTGGTCCCGCGGGCGCGCTGGGCTCGCTGCTGGTGGGCGTGCCCACCGATGCCGGTCTGCGATACGCCGGCCAGGTAGCCGTGGGGTTGACCGATGCCACCCGGGATGAGCTCCGGAACCGCTTGACCGGCCTGGAGCAGGCCACCAGCCCCTTCGTCGACGAGGTGCCCCGCCAGATTGCGCGCACCGCCCGATGGGCCGCCCCCTCGCTGCTGGGTGAGGTGTCCTACCGACGGTGGACCACGCACGGCCGCCTCGGATACCCGGCCTGGGCGGGGCTCAGACGTGGCAAGCACCCGGCAGCGGTCCAGGTGCCGGTGGTGCTCACCTCCGCTCTTCCGGGCGCCCAGGCGGATGATGCCCGGGCGGCAGCCGACGAGCAGGACCTGACCGACGCGGTACGCCAGGCGCAAGCCGAGGTATCGGCGCTGCGAATGCAGATCTCCCCGCATTTCCTCTACAACGCATTGGCCGCCATCGCGGCTCTGGTGCGCACCGACCCGCCCCGGGCCCGGGAGCTGCTCATGGAGTTCGCCGGCTTCACCCGTTACTCCTTCCGGCGCAGCACCGAGTTCACCACGCTGGACGAAGAACTGGAGAACATCGAGCGCTACCTGGCATTGGAGCGGGCCCGGCTGGAGGAGAGGCTCCAGGTGACGATGCAGGTCGCTGCCCAGATGCTGCCGGTCACGCTGCCGTTCCTGGCCTTGCAGTCGGTGGTGGAGAACGCGGTGCGAAACGGCATCGAGGTGATACCGGGCGGGGGCACGCTGGCGATCTCTGCCCTCGACAGCGGTGCCGACTGCCTGATCACCGTCGCGGCCGACGGCCTGGGGGCCGCATCGACGGGAACCGATCTGGACGCCGTCGACGACCAGCTGCGACTGGCGTTCGGTGACGAGTACGGCCTGGTGGTCGACAGCACCGAAGGCGCGGGCGCCATCGTCAGCCTACGAGTGCCCAAGGTCCGCGCCTAGCCCGCTGCGTCAGGTTCCGGGCTCTCGGTGCGGGCGGAGGCCTCCTCGACGCTGCGCTTGAGCGCCGTGAGCAGGTCGGGAATCGGCTCGCCTTCGGGCGCTGCGGTGAGCGCCGGACGGGAGCCACCGCGTTGCCGCTTGTAGGCGATCAGCTCGTGCACGGCTTTGGTGTACTCGTCGTCGAACCGGGCCGGATCGAATTCGGCTGCCAGTGTGGACACTAAGGTGGCGGCCATCTCCAGCTCCTGTGGCGCCAGCTCCGCCGCATCGCGCAGGGTCGCGAAATCGGGCTCGCGAACCTCGTCCGGCCACAACATGGTCTGCAGCACGATGGCGTTGCCTCGGACCCGCAGCAGCGCCAGCGTCTCCCGTTGCCGAAGGGCCACCTTCGCCACCGCCATCTGATCGGTCCGGCGCAGTGTCTCCCTGAGCAATGCGTAGGGCTTGACCGTCTTGGGATCAGGTTCCAGGTAGTAGCTCCGGTCCAGCAGCAGCGGGTCCACCTGCTCGGCAGGCACGAACTCCAGCACCATGATCTCCCGTGCGGACGTGCTGGGCAGGCTGGCCATATCGGTGTCGTCGAGTGTGACCAGCTCGCCGTCGTCGGTTTCGTGGCCCTTGACGATGTCTTCGTACCGGACCTCGGTACCGCAGATCTCGCAGAACCGCTTGTAGCGGATTCGGCCGCCATCTGGCCCGTGTACCTGGTGAAACCGGATATCGTGATTCGCGGTCGCCGCGTACAGCCGTACCGGCACGGTGACCAACCCGAAGGCGACCACCCCGTTCCAGATTGCGCGCACCGTCGGCCCCTTTCCCGCGCATCACGCCCATTCATGGTCAGCATGGGCCGGTGCGACCGATCTTCGCCACCCCAGGGCGGCTGGGGCCGCCGCCGCACCTGCCTACGATTGGGTGAACCCGGACGGGTTGTCCGCGGCGGGTCGCCAGGACCCGCCGGCACTGAGGAGCCGATGTGTCAGAGCCGGACCGCGCCGCCTCGGCCGGATATCTCGCGGTGCTGGCCGCGCTCACCGTGGTGGCGATCACCCTGGTCGTGTTCGGGACGATCTTCGGCTGGCATCTTGCGCAGGCCAGCGCGGTACAGACCCGCCGTGAGGTGGTACTGCAGGCCGCCCGCCAGGCGGCCGTCAGCCTGACCGACATCGACTACCGGACCGCCGACCATGACGTGCAGCGGATGCGCGAGGGGTCCACAGCGGACTTCGCCACCGGGTTCGGCATCGGTTCGCCCGAGTTCCTCAACCTGGTCAAGCAGACCCATCTGGTGTCCACCGGCCACGTCACATCGGCCGGGGTCGAACGGATGGACGAGCACTCCGCCCGGGTGCTGGTCGCGGTCACGGCCTCGGTGCGCGACGTCGGAACACCCCAGGGCGCGCCGCGCGCCTATCGGCTGGGTGTGCAGCTGGTGCACAAGCCCGACCGGTGGCTGGTGTCGAAGGTGGAGTTCATCCTGTGAGCGCGGCAGCGACCGGGGAAGCCCACGCGGCCGCGCGGGACGGCGGACGAGGGGATCGCGAGGGGCGGATCCGGGCCCTGGCCGTGCTCGGAGTCGTCGTTGTGCTGCTCGGCATGGCGGTGGGCTGGCTGTGGTGGCTGGACCAGCGCAACAGCGCGGCCGAGGCCGCGAGGAGAGCCGCACCGCGGGCCGCCGCCGAGGAGGTGGTGCCGGTGCTGTCCTACGACTACCGCAGCATCGGTCAGGACCTCCGGCGAGCGCGTGCGGTCCTGACCGGAAGCTACCGCGACGAGTTCACCGCGGAGATGAACAAGGTCACCGCACCGGCCGCGCGCGAGTCGCACGTGAGCACCCACGCCAGCGTGATCGGCTCGTCGGTGGTCAGGGCGGACCCCGAGGAGGTTGTGGTGCTGCTGTTCGTCAACCAGTCCACCCGGAGCTCGAAGTCCCCGTCGGTGCAGCTCTCCGCGCACCGCATCCAGCTGACCATGACGCTGGTCGACGGCCACTGGCTGGTCTCCAAGCTCGAGCGGGTGTAGCCGCCTGCGTCCGGGATCAGTCGTGGTGTGGCTCGCCGCTCAGGTCGTGCTCGGTGTGGAACAGCGCCTCGGCGAGCATCCTGCGCAGGTGGCCTCCGCGGACCTGGTAGAGCACCCGGCGACCGTCCCGGCGGGTGCGCACCAATCCGGATAACCGCAGCTTGGACAGATGCTGAGAGGCTCCAGTCGGTGGCACGCCCGCCGCCTCGGCCAGCGTGGTCACGTCGTACTCGATGCCCTCCCGCAGGATCCAGAGCATCCGCAGCCGGGTGGGGTCGGAGAGCATCGCGAAGGCCGCAGTCGCGGCCGCGATTTGTTCAGGTGTTGGCCGGTCGGGTTCGGGGTGTTCCGCACTGTGCGGGAGTGTGTTGTCCATCGGCCCCACCTCTACATCTGCATTGATGGCTAGGTTTATGAGTATTGTAGGGCCATGTCTCAGCACGCTCATGGTCACGGCCACGGGCCCTCGCGGCGGCGCTGGGCCGGGATCGTCCACCGGCTGCGTCACGCGCTGGTCCCGCACTCACACGACTCCCTCGACCGGGTCGACT
This sequence comes from Pseudonocardiaceae bacterium, assembly GCA_050699955.1. Taxonomy (GTDB): domain Bacteria; phylum Actinomycetota; class Actinomycetes; order Mycobacteriales; family Pseudonocardiaceae. The sequence goes on along the minus strand of JBOHGD010000082.1, from coordinate 1,955 downwards.
CGGCGCTGGAGTCCAGCAGGCGGGGGGTGCGTGCGCTCTTGCTGTCCTTCGCGATGCTGATGGTCACGGCTGGGGTGCAGGCGGTCGTGGTGGCGCTGTCCGGGTCGGTGGCGCTGCTCGGCGACACCCTGCACAACGTCGGCGACGCCCTGACCGCCGTGCCGCTGGCGGTCGCGTTCATCCTTGGCCGCCGTGCGGCGACCCGGCGGTTCACCTATGGGCTGGGCCGGGCCGAGGACGTGGCCGGGCTCGTCGTGCTGATGATGATCGCGATATCAGCTGCCGTTGCCGGATACGAAGCCGTGCAGCGGTTGCTCCACCCCGCTGCGGTGCACCAGTTGCTGCTGGTGGCCGGGGCCGGGCTGATCGGGGCTGCGGGCAACGAGGCGGTGGCCCGCTACCGGATCCGGGTCGGCCGGGACATCGGGTCCGCGGCGCTGCTCGCCGACGGCCTGCACGCCCGGACTGACGCGTTCACCAGCCTCGCGGTGGTGTTCGCCGCGGCAGGCACCTGGCTGGGTATCCCCTATGCCGACCCCGCGGTCGGCCTGGTGATCACCGTGGCGATCTGCCTGGTGCTGCGAGATGCCGCCCGCGAGGTCTTCGCCCGGCTGTTGGACGCCGTCGATCCGCACCTGGTGGACACCGCTGAGCGAGCGTTGGCGGCGGCGCCGGGGGTACGCGGGGTGCGCAGGGTGCGGCTGCGCTGGGTCGGCCATCGGCTGCATGCCGAGGCGCTGATCGCCGCCGACCCGGAGCTCCCGCTGATCCGTGCGCACCAGGTGGCCGTGGAGGCCGAGCACCGGCTCCGGCACGCGCTACCCCGGCTGCAGACCGCCACCCTGCACGTCGACCCGGACCCCGGACCCGAAGGGCCCGATCACCACGTTGGGCTGGCTCACCATCACTGACAGCGAGCATCGGGAATCGGGTGAACCGGACACCGCGGGGAGGTGGCATCGGCAAGTTGTGCCCTGCCGGTTACCATCGGTCCGGGCCGACGCCGACTCTGGTCGCCGCCGGGCCAGCACAGGCACGGTGAGCTCCACGGAGTACCTGGCACCCAGGAGGTAACTTGTGACGGCCGTCGCGCCACAGCCGACCGCCACGCGTCCGGATCCGACGCGAACCACGGTCAAGGGGTCGACCTTCCTCAGCTTGTTCCGCACCACCGATCACAAGGTGATCGGCATGCTGTACCTGGTCACCTCGATGGCCTTCTTCATGGTCGGCGGCGGTATGGCCATGCTGATGCGTGGTGAGCTGGCCAGACCGGGGCTGCAGTTCCTGTCCACCGAGCAGTACAACCAGCTGTTCACCATGCACGGCACGATCATGCTGCTGCTCTATGCGACGCCGATTGTGTTCGCCTTCGCCAACCTGGTGCTGCCGCTGCAGATCGGCTCGCCGGACGTGGCCTTCCCCCGGCTCAACGCCTTCTCCTACTGGTTGTTCCTGTTCGGTGGGATCGTTGTGCTCAGCGGGTTCTTGACTCCGGGTGGTGCGGCGGACTTCGGCTGGTTCGCCTACACCCCGCTGTCGGATGCGATGCACTCGCCGGGTGCCGGGGGGAACCTGTGGATCATGGGTTTGGTGCTGGCCGGGCTGGGTACGATCCTGGGCGGGGTCAATATGGTGACCACCGTGGTGTGCTTGCGGGCGCCGGGGATGACGATGTTCCGGATGCCGATCTTCACCTGGAATATCTTCGTGACCTCGTTGCTGATCCTGCTGGCGTTCCCGATTCTGACTGCGGCGTTGATGGGGCTGATCGCGGATCGGACGATCGGGGCGCATGTGTATGACCCGGCGACCGGGGGTGCGATCTTGTGGCAGCACTTGTTCTGGTTCTTCGGGCATCCCGAGGTCTACATCGTGGCGATACCGTTCTTCGGGATCGTGTCGGAGATCTTCCCGGTGTTCAGCCGTAAGCCGGTGTTCGGGTATAAGGGTCT
>JBOHGD010000081.1:0-19997 GCA_050699955.1 Pseudonocardiaceae bacterium | reverse complement strand
TGCGAGCCCTGACTCGCATCGCCACTCACGGGGCGCAGCCCTCAATCCTGCCCGCCGCCAGGTCCTACCGGGTCGGGCAGCACGAACACCCGCTCGTCGCTGGAGATCGGCTTTCCGCCCTCCTTGTTGACGGTGGCCAGCCACACCATCCGCCCGTCGGGGCTCAGCGCGGCCGCGGACACCCGGCCGTAGTGCTTGAGCGGGATCTCCACCGGTTTGCCGAGGAACGTGCCATTCGGTCCGATGCTCAGCGCCAGCATCGGCGCTCCGCTGGTGAACGCCACCTGGATGCGGCCCTGCATCACCACGCACCCCGCCGCGCCGGGGCGGTTCGGCCAGGTCCAGGCGGCCGGGCCCAGCGGGGCCCCCGGCCGCACCCGGTACAACAGGTCGCGATCGGGTGCCCGGTCGGTGACCCACACGTCGCCGGAGAGCGCGTCGGTGCACAGCCCGCCCGGGTCGTGCAGCCCGGCGGCCAGCACCTTGGATCCGGTCGCGTTGCCCGGTGCCGCGCGCCCTGAGGTGTCGATCCGGAGCACCTTGCCCGCCAGCGACAGCGGGTCCGCTGCCTTGGCGGGGTCTCCTGCGTCTCCGGTGGCCACCACGAGCATCCCGTTGGGGTCGAGAGCGAGCGCGCCCGCGTTGCCGGTGGGCCCCTTCGGGATGCCGGTCAGCACCGGCTTGGGGACGTCGCCCGGGGCGATCCGAACCACCCGGTTGTCGACGGCGGTGGTGATGTAGGCGTAGATCAGCTCGTCTTCGGAGTAGCTGGGGGACAGTGCGAGCCCGGTGAGTCCCCCGTCACCGGTGGCGTCCACCGACAGGGCGGCTACCTGCTGGGTGGGCTGGTGGCGCTGCACCCGCAGGATTCGGCCGGTGGTGCGCTCCGCGGCCAGGCCCACCAACGCCTTGCCGTCGAGTACGACGAGGGCGGAGACCGGTTCGAGACAGGTCGCGACGACCTGCGGGTCCGGGTCTGCGCAACCGTCCGGTGGCCCGGGTGGGACTCCGGACGGGGCGTGGCCGGGCAGCTGGGGGTCGCCGGGAATCTCCGGTTGCGGCCCGGCCTGCGGCCCGACCTCCAGTTGCGGCCGGAATGGTCCGGACGGCCGATCGGGAAAGCTCGGCGTCACCGCGCACCCCACCAGTGCCGCCAGCAGCAACCCGCCCGCCAGCAGCCGGTCAGCCACGCGGTGGCCGGCACCGTGGTGACCCGGCACGGGGAGTCGCATGATCGTCCAGGCTAGGTGAAGACCCGTGAGCCGCTGGTGAGTGGGCTACCGGTGACCGCCCGTACCGCCGCCTCGACAGCGGTTGCCCGGTGCTGCAGAGCCCGCAGCTCCGCGAGTACCACCTCCGGCGCCTCCAAGGGGATGAAGTGGGACGCCGGCAGGATCCGTAGCCGCGTCTGCGGAACACCGGCCAGCCTGGCTGCGATCCTTCGCACGTCTGTGAAGACGTCGTGCCGTCCGGCCAGCACCGTGACCGGACACCGCAGCAGGCGCAGATCCTGGGCAGGGCCTGCGGCGACGGCCAGGGCGAGCCCGAGGAACCAGCCCCAGTGGTGCTGCAGGAAGCGCTGCGCGGCGCGGGCGGTATCGAACGGATCGGCGACGGGCAGCATGAGCCGGCTGTGTCGCAGTGGCCACACCGTGGCCGGGGTGACCGGCAGCCGGGGCAGCACCGCATCCAGCACCGGGCCGGCCAGCCGCAGGGCCCGGGTGATGGTGCAGGCCAGCGGGGACCTGATCGGCTCAGGCAGCGTGGTCAGCCCGCCGGGTACCCCGGCGACCATGACCAGGCCGGCCACCCGGTCCGGATGCTGCAGTGCGAGCGCGGCGCCGACGTCGACCCCGACCGACCATCCGACCACCACGCAGCGCTGCACGCCTGCCGCGTCGAGTACTGCGACGGCGTCCGCCACATGCTCATCGACAGTGCTCGGCCGGCAACCCCCGAAGCTCAGCAGGCAGCGTCCGGGCCGGCCCGTGCTGCGGGGACGCCAGCTGTGCACCGTCAGGTTCGCGGCCGAGCCGAGCAGCGAGGGCCACATCTCCGGGATGGTGCCCACGCCGAGGATCGGGCAGTCGCCCCGGCCGTGCCGCCAGGCCCGCAACACCATCCCGTCGGCGGCCACCACCTCGTGCTCGCGCATGCCGAGAGTCTGCCGTAGCCCCGATACTAAGGTCCCCGGTGTGAGGACGACCGTGTTGGTGCCGGACGAGTCCGGGGTGGCCCAGGTGGCCAAGGTGCCCGGAGTACGGGTGTTGCGCTACGACGGCACCACAACGCCACCTGCGGAGCTGACTGATGAGATGCGCAGCGCCGAGGTGCTGGTGGCCCCGATCCTCGGTACGGCGCGACCCGACCTGGTGGCCGCGCTGCCCCGGCTGCGGCTGGTGCAGTTGCTCACGGCGGGCTACGAGGCGTGGGAGGGGGTACTGCCCGGTGGAGTCGCGCTGTGCACCGCCCGGGGTGCGCACGGCGGTTCCACCGCGGAGTGGGTGCTGGCAACGTTGCTGGCACTGCGGCGCGACCTGCCGCGGTTCGGCCACGCGCAAGACCGCGGGGAATGGGATAGCCATCCCACCGGCACCCTGCTCGGGGCCCGGGTGCTGGTCATCGGGGCGGGGGACGTCGCAGCGCAGATCGTCCGGCGACTCGAGCCGTTCGACGCGAGCGCGACCGTGGTGGGACGAAGCGCCCGCGACGGCGTGCACAGCGCGGACGAGCTCCCCGACCTGCTCGGTGCGCATGAGGCGGTGGTGCTCGCCGTTCCGCTCACCGAGCGGACCCGGCGCCTGGCCGATGCCGCCTTCCTGGCCCGGATGCCCGACGGGGCGGTGCTGGTCAACGCCGCGCGCGGACCGGTCGTGGATACCGACGCCCTGCTCAGCGAGCTGCGGGCGGGGCGGCTCCAGGCCGCGCTGGACGTCACCGACCCCGAGCCGCTGCCCGCCGACCACCCGCTCTGGCAGGCCCCCGGTGTGCTGATCACCCCACACGTGGGCGGCAGCGTCACCGGTTTCCTCGATCGGGCCTACGCGATCGCCGCGGAGCAGATCGCCCAGTTCGCGGCGGGCCGGGATCCGGCGAATCTGGTGGCGGCGTAGCTCCCGTGGGCCGATCAGGTGGTGAGCGGGTCGGGCAGTCGTCCCCGGCTCGCGGAGGCCAGCACCGAGAGGTCCGCGAGGTGCACCGCGGGTAGCCGGGCCTCCTCGCCACCGCGCAGGACGACCCAGACGCGGGAACGCTTGTCCACCCGCAGGCCCTGTATGTCGGACCAGGCGATGGTTCTGGCTCCCCATACCCACCGCGCCGCCACCGTGTCCGGGCCCACGATCGTGCGAGTGCGCAGCAGCCAGACCGCGGCCGCCAGCGGCAGGAGGTAGAGCACCTGCAGTCCCGGTACGCCGAAGGCGACCGGGGTCACGCACACGGCCACCCCGAATACGGCGATCAGGCCGGTGAGCGGAGGTCGAAACGTCACGGTCGGCGAGTCGGTCACGGCACCATCGTCGCAGGCATCGGTGCGTATCTCGCCTGCGGTTGCCGGTTCGCCCAGGGCATCCACGCCCTCTCGCTCACCGCGGCAGGACCTCCTGCGCCCGGAGTCGAGGGATGGCAGGAGCCGGAGTGGATACGACGAAGGACCCCCGATCGGGCTTGACGCACGCTATGGTGCACTCTGAGTATTGAAGGTGTCACTTTGCGTGGGCGGTGAGGACTGAACCGGGTGGGGGTGGATGTGCGCTATCGGGTGCTACGTCCCCCGTACTTCTCCCTGGGTGCGGGACTGGTCGTCGCCTTGGTGCTGATGGTCTCGTCCGTCGGCGTGGTGCTGGTGGTCTCGCTCGTCGCGCTGGCGGTGCCGGCCCGTGCCGCGGGTCCGCCGATCAGCCCGGGGGCGCCGATGACCGCGCAGGCGTACTCGGCGCCGCCAGAGGGAAAGCCGACGGCACCCGTGTCGGCTGATCTGGTGGCACACCCCGCCCGCCCGGGCCGTGTCGTGGCACTCACCTTCGACGACGGCCCAAATCCCGTATACACCCCGCAGGTGGTGGCGCTGCTGGCCCGCTATCACGTCGTGGCCACCTTCTGCATGATCGGTTCGGAGGCTGCGCGGCACCCGGAGATCGTCCGTGACGTCGTGGCGGCGGGCATGCGGTTGTGCGACCACACGGTCAGCCATGACGAGCAGCTCAGCCGACGGCCGGAGTCGCGGATCGACGCCGAGATCGTCGGTTGCCGGACTGATCTGCGGACCGCGGCCGGCTCGGATGTCCCGGTCGGATACTTCCGGGCTCCGGCCGGACGGTGGTCCGGCCCGATGCGGCAGATCGCCGCGCGCAACGGGATGAAGCCACTGTCCTGGTCGCTGGATCCCCGCGACTGGAGCCGGCCGGGCACTGGCCGGATCGTGGCCGCCGTGCAGCAGCGGGTGCAACCGGGAGCGGTCGTCCTGCTGCACGATGGCGGCGGACGGCGGGACCAGACCGTCGCGGCGTTGGCGCAGTTGCTGCCCTGGTTCATCGCCCAGGGCTACCAGTTCGTGGCGCCGTGAGCGGCGTGGATTTCCATAACACTGTTACGCACTGGCGAGCTGGTCGGACACCCTACTTTTCTTAGTATGTGGGAGGGCGATGTGCGTTGTTGACGGTGCCGGGCGCGACGGTTAACGTCGGCAGGGTGTTGATCCCCAACGTCCTCGTACTGTGCGGGCGCGTCGGCTGAAGAGCCGGCCAGCGGTCGACGCGCCAACCCTCGCCACCAGCCCGATCAGGGCGGCGGGGGTTTTTTCGTGCCCAGGACGAAAGAACCACGAGCTGAGGCAGGACCATGACCATCGTGACCCCGCGTGAAGTGCCGACCCCGGCCCCCCCGCCCAAACCGGCGCCACCGGTAGGGGCACCGGTGCGCGTCACCGGTGCGCAGGCCCTGGTGCGCTCGCTGGAAGCAGTCGGGTGTGAGGCGGTGTTCGGCATCCCCGGTGGTGCGGTGCTGCCTGCCTATGACCCGCTGCTCGACTCGACCCTGGTACGCCATGTGCTGGTTCGGCACGAGCAGGGTGCGGGGCACGCCGCCGCCGGTTATGCGCAGGCCACCGGCCGGGTCGGGGTGTGCATGGCCACCTCCGGGCCTGGTGCGACCAACCTGGTCACCCCGATCGCCGATGCGCATATGGACTCGGTGCCGATAGTGGCCATCACCGGGCAGGTCGCACGCGCCTCGATAGGCAGCGACGCCTTCCAGGAGGCCGACATCTCCGGCATCACCATGCCGATCACCAAGCACAACTTCCTGGTGACTGATCCGGCGGAGATCCCCCGGGCCATCGCCGAGGCGTTCCACCTCGCCTCCACCGGCAGGCCCGGTCCGGTGCTGGTGGACATCCCCAAGGACGTGTTGCAGGCGCAGACCTCCTTCCACTGGCCCCCCGAGATCAACCTGCCCGGGTACCGGCCCACCACCCGCCCGCACGGTAAGCAGATCCGGGAGGCCGCCCGGCTGATCGCCGCCGCGCGCCGCCCGGTGCTCTACGTCGGTGGCGGCGTGATCAAGGCGCGGGCCACCGGGGCGCTGCGGGAGCTGGCCGAGCTCACCGGTGCGCCGGTGGTGACCACCCTGATGGCCCGCGGGGCCTTCCCCGACTCGCATCCGCAGCACATGGGGATGCCCGGCATGCACGGCACGGTGGCCGCGGTCGCCGCTATGCAGCGCTCCGATCTGCTGATCACGTTAGGTGCCCGGTTCGACGACCGGGTCACCGGCCAGTTGTCGTCCTTCGCGCCGGAGGCCCGTGTCGTGCACGCCGACATCGATCCCGCGGAGATCTCCAAGAACCGCAGGGCCGACGTGCCGATCGTCGGTGACTGCGCCGAGGTGATCGGCGAGCTGATCCCGGCGGTGCGGGCCGAGTTCGAGTCCGGCCCACCCGACCTCTCGTCGTGGTGGGCGCAACTGGAGAACTGGCGAACGACGTTCCCGCTGGGCTACGACAGTCCGACGGACGGGATGCTCTCGCCGCAGTACGCCATCCAGCGCATCGGTGCGCTGGTGGGCCCGGATGCGATCTACACCGCAGGCGTCGGCCAGCATCAGATGTGGGCGGCGCAGTTCATCGGTTACGAGTACCCCGGTAGCTGGATCAACTCCGGCGGCCTGGGCACGATGGGTTTCGCGGTGCCTGCGGCGATGGGCGCCAAGCTCGGCAGGCCGGACAAGGCGGTCTGGGCCATCGATGGCGACGGGTGTTTCCAGATGACCAATCAGGAGCTCGCCACCTGCGCCATCGAGGGCATCCCGATCAAGGTCGCCGTGATCAACAACGGCAATCTGGGCATGGTCCGGCAGTGGCAGAACCTGTTCTACTCCGAGCGCTACTCGCAGACCGATCTCGGAACCCACAGCCGGCGCATTCCCGACTTCGTGCTGCTGGCCGAGGCGCTGGGCTGCGTGGGACTGCGCTGCGAGACCGAACAGGATGTGGACAAGGTCATCGAAAGGGCCATGGAGATCGACGACCGCCCTGTCGTGATCGACTTCGTGGTGGCCAAGGACGCCCAGGTGTGGCCGATGGTCGCCGCAGGCACCGGTAACGACCAGATCATGGCGGCGTACAACATCCGTCCGCTGTTCGAGGAGGACGGGTCCTGATGACCAAGCACACCCTGTCGGTGCTGGTGGAGAACAAGCCCGGCGTCCTGGCCCGGGTGGCCGGGCTGTTCAGCCGGCGGGGATTCAACATCCACTCGCTGGCGGTCGGGCCCACCGAGAGCCCCGACATCTCTCGGATGACGATCGTGGTCGCGGTCGACGAGCTGCCGCTGGAGCAGGTCACCAAGCAGCTCAACAAGCTGATCAACGTGATCAAGATCGTCGAGCTCGACCCGGTGCAGGCGGTGCAACGCGAGCTGTTGCTGGTGAAGGTCCGGGCCGACGCGACGGTGCGGTCTCAGGTACTCGAGACCGTCCAGCTGTTCCGTGCCAAGGTAATCGACGTGTCCCCGGAGTCGCTCACCATCGAGGCCACCGGCACCGCGGACAAGCTCGATGCGCTGTTGCGAATGCTCGAGCCGTGCGGCGTCCGGGAGATGGTGCAGTCCGGCGTGGTCGCGATCGGGCGCGGGCCGCGGGCGATCACCGCCGGTCCGGTCCGTTAGAACAGCGGTCTGGACGCAGAGTGCGGCTGTTCCGCCCCTGACAGCCGCGTTCCGCGTCCAGAACGCCAGAACGCCAGAACAACGAGTTCACACCCAGGAGGACGGGACTACCCATGAGTGCAGAGATCTACTACGACGATGACGCCGACCTGTCGGTCATCGCAGGCCGGCAGGTTGCCGTGATCGGATACGGCAGCCAGGGGCATGCGCATGCGCTGAGCCTGCGCGACTCCGGGGTCGACGTCCGCGTCGGCTTGCCGGAGAGCTCGAAGTCCCGGGCCAAAGCATCTGACGAGGGCCTGCGGGTGGTGACCTCTGCCCAGGCCGCGGCAGAGGCGGACGTCATCATGATCCTCGCGCCGGACACCAAGCAGCGCGCGATCTACGCCGAGGACATCGCGCCGAACCTGAGCTCCGGCGATGCGCTGATGTTCGGGCACGGCTTCAACATCCGCTACGACCTGATCGCGCCCCCTTCCGATGTCGACGTCACGATGGTGGCGCCCAAGGGACCCGGCCATCTGGTGCGCAGACAGTTCGTCGACGGTAAAGGCGTGCCCTGCCTGATCGCGATCGAGCAGGACGCCACCGGCAGTGCCCAGGCACTGGCGCTGTCCTACGCCAAGGGCATCGGTGGCACCCGCGCCGGGGTGATCAAGACCACCTTCACCGAGGAGACTGAGACCGATCTGTTCGGCGAGCAGACGGTGCTCTGCGGTGGGATGACCGCGTTGGTGCAGGCCGGGTTCGAGGTGCTCACCGAGGCCGGTTATGCGCCCGAGGTGGCGTATTTCGAGTGCCTGCACGAGGTCAAGCTCATCGTCGATCTGATGTACGAGGGCGGGATCTCCCGGATGCGCTACTCGATCTCCGACACGGCCGAGTACGGAGACCTCACCCGCGGGCCGCGGGTGATCGCGCCATCGGTCAAGGACGAGATGCGCCGAATCCTCTCCGAGATCCAGGACGGCACCTTCGCGCGGGAATGGGTTGCCGAGGACGACAACGGACGGCCGAACTTCACCAAGCTGCGCGCCGAGGGGGAGCAGCATCCCATCGAACAGGTCGGCGCGCGTCTGCGCGGGCTGATGTCCTGGGTGGACCGCCCGCTCACCGACACCGCCTGAGGCGGCCGCTGCCCGGGTGTGATCGTCGTTCGGGTGCGTTGAGCGACGCATTGTGCCGCTCAACGCACCCGAACTGCGATCATGGCGAACGGCGCGAGCCCGAGTTCGGACTCACCCGGTGCGCTGGGCCACACGTCGCGGCTCGCCACACAGTGCCTCACTAGACTCGGCGGGCGTGACCAATCCGAACCAGCCCCTGAACCGACCACTAGTCCTGATCGCTGAGAAGCTCGCCCCGTCGGTGCTGGAGGTGCTCGGCGACGAATTCGAGGTCCGGCATGTCGACGGTACCGACCGACCGGCCTTGTTCGAGGCACTGACCAGCGCCGACGCGCTGCTGGTGCGCTCGGCCACCAAGGTGGACGCCGAAGCGCTCCGGCACGCACCGGTGCTGAAGGTCGTCGGACGGGCCGGTGTCGGGCTGGACAACGTGGATGTCCCCGCAGCCACCGAACGCGGCGTGATGGTGGTCAACGCGCCCATCTCCAATATCGTCTCGGCCGCCGAGCACGCCATCGCGCTGTTGCTCGCGGTGGCTCGGCACATCCCGGCCGCCGACGCCAGCCTGCGCGGCGGGGAGTGGAAGCGCAGTGCCTTCTCCGGTGTCGAGCTGTCCGCCAAGACCGTCGGGATCGTGGGCCTGGGCAAGATCGGCCAGCTGGTCGCGCAGCGGCTGGCCGCCTTCGGAACCGAGCTGATCGCCTACGACCCCTATGTGTCCGCTGCCCGGGCCGCCCAGCTGGGCGTCGAGCTGGTCGACCTCGACGAGCTGCTGTCCCGCTCCGACGCCATCTCCGTGCACCTGCCCAAGACTCCCGAGACGCTGGGGTTGATCGGAGCCGAGCAGCTCGCCAAGACCAAGCCGGGGGTCTTGGTCGTCAACGCCGCCCGGGGCGGGCTGGTGGACGAGCAGGCGCTGGCCGATGCGATCGGGGACGGTCACGTCGGCGGTGCCGGGGTCGACGTCTTCGGTTCCGAACCATGCACGTCCAGCCCGCTGTTCGAGCTGCCGCAGGTGGTCGTCACCCCGCACCTGGGTGCCTCCACCGCCGAGGCGCAGGACCGAGCAGGCACTGACGTGGCGCGCAGTGTGCAGCTGGCACTGCGCGGCGAGTTCGTGCCCGACGCGGTGAACGTGGTCAGCGGGGGGTTGGTCGGCGAGGAGGTGCGGCCCTGGTTGCCGCTGACCGAGAAGCTGGGCACCGTGCTGACCGCGCTGACCGGGCGCACCCCGGTGTCGGTGACCGTCGAGGTACGCGGTGAACTGGCCGCCGAGGACGTCTCGGTGCTGCAGCTCGCGGCGCTGCGCGGGGTGTTCACCGGCGTGGTCGAGGACCAGGTCACCTTCGTCAACGCGCCTCGGCTGGCCGAGGCGCGCGGCGTGACGGTCGGCGTGGTCACCGCACCGGAGAGTCCGAACCACCGCAGCCTGGTGCGTGTGCGGGGCGGCTTCGTCGACGGCTCGCTCTACTCGGTCTCCGGCGCGCTCTCCGGACCGGCCCAGGTGGAGAAGCTCGTCGAGGTCAACGGGCGGTACTTCGACCTGCGGGCGCGCGGCGAGACGATCTTCATGGAGTACCCGGACCGGCCCGGCGCGATGGGCACGGTCGGCACGCTGCTCGGCGGGGCCGGCATCAACATCGAGGCAGCCCAGATCAGCCAGACGACCGCGGGCACCGACGCGATCATGATGCTCCGGGTGGATCGTCCGGTTCCGCAGGAGGTGCTGGATTCGATCGGACCTTCGGTCGGGGCGCGTACCGTGCGTTCGGTTACTCTCGGATAATCAAGTTCTCCCAAGGTTCACCCTCTGGAGCACTCACAAGACGCAACTGACTGGGTACGTTCCGTCGAACGAGGCTCAGATGGCGCTGTAAGGTACGGCGCCGGGCCGGGGGACCCAGTTCGGGTTACCGGGTACGTCCCTACGTGGATGCCCGGCCTCCAGCGCTGTCGCGGACCGCCTCGGGTGAGGGCGTACGCGGTGAGTCGCATCCCGGCACGGGGTCTGCTTGCCCGTGGATGGCATCGGTGGGCGGTCGGGGCGCTGACGATCACCATGGCGGCCTGGGGCGTGCCCGCCGCGTCGGCGGTCGGCCAGCCCGGTCAGCCCGAGCTCGCGGCCGGGTTGCCGTCGGCGGCCGGACTGCCGCCGGGACTGCTGCAGGGCAAGATCGGCCCCGTGCTGGGCGCCTCGAAGGGGCCGGTGACCGCCTTCGTCGAACTCACTCAGACCCCGGCGGTCGACGTCTACCAGGCCCAGCGTCGCGCGGGGCGGCCCGCGACGGCCGCCGCCAAGGCGGCCGTCGGCGCCAGGACGCTGGTGGAGCAGGCAGCCGACCGGGTACTCGGGTCGCTGCGCAGCCGCGACCCGGGCACCGCCGAGCTGTACCGGACCGTCAACGCGGTGCCGGGGGTGGTGGTGACTGCCGACGCCGCCCACATCCGCGAGCTCGCCGCCTCCCGGGACGTCCGCTCGGTGCACACGATGGTGCCGAAGACCATCACGAACTCCAGCGCCGTCCAACTCACTCATACCCTGCGTGCCTGGCAGCAGACCGGGCGGTTCGGCGACGGTGTGCGGGTCGGCATCATCGACGACGGGATCGACTACACCCACGCGGACTTCGGCGGCCCCGGCACCAAACAGGCCTACGACGCGATCGATCGCACCAAGGTCGACCCGAGCTACTTCCCGACTCCCAAGGTGATCGGCGGCTACGACTTCGCGGGCGATGCCTACGACGCCAGCGGCGCCTCCGGTCCCGACGCGCTCACCCCGCACCCGGATCCCAACCCGCTGGCCTGTGGCGAGCACGGCACCCACGTCGCGGGGACGGCGGCCGGCTTCGGCGTCAACGCCGACGGCACCACCTTCCGCGGCGACTACCAGAAGCTGGACTCGGCCGCGGTGAACGCCATGCGCATCGGGCCTGGCACCGCGCCCGAGGCCCGGCTCTACGCGCTGAAGGTGTTCGGCTGCAAGGGCTCGACCAATCTGGTCGACAAGGCGCTGGACTGGTCACTGGATCCGAACGGGGACGGGGACTTCTCCGATCACCTCGATGTGGTGAACATGTCGCTGGGATCGGATTACGGCGCCCCGGACGATCCGGACAACATGTTCGTCCGCAAGCTCGCCCAGAACGGCGTGCTCCCGGTGATCGCGGCGGGCAACGGTGGCGACATCTACGACATCGGCGGCGCACCGGGGGACACCCCCGAGGCGCTCACCGTGGCCAGCAGCCGGGACTCCGCCGTGCTGCGCGACGGCGCCCGGGTCACCGCGCCCGGCGCGGTGGCCGGGCTCAAGGGTGGCCAGTACAGCCAGGACTACACCGGCTACGACACCCTGGACCACACCGCTGCGGTGGTGCGGCTGGCCGATCCGGCCAACGCCGACGGTTGCCTGCCCTACTCGGCTGCCGACGCCACCGCGGTGGCGGGCAAGGACGTCTGGCTTGAGTGGGACGACAACGACGCCACCCGGCGCTGCGGTTCCGCGGTGCGGGCGGACAACGCGCTGGCCGCCGGAGCGGCCGGTGCGCTGCTGTCCTCGACGAAGGAGCAGTTCGCCGCGGGTATCGCAGGCGACGCCGGTCTGCCGATGTTCCAGTTCACCGCCTCGGACACCGCCGCTCTGCGCCCCGCGCTGGCGGCCGGGACGCTGCACGTGCGGTTGGCCGGGGTGCTGCGTACGTCGGTGCCCACCTATTACCCCAAGCTCACCGACACGCTCAGCGACTTCAGCTCCCGCGGGGTCCGCAGCCCGGACGTGAAGCCGGATGTGACCGCTCCCGGGGACACCATCACCTCGGCGCTGGCCGGCAGCGGGTCGCAACGGCTGGTGATCAGTGGGACATCGATGGCCACCCCGCACGTCACCGGAATCAGCGCGCTGGTCCGTCAGGCGCACCCGGACTGGAGCGTGGAGGAGGTCAAGGCCGCGGTGATGAACACCGCCGAGGCGGACCTGTACTCCCAAGACGGTCAGCGCGGTCCGATCTACCCGCCGAACCGGGTGGGCGCCGGCCGGGTGGATGCCGCGGCCGCGGTGCGCGACCAGGTGCTGGCGATGGTCCAGGACGACCCAGGCCAGATCAGCGTCGATTTCGGGGTGGTGCAGGCCGGTGGCCCGCTCACCGTGACCAAGACGATCAAGGTGGTGAACAAGGGCGATACCGCCGTCCGGTACACCGTCGGCTACCAGCCGATCACGACCGTGCCCGGGGTCGGGTACCAGTTGTCGACCGGATCGCTCGACGTCGCCCCCGCAGGTGTCGCCCGGCTCACGGTCAGCCTGCGCATCGACGACCCGTCCGCGCTGCGCAAGACCGCCGATCCGACGATCGAGAAGATCGAGCTGGGCAAGGCCCGGCAGTTCCTCGCCGACGCCTCCGGCCGGGTCGTGCTGACCCCGGCGGACTCCCCGGGTGCGGGTGGCGCGCGGGACAGCGGGCTGGTCCCGTTGCGGGTGCCGGTGTATGCCGCCCCGAAGCCGGTTGCCGCCATCGCGGCGCCGGACCAGGTGCAGTTCCGCGACGGCGACAAGCAGGCGACGCTGCGCCTGTCCGGCCGCGGGCTCGACCAGGGCAGCGGGGACGCCGCCTACCGGTCACTGGTCAGCGTGCTGCAGCTGCAGGCCGAAAGCGGGCGGCTGCCGCGGTGCAACACGGTGGTCACCGTGCACTGCGTGCCCAACGAGACCGGCCGGGCAGGCGATATCCGGTACGTCGGGGCGACGTCCACCGCTCCGCTGGCCGTCCAGCAGGGTCGGCCCGGCGACGCACTGATCGCTTTCGGCATCACCACGTGGGCTGACTGGTACAACCTGGGTGGCAACACGATCCCGTTCGTGGATATCGACACCACAGGAGACGGAATACCCGATTTCGAGGTGCATACGACCAAACCGGCCGGGACCGACGTGCTCGTCGCGGCGACCGTCGATCTCCACAAGCCGGGCACGCCCGTTGTGGATCTGCAGCCGATCAACGGCCAGTACGGGGACGTGGACACGGGGGTGTTCGACACCGACGTCGTGCTGCTGCCGGTGTCGCTGGCCGCGCTGGGGATCGATCCTGCGGCCAAGAAAGCGCCGATCAGCTACACCGCAGGGGTGTCCGGGTTCTACGCCGGTCCGGCCGATACCAGCGGCGTGATCGACAGCACCACTGTGCTGCGCTTCGACGCCGTGCGGCCTGCGCTGTGGACCGAAGGTGCCGGGGGTCCGGCGCTGAGCTACCTGGCCCGTCCCGGCGCCGAGCTGGTGGTCCACCGTGACACCGGAATCGGCTCGTTGCCCCAGCTGGCGTCCACACTGCTGGTGCTGCACCCGCTCAACGCCTCCGGTAACCGGGCGCAGCTCGTCGGGGTGCGCGCACCCGGGGTGCTACCGGTGATCGGACCGGTCCTGCCGATTCCGCACCCGGCTCCGCGCACCCAACCGGCAGTACTCCCGCAGAGGGAGAAGCCGGTTCCGGCCGGTGGCCCATAGCACGCCACCCAGGGCCGGGCCAAGATGTTTGCAGACATAACCCGTTCCAGGGTCGCCCATTCGCGTGTCCGTCGCGTGGTGCTGCCTATGGCTGCGGGTAGCCTTCCCGCGACGGAGGGTCCCACGGCCGGGGCCCGGGTTCTGGAGGTGGCTCATGCGGCTCGCTGTGGTCCCTGGCGATGGGATCGGGCCGGAGGTGATCGGCGAGGCGCTCAAGGTACTCGACGAGGTCGCTCCCGATGTCGAGAGCACACCGTACGACCTGGGTGCCGCCAGATGGCACTCCACCGGGGAACTGCTGCCCGAGTCGGTGCTCACCGAGTTCCGTCAGCACGACGCCATCCTGCTCGGCGCCGTAGGCGACCCCTCGGTGCCCAGCGGGATCCTCGAGCGTGGGTTGTTGCTGCGGCTGCGCTTCGAACTCGATCACCACGTCAACCTGCGCCCTGCCCGGCTCTACCCGGGAGTGCGCAGTCCGCTCGCCGATCCGGGGACCATCGACATGGTGGTGGTCCGGGAGGGCACCGAGGGTCCCTACGCAGGCAACGGCGGTCTGCTGCGCAAGGACACCCCGCACGAGATCGCTACCGAGGTCAGTCTGAACACCGCGTTCGGGATAGAGCGAGTCGTGCGGGACGCGTTCGCCCGCGCCTCCGCCCGGCCCCGCCAGCACTTGACGCTGGTGCACAAGACCAACGTGCTCTCGCACGCGGGTTCGCTGTGGTCGCGGATCGTGGAGGAGCTGTCGCTGCAGCACCCCGAGGTCACCGTCGCCTATCAGCACGTCGACGCCGCGACCATCCACATGGTCACCGACCCCGGCCGGTTCGACGTGATCGTCACTGACAACCTGTTCGGCGACATCCTCACCGACCTGGCGGCGGCCGTCACGGGTGGCATCGGGCTGGCTGCCAGCGGCAACCTGGACGTGACTCGCCGAAACCCCAGCATGTTCGAGCCGGTACACGGTTCCGCACCGGACATCGCGGGGCAGGGAGTAGCGGATCCGACGGCGGCGGTGCTGTCGGTCGGGCTGTTGCTCGCCCATCTGGGCATGGAAGAGGCGTCCCGCCGGATCGAAGCCGCAGCAGCATTCGACCTGGCGACTCGGGATCACGCCAACCCGGGTGGCACGCACGCCATCGGCGACCGGCTGGCCGCCCTGGTCTCGTCCCGGCAGGGAGTCGAGCGCGCTGGTCTCTGACTCTACGCTCTTCCTCAGCCGTCACCACACGTCAGCCGTCACTACACGTCGAACTCGCCGTCCTTGGCCCCGAGCACGAAAGCCTCCCACTCGGGAGGGGTGAAGATCAGCGTCTTCGAATCATCGAGGTGCTCGGAGCTGCGCATCGCCACATACCCTTGCACGAAGGCGATCTCCAGGTGCGGTCCCTCGACGTCAGCTGACTGCGTGCTGCGCTGCCAGACCGCGATCGACAGATCGAGCGTGCCGCGGATGTGCTGTTTGTCGTCGATGAGGTCGCTCATATTCGGTCACGGTAGACCCGCATCGGTCCGGGCACGATCACCACATCCGGCACGAGAACGTGGCTGCGCCGCGTACCCTGTGTAATGGTAAGGCGCCTTGTTTTTACTCTGAGTAATTGGTATAGTGCGCCGCCGGGTCGCCGTCACTGTTCCGGGCGCGGCGTACCAGGCTGGCCTCAAGCCACCAGGTGTGCAACACTGCGCACCGTGCAGCAGGCCGTTACCATTATCGGCAGGCGCGCCGGGTAGGAGCAACACCTCCGGCGCGCAGACCTCTCGCATTCGCGAGGGGTCTTTTTTGTTGGCCCTTAGCCCTCCCCTGGAGCTTCCATCATGTCCCGCACCAGCCCGGCCGGCACTCCGCTCGGTGATGCTTTTCACCTCTACGACACCACGTTGCGCGATGGCGCTCAGCGGGAGGGGATCTCCTACTCAGTGGCCGACAAGCTCGCGGTCGCGCGGCTGCTCGACGCCCTGGGAGTGGGCTTCATCGAGGGCGGCTGGCCCGGTGCGCTGCCCAAGGACACTGAGTTCTTCGCGCGGGCCGCGGCGGGAGAGCTCGAACTCACCCACGCCGCGCTGGTCGCGTTCGGTTCCACCCGCCGAGCGGGGCTGACCGCGGCGCAGGATCCGCAGGTGCAGGCACTGCTTGCGGCGCAGGCGCCGGTGATCACGTTGGTGGCCAAGTCGGATCGCAGGCACGTGGAGCGGGCGCTGCGGGTCGATGTCGGCGAGGCGTGCGCGATGGTGCGTGACACCGTGGCGCTGCTCGTCGCCGAGGGTCGACGGGTGTTCGTCGACGCCGAGCATTTCTTCGACGGATACGCCTTCGACGCGGACTGTGCACTGCGGGTACTGGAGGCAGGCCTGATCGCGGGCGCCGACGTGGTGGTGCTGTGCGACACCAATGGTGGTCAGCTGCCGCTGGGGCTGGCGGAGACCGTCGCCGAGGTGGTGGCCCGCACAGGGTTTCGGGTGGGCATCCACTGCCAGGACGACACCGCGTGTGCGGTGGCCAACTCGGTCGCCGCCGTGCAGGCCGGGGCCAGTCATGTCCAGTGCACCGCCAACGGCTACGGAGAGCGCACCGGAAACGCGGATCTGTTCGCCGTCATCGGCAACCTCGCCACCAAGTTGCGGATGACGGTCCTTCCTGAGCGTGGCATGGCCGAGCTGACCCGCGCCGCGCACGCGCTGGCCGAGATCGCCAACCTCGCTCCCGACACCCACCAGGCCTATGTCGGGAGGTCGGCCTTCGCTCACAAGGCGGGGCTGCACGCGAGTGCGATCAAGGTGGATCCGGAGCTGTACAACCACCTGGACCCCACGGTGGTCGGCAACTCGCAGCGCGTGCTGGTCACCGAGATGGCCGGCCGGGCCAGCGTCGAGCTCAAGGGTGCCGAGCTCGGGCTGGACCTGGCCGGCCGGTCGGCCGAGATCAGCGTGGTCACCCAGCGGGTCAAGGAGCTCGAGTCCCGGGGCTGGTCCTTCGAGGCTGCGGACGCCTCTTTCGAGTTGCTGCTGCGCCAGGAGGTCGATGACGTGCCGCCCACGCCACCGTTCCGGCTGGAGTCCTACCGGGTCGTCGTGGACCATCAGGCCGACGGCGACCTGGTCGCACAGGCGACGGTGAAGGTGCACGTGGCGGGGGAGCGGGTGATCGCCACCGCGGAAGGTAACGGGCCGGTCAATGCGCTCGATGGGGCGTTGCGCCAAGCGCTGACCCCGCATGTGCCGTGGCTGGATGCCGTGGAGCTGTCCGACTACAAGGTCCGGATCCTGCCCGGCACGCACGGCACCGACGCGGTGACCCGGGTGCTGGTCGACTCCAGCGACGGGATCGGATCCTGGACCACCGTCGGTGTGCACGCCAATGTGGTGGAGGCCTCCTGGCTGGCGCTGGTGGACGCGATGACCTATGCCGCCCTGCGCCACGCCACCCCGGCTACCGGGGGTCGGTAGTCCTTGAAGGGCTGCGACGCGCGAAGCGGGGGGCGTGCTCGGGGACGAGCCCGATGCCGACCGCTGTGGCGAGCACGGCCTGCAACAGCGGGAAGCGTTCGAGTAGCCGGATCGGCAGTGGTGGGCGGCCGGCCCCGGCCCCGATCAGCTCGATGCCGCCGGTGAGCACCGGTCCGAGGACCCGGGCGTGGATGGCGCGCTGCACGGTCTGGGTCAGCGTTGCGGGCGCCCACCGCCGAAGTTGAACACGGTCGAGACTGCGGCGGGTCGTCCTGCCCTGGAGCAGCGGCTCGGCGAGCAGGCGAGCCGCCGCCACGGCGTCCTGGACGGCGAGGTTGATGCCGACCCCGCCGACCGGTGACATCGCGTGCGCGGCGTCCCCGACGCACAGCAACCCGTTCGTCGACCAGCGGCGCAGGCGGTCCAACCGAACGTCGAGCAGTGCCACCTCGGCCCAGTCGCGCACCGCCGCCGTCCGATCCGCCAGCCATGGAATCATGGCCCCCACCCGGCGCCGGAACGCGTCGATCCCTTCCGCCCGCAGCGCGGCGTCGGAGCCCTTGCGGATCAGGTAGGCGCACTGGAAGTACTCTCCGCGGTCCAGCAGGACCATGCCCTGCCCGGCGTCGAAGCGGGCCACGGCGCCTACCGGGTCGCCCGGGTTGCGGGGGAGCCGGAACCACCACACGTCCATCGGCACCCCGAAGGCTCGGGCCCGCATCCCGGCGGCATCGCGGAGTAGCGACCGCCGCCCGTCGCAGGCCACCGTCAGGTCCGCCCATAGCTCACCGGTGCTCCCCTCGGCCGTCCGGTAGCGCACGCCGGCCACCGCGGCGCCCTCGATGAGCAGCCCGGTCGCCTCGGTGCTCATCCGAAGAGTGAAGGTCGGCTCGGTGCGCGCGGCGTCAGCGAGCAGGTCGAGGAAGTCCCACTGGGGGACGAAGGCGAGATGTTTGTGCGGACCGGGGATCCGGCTGAAGTCGCCGATCTGAATCAGTTCGTTGCCGACCTGGACCTGGGCCCGATCGACCAGCCGGTGCGGGATCCGCTCGAACTCCTTGCCCAGCCCGAGCTCGTCCAACAACGTCAGCGTGGAGGGATGGACGGTGTCGCCGCGGAAGTCGCGTAGGAAGTCGCCGTGCTTCTCCAGCACGGTGACCGCTACCCCCGCTCTGGCCAGCAGCAAGCCGAGCATCATCCCGGCTGGCCCCCCACCGACCACACAGCACGTCGTGCGTTCCATGACCGCCCCTTTCAACGAGTGTTGAATATAATGGATGATGCTCCAGAACGAGCTGGTCGTCAAGACGGCGGGTGGTGCTCTGACGGGGCCAGAGGGCGGCAGGTCGGCGCAGCTCCCACCGGCACGCACCGGCCCGCAACCGGTAGTTGAGGCGGGATCGGCCCGGCACGGTCGTTACGCACCGCGGCGCCGGATCGTCGCTCCACGTGACCTTTCGATTCTCAACGGTGAAAATTATGCTGCCTTTCACCGAGTCAGCAGAGTCGGCGGGACTGGTGACGATCTAGCCTGCACCGGGTGACCCTCGCGCCCGAGCTGGCCCTTACTGCCCAACTTCTCGATCGGACGGTCCCGCTCATGATCGCGGCCGTCTGCTTCGATGTCGATGCGACTTTGGTTGATCACGAGGCGTCGACCCGTGCCGGGCTGCGCGAGCTCCTCGGCACCGACGACGCCTGGTCCGACTGGTGCGCGCTCACCGATCGGCACTACCTGCGCTACCTTGCCGGGGAGGTCGACTTCGACACCATGCGCTGGCAGCGCACCAAGGAGTTCTTCGCATCCCGGGGGGAGCTGCTCGGCGACGGCGAGGTGGTTCAGCGCGAGGAGCGCAGAGCGGCGGCGATGCGGCGGGCCTGGCAGCTCTACGACGACGCCCTGCCGTGCCTGGGGGTGCTCCGGGCCGCCGGGCTGCGGCTGGCCGCGATCACCAACGCGGCGGGTGAGTATCAGCGCGCGAAGCTGGAGGTACTGGGCCTGGAGTCGGCGTTCGACGCGGTCCTGATCTCCGGAGAGCTCGGCGTGGCCAAGCCGCACCGCGCGATCTTCCGGACCGCCTGCGCCGCCCTCCGGGTGCGCCCGGCCCAGGCCGTGCACGTCGGCGACCGGCTCGACATGGACGCCGAAGGCGCTCGCGACGCCGGGATGCACGGGGTATGGCTGGATCGCTCCCGCCGAGGCGCCCTCCCGCGCAGCGCCGGGATCTCGGTGATCTGCCAGCTCTCCGAACTCCCCGCGCTAGTCGGCCAGCTGACCATGTGAGCCCCGGACAGGCGAGTGGAACCGGGCGTGGACGGTCGGCTACCATGCCTATCCGGCGCTGGTTCGACGGCGGGTGCAGGCCCGAAATCGGACAGCCTGTGGGGTATGGTGTAATCGGCAGCACGACTGATTCTGGTTCAGTTAGTCTAGGTTCGAGTCCTGGTACCCCAGCGAATGCGATCATTGCGTTCTCGCGGCCCCGTCGTCTAGCGGCCTAGGACGCCGCCCTCTCAAGGCGGTAGCGCGGGTTCAAATCCCGTCGGGGCTACAGAGTGGGCGAGCCGTGTCCGCGGAATGCGCGGACTGGGCTCTTTCGCGTGATATTGGGGGGCCTAGCCCCCCATGCCCCCCAAGGGGCGGTGGGGGGCGTTTGGGTGCGTTGGGTGCGTTGGGTGCGTTGGGTGCGTTGGGTGCGTTGGGTGCGTTGGGTGCGTTGGGTGCGTTGGGTGCGTTGTGGGGGGCGTTTGGGTGTGTTG